>JBFWYU010000013.1:0-107170 GCA_050186075.1 Bacteroidia bacterium
TTCTACTGCATCGTAGGTGGTAGCTCCTGCTATGCCGTTGAGGTCGGCATTGCCGGGGGCAAGGTTGTCAACCCCCTGGCTACCTAATGTGTTAGGGCCAATGGCCATATTGATGTCGCCACAGGTTAGCAGCACTCCGCTGTTAATACCAATATTAGATGCTGTTCCGTTAAATGAACCTGATGAAATGGCAGGACCGGTATAAACCGCATTGCTTATTGTAATACCCGGGCCAGCTATAATATTTGCCATTTGGGTAGCAGTTAAGCCGCCAACAACGGTAAGCTGCGCACTGGATGCAAATGGAATTAGAATTAGAAGTACAAGTCGCAATAATTTATTCACCAAACTCAAAATCTTATAAGGTGGTTTTGAAAAAGCAGTTAAATGTAGAAACTATTCGATAGCAAATCAAAATTTTCAGCAAAAATGATTTCAACAATATCATGTAGATTAGCGCTTTAAATTTTTAAGCACGCCTATGAAATCAATTATATTTACTCTTTTTTCTTTACTAATTATTAGTACAAATTATATCGCAAAGGCTGATGCCTGCGACTCGTTGGATGTGATTTATTTTGGGTTTAATCCTTTTAATTCAACTGAACTGGTGGTGTATGTGCATAATACCAATACGGTAGAATTTTTTTCGTACCCGGGCTTTAAGTTGGTAGATACAAAAGGAGATACCGTGGCTACCGAAACCGTAAACTTTTTTGGTATCAGCGAGTACTCGGCACATCGACTTGTTACTACGCTTGCCAATTATGAGCCTGGTGAGGTTTTTAACGGAACCTTATTGCTTTACACAGGGTTTTATGATTCATTGGTTTGTGCATTTTCAGTTTCGGAGGTTTTAATTCCTGCATCGGGTTGTACTGATTTTACGGTTTACTCTTCAGATTATAATGGTACTATTGAGCAGCCTATAAACTGGGAGGTATCCGATGCGCTGGGCAACACCGTCTTTTCAGGTATACATGATTATGCGCTGGATACATTTTATTACAACAGTCCGGTTTGTCTTGAAAACGGCTGTTATCAGCTAACCCTTACGGCAGCAAATCCGTTGGAGGGCATAGTGCAGGCGGGTATTAATTTTCTGGCTTTTAATATTGATACTTATCTTCAAATGGAGGCGGGTGAAACCTCTGCCTCATTTACTTTTGGTGTTTATGAGTGTGATTCAGTTAATTCCGTTGCCGAAAACAAGGGAATTGATTTTGAATTGTTTCCTAATCCTGCTAGTGACATTTTAACAGTTGAAATGGCGCATACCGGAGATGTAACTGTTGCAGTGTATTCAATAAGCGGACAATTATTGAGCCTTAAGACAAGACAAGAAGGAAACAGACTGCAAACCAATATTTCGGAACTCACTCCCGGTGTTTACATAATGGAGTTAAGCACCAGAACAGGAGTGGAGCGAGCAAGATTTATTAGGGCTAATGAATAAAAGATGATTTGTAAAACGCAATAGATAGTCTCAAAAAAATACGCCTCAATCAGTTTTGATGCCTGCCGAAAAAAACTCCTTATTCCTATCTATTAATCCTTATTTTTACCGCCCTCAAAAAAGCAGCCACAACCGCAATGCAGTTTCACCGATTACCGATTACTGAATACCTGTTACTACTTCTGGTAACCTGCTCACTGCTGCCCTCCTGCTCATCCAATCAAAAGCTAACCGAAGCTATCAGCTACGACAGCGACTCAACCAAACATGTTTTCTACTACGCAGGCAAAAAAAACAAACTGGTAAAAGAAATCACCTACTATTCAAACGGTAATCTTAAAAGCGAATATAACTTTACCGACAGCCTGCTCAACGGTCCTTTCAAAACATTTTCCGAAAACGGAAATCCTCTGAAAGAAGGAGCTTACCTGAATGGTATGGAAAACGGCCTGTTCAAATATTATGATATAAATGGCTTGCTTACCATAGAAGGCTATCTGAAGAACGGAAAGAAAGAAGGAAAATGGACCACCTGGTATGACGATGTGCAGAAAAAGGAAGAAATGGAATACAAAGACGATGCATTGCACGGCACATGGACCCACTGGTTTATAGACGGAAACCTGATGCGCGAAGAAACGTACGAGAATGGAAAGAAAATTAAAGAACAAGTTTATGAATAAGTTACAAGTTATAAGTTACAAGTCAAAAGTCACAAGCCTGCTGCTTACTACTTACTGTCTGCTGCTTACTATTTCTTCAATAGCACAGACAAAAAAGGAATACTACCCTAGCGGAAAACTTAAATCTTCAGGCGACTATGTTGATGGGTTAAAAGAAGGCAAGTGGCAGGAGTTTTATGAGAGCGGAGCAAAACAATTAGAAGGAGAATACATAGCCGGAAAAAAGTTAGGCAAATGGCAGGAATTTTACGAAAACGGAAAAGTGTGGACTCTTTCACACTTTGCCAATGATATTCAGGAAGGCCTTTACCGCGATTATGATATGAACGGACAGCTGGTAGAAGAATACAACTTCCAGAACGGACTGCCCGAGGGCCCATTTTCGGCTTTTTACAATACAGGAAGAACCCGCCTGAACGGACAATTTAAAGCCGGGCAAAAAAACGGAGTGTGGAAATCATGGTATGAAGATGGCAGTCAGCAAAGCTCTACTACCTATGTTGACAATGTGCCCTTTGGTGAAAGCAAAAACTGGTATAAAAACGGAAAGCTGAAATCAGAAGGTAATATTATTGACGGACTTGAAAACGGCAAATGGGTTTTCTACTTCGAAAGCGGGATAAAGCACCAGGAAGGCAACTACAACAACGGAAAAAAATACGGAAAGTGGATTACCTACCACGATAACGGTCAGCGCGAAAGCGAAGGCTATTACGCTCTTGATGTTAAGCAGGGTATCTGGAAATTCTACAACATAGAAGGCGTTTTTCTTAAAGAGGAAAACTACGGAGAAGGCAAGTAATCGATTGCCACTGCGAGGGTTTTTCACCTGAAGCTCTTACATAATTAGTATCGATTTGCTATGATTTGCAGTCTGTGAAAATCTGCGAAATCTGTGGCTAAAAATCCACCCGACTTTAAACGTTAATTAAAATTAAGCAAGACACACATCTTGTTTGATTATATTTTTTAATATTGTTTCCCTGAAAACGGTGTTAAAATCAAACACATAAAACCAAAGAACCTGTGAAAAAACTACTACAAATCGTATCGTTGGCCCTCATTTTTTCAGCCACCAGCCTTCAGAGTTTTGCAACCCACATTGTAGGCGGAACGCTTACTTACGAGTACCTTGGCGGTAATCAATACCGCATTTATCTTACCGTTTACCGCGATTGCTTTGGCGGTCAGGCTCCGTTTGATGATCCTGCTGTGGTAGGTATTTTTAACAGCAGTAACCAGCAGGTAACAACGGTTTCAATGGACCTTGGTACTGTAACTCAGATACCCGGAACCATCAACAACCCCTGCACTACGCCTCCCACTAATGTGTGTACCGAGGTTACTACCTATACCGGAGTGGTAACACTTCCGCCTATTGCAGGGGGGTACCAGATGGCTTATCAGCGCTGCTGCCGTAATGCGGTAATTCAAAACATTGTTGATCCGGGTGATGTAGGTTCTACTTTTTACACGCAAATACCCAATGCTACTCAGGTAGGTAACAACAGCAGTGCCGAGTTCACTAACCTGCCTCCGCTTTACCTTTGTTCAGGCTTGCAGTTTGTGTTTGATCATAGCGCAACCGATGCCGATGGAGACCAATTGGTTTATTCACTTTGCACACCGCATGACGGACTTGATCCTACAACTCCCGGTGGAAACGGTTTTGTTCCCGACCCACCGCCATACGGCTTTGTATCTTGGACCAATCCGTATTCATTGAATGATATGATGGGCGGAACACAACCGCTTACCATAAATCCTACAACCGGTCAGCTGATAGTTACACCCAACACCATCGGAACATTTGTGGTAGGAATTTGTGTAAGTGAAGTTCGTAATGGTGTTGTTATTAATACCGTTCAGCGCGACTTTCAGTTTACCGTTGCCAACTGCAATGTTCAGGTAATATCTTCATTTTTTACTCCAAATATTCAGTGCGGAAACTTTGTGCAGTTTACTAATAATAGCCAGGGTGCTACCGGTTATTCATGGGATTTCGGTGATGGAGGAACATCAAATCAGCAAGCACCAAACCACACTTACACCAACATAGGAAGTTATGTGGTTACGCTTGTTGCATTGGATAATGTAACAGGTTGTGCAGATACTTCAATTCTGAATTTAACACTCATAGATACGCTTACCGCTTATGCCGGAGATGATGTAGCCATCTGCTCGGGTGATGGTGTTCAGCTGAATGCAAGCGGAGGTATTTCTTATACATGGACACCCTCTACAGGTCTTGATAATCCGAATATTGCCAATCCTATCGCATCACCAACTGTTACCACACAATACTTTGTAACGGTGGTTGACTCTGCTGGTTGTTCAGGAGTGGATTCATTAACAGTAACCATTAATCCGCCTCCTGTAATTGATGCCGGTGCCGACACCGCAGTTTGCGCGGGTGAATGTGTGCAGCTCAATGCTACAGGTGGTTTAACGTTCTCCTGGTCGCCCGCAACAGGCCTCAGTGATGCGAATATTGCCAACCCTGTTGCCTGCCCAACGCAGACAACAACATACACTGTTACTGTTTCAGGTCCGAGCGGAAACTTGGTAGCTAACGGTGATTTCTCACAAGGCAATACAGGCTTCACAAGCGATTATACATTTTCTAACAACCTCCAACCCGAGAGCAGGTATTCGGTTGTTGCCGATGCTTCAACGGTGCATCCGAGTTTTGTTGGTAATGATCATACCAACCCGCCAACAGGTCAGTTTATGGCTGTAAATGGTGCAGGAACTCCCGGTGTTGATGTATGGTGTCAAACTGTTCCGGTTACACCAAATACGGATTATGCTTTCTCTACTTGGGTAAGTTCATTAGTTGGAAACAGCCCTGCAATTCTTCAATTTTCTATCAATGGTGTTCCCTTGGCAACACCATTCAGTGCCCCCGGTTCAATCAATACCTGGGATCAGTTTTTTGCAACCTGGAATTCAGGCAATGCTACCACAGCAACCATTTGTATCCTGAATCAGAACACTACGCTTGGCGGAAATGATTTTGGATTGGATGATATTGTGTTCTCAACCTTCTGCGATGGAACAGCACAGATTACGGTTACCGTAAATCCATTGCCGGTTGTAAATGCAGGTCAGGATACAACCATTTGTATCGGTGATGTTATTCAACTTAACGGAACAGGCGGACCATCATGGTCATGGTCGCCATCAGTTGGTTTAAGTGATACTGCGATTGCAAATCCAATTGCAAATCCTGTTGTTACTACTACTTATATTTTAACAGTTGATGACGGTACCTGCGTTAATGCGGACACAGTTGTTGTTACTGTTAATCCTTTACCTATTGCTGATGCAGGTGCCGATGTTCAGATTTGCTTTGGCGACAGCGTTCAGTTGAACGGTTCAGGCGGAACTACTTATATATGGTCGCCTGCAACCGGTTTAAGTAACGATTCAATAGCTAACCCCTGGGCTAATCCTACAGTTGATACCGAATATGTTTTAACTGCCGATAACGGTGGTTGCATAGATACCGATACTGTTTTTGTAACCGTTCTTCTTGCACCAATTGCAGATGCAGGTTTGGATGTTTTCATTTGTCAGGGCGATACCACACAGTTGACAGCAACAGGCGGAGTAAGTTATTCATGGACACCTGCAACAGACATTAGTGATGTAGCCATTGCTAATCCTGAGGTATGGCCAAACTTCCCTACTACTTATTATGTAACTGTTACCGATGCAAACGGTTGCACAGATGTAGACAGTATTTTTGTAGATGTGTTTGCCGTAATTGCGACAGGTGACACAATCGTTTGTTTTGGCGACAGCGCACAACTCTCCGTTTCACCAACAGGTTCTTCTATAACATGGACACCTTCAGCTTATTTGAATGATGCAACAATAGCAAATCCTTTGGCCTCGCCCCCGGTAACAACTACCTTCTATGTATTGGTTGATAATGGAACGGGATGTACTTCTACCGACTCGGTTGTGGTAACTGTTCAGCCTTTGCCGATTGCTGATGCAGGCGGTGATGTTCAGATCTGCGATGGAAACAGCGCACAACTTTTAGCTACAGGCGGTGTTACCTATTTGTGGAATCCTTCAACAGGTTTAAGTGATACTACTATTGCTAATCCTATTGCAACGCCTGCAGGAACTACCACTTATGTAGTGATTGTTTCTGACCAGATCGGTTGTTCTTCTTCCGATACTGTTACCGTAACAATCAACCCGCTTCCGCCTGCCGATGCAGGACAGGATGTAGCTATTTGTGCAGGCGATACTGCACAACTGCTTGCCAGCGGAGGTGTATTCTATACATGGACACCTTCAACCGGTTTGAGCAATGACAGTATTGCAAACCCCGAAGCAAATCCAACGAATACAACAACGTATTCGGTATTGGTGCAGGGGCCAAGCGGACAACAGGTTGTAAATCCTGATTTCAGCGGAGGTGATACCGGTTTCTCTTCAGGTTATACGTATGGTGCTACCACACCAAATTCGGGCCTATACACTGTTACTAACGATGCCTCATTGGCTGACCCTTCTTTCACAGGATTAGGACATGGTGGCAGCGGTGACTTCATGGTGGTGAATGCCAATATGACTTACGGAACAGATGTTTGGTGTCAGACCTTTGATGTTGCACCGAACAACGATTATTATTTCTCGGCATGGTTAAGCACACTTGTTCTTGATGACCCTGCATTGCTGCAATTAACCGTAAACGGAACACCTGTTGGTTCACCATTTACAACTCCACCTTTTGGTGTAGCAACATGGAGCGAGTTCTGGCATATCTGGAATTCAGGCAACAATACATCCATCACACTTTGTATTGAAAACATAACCACTACCACAGGCCCAACAGCATTTGGATTAGACGATGTTACATTCGCACCTTTCTGCGAAAACACAGCGCAGGTAACAGTTACAGTAAATCCGCTTCCTGTTGTGGATGCAGGTCAGGATATTTCAATTTGTATTGGTGAAGACGCACAATTAGAAGCAAGCGGTGGCGATATCTACAGCTGGACACCTGCTGCAACATTAAACGATGACAGCATTGCTAACCCTGTTGCAACGCCAATTAACACTACTACTTATAATGTACACGTAGTAACCAACGCAGGTTGCGAGGGTGATGGCGATGTGGTGGTAACCGTAAATCCTTTGCCAACAGCTTTTGCAGGTGTTGATGCAGAGTTTTGCGCAGGTAATTCTGTTCAGTTGAATGCTACCGGAGGTGCAACGTATTCATGGTCGCCTTCAACAGGCCTGAGTGCTGATGATATTGCCAACCCGGTTGCAGGTCCGTCACAAACTACAACCTATATTGTAACCGTTGGTGACCAAAACCAATGTCAGGATACAGATACCTTAACCGTAACG
This sequence comes from Bacteroidia bacterium, assembly GCA_050186075.1. Lineage (GTDB taxonomy): Bacteria > Bacteroidota > Bacteroidia > SXHM01 > SXHM01 > SXHM01. The sequence goes on from JBFWYU010000013.1 coordinate 7,516, forward strand.
GTTAATCAACTTCCGGTGGCCGATGCAGGTGATGATTTACCACTTTGTTTGGGCGACACAGTTCAACTGAATGCAACGGGTGGCGTTTCTTATGTATGGGATCCCGGAACAGGTTTGAGCAATACCAATATTGCTGACCCACTGGCATTCCCGATACAGCCGATTACGTATACTGTTACCGTAACCGATGCAAACGGTTGTGAAGATACCGATGATATTGCCATCAGTATTTTCTCTATTACAGCAACGCCTAACGATGCCATCTGTAATGGCGAAAGTCTGCAGCTGTCTGTTTCAGGCGGAACAAGCTTTGTGTGGACACCGACTGACGGATTGGATAATCCGAACATCGGAAATCCGCTGGCTTCGCCTGACGAAACTACAACCTATACTGTTGTTGCAACGGATGCAAACGGTTGCGAAGCAACAGCACAATTAACGGTGGAGGTATTGGCTGCGCCAACTGCAGGTTTCACTGCACACTATATTCCTTCGTGTGAAGGCATTGTAGGACAATTTACCAACGGCAGCACAGGAGCGGAAACCTTCCTGTGGGTATTTGCAAACGGTGATACTTCAACGTTGGAAAACCCTGAACAAAACTTCAATGTTGGTCCCGGAACCATAGTAACCCTGATTGTTTACAACGGTGAAGGTTGTGTGGATACTGCCGTTGTTGATTTCAGTGCAACCAATTATTCCAACATAGAATTTGATTTGCTGGTGCCAAACATCATCACGCCAAATGCTGACGGATTGAACGATTGTTTTCAGCCTGGTTTTGAAGGTGAGTTCAACGAATGTTTTACCTTGAAAATATTCAACCGCTGGGGTGCTTTAATCTTTGAATCAATTGCGCAGGGCGATTGCTGGGATGGAAGAACAAAAGCCGGAAATCCGGTTGACTCAGGAACGTATTTCTACCTGTTGGAAATTAACGGAATTGAGAAAGCAGGGTTTATGACCGTGGCACACGATTAAGCAGCACATAAATAGCTGAAATTAAAAAGCCCCTCGCCTTAGGCGAGGGGCTTTTTAATTTGCCAAAATGTCAGATTTTATCAAATCACCCTGTTTCTTATAACTCACTCATTATTACCGTGATTAACCTCGCTTCAACTTGCGCAATCTCCGCTTCACATCGTGACAAAGCCCGCTTCACCTAAAAAACACCTCGCTTCAGGTCACGCACACCTCGCTTCAGGTCACGCACACCTCGCTTCAAGTCACGCACACCTCGCTTCAGGTCACGCAAACCTCGCTTCAAGTCGTGCACACCTCGCTTCAAGTGATGCAAACCTCTCTTCAAGTGATGCAAACCTCTCTTCAAGTCGCGCAAACCTCTCTTCAAGTCATGCAATCCTCATTTCAACTCTCGCAATCCTCCCTTCACCTGCCGCAATGACATGCGTTCCGCAAGAAACAGTCATCGTTTCTCATGCAACGATATGCGTTTCGCTTGCAACGACCATCGCAACTTGTGCATTAATATACGTTCCCAAAGAAATGATATGCGTTCCGCCTGCAACACTCATCGCACCCCCTGCATTAATATGCGTTCCCTATGAAATGGTATGCGTTCCGCCTGAAACGCTCATTACTCCTTAAGCAGTGCTATGCGTTTCGCTCGCATGATATCCCTTTCCCCGCAACACGCATTCCAATTGGATTGGGGCGTGTAAAAGTTACAGCGTGAGATTCAAAATGATTCTTGCTGTGTAAAAGTTATAGCGTGAGATTCAAATTGATTCTTGGGGTGGTAAATTGGCAAGTGCATGTTTTTTTATATTTGGTGCGGAATAATAAATGTTAGTGGTAGACATATTGAGACACTCTGCAAGAAATGAAATTTGAATTAGACACTTATAATCGGAATACTCCAGACCAAGACCTGCTTGATGACTTGACAAGAGTTGCCCAAGAAATTGGTAAGAACAAAGTGACTATTGACGAATATAACGAAAGGGGAAAATTTCACAGCACAACATTGACAAGAAGATTTGGTAATTGGTTTAAGTCGCTTGAAAAAGCAGGACTTGAAAGAACAAGAAACCTAAATATTCCAGACGAAGAACTCTTTGAAAATATTGAAACTGTTTGGCTAAGACTTGGAAGACAGCCACGTTATCAAGAAATGACAAAGCCTCTTTCAAAATTTAGTTCTGGGACTTATGAAAAACGTTATGGAAGTTGGAGACAAGCATTAGAAAGATTTGTAGAGTTTATTAATTCAGAAGAAATTGAAACGGAAAAATCTTTAGTAACAAAAACCGAAGTTGCTCCTAAGCACAAAACAAAAAGAGACATTAATTGGCGACTTAGGTTTCTTGTTATGAGAAAGGACAATTTTAAATGTGTTGCTTGTGGACGAAATCCAGCAACTGACCCTGAAATTATTTTGCACGTTGACCACATATTAGCTTGGGACAAAGGAGGAGAAACAGTTTACGAAAATTTGCAGACACTTTGTTCAGTTTGCAATATTGGAAAAAGCAATCTGGACTTTATAGCAGATGAAAATTTCAACTGAATGTACATTGCGGTTGCCGTTAAGTTGCTCTTCAACCCAATGCCAACCTTTCCCTCAAATACTCCCCCACCTTTTCACTAATCAGCTGATGCCCCGTATTCAGCAGCACAAAAACATTCTTATCGGTTAGCTTTTCAATAAAACGCTCACCGTATTTAGGATGAATAACACGGTCGTGTTTGCCAAATACAAGCATAAAGCGGAAGGTGTTCTTATTAATCAGCGCGGCAATTTTATCTAAATCAGGGTTAATGTTCTGGTAAGTGATCCAGACCTTGTAAATCTTTTCGCGCAGCTCTTTGGTGCGTATCTGCGAATACATGAAGTTGTAAATCTTAGGGTCCAGTATCTTCATGTGCTTCAGCAGCAATGCTGCTTTTGAAACGGGTAAAGGATTTTCTATAAAGCCGCGAAACAGAAGTCTTCCCGGTGAGGTAACGGTGGAGAAACGGTAAAGGGGGTTTACTTTCAACCCGTCAGGCGAAAGCAAAATAACGTTGTTCAACCGTTCGTGAAAAAGCTCCATCAGCTTCAGTACAATTTTACCTCCCAGGCTGAAGCCAATCAATGAGAATTTATTAATGCCATGATGCTTTGTGAAAGCATTAACCAACTCTTTAAGATCATCTTCGGTTATTGGTTCGCCATCATGCTCGCTGTTTCCGTGATGCAACACATCAAAAGCATAGATGGTGAATTTATCGCCAATGTATTTCTCAAACACCTGAAACTCCTTTCCGCTCTGCCCGAAACCGTGAAAAGCTAAAAGCGGTTCGGGACCTTTTCCAAAGGTGTAATAGGTATGTTTTGAATTACCTGTTTGTATGTAGTTGTCTTTCACAAATGGTGAGTTTGGAACCACATAGGCACATAGAAAACATAGGCTTTTACATAGTTTCTATGTTTTTCTCTATTGTGCCCTATGTGCCTATGTGGTAAAATATTAGGTAGTATTTATTAATCTTTCTCGGTGCTCTTAGTGATAAAAAAACAGTATGGAAAATGTGTTGACAAATTAAACGCTTCTTTCATCCAAAATCCTCTAAATTCGCGAAGTTTTTTTGGTTCGTAAATCTCATCCCGATAGCTATCGGGACTAAATATCTGAATAATGCCCAAAGATAATTCAATAAAATCCGTTCTCATCATAGGCAGCGGACCTATCGTAATCGGACAGGCTTGCGAATTTGACTATGCCGGTTCGCAGGCAGCACGTTCCATGAAGGAAGAAGGAATTGAAGTTTCGCTTATCAATTCCAATCCGGCAACCATCATGACCGACAAGGTAACAGCCGACCATGTTTACCTGTTGCCGTTAACGCCTGCTTCCATCAAACAAATTCTGGAAGAGCGTAAGATTGATGCCGTGCTTCCCACTATGGGCGGACAAACTGCTTTGAATCTTGCTATCAAATGCGATGAAATGGGGCTTTGGAAAAAGCATAATGTACGCATGATTGGTGTGGATATTCAGGCCATTGAAACTACAGAAAACCGTGAGGCTTTCCGTCAACTGATGGAAAAAATAGGAGTGGGTTGTGCTCCTTCAAAAATTGCCAACTCTTTTCTGGAAGGAAAAGAGATAGCGCAATGGATAGGTTTTCCATTGGTTATCCGCCCTTCTTATACACTGGGCGGAACGGGCGCTTCTTTTGTTCACACCCGCGAAGAATTTGATGCGGCACTTACCCGCGGATTGCATGCTTCACCAACGCACGAAGTATTGATTGATAAAGCCGTACTCGGCTGGAAAGAATATGAGTTGGAATTACTGCGCGATGCCAACGACAATGTGATTATCATTTGCTCGATTGAGAACTTTGACCCGATGGGAATTCATACAGGCGACTCCATTACCGTTGCACCTGCTATGACCCTTTCAGACAGAACCTATCAGCGTATGCGCGATATGGCCATCAAGATGATGCGCTCCATCGGAAATTTTGCAGGCGGATGTAATGTGCAGTTTGCGGTTAGTCCCGATGAAGCCGAAGATATTATTGCCATTGAAATTAACCCGCGTGTATCGCGTTCATCAGCGCTGGCAAGTAAAGCAACCGGTTACCCGATTGCAAAAATTGCTTCAAAGCTGGCGATTGGTTATCACTTAGATGAATTGCAAAACCAGATTACCAAAAGCACATCGGCATTTTTTGAACCCACACTAGATTATGTGATTGTAAAAATTCCGCGTTGGAATTTTGACAAGTTCAAAGGTTCTGACAGAGAACTGGGCTTGCAAATGAAATCAGTGGGAGAGGTGATGGGAATAGGAAGAAATTTCCAGGAAGCATTGCAAAAAGCCTGTCAGTCGCTTGAAATTAAACGCAACGGTTTGGGTGCTGACGGCAAGGAATTGCGCAATCAGGAACAATTGGTTGAAAGTCTGAAAAGACCAAGCTGGAATCGTTTGTTTCACATCAAAGATGCCATGCAGTTGGGCATTCCGTTTAAAACCATTCAGTCGCTTACGCGCATCGATCCCTGGTTTTTGCATCAGATTGAAGAATTGGTTTTTGTTGAAAAGGAAATTTCAAAATACACCATCGACACCATCCCTTTTGATTTACTGAAAGAGTCGAAACAGAAAGGTTATGCCGACAGACAAATTGCACATTTGTTGCGCTGCCTTGAAAGTGAGGTTTTCAATAAGCGCAGAGAAATGGGCATCAACCGCGTTTACAAATTGGTTGATACCTGCGCGGCTGAGTTTGAAGCAAGAACACCTTATTATTATTCAACGTTTGAAGACGAGAACGAATCAATCGTTTCGGATAAAAAGAAAATTGTGGTTTTGGGTTCAGGCCCCAACCGGATAGGGCAGGGGATAGAGTTTGATTATTCCTGCGTCCACGGAGTATTGGCTGCAAAAGAATGCGGCTACGAAACCATTATGATCAACTGCAATCCCGAAACGGTTTCCACTGACTTTGATATTGCCGACAAGCTTTATTTTGAACCGGTTTTCTGGGAACATATTTACGACATCATTCTGCACGAAAAGCCCGAAGGTGTAATTGTTCAGTTAGGCGGACAAACTGCTTTGAAACTCGCAGAGAAACTCGAGCGCTACGGAATAAAAATCATAGGCACAGATTATAAATCATTGGATTTGGCGGAAGACCGCGGAAGCTTCTCAACCTTATTGAAAGAGAACAATATTCCGTATCCTAAATTCGGTGTTATTGAAGATGCAGAGAATGCAATCAAGCTTTCACGTGAGTTGGGCTTTCCTTTGCTGGTGCGCCCCTCTTACGTTCTGGGCGGACAAAGCATGAAGATTGTAATCAACGAACAAGAGCTGGAAGAACACGTTGTTAATTTGCTTCGTGATATTCCGGGAAATAAAGTGTTGCTCGACCATTTTCTGGAAAAAGCAATTGAAGCAGAATCCGATTCTATCTGCGATGGTAAAGATGTTTACATCATTGGAATTATGGAGCACATTGAGCCTGCCGGTATTCACAGCGGTGATTCATTTGCGGTGCTTCCGGCTTTTGACTTGAGTGAAAATGTGATGAAACAGATTGAAGACCACACCAAGAAAATTGCGGTGGCTCTTAAAACAGTAGGACTTCTGAATATTCAGTTTGCCATAAAAGATGAGATAGTGTATGTGATTGAAGCCAATCCGCGCGCTTCACGCACGGTTCCTTTCATCGCCAAAGCGTATGACGAACCGTATGTAAACTACGCCACCAAAGTAATGCTGCGCGAAAAGAAAGTGAAAGACTTTAAATTTAATCCGAAGCAGAAAGGCTATGCTATTAAAATTCCGGTGTTCTCGTTTGATAAATTCCCGAATGTGAATAAAGAGCTTGGCCCTGAAATGAAATCAACTGGAGAAGCCATTCAGTTTATTGACGATTTGCACGATGAGTTTTTTCAGAAAATTTATTCTGAACGAAATCTTTACTTAAGCCGCTAACATTTCAGAATGATACGCCTCATTCTTGTTCTTATTTTAATTTACGCACTTTATAACTTTGTGTTTAAAGTAATAGTGCCGCTTGCTGCGCGTTCGATGGTAAACAAAGCCCAGCGCGATATGCAGGAGCGTATGCAACAAATGCAGGACCAGCAACGTAAGCCCGAAGGAGAAATAAATGTTTCTAAAAAGAGTAAAGGCAATGACGGTGAGTATGTGGATTACGAAGAAGTGAAATAAAAATTCAAACTATGAAAAACATCAACTTCAAAAACCTGCTTCCGCATCTGATTGCTGTGGTTGCTTTTATTGTGGTAACGCTGGCATACCTGCATCCGCTGCTCGAAGGCAAAGTGGTTTATCAGGGTGATATTACCAACTTCACCGGCATGTCAAAAGAGTTGAAAGATTTTCGTGAGAAGACAGGTGAAGAAGCTTTGTGGACCAACTCTATGTTTGGCGGAATGCCCGCTTATCAGATTTCGGTTTTGTATCCTAATAATCTGGTGAAATATGTGGGCAGTGCGTTGGAATTAGGTTTACCGCGCCCTGCCAATTATTTGTTTTTGCTGATGTTGGGTTTTTACTTTTTGCTCATTATGCTGAATGTAGATTGGCGTCTTGCCATTGCCGGTGCATTTGCATTTGCATTAGCTTCTTTTTCTGTGATAATTATCGAAGCAGGACACAATTCACAGGTTCATGCCATGGGCTATATGGCCCCTGTGGTTGGCTCTATTTTATTGGCTTATCGGGGAAGGATATTGTTGGGTGCGGCACTCACTGCCTTGTTTCTTGCCTTGCAGATTTCTACTAACCACTTACAGATTACGTATTATTTATTGCTCACAATTTTGTTGTTGGGCGCGGTGAAGCTGGTTTATGCAGTAATAGAGAAAACACTCCCCGCATTTTTGAAAGCAACAGGTGTGTTGGTGATTGCGGCAGTAATTGCGCTTCTGCCTAACATCACCAACTTATGGGCTACTTATGAGTATGGTCAATACACCATACGCGGAAAATCAGACTTGAGTTCTGAACTTGCAGCAGGCAAAGAAGGGCTTTCACAGAAATATGCAACCGATTGGAGTTACGGAGTTGGCGAAACGATGACTTTATTAATCCCTAATTTTTACGGTGGTGCTTCAAATGGTGAACTCAGTACCAAATCAGAAACCTACAAAGTGTTAATTGATAGTAATTTTCCCAAAAGTCAGGCGGCAGGGATTATAAAAAATCTTCCGCTTTACTGGGGCGACCAGCCTTTTACATCAGGTCCGGTTTACCTTGGAGCAATAATTTGTTTTCTGTTTGTTCTTGGATTATTTACCATTAAAGGAAATGATAAATGGTGGTTGTTGGCTGCTGCTATTCTTTCTATCGTGCTTTCATGGGGTAAAAATTTTCCTGCTGCCACGGATTTTTTCTTCACGTACTTTCCCGGGTATAATAAGTTTAGAGCGGTTTCTATGACCTTGGTAATTGCGCAATTTGTTTTCCCTGTTATGGGTTTGCTTGCACTGAAAAATATTTTCTCAGGTGAAATTCCAGCTGCAGAACTGAAGAAGAAACTGATTTATTCACTTTCAATAGTTGGGGGTATTTGTCTCTTTTTTGTGCTGATGCCGGGAATGTTTTTTGATTTTATTTCTTCAGCAGATGAATCTCTTGAAAGGTCAAAAGTTGCAGGACTGGTAGATGCAATCCGTGACGACCGCAAAGATTTATTAAGTAGTGATGCATTGCGCTCACTTGTTTTTATTCTGTTGTCGGGTGCAATTCTTTGGCTGTTTATGCTGAATAAACTGAAGAAGGAAATTGTAATGGCATTGTTTGCAGTTTTGGTGCTTGTTGACATGCTGCCCGTTGATTTGCGTTACCTGAACAAAAGCAATTTTGTAAACAAAAACAAAGCTGAAAAGCCTTTTACAGCAACAGAAGCCGATAAAATTATCTTAGAAGACAAAGACCCGAATTTCCGTGTTTTAAATCTTGCTGCAAATACATTTAACGATGCCAGCACTTCGTATTTTCATAAATCTATTGGCGGTTATCACGGTGCTAAATTGAAACGTTTTCAGGAATTGATTGATCAGCACATAAGCAAGAATAATATTAAAGTGCTGAATATGCTGAACACAAAATATGTGATTATGCCGGGCGAGGGAAACCGACCTGCGCTGCCTCAGCAAAATCCGGGTGCGCTTGGTAATGCATGGTTTGTTTACGAAATCAACTGGGCTGCAAATCCTGACTCTGAAATTACAGCATTAGGAAAATTTGAACCAAAATTCACTGCGGTTATTGATAAGCAATTTGAGAAGGAGTTGAACGGCTATACTCCGCAAGCTGATTCGACAGCACAAATAAAACTGACGGATTACAAGCCCAATCACCTGACCTATCAATCAAAAGCTACTGCAGAGCAACTGGCTGTTTTCTCTGAGATTTATTACGACAAAGGATGGAATGCATACATAGATGGAAAGCTGACACCGCACTTCCGCGCCAACTTTGTTTTGCGTGCTATGAGAGTGCCTGCAGGTGAGCACAAGGTTGAATTCAAGTTTGAACCTGCAACGTATTATACGGGAGAAAAAATTGCATTAGCAGGTTCAGTACTATTATTCCTTTTTGTTGGAGCAGCACTTTTTGTTTCACTGAAAGATGGTGAATCAAAATAGGAAAACAGTTTTAATAATTACCTACTACTGGCCGCCCAGCGGTGGTGCAGGTGTTCAGCGTTGGTTGAAAACGGTGAAGTACTTAAGGGAATATGGATGGGAGCCGGTTGTTTACACGCCCGAAAATCCTGAAGCACCTGCAACTGATAATTCCTTATTGAAAGATATTCCGGATGGAGTAAAAGTGTTGAAGCAGCCCATCTGGGAGCCGTATTCTTTTTACAAGAAATTTCTGGGACTGAAAAAAGATGAAAAAATAAACGCAGGTTTTCTTACCGAAAAAAAGAAACCCGGATTGGCAGAAAAAATTGCTGTGTGGATTCGCGGCAATCTGTTTATTCCCGATGCACGGAAATACTGGGTAAATCCTTCTGTGGAATACTTAGCAAAATACCTGCGCTCGCATCCGGTGGATGCGGTTGTTTCAACCGGCCCGCCACATAGTATGCATTTGATTGCACTGGGCTTGAAACAGAAAACAGGTATTCCCTGGATGGCTGATTTTCGCGACCCCTGGACGAACATTGATTTTTACGATAAGCTGATGCTGACTAAAGGCGCAGACCGCAAACACCGCGAGTTGGAAAAAACGGTTTTGCAAAATGCAGACATTGTTACTTCCATTGGCAAACAAATGGCGGATGAGTTTATTGCTTTGGGTGCAAAGCGGGTTGAAGTTGTTGCCAATGGTTTTGATGAAACTGATTTTGCTTTTCTAAATATTGAGTTAGACAAAATGTTTTCCATCAGCCATATTGGCTCCATTAATAAAGACCGCAACAGCGAAACATTCTGGAGTGCAGTAAAAGAGTTGTGTGATGAGCTTCCCGGTTTCAAACAAAAGTTGCAACTGAAATTAGTTGGTAAAACCGATTATGCCGTATTGGAGAGCCTTGAGAAATACAACTTGCAACAGTACCTTGAAAAAACAGAATACCTGCCGCATGATGAAGTGCTGAAAAAATCCATGTCAACACAGGTGTTGTTATTGTTGCTGAATAATACGCCCAATGCAAAGGGAATTATGACGGGCAAGTTTTACGAATACCTTGCTGCTAAACGTCCTATAATTTGCATTGGTCCGCAGGATGGCGAAGCTGCAAAAACGCTGGAAGAAACTGCTGCGGGTAAGGTGGCAGGGTTTGACGATAAGCAGCGCATGAAAGCAATTCTGAAAGACTATTTTGAAAAGTATCAGCAGCACACTTTAAAAGTGGAGAGTGCTGCTATTGATAATTATTCGCGCAGGAAACTGACAGGCAGGTTTGCGGAGTTGCTGGATCAAATCTCTTAGATGTTCGACCCCTTCGGGGTCGCAGATTTATAGAAACACACATCGCTATAAGCATACGACCCCTTCGGGGTCGAAGACATAATCCTATCGATTTATAACACCTTCCAATTTCTTTTCCCGTTTTTCCTCAGGAAAATTTTCAACAATCCGTTGGCGCGCTTTTTTTGACAGTGTTATTTTATCAGATTTTACGGCTTCATCTACTAAGTTTTTGAGCAGTGCAACATCTTTCTTTTTTAAAATAAATCCCGTATCACCAATAATATCAGGTATTCCAAATACATCGGAGCCAATGGGTATGCACTCACACAGCATGGCTTCGCACAATGCATTCGGAAAACCTTCGGCAATGGAAAGCTGAAAATAAAACTCATGCTGACTGTAATAATTAATCAGTTCAGTGTGGGGAACAGGTGGAAGCAGTGTTATGTTTTTGCTTAGTTGCAAATGGTTGAGTTCGTCTTTCACGCCCAGCAATGTGAAGTTGTAATCGGGACAAAGTTTTGCCAACTCAATAATCAAATCAATTCCCTTGCGATAGAATGTAGAGCCTTTGGCATTCACGGCAACGGTTAGAAAAGAGTTCTTTTTTTTCTCCGGTTGATTATTAAAAAATGCCTTACTATCATACCCGTAATTAATTTCTGTAAACGGTGTTTCCACATTTTTGCAAAAGGCTTTGTAGCCCTGTTGCAGAAAATCAGAATCTGAATAGGTGTAATTACTTAACACCATGCTTTTATGCACGGGCATTACATGTGTTGCGTTTTTAATACTAAAGCAGGTGGCTGCCGACATCAACTTTTTATTGTGATTGCCATAGTTGATACTAGGAAACGAATAGCACTCGGTACCGCACAAAATAAGGTAGCAGGGTTTGCCAAGCAGTTTGCCAAACAAGGTTGGCAATACGGTGTGATAATCTGCAAACTCACACACAATGGCTTTGCTGCTCCATACGTGAACCAGCAGAAAAGTCAGCTCTTTCAGCAGTTCAAGAGGGGTTAAAAATTTCTTTTTAGGATTAAATGAAAACGAGTGTACTTCAGAATTCCGCGCAAGCAACTCGCGGTCTTTTAATACAAAAGAGGAGGGGGTTTTGTAGATGAAGAGTAGTTTCGGTTTTCCCATTTTCAGAAGCGAAAAGTAGGGAAAATTGTGTCCCGTCATTGCGAGGGTTTTTCACCCGAAGCAATCTCCTGATAAAATAAGCAGTACTCAATTATGAGATTGCTTCGCTTCGCTCGCAATGACGTTTCTATCTCAGCACTGTAATATGTCCTGCTTTGCGCAAGCGTTCGCCTTTGCAGTCTTTAAAGGTGGCCACAAAATAATACACGCCCTCTTCTACATCGCGCCCTTTGTAGGTTCCGTCCCAATTATTGGTAGGATCAAAGCTTTGGAAAATAATATTTCCCCAACGGTTGTAAACGGTAAAGTCATATTCATTGGCGGGTGCATTCAGCAGAACAAATTCCTCATTTGTTTTATCTGAGTTGGGCGTAAAACAATTCGGGAAAAACACATGATTTGATGAATCACTTTGAAAGGTAACAACAATACTATCGATACCAGTGCCGCAGCCATTTGCAACCTGCAGCCAGTATATTCCGCTGCCTTCAACGTTTATGGATTGAGTGGTTTCACCGTTCGACCACAGGTAATCACCATTAAATACATTCGGAATTTTAAGGTTGTGCGAAATGTCTGAGCATACTATTGTATCGTTGCCCAGCGAAAATACAGGTGCTTCACCGGCTGTAATGGTAATGGTATCGTTTGCATCGCAGTCTGCGGTGGTTGATTGTACCCAGTAATCACCTGGCGCATTGATATCAACAGCAGCAGTGGTTTCGCCTGTTGACCATAAATAGCTGTCGGCATTGGCGGTGGCGGTGAGTGCTAACTCATCACCCGGACAAATGGTGTTTTCGGGTGCTGTAATGGCTACCGAACCTGAGCCTATGGTTAAGATAATTGTGTCGTGTCCAAGGCAGCCGTTATTGTCAGTTACGGTAAGTGTGTAGGTTGTTGTGGCAACAGGTGTGGCTTCGGGATTGGCAAGTGCTGCATTATTCAAATCAGCAGCGGGCAGCCATGCGTAAGTATAGGGCGGTGTTCCGCCAATGGCAACAGGCGTTTCGCCTAAAATAAATCCGGTGGTAGTGCAAAGAGCAGTGTCGTTACCGGCAAAGGCGGTGATGGTGCTGAGTGGAGTTGTACTTTCATTAATCACCAGTCCGTTCAAACTTAATCCGTCATTACCATCAGTGGCACCATGTGAGGTGTTAAAACAAGTTGAACCGCTAGTTATGCGAAGTCCGCTCAATCCACCCGATACTATTGAAGTAACATTTCCGGGAGGTGGATTACTAAACCATGCTACTCCTCCGGAACCACCGCCACCAGGTCCCCAGCAATCAGGATTAGGGTGGTCAATGCTGCCTCCTTCACCTCCTATAGCGCGCACAGTTATAGCGTTTGTGAAATTCTGAACATCTAATAATACAGTGCCACCTGCACCACCGCCACCTGCTGCATCCCAACCCGAAAGTGGAGCATCAGGACCGCTGGAGATAATTTCATTTCCATTGTTGATAATGGTGTTAGCCTGAATAATTATTATTCCTCCTCCGTTCGTTCCCATCATACCCTCATCATTATTTTGCTGACCACCACCACCACCACCACCAAGAAAAATTTTCTGTGTTGCATTTCCGTAAGTTAACAACTTACCACCTTCGCCCCTCGTGCCGGTATTCATGTTGTTGGAACAAAATGCACCGTCATATTCATAGCCGCCAAAGCCACCTGCTGAAGCATTTCCGCCACCACCACCGCCTCCGTTGTGCGAATTTCCGCCACCGCCACCATTTGCCTGTGCTCCACGGCCTGTTTCTTTTCCTGTAATTGTTTCACAAATACCTTCGCCTTTTTCAGCGCCTTCACCATTACCTAAGGGATAGAAATAATCAGTGAAATGGCAGGGACCGTGTGCAATAGAAAAATTGCCGCCTCTGAATCCTTTACCGCTAATGTCAATGTCTGCATTCATGGTAACTGTTCCTGATGCAATGAAAATCAGTACGCCACCAACAGTGCCGTTCCAGTCAGCTCCGGTAAGTGTTGCTGTAATCGTTACGTTAGTGTATTCGGGTATGGTAATTAGTTGAACCTTTCCGCTCAGGTCGTATTGATTCAGTAGCTGAAATTCGTAGTCAATAGTATTACCCGTAATTCCTGTGATGTGGATGATTTCATAATTGCCCGAATTATTGTAATCGGTTATAGTTCCGAATGCGGCTGTATTGCTTTCATCAATATCAGCACCTTTCATTTGAATAATAAGGGCTTTGCTGCCCACTGTAAAGCCTGTTGAATTTTGAACGGTTATGCTGTTGCAACCAGTAAAACCAGTAACCGGTGTGTAGGTATTAATTACGCCCGATATATTAGTTTGAGCACTTCCGAAAAAGGGAATAATTACAAGGAGAATAGCTATATAAAACAGCGCGGATTTTCTCATACTATTATACTTTGTGAAATCAAATGTAATTAATTTATCACAATGTATAACCGCAATCGTGTTTTCTCAGGCAGTTTTTATTAATAACCGTCCTGCTTTATCAATCCTGTTCAGCATAAGTTTAATGTTGTTTTCTCTGAAATACTGGTCGCAAGCTTCGCGCGAACCTTTCCAGAAACCATAATCATCGATGATTAATATACCACCCTTAACAAGGCGCGGATACAGGTGTTTTAACTCATGATAAGTTGATTCATACCAATCGGTATCTAAACGAAGCAAGGCAATTTTTTCGGGTACAGTCCCTGGGATTGTATCTTCAACTTTGCCTTTGATATAGCTGATTTTATTAGCCGGATAAGAGGTAGAATTCAGGTTTTTTTTAACTTCATCAAGTGATGAATAGCACCATTCGTTATGATCGCTGCGTTGGCTGTCTTTCCATTCCGGTTCACTTGATTCACCGCGATAATTAACATCTTTTTCTGTTGGTGCGCTCATGCCTTCATAGGTGTCATACAACCACATTTCGCGTGATGTATCATTAAATTCTTTGAGTGAGAGTGCTGCCATCATGGAGCTGCCGCCTTTCCAAACACCGCATTCAACAATTGCTCCTTCTACATTATTTCCGTTTAAATAGCGCACGCTGTTATAAATGCTGTAAAGCCTTTCAGTAGAAGTCATGGTATACTCAGTGCATTTTTCATGCAGTGCATAAAACTCTTTTTCCAAATCAGGTGGATTGTCAAATGTTTTTTTTGCAATAACCTTAATACCTAAATTTTCAAATCCTTTTTTTATTGCATTAATAGCTTGTGTTTTCATGGCTCCTTAGTTTTTTAACGGTTTCAAAAGTAAAGTAATTTACAAAAGCCCACCCCTTACTTTTAATCAATTTCAGTTTGCAGGTCAATAAAAATCAAAAAATGCAGTTCTTATATTTATAAGTAATCCGTTATAATTTAATAGCCGGGAGCCAACATTTTTTAGCTTAAAAAAACAAAGCTTAGTGATTATAAAAGCAGACCGGTTGCTTAACTATTGCGTTTTACGATGCAAAACAGTCAACTTATTGATTAGCAATTATAACAGACGGCTTAAAAAACAGGAACGATAGCTTAGAAGACCCTTCCGCCTTGTAAAAAAATAGAGCGTACAGCTTATAAAAGTTAACCCCCGATAAAATAAAAATGTAAAGAAAAAGCGAGGTGATTGTCTGCTTATTTAAGCAGCAATTTTAACTCAGTGAGGCTGTAGCCACCTGCATCTTTTTTCCATTTGGCAATAATGCCCTGCAAAAACTGGTTGCTGAATTTGAAAAGTTTTTCGCCCTTGGCAGTTAATCTAAAAACAATGGCGCGCTTATCCTCCTTGTCTTTAAAGCGTTTGAGGTAGCCCGCATTTTCCATGTCATACACCAGTGCGCTCATGCTTTGCTTGGTAATTCCGGCCATTTGTGCCAGTTCGGTAATGCGCGAGCCCTCTTGTTTCAGGCATTGAAAAACCTGCGCATGGGGCGGTTTCAGGTCGGTATAGCCCTTTACGGCCAGTTCCTCAAAAAGAAGAGCGGTTAAAAGCCTTGCCGGCTCGCTGAATAAAGAAGTAACCACCATACCGAAAAAATATTTGCAAGATTAGTCAGTAATACTTACTATTGTAGTCAGTTTAACTGACTAAATATTTTTTAACCTCAAAAACAAACACAGTATGAAACCGGTAAAACGCAAATACAAAATGGCAGATGCCAAGCTGATACAATTAGCAGACGACCTGCTTGGCAGCGCAGCCCGCGATGCAGCAGAACTTGCTAACTACGGAGTTGATACCGCTTATACAGATGCAATAGAAGTTCTGCGCGATGATTTTAGCAATACACCTACCGATAACGAACTGATGGGCGAAATGATGGATGCTACCGATGCCCGCAATAATAAAGCAACACAGGTACGCAATGCCATAGGCCCCATTGCTACACGTTTCAGAGTAAAATATGGCGAAACAAGCGGCAAATACCGAGGGCTAAGTATTGACTTGCTTAGTCAGCAAGATACAGCGGAGTTAGTGCGCACCGGAAGAGCCGTAGTGCGCATGGCCACCCAAAACTTAGCCGAGGTAGGCCAAGGGCTTACCATGGTTGAAATTGATGCGCTTACCTTGCTGGTAGGTGAGTTAGATATATTGGTGGATGAGCAGCGTACAGCCGTAAAAGACCGTGATATTGCAGTAGACGACCGCATTAAAAAAGGAAATAGTTTGTACGAAGCAATTGTAAAATTGGCTGAATACGGTAAATCAGCATGGCTGAATGTGAACGAAAGCAAATACAACGATTATGTAATTACAGAAACGTATAACAAACCTGCGCAGGTGCTGGAAGGTGAAATAGCCATGGGAATGATTGTAAACCTTTCGGTAGCCGAAGTTCAGGCAGTAACAACAATAAGCGCAGAAGCCAGCGGCAACGATATGCAGATTTATTTCAGTGTTAATCCAACTGATATGCCCAATGGTTTTCAGCAAACCATTGCTAACGGAACAACAGGCGAGTTGGTGGCAGGAGCCATTGGTTTTGCAGAAGGTACACGCGAGCGTTTAATGCTCTATAACCCCGGTCCTAATCCGGTTACTTATAAAATAGTGGTAGAAGCGTAGAGAAAAAGTTGGCAGTGGCAGTAGGTAGTCCGTATTACTGCCTACTGCCGCTGCCAACTCATAACTATACCACCGGCAGCTTCACTGTAAAAACACTTCCTTTTTTTTCGGTTGAATCAACGCTGACAGTTCCCCCGTGCAGGCGCACAATTTTTTCAACTAATGATAACCCGATCCCATGTCCCTTGCGGTCTATCACATTTTTGCCACGGTAAAAAGGCTCAAAAATATTTTTCAAATCCTCAGCGGGAATACCCACCCCTTTATCACTGAAACGGATAACAATGTTTTTTTCTTCGGTACCTATATCCACTAAACAGCTATGGTCGGGTGAGTATTTGCAGGCATTTTCCATCAGATTGAAAAAAGCAATACGCAGCAAACGCTCGTTACCGTGAAAAATAAGACCGTCTTCGTTTTCCAGGTCCGATTCAAATGAAATAGTAACCGTGTGTTCAGCAACGCTTTGAATCAGTTCGCTGCGCACTTCCAGCAACAGGTCGTCAATACGAATTTCGTTTTTCGGGTCAATCAATCCCACACCGCTCACCTGGGCCAGTGATAACAACCTGTTCGAAATAATGGTAAGGTGATTAATGTCTTCCAGCAGCGACTCCAGTGTTTTTACATACTCTTTTTTTTCGCGCGTTTTAAGCAAAGCCACTTCTAATTGTCCGCGAATAACCGAAAGCGGATTGCGCAATTCGTGCGATGCATTGCCCACAAATGCCCGTTGTGCATTAAATGCGGCTTCAATCCGTTCCAGCATTTTATTGAATGTTTTAGCCAGTTGCGCAATTTCATCCTGTCCGTTTCCTTCGCCAACCCGCGCATTCAGGTTGCTTACCGAAATGCTGTCAACCTCACTCACCACCTTTGAAATGGGTTGCAGTGCTCTGCCCGAATAAATCCATCCGCTTAAATAAACAGCACCAATGCTGATGAGAAAAACAACCATTAGCACCCCGCTCAGAAATTTAAGTTTACGCAATCCGTAAATATCAATGGCTGCAGCAACTATAATGTAGTTATTGTTGTTGTAGTTATAACTCAGGCCCAGCATCTCAAACTCATCTTGTTTAAGGCGCACTTCTTTTTGGAGGCGGATTCTGGTAATTAGTTCTTTAGATACATTGATTTTTTTCTCGTCATCGGTGTTATAAATTTCTCTGCCTGACGCATCGAAAATAATCACCTTTTCCTGCGGGAGCACACCACGCAGATTTTTATCAATCAGCTTTAGCATGGCAGCATCCACATTGTTTTCGTCAAGCAAAAGTTTGGTGGTGGCAAGAGCTTTTTCGTTCAGCCGCAGATAAAATTCGCGCTCGCGGAACTGCGCAAAAAGCACAAAAATAGTGAGTGATGCAAGCAGCAAAACCGATGCAACAATTCCTACAAACTGATAAGTAAGTTTATTACGTATTTGCATCAGGTTCGCGGAAAATATAACCCATGCCTATTTGTGTGTGAATAAATTTGGTGGCGTAATCCTTGTCAATTTTTTTGCGCAAAAAATTCACATATACATCAATTACGTTGGTGCCCGTATCAAACTGTACATCCCAAACCGATTTGGCAATATCCTGCCGGGTTACCACACGCCCCTTATTTCTTATTAAATATTCAAGCAACTGATATTCCTTGGTAGTAAGGCTTATTTTTTTTCCTCCGCGCGAAACCGTTTTGTCATCTAAATTCAACTCCAGATCACCAACCACTAATTTATTGGTAGGCTGCATCATGTTGTTTTTGCGTTTTGCCAGGGCGTTAATACGCGCCACCAATTCAGCAAACTCAAAGGGCTTTACCAGATAATCATCAGCGCCCATGTCAAAGCCGGTTACTTTATCCGAAGTGCTGCCTAATGCCGTAAGCATAAGAATGGGAACATTGGATGTTTTGCGTATTTCTTTGGCAAGTTCCAGTCCGTTGATATAAGGAATAATAATG
The DNA here is from genome assembly GCA_050186075.1 of Bacteroidia bacterium. Taxonomy (GTDB): domain Bacteria; phylum Bacteroidota; class Bacteroidia; order SXHM01; family SXHM01; genus SXHM01. The sequence continues at coordinate 26,086 of JBFWYU010000013.1, forward strand.
TCAAGAATAATAATGTCGTGATCACCTTTTAATGCAAGCCTTTTTCCCATTTGTCCGTCATAGGCAACATCAACCTGATGATGCTGTTCTTCCAGACCTTGTTTTAAAAATGCCGCAGCCTTTGGCTCATCTTCAATCACTAAAATCTTCATGGTTTTTTCGGGTAGTGGTTTTATAAATACCGCGCGAATTTCGGAAATCATAATTAAAGATAGATTAAATGTTTTCTACCGCTTATCTTTGTCGAAAATAAAACCACATTGGGCGAAATTAAAAAGCAGGGACTGCAAAATGCGGCAATAGCTAACATAGCAATTGCTGTTGGTTTTATAAGCACACTTGTTATACAACCCTATTTTTTAAAACCCGAAGAAATCGGGTTGATAAAAATACTCTATTCCTGTTCGCTGCTTATTTCTACCGTTATTCCGTTAGGAATGGTAAATGCGGGCTATAAATTTTTCCCTCAGTTCAGGAACAAAGAAAAGCGGCATCATGGTTTTTTTACCTTCATGATGCTGTTTCCGCTTGCCGGTTTTTTTATTGTAAGTCTTATTGTGTTTGCCTTCAGAGAGCGCATAATTGATGCCTACTCTGTTAAGTCGGTTTTGTTTTCCGAGTTTTTTGATTACGTCTTTCCGCTATCATTATTTCTTGCGTTTGTTTCGGTGTTAAGTGTTTACAGCGCATCACTTTTTAAATCCACCTTTCCTACCTTTATTACCGAATTAACTACCAAACTTTTTCCGGTAGTTGTTATCTCGCTTTACTACCTTAAAATAATTGATATTGATTGGTTTGTTCTGCTCTATGTTTTATGCTACGGATTGATAGTTGTTATTTTACTGGTCTATGTTTTTATAATTGACAAACCGCTTGCAGCAATTGACCGCACTAAATTCACAAAGTCCAAGTTCACCGAAATTGCTGTTTATTCGTTAAGTTTTTTCTTTGCTTCGTTTGCTTCTATGGGTTTAAAACAATTAGAAGCTCCCATGATGGGTTTGTTTGTTGATCTGGCATTGGTGGGTATATATGCCACAGTTGTTACCATACCCGTTGTAATTGAAATGCCGCTGCATGCTCTTGAAAAAATTGCCGGAGCAAAAATTTCAGAAGCATTTACACACAACCGTATTGATGAAGTAAAAACTATTTATTACCGAGCATCAAAATACCTTTTTCTTGCCGGTGGATTACTTTTTCTCGGAGTAAACCTCAATATTCATAAACTGCTCTGGCTCTTGCCTAAAGAAAAAGAATTCTGGAAAGGTGAAAATGTAGTGTACATCATTTCGCTGGGCACCCTGTTTAATATGGCTACCAGTGTAAATAATCCTATTTTGTTTAACTCAAAACACTACCGTTACGGCCTGGGATTACTGGCATTTCTTATTGTAATCTCCTATGTAAATTATCAGATTTTTATTCCCTTGTGGGGAATGGAAGGAGCCGCTTTTGCAACCGTTCTGTCAAGTGTTGCCTATAATTTTTTAAAATTCTTTTTTATCTGGTACAAAATGGAGCTGCAGCCGTTTGACAGCACTTCGTTGAAAACACTTTTGCTGATTGCTGCATGTAGTTTGCTGTGGTTTGTAAATATTGATTTAGGCAGCGCAACATTGGAGATTGTTGCAATGTCGGCTTTGGTAACGGCTTTGTATTTAACAGGTGCGTATTACCTGAATATAGTTCCTGAGTTGTTTCAGTTGAAACACATTTCAGACATAAAAAAGCGACTCGGTTTTTAAATAAAATGGAGGGGCACAAAATTTTGTGCCCCTCCATTTTATTATTCTTTATACGGTAACCAGGTCTGCGTTCTGTAAATAAACAAAACATAACCGCGCACTTTCAGATTTCCGCCTTCCAGCCATAGCTTGCAATCATAAATAGTTCCTTTTTTAGGATCCATAATTGTTCCGTCTTCCCATTCGCTGCCATCTTTTTCCATATCACGGATAATTTCAAGTCCGATAACTTTTTTTCCCTTGCGGTCGTCTTCGCACTTGTCGCAAACCGGATCTTGTTCTTCGCCCGGATCACGGAATAGTTTTATGATTTTTCCATAAACCTTTCCATTTTTTTCAAAAATTTCAACTACCGATTTTGGTTTACCTGTTTCGTCATCAATGGTTTTCCATTTGCCTACAATTGATTGTGCCGACACTGTTGCCGCACTGATGAAGAGAATGATTAAGATACTGAGTTGTTTCATAAAGTTTAGAAAGTTAAATGTTTAGAATTTGTGCAAATTTAAAAAGCTCTGTTAATTCCTACCACCCAACGGAATTTTAGATAATCGGGTTCAACGGCAGGTGTGCGGTTTAAGAAGAATGGCATATCAAATCGGATGGTAAGTGGTTTAGCCATCTGTAAGGTTCCCCACTTTTTGATTACAAGAGCCGTGCCAACACCGGCATCCATGCGGAAATCTGCAAAATGCAGTTTGTTTCCTTGTTGGTTAGAGTTAATAATTCCTGCATCAGCAAAGAGATAGGTTTTAATCTGTACAGTATTCATAATAAATTTCGGACGGATTTTCAGCCATCGGTCAAATTCAATTTCCAGATTAACTGCTGCTCCTGACATGCCGCGGTAAGTCATTGTCAGCTCTTCGTTTTCTTTTTTGTACGGAACAAGGTATCCTGCATATCCACGAAGGTTAAGCCCACCGCCCTGATGAAAATGATTAGTTGTTTCGCCATAGTTTTCGGCCCAGTCGTAAGGAATAAATCCGCGCGAACGGGTGTATTTGTTGTCCATCATTTCTTCGGGATTGGCACCAGCAAGGTACAATGCTGATTCCGGTGCAACCCTTCTTCCTGTTCCGTATTGCGCAAAAAAGCGGGTGTTGAAACCAAATTTGCTGAGCGAAAATTTGTTAACCACATTTAGCGAAACTTTAGTAAAACTGTAAGCACTTCCCGGAGCAGGGGCTTTCATTTCAAGATTCAGATAACCTCCGCCATTGTTGTAACTCAAATTTCGTTTGATTCCAAAAGCAAATGTATTGTTGAGTTTTCCGATGCCCCATTCATCGGGATACATCAGGTAAACTTTGTCGCTTTGCTCGGGACGAAGCATAGCTTTGAATTGAAAATAAAACAGGTTTTTCTGTTTTTTGTCCCATTTTTCGGTGCCGATCGAAAAGCCATACATGCCGTCTAAAGCCTTTGCCTGCAAGGTAAACCATGCGTTGTTGCCTATTTTGCTGAAAGGTGTTTTGTAATTGATAATAAACGATACCACATCAAACTCATTAAGAGCAACAGTGGAATCAAATTTTGCCTGAGCAAGTCCTGTGTTAAACCACACGCTGGCATTAAACTGATGGCGATAATTTGCGTGGCTTCCATTGAGATGAAAACCTATTTTAAATCCGTCATAGCCATTATACCAGAGGTCGGGACGGGCTTTCAGTTCATAAGTTCTCCAGTCGGGTGTATTATAAACCTGAGAGTCAAATGCAAAATCAACAGGCGGTTTTTTACTGTTGTCGAGCATGTTGATGTCGGCTAAGCGTTTGCTCGGATCAATCACAATATTCCGAATGCCTTCGGGAACAATTACACGTGCTTCGTATGTTGGATTTAGTTTTTCCCACCCCAGCCATTTAGGTAAAACGGTGGCATCGGTTTTCTTTACAAACCAATTGTTGGGTATGTGGAAATTCTGAATAACACTGTCTTTTGAAATTACCTGGAAGTCAAGCGGCATCTGCATTTTTCCGTTGCGTTCAAAAGTGATGATGTATTCATTTTCTTTCTCTCCTTTCTTCACGCATTTAATTCCGTAGTCAATGCTCTTGGTAGTTTCAAGCCATTGATCAAAGAACCAATTTAAATCAACTTTGGTATATTGAATTATTGAATTGCGAAAATCTTCCATGTACGGATGTGCTATTTTCCACTGGCTGAAATAGTGCTGCATCGCTTTCAAAAAAAGTTCATCGCCCAGCACATATTGCAAGTTATATAGCATCGTAGCTGTTTTGTAATACACATGGCGATAACCTCCGCCATGCGCCAGTTCACCCCCGAAGTGGTCTGAGTGTGTGTTCAGCGGCTTGTCTTCGCCCTTCATTGCATCAAATAGATAGCCGTTATAAACTTCGGAGTTTATTACCTCTTCTGTTTTCTTAAATCGTTTAATGTATTTTGATTTTGGCGGAGTTTTTATTTCAAGATCACCGTCAATTTTGCGCACCGCCCATGCGGTTAAAAATTGAGTGAACCCTTCATCCAAAGCAGCGCGATAAGTTTCATTGCTGCCTACCTGTCCGAAAAACCAGTTGTGTCCGATTTCATGCGCCAGCAAATCATGATAATCCGGGTCTTGCCCGCCATCTAAGGTGAGCATGGGATATTCCATGCCATCGCGTGCATCGGCAACCACCATTTTGTGATAAACATACATGCCTATATCTTCGGAAAAAACCTGAATGCACTTGGCTGCATATTCTGCAGCATTTTGCCAGCGAGATGCATGAGGTTCCTGAACAACTGCCACGCATGTAATACCGTTCCATTGATATTCACCTATTCGGTAAGTAGGGTCGGCTGTAAAGGCAAAGTCGTGTACGTTTTCTGCATGGTACTTCCATGTTTTTTTTAGTGTGCTGTCGTAAGGTGTTATAACGGAAGGTTTTTCGTCCCAGGGTTTATCTTTGAAATTAGCGATGTCTAATTTCTTGCGAAGATCTTCGGGCAGCACTTCATCTCTGTTCAATAAGTTACCTGTTGCTTCCACAACATAGTTATTGGCGAAAGTTAATTCCACATCAAATGCACCAAAATCACCGTAAAATTCTTTGCCAAGGTGTTGGTCGGTATCCCAGCCAAATTTGCGGTCATACACCGAAATCCTCGGATACCAGTGAACTCCGTCAAAATGCTTGTAGCCGTAAGCATTGAAAATTTTCATCCTGCGCCTCATGCTACCCACATCAAAAAAGGTATGAAATCCTATGTTGAACGTGATATTTCCACCCGGGAGAAGTGGCTCGTTTAAATATACCTTCAGGATAGTGTTATCCAATTCTGTTTTCAGTTCCTGTCCGTTGACTTCCATTTTATCAACCACCGTTCCCAATCCCATGCTTTCATAAATTCCGAAACGGGATTTTATACCATTGTTTTGATGAACATTGTCATTGTATGATCCCGGTTGAAAAGCATTTTGGTAAAGATGGAAATAAACAAAGCGCAGCGTGTCGGGCGAATTATTCCAATAGGTCAGTTCCTCGCTGGCTGAAATGACATGAGATTTTTCATCAACTTTAGCTTTGATATTGTAATAAACATCTTGCTGCCAGTAGCCCGGGAAAGGCATTTTGTTTTTCCAGTAGTTGGGATTGTCTTTATTACGATAAGTATTTGGCTTATTCAGCGGGTCGTATTTCTGGGCAAAACCTGAAATAGTTATTAAAGAAAACAGTAGTACTAAAATGCTTTTTTGCATGAGATTTTTTTAGAAATACAAATTATTAATGTATTCAACTTGTCGGAAATTCTAATTCTGCGGAAGAATGTTTGGCATTATGAATGCTTGCATTAAGTTCAAATCCAATCAGTAAAATCATTGCGTTAAACTGAATCCAAAGTAGTATGATGATAAGTGCTCCGATAGAACCGTATAGTTTGTTATACTGACTGAAATTATCAATAAAAAATGAAAAGCCGAGCGAAGCTACTATGATTAGGATTGTTGCAACCGTAGAGCCTACAGAGAAAAACCGATAACGCGTTTTACGCGAAGGCCCAAAGTAGTAAAGCACAGAAATGGCAAAAAAGATAAGCGCCATAATAACTATCCATTGTCCTGCAGTTAAAAGGTAAAAGGTAAACGCTTCTTTTATAAAACCTCTCTCAGTGAAAAAATTAATGGTTTTCTGTCCAAAAATAATAAGCAGGATTGCGGTGAAGGTAAGTACAGAAAGTATTAGGGTAATGAAAATTGAGTAGAGGCGTTGGATAAGTGGTGGGCGGGTTTCAACAGTGTGGTAGGTTTTGTTAAAAGCATCCATCATGGCGTGTACTGCATTGGTTGAAAAGTAAAGTGCTACAATAAAACCAATAGAAAGAAGCCCTGAGCGCTGCTGTTTAATAATATCTTCAAGTGTTGAACTTGCCGCTTTGTAGGCATCTTTGGGCATCAGGTCACTGAGAATAATGAGTAGCTGATCCTGAAATCCTTCAACAGGTATGTAAGCGATAAGCGTAAAAATGAAAATTATTGCCGGGAAAATAGCAAGAAAAAAATCAAAGGAAAGTGCTGAAGCACGTGTTTGTAGTGAACCTTTCTGCAACCCGCGTATAAAAAAGTCGGCAGCGTTATAAAGTGGAATTCCATCAAAACCGGGCAGAATAATTTTTTTGGTAAGGTTAAGGAATGTTACCACCGGAAGCCAATTCAGGAATTTTTCTTGTAGCTTTTTTATCATAGCTGCCAATTATTTCGCTGCTTTTAAACTCAGATCCAGACTTTTTATATGGTGCGTTAATGCGCCTACCGAAATGAAATCAACACCTGTTTCGGCATATGCGCGAATGTTTGTTTCATTGATGCCGCCTGATGCTTCAGTTTCAAATTTGCCTTTAATAAGTTCAACGGCTTCTTTAAGTTTATCAGGCGTGAAGTTGTCGAGCATGATACGCTGAATGCCGGCAACAGCAAGCACTTCTTTTACATCATCGAGCGAACGGGTTTCCACTTCAATTTTAAGGTTCAGATTTTTCGCTCTTAAATATTGATGTGTTTTTTCAATCGCTTTGGTTATCCCTCCGCAAAAATCAATGTGGTTGTCTTTGAGTAAAATCATGTCATACAACCCGAAGCGATGGTTTTCACCGCCACCGATTTTCACTGCCATCTTTTCTATTTCGCGCAACAGCGGGGTTGTTTTGCGTGTATCCAAAAGTTTTGCTTTGGTGTGGTTGATGAGTTGATTTAAGTTGTGTGTTGCAGTTGCAATTCCGCTCATGCGTTGCATAAAATTCAGTACAAGACGCTCGCTTCTGAGAATAGAAAGTTCAGAGCCTGAAACTTCCAATACTATGTCACTGGGATTTATTTCTGATCCGTCATATATGAAAACCTTAACATCCAAATTTTTATCAGCGAATTCAAAGATTTGCTTTGCCAGATCAACTCCTGCAATTATCCCTTTTTCTTTAACTAAAAGTTTTGCTTTTCCTGTTTTGCTGTTATCAATGCAGGCTAAAGAAGTGTGGTCGCCATCTCCTATATCTTCAGCAAAAGCAGAGGCGATAATCTGGTCAATAGTCATTTCCGTGAAAGAAATTTATTCGTCTTTGTCTTCAAAGCGCAATTGGTGAATTGTATAGCTATCACCGCTTTTGCGTAAGAGATAATATGTTCTGTAAGATTTGGTGGCTGCAGTCAGGTCGCCAATAGTGTATAGCGAATTATCCTGAGAGTTTCCCTGATGCATTACTTTGTAGTCTTTTACAGGGTTTTTGGCAAAAAAATCTTTCACCATCATTTCAGCCTGGGCTTTGCTGTAGGTGCCTGATTTTTCACCAATCACCAGTTCAACGTTGGGAGCAAAATACTTAGCAAGTTCTTTTGAATTTCCCAGTTTTATGGCAGCTGCAATGTTTTCGGCAACACCGGGAAACATTACTGCATAGGCTGAAGCGGTAAACAATAAGGTAACTATAACAATAACTTTTTTCATTTTTGTAATTTGTATTACCTGCTGTTTCAAAAACCAAGCCAAATGAGTTTTTTACAGGCAAAGGCAAATGTAGTTAATTTATCTTTGCTCAAAATCCGGAATACATGAAGATAAAGCTACTGGTTGTCGGGCAGACAAATATGAAATTTGTAGAGGCGGGTTCGTCTGAGTTTTTTGCCCGTTTGAAGCATTATACCGATTTTGAAATGCTGGTAATTGCTCCTCCTAAAAATGCAGCAAAATTAGAGGTTGCAGAGCTTAAGAATAAAGAGGCTGAAAATATTCTTGCTAAAACTCAGCCTTCAGATTTTATTGTTTTGCTGGATGAAAAAGGAGTAGCATACTCTTCTGTTGAATTTTCTGATTTTCTGCAAAAGAGGATGAACAGCGGAGTTAAAAATCTGGTGTTTGTAGTTGGAGGTGCTTTTGGATTTTCGGAAAAAATGTACGAGCGAGCCAATTCAAAGCTATCGCTTTCTAAAATGACATTTTCGCATCAACTGATACGACTGATATTTGCCGAGCAACTTTATAGGGCATTCACCATTATCAGGAATGAGAAGTATCACAACGAGTAGTTATCCCACTATTCTTCTGTAAACTTCAGAGTACCTTTTTACTCCTTCTTCAAGCGAGTAATATATTTCTGCGGCAGCGCGCAACTTTTCGGGTGGCGTTTGTATTAAAGAATCGACTTGTGAAATAACCTTGTCGTACTCGGTGTCTTCTAATTTATCAACTAACAAGCCTGATTGTGTGTCTCGGACAATGCGGTCAACATCACCGACACCGGAGTTGCAGATAACGGGAATTCCCATGCCGAGTATCTCACCATGTTTGGTAGGAGAGGAGCCCTTTTTTGAAAACAAAGGTTGTATGAAAAATAAAGAGAACTTGCTAAGCAAAATAAAATACGGAACTTCTTTGCGTGATGCTTTGCGGATAATGAATCGGTCTTTAGGGATGTTTAGCTTCTCTGCCCGGTCAAGTATTTCAGAAGGATTGTCGCCAGTGATGAAGAAGAATTTTGCTTCCGATTTTTTTAGCAGTAATCTTTTAAAGAAGCTTAACATCTCATCGGGCAGATACCATGTTCCTACTGAACCGAGGTATGAAATCACAAAATCATTTTCTGCAATTCCTAATGCAGTTCTGTATTTTATTAATTCGTTTTGCTGAACGTTGGCTCTTGAAAAATGCTGGAGGTCGGCACAGCATGGAATTACTTCCACCGGCATCGGTTGATTTTTCAGGTGTTTCCACGAGTGGATGATTTCTTTTCCGGCTTCGGTGAGGCTGATGGTGTGGTCGGCATGTTCAAGAAAATCCTGTTCTTTCTTTTTGAAATATAGGTAAACACGATTAAAAACAGGGTTGCTCCTGTTCCATAAGCCACCATCTACTCGCTCATCTGCAAAGAAGGCACGCATATCAAAAATGAATTTAATGCCGTATTTCTTTTTCAGAAACTCGCCCACTAATGAAGTAATGTAGCTGCGGCAATGAACTATTTTAAAGTTCTTCTTTTTGTGAAGTTCTTCTGCTTTCTTCCTTAATTGATAAACATCCCAAAGGGTTGATAATACCGGTGGTTTGGGAGTATAGGAAAGTGGTTGCCAGTCTATTCCTAATGCTTTTATTTGTTCGCCTAAGGCTTTTCCTGCTGCTTCAAACTTTTCTTTCTTCTCAAAACTGACTAAGGTAATAGAATAACCTGCTTTTGTAAGTCCTGCCAGATAAGGCAATACCTGCGATTGTCCGAGTGGGTCGGTCATGCCGTCATAAGAAAGGTATAAGACTTGGGTTTTCACAGGCGTCAAAATTATTTAAATAATCAGCTGCAGATGCTTTATTTTGCAGTCAAATAGTAAACAATATGGGAGAAATAAAATTCGGAACCGATGGCTGGCGTGCCATAATTGCCAAAGAATTTACAGTTGATAATGTGGCACGTGTGGCACAGGCAACAGCAGCATGGCTTTCGGCAACCAATAAAAACAAAGCTGTTGTTGTCGGTCATGACTGCCGCTTTGCAGGCGAACTGTTTGCTGAAACCACTGCAAAGGTGATGGCTTCAAACGGTATAAAAGTGTTTCTCGTAAAAGGTTTTGTTTCTACTCCAATGGTTTCGCTGGGCGCATTGAAATATAGTGCCGGTGCAGGAGTGATTATTACTGCCAGTCACAATCCGCCTGCATACAATGGCTTTAAACTGAAAGGCGGTTATGGAGGTCCTTTGCTGGAAGAAGATGTGGCTGAAGTAGAAAAATATATTCCTGAAAATAATACGATTGATTTAGATAGTATTAGCCTTGAAACCCTTGTTGCTAAAGGACAACTGGAATATGTTGCTTTGGAAACTTTGTATTGCGAAACATTGGAAAAGAACTTCGACATCAGTGCTATTCAAAACTCACAATTCAATTTGGCTTACGATGCTATGTATGGCTCAGGACAAAATGTAATCAAACGCCTTTTGCCTGATATTACCTTGCTGCATTGCTTAGAAGATCCTTTGTTTGGCGGTATCCCGCCAGAACCTATTCACCGCAATTTGCAGGAGTTTTCTTTGTTGCTGAAACAAACGGGTGACATTCATTGCGGGTTGGTAACGGATGGTGATGCAGACCGCATTGGTCTGTATGATGGCGAAGGAAATTTTGTGGATTCGCATCATATTCTGTTGTTGCTTATTCATTATTTGTACAAGTATAAAGGCATGAAGGGCAAGGTTTGCACGGGTTTTTCTTCCTCTGTAAAGATTGGAGCACTTTGCAAACATTACGGACTGGAACTGGAGATTGTGAAAATCGGTTTTAAACATATTTGTGGCATTATGCTGAAAGAAGATGTGTTGGTGGGTGGTGAGGAAAGCGGTGGTATTGCAGTGAAAGGGCATATCCCTGAACGCGATGGTATCTGGAACGGAATGTTGATTTTTGAAGCAATGGTTAAAACCGGAAAAACATTGCGTGAACTGATTGACGAGATTTATTCTATTACGGGCTCGTTTGCTTTTGAGCGTGTTGATTTATCCATTCCAGAAGCATTGAAACAACAAATCATTGCCGATTGTAAAAGCAATAAATATTCGTCATTCGGGAAGTATAAAGTGGAGCGTGTGGAAACGCTTGACGGCTTTAAATATTATTTCAATGACAGCGAGTGGCTCATGATTCGTCCTTCGGGAACAGAGCCTGTGCTGCGCACTTATGCTGAGTCTCACACCAAAGAAGAGGCGCTGGAAATATTGCGTTCGGCAAGAGAAGTGCTCGGTATCAACTGAGGTTTATTGATGAACAAGTGGAACACCATTCCGCCTGCTGAATACGCTACAAAATCAAACAGGTCGGCAGTGTGCTGATTGGATTGCAGTGGAAGAATAAGTTCAAAAACAATGGAGCAATAGGCAACCGCTATAATGGTATGCCATTTACTGAAAACATAATTTGCATTATTGAAAACATACTTTCGTTGGATAAATAATGCAGGAGTGAGTATCACAATCATGCAAAAGAAATCGTCCATGTAGGCATGGATAAACGGAATATTGTATCCTGCCAGTTCAACTAATTTATTGATGCCCGACAAAGTCGCACAGGACAGAAACAGCGGGTTAAGCAGTAGTTTTTTCATCCTGCAAGTGTTGTAAAAAGCCAGAGAAAGAAAGATACAGTTGCCATGTAAATAACATTAGCTATCCAAAAAGTTTTGCGCAGGGCCAGCATCAGAAAATTATCGCCCGGCTTGGGAACAGAAAAAGAGTTTTCGTCATTCAGCTTCTGTTGTTTTTCGAAATACTCTAAATCGCTGATGGTTCGCTTGTCCAGCAGGTGACCACAATGTTCGCAGGTGTCGGTAAGCTTATGATGCCATGTAGTCCACTGACCACATTCAGGACATTTTTTCTGTGTTGCCATAGGTTGATAATTTGAGACAAAGCTATACACAAATTGATTTGTTTTTATCGGCAAAACATTTTGTTTTCTTTGTTGTTATGTTGCAAAACCAAAACCTATGAAGAGACTTGTTCTTATTGCTTTTCTGTTTTCTGCTCTTTCTGTATTCAGTCAGACCGGTATTATCAAAGGGCGTGTGTTTAATGCCAAAAACAATGAACCCATTCCCTTTGCAAACATTGTAATTCAAGGAACCGGAACTGTTGTTTTATCGGATATTGACGGGAACTACAGCATTGAAAACCTGAAGCCTGACTTGTATAACATTGAGGTTTTTATTACCGGGTTTAAGAAAAAGTCTGTTGTTGAGATACAGGTTTTTAACAACAAACCTGCAGTGATTGACCTTGCTCTGGAAGAAGATGTGAAAACACTGGAAGAAGTAAAGATTACTGTTTCGCCCTTTAAGAAAACAGATGAAAGTCCGCTTTCGCTGCGCACCATTGGTGTTTCGGAAATAGAGCGCAATCCCGGAGGTAATCGTGATATTTCTAAAGTGATACAGTCCTTGCCGGGTGTGGCTTCGGGTGTGTCGTTCCGCAATGATATTATTATTCGGGGCGGTGCTCCCAACGAAAACCGTTTTTATTTAGATGGTATAGAAGTGCCCAATATCAATCACTTCGCTACGCAGGGTTCATCGGGCGGGCCGGTGGGTATGATTAACGTAAATTTTATCCGTGAGGTAGATTTTTACTCCGGTGCTTTTCCGGCTTCGCGCGGAAATACCATGAGTTCGGTTTTTGAATTCCGCCAGAAAGACCCGCGCACCGACAGGATTGGCGGCAATTTTACCTTGGGTTCTTCTGATTTCGGATTAACGCTGGAAGGACCGATTTCCAAGAAACAATCATTTATGTTTTCGGCAAGGCGCTCTTATCTGCAGTTTTTGTTCAAAGCACTGGCCCTGCCTTTTCTGCCTACCTACAACGATTTTCAGTTGAAGTATAAAATTAAAGTGAACGATAAAAACGAAATTAACATCATTGGTCTGGGAGCTATTGATGATTTTGTCCTGAACAAAGAGGCCAACGAAACCGAGGAGCAGCGCTATATTCTGGAAATAATTCCGGTAAGTGAGCAATGGAATTATACCATTGGTGCCAGCTGGAAAAACTTCCGTGAGAATGGTTATTCGCAATTGGTGGTAAGCCGCAACATGCTTAATAATACTGCCACCAAATATAATGGCAATGACGAAAGTGCAGACAGCAACCTGCTGCTGAAATACAACTCTCAGGAAATTGAAAACAAACTGCGTTTTGAAAACAATTACTTCAAAAATGGTTTTCGTCTTAACTATGGCGCAGGATACGAGTTTGCAAAATATAACAACAGTACCTACAGCAAATTTTCATTGCCTGACGGAACAACTGCCATCAAGGATTTCAGTTCGGCTCTCAGCTTTCATAAATACGCAGTGTTTGCCCAGCTGAGCAAAAAATTATTCAGCGAGCGCTTGTCGCTTTCCTTTGGTATCCGGACTGATGGCAACAGCTTTTCCGATGATATGAGCAATCCGTTGAAGCAACTTTCGCCACGCTTTTCGGCAGCTTATAGTATCAATGAACGCTTCAGCATTAACTTTAATACAGGCAGGTATTACCAGTTGCCGGCTTACACCGTTCTGGGTTTCAGAAATAATAACAATGAGTTGGTAAACAAAACTAACAACGTTACCTACATCATGTCTGACCATGTGGTGGCGGGTTTTGAATACAACTCAAAGAGCAATGCCAAAATCACTATTGAAGGTTTTTACAAAACCTACAAAACCTATCCTTTCCTGTTGAAAGATTCCATTTCGCTTGCTAACCTGGGTGCAGATTTCGGGGTGATAGGAAACGAAGGCGTTACTTCCACTTCCAACGGAAGAAGCTACGGTATTGAGTTTCTTGCGCAGCAAAAACTGTTCAAAGGATTTTACGGAATTGTTGCCTACACCTTTGTGCGCAGCGAGTTTGAAAACCGCAGCGGTGATTTAATTCCTTCGGCATGGGACAACCAGCACATTGTTGCCTTAACAGGCGGCAAAAAGTTTAAGCGTAACTGGGAGATAGGAGTGAAGTGGCGTTTCCTGGGAGGGCCGCCTTACACGCCTTATGATGTGCAGACCACCGCTTTGAAACAAGTGTGGGACATCAACAAGCAAGGTGTGTTTGATTACACGCAACTGAATTCGCAGCGTTTGAATTCAGTGCATCAGCTGGATATGCGTGTTGACAAAAAATACTTCTTTAAAAAATGGGCACTTAATATTTACTTAGATATTCAAAACGCCTATAATTTTAAAGCAAGTCTGCAGCCGCGTATTGATGTGGTGCGCAATGCTGACGGAACAATTGCCACCGACCCTAATGACCCGACACGTTACCAGACCAAAGAAATTCCAAATACCACCGGCACACTCATTCCTTCCATAGGAATAATCATTGAACTATAATTTTTAGTTTTGGCTCGTGGTAAAAAAATGGAGCCTTGTTTTAGTTCTCTCGTTTGCGCTGGTATTCGCCCATGCGCAGAACGACAGCACGGGATTTTTTGTGCCGGCTAAAACACTTAATAAAAAGCGTTTCAACGGGTTGATGATTGGTGCCGGTTCGCTGTATGCCGTTTCTATGGCGGGTTTGTATGTGGCGTGGTATAAGGATTACCCACTTACGGGCTTCCATTTTTTTAACGATAACGCTGAATGGATGCAGATGGATAAGATGGGACATTTAACTGCCTCTTATCACATAGGAGTTTATTGCACTGACCTGTTTCGCTGGAGCGGACTGGAGCGCAAAAAGGCAATATGGCTGGGCGGGAGCATGGGTTCTGTATTTCTTACAACCATTGAAACATTTGATGGCTTCTCGGCTGAATACGGTGCTTCGTGGGGCGACCTGATTGCCAACACCGGAGGCTCTTTGCTGGCAATAGGACAGGAACTCGCTTGGGACGAGCAGCGTATTATTCTGCGCTATGGTTTTATGGATTCGCCCGGATGGAAATACCGCCCGAATTTGCTTGGCAGTAATTTTGGCGAACGTTTGTTGAAAGATTACAATAGCTATACCATGTGGCTTTCGTTTAACATTCATTCGTTTTTGCCGGAGACTTCACGGTTTCCGCGCTGGCTGAATGTGGCGTTTGGGTACGGTGCAAACGGTATGCTGGGCGCGCATTCAAATCCTGCGGAATACAACGGACAGGCCCTGCCCGAGATGGAGCGCTACCGTCAATATTATTTTTCGTTAGACGTGCAGTTGAGTAAAATCCGCACCCGTTCTAAAGCGTTGAAATTAATTTTCTCGGCTTTTGATGTGGTGAAGTTTCCTTTTCCTGCATTGGAGTATAACAGGGTGCATGGGTTTGGGGTGCATCCGTTTAATAAGCATTGAGTGATAGAACACAGATGAAGAAATAGAACGCAGATTATTATGATTGTTAAGATAAATTAAGATTTTTATCTGCGCAAACCATAAGAATCATAATAATCTGCGTTCCATTAAAAACACAACATGAAATTCAATACAGGCGACCAGGTAAGTTTTCTCAATGAACCCGGAGGCGGCACCATCAGCGCTTTCAAGGGCCGCTCCATTGCCATTATACGAATGGATGACGGACTGGAGATACCTTATTCGGTTGATCAGCTGGTATCCAAAAGCCGGCAGCACGAGAAGCCCAGAGAAGAGCCGAAGAAGATTGAACTTCCCAAAATTGAGCCCGATGTTTTTCTGAACGAGGTGAAAAAAATACCCGTTGAAAAAATCATCCGTGAAAAAGAAAAACCGCTGCCAAAAAAAATATCAAAGGCGCGCACCCCCATTGAAGACGAGGTAGACCTGCATATTGAAAACCTGCTGCCCTCGCATCGCGGAATGAGTAATGGTGAAATTATTGATGTGCAGTTGCGCCATTTTACCAAGGCATTAGACAATGCTATCCGCAACAACTATTACAAGATTGTATTTATACACGGTGTTGGCAAGGGCCGCCTGCGCGAGGAGATTATTGCCATTCTTAATACCTACAGCGGCATTACTTACCGTGCTGCCTCCTATGAAAGATATGGATGGGGCGCTACGGAGGTATTGATAAAATAAGGCTTGCCTGTTTTATTTTCCGGCTTCCCGCTGATGCTATTAATAATACCTTTAGCAAATCTTTAAACTCTTTTTATGAAAACTGTTATTGCTGTTTTGTTGCTATTGGTTTCACCGTTTATGAGTAAGGCACAAACCGGTTCCGATAAAAGGAGCGACCTTGAGAAGTCGCAATTGCAGGGTGCGGTGGCTTCACTGAAAGAAACCAAATACAGCGTACGCATGCAAAACGGGAAAGCGGTGAAAGATACCGTTGCCGAACCTGCTAAGTCGTATCGTTACAACGCGGCAGGATTTATAACCGAAGAAATTTATTACGAACTGAACGACAGCATTTCGGAGAAATGGACTTTTAGTTTTGATGCCGCCAACAAACAGCTGGATGGCAATCGCTACCTGGCCGATGGCTACCTGATATGGAACTACACCTGTGCCTACGATGCAGCGGGCAACTGCACCGAGGTGAGCAAATACGAAGAAGGTTATCTGGTTGAGGTTTCTGCTTTTGCTTACGACAGCAGGGGCAACTGCATTGCCATAACTTCTGAATCGGAGGGCATGTGGAAAGACAGCATGCGCTATGATGAGCGCAACAATGAGATTGAAAGCCTGACCATAAACCCCGAAGGCGAAACGGTGATGCATAAAAAAAAGACCTACGACAGCAATAACAATCTTACCGAGGCAACGGACTATGACGAAACGGGTGAGGTTTCATTTAAGCAGACCTTTGGTTACGATAAAAACAACCGCGAAACCGAAAGCACTTACCGGACAGCGCAGGGCGCTGTGATGGAGCGTGTTTCGCGCAGCTACGATAACAGGGGCAATGTGATAAGCTACACTTCTTACAAAGATAACGGTGATGCCAAATGGACCATGACCTATACCTACGAGTATGACAAGAACCGCAACTGGACTAAGAAAACCGACTTTGCTGACGGCAAGCCTGTTTATATTACCGAGCGTAAGATTACCTATTACTAAAAAGCGCGAAGCAAAGCTTAGCGCCTGCCTGCCCACTAACCAAAACTATAACAACATGAATGTAATTTATAATGCAGCTGGCAAACTTGTAATGCTTGCTATGATTTTTTTAGCGGGAGCCTGTGCAACCGGTGAACAAAATACGGCTGCAGACGATGATGAGCAAACCGATGTATCCGATACCGAAGAAGAACTGAATGAGGATTTGCCCGAACTGATTGGCACAAGCTGGAGCCTGCTTTGCATCTATGAAAACGGAACCGAGCCAAAATACCTGCACAACTTTCCCGAATACCTTTTCTGCAAAAACGGACGGTGGGAATTACACTCGCTTACTACTTCGGCAGGGCAGATGGGGACTTATACCGTTGACGGCAATCAGCTTACTACCGTTCACGATGGAACGGATAAGCTGACAGGCAATTATATCATTACCTGGAACGAAGAAGGACAATACCTGGAACTGAATGACGGAAAGCAGACCTTTCGCCTGCGTTACCGCACTGAGGCTCACTGCTAAGGCAGCAGGCTATGTACTGTGTACAATATTTAAATTGAACAGGTGTTCAGGATTCGAAAATAAGTGAATCGGTTTTTGCGCCCAGATCTTTAAGATTGGTTACAATGTTATTGACAAAATCTGCGGGGCCGCACACATAAAAGTTCTGATTAAAATCTGCGATGGTATCAATAAGAAAATTGCGGTCTATTCTGCGCTCAATAAAGCCGATGTTGTTTTCGCGGGTAAGGATGTTCAGGTAGTTATCGCGCAGCATTTTGGTGAGTTCGTCAAAGAGAATAATGTCGTCTGATGTTTTGTTGGAGAAAATGAGCTTATTGCCTTTGATGGCTTTTTTGTTGTAGAGGTCGCGGAAAATAGCAATGAAGGGAGTTATGCCCGAACCACCGGCAAAAAAGATACCCGGCCCTTTATACTGTATAGCGCCAATAACATCGTGCAGTATTAATTCGCCACCGGCATTAACAGCGCCCAGGGCATTCGTTACACCTTTGTTTTTTGGATATATTTTTATCATAAACTCCAGGTAATCCATTTCGGGACGGCTGGTAAAGGTAAAGGGGCGCAACTGGTTTTTCCATTGTTCGGTATTGATGGAAAGCTCGGTGCCCTGACCGGGAATAAAGGTGTAGCCAGGTGGTTTTTCTACTACAAAGCGTTTTATATCGTGGTTAATAAAATTGGTTTCTAAAACTTTTACCACTACTGCGCCCATACACTGAATTGTTTTTTAATAAGGTGTTGCAAATTTAGGTTTCTGTATGCGCTTTGCAAATTATCATTTGCAGTGCAACGGTGAATGGGCTTCAGACACATTCAAGCACGCAGAAGTATTGTTGCAGTTAGTTCTTTACCAGTTTTGTTGTGCAGGATTTAGTTGATTCAACCGGTTGGATGGTTAGAAAATACATTCCTGGTATTAAATCCAGCTCAACATCTCCGTTCAATCGTTCATCCTTAAAAACCAATTGCCCGAAACAGTTGCTGACGGACAGGTTAAACGCACCGTCAACACCTTCAATTCTGAATGAATTTTCAAACGGATTAGGATAGACTTTTACAGCTGAACCCCAACTATGTTCGTTAACACCAATAGGAATTGAGCAATTCGGGGCGATAGAGTCGGTAGTATAAAAAGAGGAGCAATTGTTGCAAAAAATACTTTTAAAGAAACAGCTTGCTCTTTGTGCCCTGAATACACTGCTGGCGTTTCTGAAAATCCCGTGACCTCCTGTTGTGTCTATTGTTATTTCGCTACAAATATTATTTGCTGTCAGCTCATTGTGTATGGCCCGGGAACCATTGAGTGTATAATGCGCAAAGGAATTGTCTGCGTCAATTAACACAGTGCTGTCCTGTTCTCCGTGAAAAGCAACAGTAGGAAGCAGCTCCTCCACATCCATTTCGCTTGCGGTTACGCCTCCCCAGTTATTAAAGATGCCTTTAATGGAATAGGTATTGGTTAAATTATTGCCTGAGGTATAGAGATTACCTAATTCAACACCGGCAGCCGTTGTGCTATATAACAAGGATATACTGTCGAGTTCAGATTGGTCGGCATAGACCATGCCCAGCGCAATGAGCGCGCCCGCGCTTTGCCCACCTGTAAACAACCAATTGGTATCTATTCTTACGGCATTGACATTGTTAACAACGTATCGCATGGCCGCATGGCCGTCCTGAATGGCGCGGTATCTTGCCTTGTACTGCCCGTATTCAGAAAAATCGTGACCCAGTCTGTAATTTAGCGAGGCGCAGACAAAACCTCTTAATGCCAGGTGAATACTTAAATCGCGAATATCACCCGATTGTTTATCGCCCGATGAAAAACCCCCGCCATGAAACAACATCACAAAGGGACGTTTAGCAGAAGTATCAAGGGCTAAATTGGGATAGTAGAGATCCATAAGCAGGGGGTAGGGATTTCCCTGAAAGTCCTGGGCGGTGCCGTATTGAACATTGGTGCCGATGGTAATTTCGGTGGAGTCGAAGTATTGCACCTCGGTGTAGCGGGCATTATCGGTGCAATACTGCCCATAGGTTTTTCCTGTTAAAACCAGGAGGGCTGCTGAAAGGATAAATAATTTAGTACTCATGATGTTTTATTTACTGTTGCGGCAATGTCAATAGCTATCGGGAGGGTTACATGGTAGTAGCCACCCGCTATGACCAACGGGGTTAACAAAGAAATACCCGGTGTTATAAATTAGTACACCACCAGTTTTCGTTGCGCCCTCAATCCGTTGGTATTACTTAACTCTAATGAATAAATTCCGGCAGGGATATTTTCAAGACTTACCGATTCAATGTCGTTCAACAATGTGTTGTGGTAAATCTTCTGTCCGTTGATATTGAAAATTGAGATCTGAAACACACCTGCTTCTTTCAGAATTATAAACTCACCGGAGGAAGGATTGGGATATACCGTAAAACTGATTGCCGGAGATTCATGAATACCGGCAGAGCAGGATGAAAATTTACCGAGCATATAAAATGCTGAGGAAGTTAGTGCGGGCTGCACACAACCGCCATGGTTCAGATCCCCAAAGTTTTGAATCTGAATATCGGGGGCGTCATTGGCCCGCCATGCCGAGTCTGCATGTACGGCATTCAGATAAGGCACTTGTTCATCCAGCGTGCAATAAGCAATTTTAACGGGCTTCTGCGGTGACCAACCCAGCAGGTCATTTTCGGCCAGTATCTGTCGCAGCGGATGATTGAGGTCGTTTTCAAATTCGGCAATCACTTCGTCTTTAATCATCTGCCGCGGAACCTGGGTACAAAACTGCGCTACATCATCCAGCGTATAGTCTCTGCTATACAGCATCGGGGGTATAATGCTGTCATAAGGGTGCTTGAATACATCGGAAGGAGTAGGATACAACTGCCGCAACGAGGGATATACTGAGTGATAGCCAAGAAGCAGAAAGGGCAGATAACCCGGAGTGGCATAGGGTTCATTGGAGAGCATTAAATCCACCATGGTAACATTCAGGTCGTAGGGGCCGCTCATGGGTGCCAGTGCCACCACATTGAACTCGCTGGAATACTCTTCCTGAATCAGTTTTGCAGTAGCCATAGTGGTGTAGCCACCCTGTGAGTAGCCGGTAAGGGCCACTTCGCCACTGAGCGGAATGTCAAGTGTATCGGCTAACTGGCGTGCAGCCCGCATAATGTTGATGGATGCATAACCGGAGTGAAACTTATTGATGTAGGTGTGAATAAGCACGCTGGTGTCGCAGTCGCCCAGGCCCAGTTCATCGGGCATAGCAGTTACCACACCACCAACACCGGCAAAGAAAAACCCGATGGGGCGCTCAGGCCCGTTGTAGCTGGGCACCTGGTCCCACCTGCTGAAACTGCCGTGGGCATAGCAGCCCAGACCACTCGGGCACGCTGTGTTTTTTGGAAACACCACAATGCCCGAAACATTTACCAGCGAATCAATATGCAGGTAGGGTGTTTTGTAAATAACCTGGTAAACATCAATATCGTATTGCGGAGGTATGGGAAGGCTGAAACCCGAGGTTGTAAAAAAACTGTCGAGCTGTGCAACAGTATAACTCTGCTGCAGCGAATACGAAACCAACTGTGCCTTGCTGTTTCCGAAAATGAATAATGTAATTGCGAAGAGTAAATACCGTTTCATAGTGTTGTTATTATTTATATAGTGTTACAAATTTACAAATCAATTGCCTCGAAAAGTTTTTTTATACTGCTTTAGCTGATATACGTTGCAGATAGTTTACTTAAGGAACCTGTGAAAAGGTGTTGGTGCTGACGTTTGAGGGCCTGGCAAAGTGCGGGATAAACGCAATCAATCTTGCACCGCACCAAAGTTAATTAAAAGCACAAACGGTTGAAGTTCCTGTGTCAACCCCAATTACAACAAGCCTATGTTATAGCCAGTTTTTTTAGTCAGTCCTTTAAAGTTTAAAAATATAAATAGTCGCCATTGTCAACAAGTAAAGAATAAGAACTGTCAGGATTGGGATAATAGTCCACTTTAGTTTTCTCTTTTTGTCATTCTCCCACAGTAAGATTAAAATAACACCAATAATATATGTTGGTAGTCCAACAAAAATTGCAGAATATGGATTTAAGGTCAAAAGTCCACCAATAATAATTATTGTTTTAGCAAAAATTAATTTGTTATTATCTGTCACCCCCTGCTAGGCGTAATGTTCAACTCGTGCGGCTGAGCGGCATTTGCAATGCCGCTCGGAACATCAGCTAATTTGCAATTAGCTTTTAACTCACCGTTTTCCATTTCAATGTAACGGGTATAATATCTAATAGTCCTTCCATATCTGCATAAACTGCTGCGCTTGAATAGTTATATTCTTCTGCTTTATTTACAATGCCGGCTCTTATCGGATTGTTATGTATGTATTCAACTTTACTTTGAATAAAATCATTTCCAAAAAGTTCAATCGCGTGGTTTTCGTGTGTCCAAACCTGATAATCGCCTTTCTTGTTTTGGCGTTTAGCTGCATGAATAAATAATCGCAGCATCCATTCTTTTCTGCTTTCAGCAGATCTTTCAATTTCTTCTATTATCTTTTTACTTGTGTATTTTTTGAAATCACGGATTGTTCCGCTTAAATCATTTGTTGTACTTCGTGCAATTATATGAACATGGTTAGACATAATAACCCATGCAAAAATCTCTAACCCTTTTTCTTTCTGACAATGTTTTAAACTTTCTATTACTATATCGCAGTATGATTTCCTTGAAAATAAATCAATCCAATAAACGATTTGAAACGTGAGATAGTAAGGCGCTTCCTGATTTTTTATTTGATATCCGGTTGGCATTACTTTTTTATTTGCTGCTAATTTAAATAAAAGGCGGAAATGCAATTTCCTTTATGTTCCGAGCGGCATTACAAATGCCGCTCAGCCTATCTGCCGCTTTGCATAAAGCCTAAAAAAGAACATTCCGCTCAGCGGGGTTCATTTCTCATGAGAAACGGTTTTTTCGTCATTGCGAGTTCGCCACAGGCGGACGAAGCAATCTCAATTTCAGCAATGAATTCATATTAAGAGATTGCTTCGCTGCGCTCGCAATGACGTATGCCTTGCTCAGGGTAACAAAACACTCTTTCGAAAAACTTCTCCCCCAACGGGGTCCTCTATATAATCCCATAACTAATAACTCATAACTAAAAACATGGCTACTTATAAAATAAGATGCAGACGAAACTTTAAAAAAATAAAAATTGACGAGCTGGACGTATTTGCGCTCATCGTACTTTCCGGTATTTATAACAACGTAATAACTTTTCCTATGCCAACTATTGCACAGGCAATGTTTCAGGCGTTGATAGATACGTATATGACCAAGCGCTCGGGCTACAAAGGCGGCACGGTATCTAAAGGCGACTTTGAAATAGCAAAAACGGCTTTGATAAATGCCTTATTCACTCTTGCCGATTATGTTGACAGTGTGGCGCAGGGCGATGTAAACATCATTCTGCTATCGGGCTACCAGCCTACCAAGGGCAGCCCAAGTGCAGCGGTGCCGCCTGCGCGTGCCGAAAATGTTAAACTTGAAATTGCCGCTCCGGGCGAAATGAACGGCAGCTGCGCTGTTGTGGCGGGAGCCGAAAACTATTGTGCCATATTGGCGGCAGAGGAGCCTTTACCCGTTAATACCAACATCAATGGCTTTGGCCAGCTGGTAGTAAATGATGGCGATGGCACAGCCACACCGGCAGCATCTGCGGCAGCATTAAGTGAAATTAAATTCGTGCTTGATTTCAACAAATCGCGCATCAAAAAATTCACAGGCCTTACCAAAGGCACAGTTTATTACCTCTATTATTTTTCTATCAATGCGGCAGGGGTAAGTCCTTTGAGCATTGCGGTTAGTCTGGATGCGTGGTAAAAAAATGTAGGGGCGGAAAATTTTCCGCCCTGAGAAGACACAGAGGTTCATGGCAGGGGCAGAAAATTTTCTGCCCCTGCCTGTTTTTACTGTATAACAATAAATAATTATGGTCGGTATGTTTGATACCTTTGCTGTTATACACAGCCTATATGCAAAACTCCGGAAAATTTCTTCTTATTGCCTGCTTACTCTTCTGTTTCAGTACTTCGTTTTCACAGGAATATGAGGCGTATTATACCGATGGAAATGCAAAATTTCTGGCAAGTGACTATAACGGTGCCATAGCAAGTTATACCCGATACCTTGCGTTATTTCCCGAGGGTGTAAATGCCTATTATTCGCGTGCTAAAGCAAAAGCTTTTTCAAATGATTTTGAAGGCAGTATCCTGGATTTAGACACCTTTTTGCTCTTTACATTTGATTATGCCGATGCCTGGTTACTGAGGGGTTATGCTATGCAGCAATTAGGCAATTATCAGGGCTCACGTGAATATTTAAGCATGGCAATTGCATTAAAACCCGAACAGGGCGATGCCTACTTCTACAGGGGATATGCAGCATACATGACAGATGATACAACTAACACCATTGCTGACTTTACCAAAGCCCTTGAATTAGGAACTACTGAAGCACCCATGGCCTATTATTGCCGAGGATATACACGGGGCTTTGTTGCAGACTATGCCGGTGCCATTGAGGATTTAACAAAAGCCATAGAATATAATTCTGCGTTTGCCGATACCTGGTTCTATCGTTGTTTAGCTAAACTCAACACAGGAGATAATGCCGGTTCCTGTGCAGACTGCGCCAAAGCACTGGAGCTGGGCTATCCCGATGCCGCTGAAATAATTAATGAGTATTGTAAATAACAGGAAGGGGTAAAAAATTTCTGCACCTTGTTTCTTTATAGTTGGACATGTAAGTAATCCACAAAATTTATTTGCTTTTAACAAAGCGATAGTTGACATTTGTTTGAAATTAAATATCCAAAGCCATGATTAAAAAACTATCCATCCTTGTTTGTCTATTTATTTATGCAACAAACAGCTTCGCGCAGATATGCGTACCTGACGGACAATATACCGCACCGGGTATCTATCCTGATAGTGTAACAGGTATGCCGGATGCACCTCTTAACATTAGTTATGCGGAAACAATAACACTGGTAATACCAACCGATACATCAACTACTATACCTACTGTAGAAACATTTACCATTAATTATTACAGGATTGATTCTGTAATTGGTTTGCCTCCCGATTTCAGTTATAGTTGTGAGCCATCCAATTGTCAGATAGCAGGCGGCAGCAGCGGATGTATTCTTATATCAGGCGGTGCTATTATAGAAGGTGATTACAATTTCACAATTTATTTTACACCTAATTTAACACATCAAACGTTAGGCACATTTGATGCTCCCGCAACTAGTATTAACAATAGAATAAGGGTTGGCGCAGGTTTAGGCTCTAACCTGCCCATTGCAGATTTCATAGTGCAAAGCACAGCTACAACAGGCGAATCGGTGTTGTGCAGCAACAACAGCACCTATGCTACATCCTATAGTTGGGAGTTTCCCGGTGGAACACCCGCTTCATCTACTTCGCAAAATGGCACCACCGTTTATAATACAGCAGGCACTTATACAATAACATTAACAGCAACTAATATAAATGGCTTTGATACCGTTCAACACGTTGTTCATGTAACAGGTCCTCCAACAGTAGTTCCGGATTCAACCGGCTTTTATCCTAATTGTCAGACAGGGCTTGCCCAGGCACAACTTGGAGTGTATTACAATGATACCATTTTTACAACAATACCCTCCGATACTACCATGGATTTTCCGGGTGTAGGCGTTGTAACACTTACCATTAATTATATGCAAATAGACTCTGTTATTGGCCTTCCTCCGGGAATGACGTATACTTCATACCCTTCTAACCAGCAAATAGCCGGAGGCAGTTCGGGCTTTGTTATTTTTTCAGGATATGCAGCAGATGAAGGCGTTTTTCCGTTCAGTTTATACCGCACCATGAATGTAAGCCATCAACTGTTGGGTACATTTAACAGTCCGCAGGATTCGGTCATGTGCGAACTAATTGTAGGGCAATATGTACCCTGTTCGGCAGGTTTTAGCCTATATCCTGATTCGATAACAGAACATAACTGGTATGCAGAAAACACCTGTACTGGCAGCGGCCCGCTTGACTATACATGGTATTGGGGTGATGGCGCTTCTTCAACAGGTTCAAATCCATCGCACACCTACAGCACACCGGGCTATTACAATATCTGTGTAGAAATTACAGCTGCCAATGCCTGCACCGATTCGTATTGCGATTCATCTGTATATATTTTTAAAACCGATGCCGAAATGATTTCAGTTACTGTTGTTGGAGGGCCTACCGGCATTGAAGAAATGGCAACTCAGCAATTGAGTATTTACCCTAACCCGGCTAATGCGCTGCTTACCATTGAAGCACAAACAGGCAAAGGTATTTATCAACTCATTGACATCACTGGCAAAACCTTGTTACAGGGTTCGGTACCCTCACCAAAGTTCACCCTCGACATCAGCAGCCTAAGTAGTGGTGTTTATTTCATCAGCGTTTCGGATAGTGAAAGGCAGATGAATGGGAAGGTAGTGAAAGAGTAAATAATTACACAGAGAACAGCCTGAGAAGACACAGAGGTTCACCGAGGAAAAAACAAAACCTCCGTGAACCTCTGTGTTTTTAACCTCCTGCCTTTCTCTGTGAAAGTTCTGAAATAAACTTAGTGAAACTTAGTGCCCTTAGTGGTGAAATTCTTACTTAAACTTTTCGTCCCCCACCTTGCAGGGCATGATGTAAGAGATAGTCTGGCTGAACAGCAGTTTGCCGGTTTTGTCTTTCACAATAATCTGAACCGGAACACCGCCCTGGTGCAGGTTATCGCAAACCGTAAGCAACGATGATTGCATTACCTCCGGAAAATCCCTGATGTGCACATCGGCATCATTGGCCATCCATACTTCGGCAACGTTGTTACCACTTTCAAGCATGTATTTCACACACATAAATTCGTTCAGCATTTTGTTGCCTTCTTTGTTCAGCAGCTTGTAGGTGCTGAAATCAAAGTCGGGCTTTTTCAGTGAACCCGCAGGAATTTCCAGTCTTCCTTTTTCGTTCAGCATTTCTAATTTGCCTTCTTTGCTCAGCAGGCTGTAGTTGCCGCTTGAGCTGGTGCCGCTGTTAACGTAGCTCAGCAGGTGCTGTCCGTTTTTCATGTACCAGGTAATGTCTGATACTTCTTTGGTAGCCCCGTTTTCAGAGCGCATTACAATTTTGCCTTCAAACGTGCTTTGCGCAAAAGAAGTGAGAAGGTAAGAAAGTGAGAAAGTAAGAGAGAGTATTTTTTTCATAATTATATTTTTTGTCTGTTTAAACTGCCAACTGCAACTGCCAACTTAGTTGCCCACCTGCCCTTTAATAAACGAAGTCTGATACATGTTATCTGCTATGCTGGTGTTAAATCCGTTGCGTTTGATGGCATAACCGGCAGCAGCAGGCACCGCGTAAGGAATAGGAATAGGCAAGGCCAGATTGGTAACTACCGGTATCTGCACGTTACCTACAAAAGGAATATTCACGTTCAGGTATGCCGAAAGGTAAATGCTGAAACTGCCTTGTCCGCCCGGATAACCATAGTTGCCGCCATCGCCTGCATCGGCAATGGGAGTAACGGTAATGGTAGCCGGTCCTGCGTTAATAGGAATAGGGTAGTTGAGGTAACCGCCTGCACCGCCCAGCCCCAGCTGTCCGCCTGTGCCGCCCTGTCCGGGATTGTAAACCGAAAGACCGATAACACCGTTAGGCGATGTGCCTCCGTAGCTAACTCCGGCACCGCCACCGCCACCTGCACCGATGAACAAACCAAAGGTGATAAAGTCGGCAGGAGGAGGAAGTGTGTAGCTCAGGTCAAACGCCATGGCGCTTCCGCCACCGCCACCGCCAAAAATAAGGCCGTTATTCTGTATCTGGGCATCAATGGTGAGTGAAATGGCATCGCCACCGTTATCACCCACACCTGTAGTTGGCGGGTTGGTAGTAGGGTCGTAAGATACACCACCGTTTCCGCCACGCCCTATAATGCTTCCGTTGTTAACCACCGAAACCAGTGAGCCCGGAAAAAGATTTCCCGTTGTAAAAGCGGGAGTAATGTTGGTATCGCTGGTAATGCTCACCCCATTCATTACTTCCACTGCCACGCAGATAGGCTGGTTTTGCGGAGCCGTAGGATTTTGAATGAAAACGTTGGCACTTACATCGTATTCGCTTTCGCTGTTGGCAACCGCTACGTAGTAGCAGGGGTCAACCGTAAGTGCGTAAATAAAATTCTGGGTGGTGGTTCCGCACATGGCCGATATAACAATGGGGAACGTGCCCGCAGGTGCAAAAGGCGAAGCATAAAACACCACCGAAACCACACCGCTCGAAAACTGAGGGTTAGGTGTTATGGTGTACGTAATTCCGGGAGGAAGTGTGCCTACAAGCGCCAATGCAATGTTCTGCGGAAGTCCGTTGGTCTGGGTAATGGTTAAAGCTGTTTGTGCCGAGTTGCTGATTAAGCGGTCAATGGTTCCCGCATTGCTCGAAGCCGAAAGTGTGAAATAGCAGCCGTTGCAGTCTTCCAGGTAAACAGGCAGCCAGCAGCTGCCGTTAAAATAATCCAGAACGCTGTCGGTGGTGTTGTAAACAATAAGTCCGTCCGCAGGATTCACAATCGCATCTCTGTCGGCCTGCGACATGCGGGGCGGCAAAAATCCTTTGGTGGTAGAGGTAAGGTCAAGTATTGCGGTAATGTCTGGGTTCAGCGTTCCCACACCCATATTGTTCTGGGCACTGGCAACAAAAAATCCTGAAACTAAAACGGCAACAGATACTAAGCGGGTAAAAAATTTCATTGTATAAAAATGGTGTTCTGTTATTGGGCACGCAAATTTGCCAATAATATCCTGAATAACAAGGAGTATTCTGTTATTTTTTAATGAACAAATAACTTTATATTCGTTGCTGCATTGTCACCCTGAGCGTTCCCGATAGCTATCGGGACGAAAGGTCTAATACAAATAAAGCAACACTGTCACCCTGAGCGTAGTCGAAGGGCTTATCTGAAAAAAACATGAAACAAATACTACTTCTCGTTCTCACTTTCTCACTCTCTCACCTTCTCACCGCAACCGCCCAGAACATCGTGTTGGGCCCCGTTACCGGAGCAGTAACCCATGTCTCGGCACGCATTTTTATCCGCAGCAATCAGGCAGGCGAGGTGCAGGTTCAGTTAGATACCGATGCAGGCTTCAGCAATCCGCTCACCTTTACCGACAGCATCCGCACACTCAAAGATACCAGCGCTATCATCAGCGTTAACAACCTGCAGGCTTCAACGCTTTATTACTGCCGCTACTTTATCAATCAGCAGCAGGACACGGTTATATCTTCGTTCAAAACATTTCCGCAACCGGGCGCGGCCGCTGATTTTTCGTTTGCATTCGGCTCCTGCATGAAAGGTGCAGATATGACTCCGCTGTTCAGTGTTATGAATGCCCATCAACCCGATTTATTTATTCAGTTGGGCGACTTCACCTATCCCGATGCAGAGGACGATTTTTCGGAACAGTTTGATCTGGTTACTGCGGCTTACCATGCCAAGTATTCCTATCCCGGAATTACCCCTGTGCTGCGCTCCACACCGCTTGCCTATGTGTATGACGACCACGATTATGCCGACAACAATACCTCCCGCAACACTCAGGCATTAGACGGAAGCTACACGGGTCCCAACGGACTGGAAACGGTTTTGATGGACGCACCGCTGGGTCCGCACGAACGCATTAATTCCATCAACGGCTGGCTCGATTATTTTCCGGGCTACTCCGCTGTTGACACCTCCGAAGGTTTGTATCACAGCTTCACCATCGGCAATGCCGAATTCTTTTTCTTAGACAACCGCAGCGCGCGCTCGCCCAACAACGAAGCCTTTTTCTACGACAGCACCGATGTAAGTTTCCCCTGGGAGTTTTCACCACCACCGGGACATACCATATTGGGCGCACAACAGATGCAATGGCTGCTGAACGGACTGGAAAACTCCACCGCAAAATGGAAATTCCTCTTGTCGGGAACTACCTTTAACAAAGCATTGAAACGCATCATAAGGGTAGGCCTGGGCTTCCAGCGCAACACCCTCGATATTGGCGGCAGCGGTGGCAGCGGAATGACCATGGCAACAGGCTTTGCCGATGGATGGCCCGGCTTTCCTGCCGATCAGGATACACTCATCAATTTCATCAGAAGCAATAATATCCGCAACGTAATTCTGCTCTCGGGCGATACCCACACTTCGGCTATGGATGACGGCACCAATTCCGGTATCCCCGAATTCAATTCTTCGGCAATGGGTGTTGACGAAAGTAAAGTGCGTTTGTATCACATCATGGATTCGGTAGGCTCTTTAATTGGTCAGCCTCCCGTATTGGATTCGCTCTGGAACAAAGGAGGCAGCGGATTGGGCAATACTAATTTCCACACCAGTTTCGGCAAGGTAGAGGTCTTCGGAAATGATTCAATTCGCATGTGCATTGTTGACCGCGAAGGCACCGTTTTCAACTGCTGGACATTTGAAGATGGCTTTGTGGCAGGCCTTAATGAAACAGCAAACACAAAGAAATACAATCAACTGGAAGTGTTTCCTAATCCCGCATCGGCTGTGATGAATATTCAGTTTACAGGCTTCAGGCCCGGAGCAGATTATAGCTTCACCTTGTATGATATTTCAGGAAAAGTAGTGCTTACAAAAGAAGATATAACAACACATACATTTACCATAGATGTTTCAAAACTGCAGGCGGGTAATTATTTATGTACCCTCACCGAAGATGGCAATGAGAAAGGCAACACAACGGTTGTGATTAAATAATTATTTTCGCGGCTTGTTATTAAGTAATGCTTAGGTTTTTCTCTTTTCTTACTCTTTTGTTCTGTTTTACAACAGCCGCTGCTGATATTGGCGAAACCTATGAAATGCTGATAAAGCGTGAGCAACTCCTCAAAGAAAACGAGCTTTTGCTCAATGGCAGAAACATTGACAGCCTCAGCGCAAAAGAAAACAGCCGCTACATCGAAAACCTGCACATCATCAGTCTCATAGACGAGGATATTTTTAAAAGCCAGAAAGAAACGGTTGACAGGCTTAGCGGCACATCAGGCTACCATCAACTTGTCAACAGATCAATTGCATTGTTCAGCTTTTTGCTTGCCTTTTTGCTTGCTGTAAGCCTCTACATGCTTTACCTGATGAACAAAAAACTGAATAAATTAACCGGAGAGGAAAAACCTTTTTCTGCAAGGGCCAGGGAGTTGTTTTCAGTAATGATGGTAAACTTTCAACCTGCAAAAGCAGGTAACAAAGAAGTGACGGTTAACCGCCTCATCATTCTCGGCATGGTGTTTATGTTTATTTCCTTTCTCGGCCTTCTGCTGAAGACTTTAGGAGTGTAAGTTCTCCAGAAACTCAAAAATCTTAACCATTGCCAGCGTATCTAATTTGCAATAGGCAAAAAGATTATCGCGCAGTTCGGCAATCTTAAAAATATCGGTTTCTGTTTGCAGTTGCTCAAAGGCTGCCATAGCCATGGTGCCTTCACTTATGGCCAAATCCTTGTGATTAAAATCGGGAAACAGCGCGGGCAAAACATTCTTGATGGAGTGCGAACCTTTCATCAGCGGATGATAATAGTGCCGCTTTTGAAAAGGCTCCATCAGGTCAATCATTACAGACAAACGCTTTTCTATTTCGGGTTTCAGTTCAGGAAAATCATTGCCCAATCGTGCAATAACCGAACTCTCAAATGTGCGGTTGTAAACCAGCACGCATTTAGCGTCCTTTGTGCTTTCCAGAAAGTGGGTGATGAAATCTTTGCGCGGGTCAGCGCCTGCTTCGGCTAAAAACTCAACATGCTGCAAGGGCTCTTCTTTTGAATTTTTGAAGTGCAGCGAATACTGAAACGGAATATGCTGAAAGGGACTGGTGCCGTCAAACATAGGCACAGCAGGCATAAACGTTTCAATGTCGAAAAAGTAAAGCGGATAATCTATCGTTGAAAGAAACTTTGCAATCGCTGTTTTGTCAACCAGTTCTTTTCCGGTGTTGGTAGCATCTACCTGTATGCGCTGATTTTTCTCCAGCGAATAATCAGGCGGCACATCACTTATTTTTACAATGCCGCTGTCGAATAGTTCAAACTGTTTTTCTTTACTCATCCCTGCCAGTTCAAACACCGAGTTTTGCGGTACATTTTGCCAGCATTGCCCCATAAAGTCGCAGGCATAGGGCTCAAAGCAATGCTTGCCTATTTTAATAGCTGGCACAGCAGAAAGCGAGGAAACCTCTTTCAGTTCGCGCACTTTGTCAGCAATCATCGCCTGATTTTTTTCACACTCATTGAACAGCGAAACAGCCGTAAATAGTTTTTCAGGCTCAATCTTTCCCTGTCTTACATATTGATTGTTGAGGTGCAGAATAAAGAAATCGCTCAGTTCAATACCTGCATTTTTTATAACATAGTATTGCAGTGAAGCGTCCAGGCGGTAAACATCACTCACCCGTGTTGAACTTTTTACTTCATAAGCAAACCATTTGCCATCGCGCTTAACCAGCATATCAACAGCAGCCAGCACATCGTTGTAAATAAATGCGGCTTCGTAAATAATGGTTGTTCCTCCTTCAATCAGCTTGCGTGTTTTCTCAATCGATTCGGAATATTTAAAAACGCTTTCGGGCGTAACATCCACGCCACCCGGAAAAATATCCTGCGTAATTTTGCCCACATTTATTCCTCTTGAAAACAGTGCTTGCTGCGATGGGCTTATCGCATCGCGCAACTTGTAGTTATGTTTGTAGAGGTATAGTGATTTGATGCACTGTACTCCGCGAATGAAGGAAGATTTAGAGAGAATATGTGCCATTAAATATATCTGATTATTTCCATCATTTCGCTTAACATCATAGCTGTTGCACCCCAAACGGTGTGGCCTTCCACATCGTAATAAGGCGCTTCAAAGCTTACAAACTCGCGAGGAGTAATCATCTTTTTGCCTTTTATGCTTTCATCCAGAAAGTAGGTGATAGGCACTTCAATTATCTTTTCCACTTCACGGTCATCTTTTTTCAGCAATGGCTTTTTGTCTATTACTCCCACAAACGGAGAAACTAAAAAATTGCTGGGCGGTATGTATAAATTGCTCAGATTGCCGATAAGTTTTATTTCATTCCTGTTTAGTCCTACTTCTTCTTCCGCTTCACGCAAGGCAGCGGCAGCAAGGCTTTCGTCTGTAGGGTCTAATTTGCCTCCCGGAAAACTTACCTGCCCGCTGTGTACTCCGTCATAGGACGGGCGCAGTGTTAGGATGGTATTGATTTTATCTTCATGCGGATAGAGCAGAATAAGAACAGCCCCTTTTCTTGCCTTACTCAAATCATAAAACTCCATATCAGAAGGCAGCCTGAATTGCGAAGCCATTTTAAACTGCGCTTCCATTCCCGGCAAGGGTTGTTGAAGGCGATTTTCAAGTAATTGGATGAATTGGCTGAACATATTTTCTGCGCTAAAATACCGTATTTTTGCCGCCAATATGGAAACCAAAGAAAAACAAGACTTAGCAATTTATTTAGCTCCTGCTTTTTATATAGACAGCGATTCGCCTGCAGTAATTGCCTTTGCAGAAAAGCATACCGAAGGTGCAGTTACTGATATTGAAAAAGCGGTAAAACTCTACTATGCTGTTCGTGATGGTTTTCTCTACGATCCTTATCATGTTGATTTGCGTGCCGAAGCAATGAGAGGCAGTGCAACCCTTAACAGGGGTTCGGGTTATTGCGGTGAAAAAGCAACGCTGCTTGCTGCAGCAGCACGCGCAGTTGGTATTCCTTCGCGGCTAGGCTTTGCGAATGTTAAAAATCATTTGTCCACTCAAAAGCTGCTAGACCTTCTACGCAGCGATATATTCGTTTTTCATGGTTTCACCGAATTGTTTCTGAACGGAAAATGGGTGAAGGCAACGCCTGCATTCAATAAATCGCTTTGCGATAAATTCGGAGTTGCTCCCCTGGAATT
Organism: Bacteroidia bacterium; assembly: GCA_050186075.1. Taxonomy (GTDB): domain Bacteria; phylum Bacteroidota; class Bacteroidia; order SXHM01; family SXHM01; genus SXHM01. The sequence continues at coordinate 59,397 of JBFWYU010000013.1, forward strand.
TGATGGTATCAACGATTCTATTTTCCACGAATTTGAAGGCGGTAAAAAATTCATGGAATACCTTCACGACTTTGGCACCTTTGCCGATGTTCCCCGCGAATTATTTATAACATCATTGCAGGAAAATTACCCGCATTTGTTTGATACAAATGATGTGGAACATCAGAAATTGGGCTGGACAAGAGAAGTGAAAAACTAAGCCCCTTCCTTAACTAAGCGAACAGTCTTTACTTTTGCTCCGTTGCCTTTCAGCGTTACGAAATAAATCCCTTTAGGAAGTTCGCCAACCTCAATTCTTCTTTTGCCGATGGATACAACAGGAAGGCTTTCAATGCTGACGTTTTTTATTTGCTTGCCTAAAATGTCTGAAATAGAAATCTGAGTGTATTCAGGTTGTTCATTTCCCTGCTCAATAAACAATTCATCCACAAAAGGGTTAGGAAAAAGTGTGGTAGCATTTAATTGTCCGCTTGCAGCTATTCCTGTAGTTCCGGAAGCAGTAAAAGTTGCTATCATATTCATTCCTTCATGAGGAACGCAGATGTAGCTATAGCTTCCTGCAACAGTTACTTTATAATCAAATGTAGTTGAAGATGATGATATAGGGGAATTCCAACTTGCTGCGCCACTTGGTACAATGCCGGATGTAGTGGTGTGTGTGCCATTTACCCACGTCCAGCGTATGGTGTCGCCTACATTCACATTCAATGAATTAGGGCTGAACTGAAAATTTGAAACCTGCACTACATGAATGGTTGCATACACATTCACAAAAAGGATAGTGAGCAGTAGTGATAATCCTGTGCGAAAAAGTATTTTTTTGTCCATAGCAATTCGTTTTTGGTGAATGTTTTTACGGTATAAGTTGGTTAAAGTTAAGACTTTTTTCTGAAAGGACATTTTTCTTCTTCTACTTTTGCCGCAAATAATGATTATGACCGTTTCAGAAAAAGAGAGTTTATTAAAGTTTTTTACCCAATTCATTACAGAAGAAAGAAACAAGCGGCTGGATGATGTAATTGTTAACCGTACCCGCCATTTTACAGTTGTACTGGAAGATATTTATCAATCACAGAATGCCAGTGCGGTATTGCGTTCATGCGACTGTTTTGGCATACAGGATGTTCATATTATAGAGAACAAGAATAAATACAAACTAAATCCTGATGTGGAGCTGGGTTCATCCAAATGGCTGAATATGAATAAATACAACTGGAATGCAAATAATACCCTGGAATGTATTGATACACTTAAGAAGAAAGGCTACCGCATTATTGCTACAACGCCCCATTTTAAGAGTGTTCCTTTAGAGGAATTAAAGATTGATACTCCTTTTGCCCTGATGTTCGGTACGGAGATAGACGGCCTGTCGGATATTGCTTTGCAGAATGCCGATGAATTTGTGAAGATACCCATGGTGGGATTTACTGAAAGTCTGAATATTTCGGTTTCGGCAGCCATTTGTATGCATCATCTTAATCTGAAGCTTAGGCAATCGGATATTGACTGGAAGCTTTCTGATGAAGAAATACTGGAAATAAAAATCGACTGGCTTCGTGCTATTATCAGTCGCTCGGATGTATTGGAGCGGGAGTATCTGAAGAAGCAGGTTTAACTTACGAGGTGAACAATATCTGCTTTGTCGTATTCGCCAACTTTGGTTAAATCCATTTCTAGTTTTCCGGCAGCGTTTACACCAAAAGGTCTGCGGAATTTTGCACCCCAAACAAATTGTTCGGCAGTATAAGATTGGCGGCTGTAAATAGTTTGTGAAAAGGTATCGTCAAAACCTTTGAGCAAAACAAAAATCTCCAGATCCATTTTCTGCACATCACTTTGTGTTTTTCCGTACAAGGCGCTTTCTTCATCAATAGGGTGATTAATGGTCCAGCTGGTGGGGAACATGGTTATTTTATCAATCTCCAGTTTTACCTGCTGAAAGCGTCTTACTGTTTTGCCGTTGCCTTCATCTTCCAGCCAGCTGATGTTTACTTTGGCTTCCATTTCCATGTAAACAGTATTCATTTTGTTGGCTACTATAAACTGCATGGCAGTTTTTCCTTTAAAAGGTGCAATGATAACATTGGGGCTGTATTTTATCCGTGCCTTTGGCCTTGAAAAACGACCATACAATGTTCCTGTTGCCACAGCAAAAGCCATCAAGCCGAGAAAAGCTTCAATGGCGGCCATGGAGCTGGCTATTTTTCCAATGGGATGAAGCCCGCCATAGCCAACGGTGGTAAAGGTCTGGCAACTGAAGAAGAAGCAACTCATAAATTTGTCGAACTCTGTTGTGCCTACAATTCCGTAAAGATTTTCCGCGCCTAACCAATAATACAGACTTCCGAAAACAACATTGTCAAAAAGATAGAAGCAAACGATGGCTATGGAGTAATTTGTCCATGAAGTAGTGATAAGCCAGTTGAACAGAAAAAAATTTCCAAACAGCCTTCCTGTTTTGCGTTCCAGATTATAAGAGCCATCGGGATTGATGGAGCGCTGCCTGCCTTTCTGACCAACATGGTCAAGGCCGATGTCTTCGCCCGGTTTCATCCGGTCAATTACTCTTTGGATAACACTCATGATCTATAAATGCTCAAATGTTACAGAAAGTGTATGCAGGATGTTATTGCTGTCGCGTTGGGAATAATTCATTTTCAAGAATTCTTCATCAAGATCAATCACGTTGTATACAATAGTATCACTCTGGTATATTAAACGCAGTTCAGTTTCGTTGTTTAAAAACATCCAATTGCCCGAAATGTTTTGCGGGTCAAGCGAATCGCAATTGGTGGCACCCTCATCGGCTTTGTAGGTTTGGTTTTTATAAAAACTCAGGGTGTTGTCCTTGTCGCAATCTTCCATTTGTGCATACAGGTCGGTGATTACAACATTATTTACCACCTGTGGCGGGTCTACCGTAAGGGCATTTATTTGCCAATCGCCAAGTATTAATTCTGATTTTGATTTTTCCTTTGTGCAGGACGACAGCAAAACGGTAAGCGCTAAAATTGCCTGAATGTATTTCATGGTTTATAAGTTTAGTGGCGAAGGTAAAAAGAGAAGCGGAAATACAGCAAGGTATTTCCGCTTCTCGTTACACTCTCTGTTGGTGAGGCTTTAATTAAAATAAAAATTCCCCGGAATAACACCCACCTGAAATGAATCAACAAGCGTTCCGCTCAGCGTATAGCGCAGTACATAGCCATTCTGAACAAAGTCCTTTGCATCTGTTCCGAATAAATAATCAGAAACAGGATCAATACCTATGTTGTAAAAGCTGCGGTTAATTAAAGCAGCTGAAGGCAAGGCGCTGGCGTTGATGTCCACTTCATATACACCGCCATTAAGGGTGTAATACAGTTTTGTTTTTGCCTCGTTGGTTACTAATCCTGCCGGATGGTCGGAAGCAGAGCTAAATGTTAAGCTGAGTTCAATTGCTTTGGTGGCAGGGTTTACGCGCACTAATTTGCCGGGCGTATCGTTGGCCGGATTTACCCAGTCTAGAATTCCGTTACACAGTATCCACAGTTTTTCGTTGGCATCCAATGCCAGCGCTTTGGGGTTATGTCCGGGTGTAAACGTTGCGGTAACGGCATTGGTAGCTGTGTTGATAACAGCAACCGTGCTGTCTTTATCATATCCGCCTGAGTTGGCTACAAATACTTCGCTGTCTATGAGTTTCATTTGTTCCGGCCCCTGTCCGCCTGTAGCAATGGTAGCCGTTACGGTGTTATTGTCAAGGTCAATTACTTTTACTCCCGAAGCCCAATCGGTGATGTAGCCGGTGTTTTCGTCAATGCCCAGAAAAAATCGGGGCGTTCCCAGGTTTTCAATTACACCGGTTGATGCAAAATCAGCAACAGTTACAACTTCCACTTTAGCAGCATTGTTTACAATAATGTATGCTTTGTTATTATGCACTTCAATGGAGTTAACAATGTTTCCGAGCGGACGATTATTGACCACTTCAAAAATATTGTTGCTTACCTCGCCCGATGTTCGGTTATAAAAACTTACTGTTCCTGTTCCTGTGCCAAAAGGCCCTTCATTGGTAATAAATACACCTGTTTCGTAAGCACCTTGCGGTGTGTTGTTGTCATCGGGTTTGCAACCGCTAAGCGCTGCGATTAATAAAAATGGTAATATTAGTTTTTTGTTCATGGATGTTGTTTTTTGAGGGTTATTATTAGTTGTTATTTGAAAATTTAAAATTCAGCGAAACCGTAAAGTTCCTTCCCGGCATAGGGCGGTAGGCCAGCGTTTGATAGGTGGTATTCCAGATATTATTTATTCTGAAGCCCAAGCCGATAGCATATTTATTCAGCATCAGGTTATAGTTTAAAAGCACATTGCCCACCGTGAATCCGGGTAGCGAGGCTGCATTGTCGGAGGTTGTAAAACGTTTGCCCGTATACGTTTGTGAATAGGAAAAGAAAACCGTTTTCCACTTGAAATTAAAAGATGCACTCAGATTATGCTGCGGCACATAAATCAATTGTTTATCAATGCTGGCTTGCAATGCATCCGAGGTTTTAATAATGGTTGAAAGAGTGTAGGAATAAAATACGTTAATGCCGCTTTCAATGCTGCCTTTCTTAAATCGTAAACCAGCGTTGCTTTCCAATCCGCGGGCCCATACTTTTTGCAGGTTTACAGGAGTCCAGATATTGGTATTGGTTGCTAAAGGTTGCCATAGAATCCAGTTATCAATCACCGAACTGAATGCCGTTGCTGAAAACAAAGGCGTAAACAATTTTGTGGAATCATTGAACGAAGTAAATAGTCCTGCCTCGGCATTCCATCCGCTTTCGGGCTTCAGGTCGGGGTTTCCGCCCGGCACCCAAAAGCGGTCGTTCATAGTAGGCACACGGTAGCTGCGTGAAACATTTGCCTTTGCTGAAAGCGAGCGCCATACTTTTCCTTCCATTCCTAATGAAGGGGTAAAGGGAACAGTATAGCCTTCTACTAATTCCTGACGCAGGTTTACGGTTGCCTTCCAGTTTATTTTGGTAAAAGGGTAGAGGAACGAGAGAAATGCTGCCGCCTGATTACGTGTTTTGGCCGTGCTGTATTGAACAATGTCGGCATAGTAATAGGTGTAATTAATACCAACGTTGAGCTTTGCTTTTTTGAATACCTGTGTTGCAAATTCTGCTTCGCTGATAATGCCTTGTGTATTTACTTTTTCATGAATATTTTGATCTAAGTTTGATGTATCTTTAAACGGAGCCCAGTCATAGCGTAGGTATTCATTCAGCCAAGCAACTTTTGTTTTTAGTGTTGATTTTGTAAATAGCTTTTTTGCTTCGAGCAAGAACCTGAATGAACTATCACTTTGTTGCTCGTTATTATCAACGCTGGTCATAGAAGGCGGCAGGTTGCGGTGTGTATAGGTATGCCAGGCATGCAGCGCAACACTGTAATTGCGCTTAAACAGGCGGTGAATTTCGGCTGTTGCGCCATAGCTGAAATAATCAGCGCTAACCAGTCTCTCTCTTGGGTTGCCAAACTTTGCGGTGTTGCTGTAAGGGAAATTGTTTTCGCATTCACGGTAATAGCCGGCTACCCGCGAATACCATTTATTGTTGGAGAAAACGCCCGAGCCCGAGCCTTCATATAATCCAAAACTTCCGCTTAATCCTGAAAGAGAAATGTTTATCGCTTTTTTAAAATCAGGTTGTGAGTTGAGGTGAACAGCTCCTCCAATTACTCCGCTGCCGTAAAGCGAAGCCGAGCTGCCCAGCTGAATTTCTGCACTGTTAATAAGCACCGAAGGAATAAGCGCAAAATCAGAAAGCCCCAGATTAGGCGGATTGATATTTATCCCATTCCAGAATAAGCCTGTATGAGCAGGTCCTGTGCCGCGAATACTGATAGTAGCAAGGCTTCCCTGTCCGTAGGTTTTTAAAAACACCGCGCTGTTGTCCGAAATCAGTTCTGCTAAGTTCAGCAAATGACTTGCATCAAATTTCTTGCGGTCAATTTTAATACTGCTTAAGCCGGTGCTAAAATCATTCAGCCGGGTTTCATCAATTTTTACTTCGGGTAATTTATAAACCGTGTCGCCTGAGGCGACAGGATTTATTTTTTGGGAAAAGGCAGAGCCGGTGCAGACTATGCACAGCGCAACCGAAAAAATAATTCTGCAATAAAACACGCAGAAAGAATCAATACTTGAAACAAACGATAAACTGATTTTACTCAGTCCGCTCAATACTTTTTACCCGAAAGCATTAAACCTTTGTCGGGCTATGGCAGGTCTTCTGACTCGTTCTTTTTCGGAGCCTTCCCGTCTCCGCCTTAGGCAGATAACAGTGGCAAAGAATTCCGAAAACTAAAAGAACTTACAGCAGCGGGAACTGTTCAGGATTTACACCTGATTCCCATTTTAATCCTGTGAATTTGACATCTTCACTAAGAACCATCGCTTGGGCGCAAAACTATAAATTTGTGCTTAATAAATAAGATTAAATTTATTTTCATAAACTTGCTGAAAATTAAGCACCCTCCGAATATATTTATGAATAGAATAATACTTTCACTTACAGCACTTGCATTTTCAACTTCGCTTTTTGCCCAAACACAGCAAGAGTATGAAATTATAATGAACGGTAAAAAAGAAAAAGTTTCTATCGGTAAGCAATATAAATTTATCACACCCAAAGGCGATACGGTTGTTTACCAGTTGAACAATGCACCTCAGAAAACAGTTGCTGATCAGCCCAAGATAAATGATAAAGCTGCCACCACCACTAATTATAAAGAACCGGCAACAACAGAAACAAAGCCTGTTAAAACAGAAGGGCTTTCGGAAATAGAACGCCTGAAAGAAGAAGCCAGGCAGAAGCTGAAAGGCAATGCTGTAACAACAGCTAACCAGCCTGCTGCCGATGCAAAACCTGCCGATACCAAAAAGGCAGCGGCAGAAAAAGAAACAAAAACAATTGCAACTGAAAAAATTAAAGAGCCAGTAAAAGCAGAGAAAAAAGCAGCACAGGCTGTTTTGGAAAAAGAAGAAAAAAAAGTTGCCGAAGTTGTTCCCGGAAAATATGATTTCAAGAAATATTATGTGGCCGACCAGAATATTAATGCCAATAACATTGCCGCTCAGGATACTTTAACGTTTGTAGCAACAGACCTTTCGGTTTACAAAGATTTCCCAAGCCTGCAGTTTGGTTCAGAAAACAGTCTCTCGGTTTGTTACGACTATATTGTAAAAGCCTATCATGGCTACGATCAGGAATTGCTGGATAAATATACTTCGCGCTACAAAGTTTGTCAGCCGGGTAAATGGAGCGAGAAAGGTAAAACTGCTGAGGTGTATTTGGATACTAAAACAGGTAAGAAAAAACTGTATTACTCCATCATTCAGTTAGACGATAAAAACCTAGTGCTCGTTAAACGTTAATGCTCAAGCACTGTTCGTCTTTTCTTTTCGTTAGTTTCTTCTTCTCTTTTTTTCTCAACGCTCAAAACAGCGAAACAGAAAAACTGGTAGCTTCTTTACTTGGTCATACCCAGATACAGGACGATTTGCATGAGCTGTGCGATAAAATCGGAGGCCGTGTTACCGGTACTGAAGCTAATGAGAAGGCCATTGAATGGGGCGTGAGAAAATTCAAAGAAGCAGGAGTGGAGGTAAGAAAAGAAGCTTTTCAAATGCCCTCTCTGTGGGACGAAAAGAGTTGCACTGCCAAAATCTCAGGCACCGCTAATTTCTCACCAAGAGTGGTTTCACGCGCCTTTTCCGTAGGTACAACTCCTACCGGTTTAGAAGCAGAATTGGTTTCAGTCGGCTATGGAACAGAAGATGATTTTAAGAGAGCGGGCGATAAAGTAAAAGACAAATTTGTTCTTGTTACAACTGATGAACTGACTGAATTGGGTGGTCTTTTTAAAGAGTATAATGATGCACATGAGATAGAAGGCAGGGCAATGGCAGCTCAGGTAAAAGGAGTTATTTACATGTCATCACGCCCTAAGAAATTATTATTCCGCCACCTTGCCTCACGCGGATATAACAACACCTTGCCGCTTGTTGTCATGGCGCGTGATGATGCCTCGCGTTGTCTTCGCATTCTGGATAAAGGCGGCAAATTGAATATTAATCTGAATATTGAATTAACAACAGGTGGCTCCTACACTTCTTACAATGTTATTGGCGAAATAAAAGGCAGCGAAAAACCGGATGAAGTTGTATTGATCGGTGCTCACCTCGATTCGTGGGGAATGGGAACAGGAGCCAATGATAACGGTTGCAATGTATCATTGGTGATTGATATGGCACGCCAAATGACGCTGCTGGGAATTAAACCTAAGCGTACTATTCGGTTTGCGCTTTGGAATGGAGAAGAACAATGCATCTGCGGTTCGTATGCCTATACACAGCAACACGAAAAAGAATTAGATAAGCACGTTGTGATTGCTTCCATTGACATCGGCAGCGGAAAGATTACAGGTTTCTTTACCGGCAATCGTCCGGAGTTGGATGCAGAAACTAAAAAAGCATTGGAAAGTGTTGCCTCACTTGGCCCTTTTGAAAATGCAGATGTGCCCATTGTAGGCACCGACAATTATGATTTTATGATGCAGGGGGTTCCTAATCTGGTTGGTAAACAGGAAGGTGCCAATTATTGCTCCGATTATCATTGCGAAAGCGATACCTATGATAAAGTGAATCTGCAAAATCTGAAACTAAATTCGGCCATTGCAGCTGCTACTATGTTGCATTTTGCTAACCTTGACAAGGTAACATTGAAAAGACAAAGCCGTAATGAGGTGCAGAAAATGATAGACGAAACTAAACTGGAAGTTCCTATGAAGGCCTTTGAATACTGGCAAGGTTGGTTAGACGGAACAAGAGGCCGAAAACCATAATTGAAAAACAGCGTGCAAACAAATCACTTTAAACTCTTCTGCCCATCATTGAAATTTATTATCCTTTTTGCTCTTCCTCTTTTTTCTTTCGGACAAAAGATGAATGATGTAATGGGCAGCGGACTGCCGCATCCCGTTGATTTGCGCAAAGCGATTTCTTCTTTTAATTGCGGTAAGGTTGAAAGTGTTGATACAGCAGTTGTAAAACATTATCTGCTTTCAACTATTACCAATTTAAAGGGCACAGATTTTTCAGTTGAATACCTTGAAGGCAAGCAAAGCAAAACGGGTTTACATTACTTATATCGTCAGAATTATCATGGTAAGCCTGTTTACCGCGGAACCATAAAAATCAATCTGGATAAAAACGGAAACATTGTTTCGTTGTTTGATAATACGTACAATATTACTGAAGAGCCCGCAGGAGAATTTCCCGACATTGAAGATTGTTATGACATTGTAAAGTCTATTTACAAAGAGGAAAATGAAATCATCAAAATTTTCATTGAGGATTTGTATTTTGATCTTGGCTCAAGACTTATTCCGGCTTCCAGAATTGAGCTTTGGGATAAGAAGGGAAATTTTTTTGAGTTGATTATAGACTCTGAAGAAACGGTTGTTTATGAGCGCGACATGAATAGTTATTTTAACAATAACCGAATTCATGATGTGGATACTCCTGCACTGGCAAGAGTTTTTAATCCTGATCCGCTTACTACGGCAGGAGTTACGTATGGTACTCCTTATGAAGATGCATCAGATGCAGATATTTCGCAATTGAATATGCAGCGCCAGCAGGTAACTATTGATGTTGCATTTGAAAACGACACGTTTAAACTGGAAAGTCCTTATTGCCTGATTACAGACCATTCAATTCCTGATGTGGCACCCGTTACAAGCCTTAGCCCTGATTTTGAATTTGCACGTTCGCAAGATGGATTTGAGGATGTGAATGCTTTTTACCATATCAATGTTTATCATGATTATGTGCAACAGTTGGGCTTTGACAATATTGTTGATTATCCTATTTGGGTTGATACGCACGCAATGGGCGGAGCAGATAATTCAAATTTCAGCGCGGCAGGAAGTCCGCCACGCCTTTCTTTTGGCGAAGGCGGTGTAGATGATGCCGAAGATGCAGATGTGGTTATTCACGAATACGGGCACGCTATTTCTCATTCCGCTGCACCCAACACAAATTCAGGAACAGAAAGAACCGCCTTGGATGAGGCGATTGGCGACTATTTTGCAGCTTCTTATTCAAAGACAATTAATTCTTTTAACTGGCAAAAAGTTTTTTCGTGGGATGGACATAACCCCTTTTGGAACGGCCGTGTAGTTGAAAGTGATAAGCATTATCCTGAAAATTTGCAGAATAATCTCTACAAAGATGCTGAGCTATGGTCATCAACCATGATGCAGATTATGGATGATATTGGCAGAGAAAGAACGGATGAAATTATGATTGAGGCTTTACATAGTTTTGCTTCCAATATGTCTATGACCGATGCGGCAAATCTGGTAATTGCTGCAGATGTTTCACTCAACGGTGGCGGCTATGTTGCCCCTATTCGTTACTGGATGTGTATGCGCGGTTTTATTCCCTGCGATGTTGGTGTAGCTGAGCTAAGCAAAAACTATTTTACTATGCTGAATTCGTATGGATTTTCAGCCCGAAATGAACACGCTGTTATACGTTTTAATGCTCCCCAAACCGGAGTGATGGAACTAACCGATGCAACGGGAAGAATTATATCCTCGGAACAATTTTCGGGTGCTCAGGAGGTGAAAATTTCGCCTGAAAACCTTTCGGCAGGAATTTATTTGACGAATGTAACAACGCAAAACTTCAGCAGCAGTTACAAGCTGATGAAATGGTGAATTGTCACGACAGAATAATCATCTGTTTTGTGTGTAAATAACCTGTTTTAAAAGAATTTTATTCGGTTAATTGATTTTGAATAAAATTTTGTTCTACATTTGTCCCGAACAAATCTCTAAACAAAAAACTATTTGGGTCATACGTTTACTTTTTAAATAAGCGAATTCTACTTCACCCAAATACATTGATGCCATAGTTCAAACTTCTACTTTTTTTAATTCTAACACAATTCTAAAAAAGGAGGAACTATGCAATCCAACCAAACCGATGAGCAATTGATACGCGGATACCTTAACGGTAACGACAATTGCTTTGAGCAACTGCTCAAACGCCACAAAAACAAAATCTTTACTTACATAGTGCTTACTGTTAAGCAGCGCGATGTGGCTGAAGACATTTTTCAGGATGTTTTTATGAAAGTGATTAACACCATGAACAAGGGCAGCTACAAAGAAGAGGGTAAATTTCTTCCATGGGCAATGCGTATTGCGCATAACATGGTGATGGATTACTTCCGCCTGGGTAAACGCATGCAGTTTCTAGACCACCCTGAGGAGGGAGATGAACAAGAGGAGTTGGAGGTTTTCAGGTTATTAGAGTGCGATGATAAAAACGCAGAAGAAAAAATTGTGGGCGAAGAAACTGCGAATGAAATACGTGCCATGATCAACAGACTTCGTGATGAACAGAGGGAGGTAGTGCTGATGAGGCATTATGGCAAAATGAGTTTTAAGGAAATTGCTGCAATGACCAATGTAAATTTGAATACCTGTTTGGGTAGGATGCGCTATGCTGTGATAAGCCTGAGAGAGATGATGGAGGAAAATAAAGAGAAGAGGATTGCGGCTTGATTTATCTTGTCCTGCTGAGCGTAGTCGAAGCATAATAAAACCCTTCGCTTTCACACTAGCTCGCTAAAATGTCCACTGGACATTTTCCGTGCTCAGGGTGACAAAAACAGCTAATTTTGCCCTCATGAAAATCACCGAATGTCCGCGTGATGCCATGCAAGGCATACACGAGTTTATACCCACCGAAAAAAAAGCGGCTTACATCAATTCACTGCTGAAAGTGGGTTTTGATACCATTGACTTCGGAAGTTTTGTTTCGTCTAAAGCTATTCCGCAAATGCGCGATACAGCTGAACTGGTTGGTAAGCTGGAGATGACCGGAACAAAATCAAAACTGCTTTCCATTATTCTTAATAAGCGTGGCGCTGAAGATGCAGCGGCATTTGATGAAATTACTTACCTCGGTTTTCCGTTTTCTATTTCCGAAACCTTTCAGCAGCGCAACGGAAATTCTACCATTGAAGAGAACCTGAAGAGGGTAGAGGAGGTGCAGACCATCTGCATCAACAACAATAAAAAAATGCTGGTGTATATCTCCATGGCTTTCGGAAACCCTTACGGTGACGAGTGGAGCAGTGATATTGCCATCAGCTGGACACAAAAACTTGCGCAACTGGGAATAAAGTATTTCTCACTGGCCGATACCATTGGTGTCTCCAATCCTGAGAATATCAGCTATATGTTTTCTAACCTTATCCCTGCTTTACCGGAATTAGAAATTGGTGCACACCTGCACACCACACCCGATAAATGGAAAGAAAAAGTGGAGGCTGCCTATACCAGCGGTTGCCGCAGTTTTGACAGTGCCATCAAAGGTTTTGGCGGTTGCCCCATGGCCTCTGATAAATTAACCGGCAACATGCCCACCGAAAATCTTTTGAGCTTTTTTGAAGAGAAAAAGATTGAAACAGGTATTGATAAAAAGGCTTTTGAGGAGTCGTCTTTGTTGGCGTTAAAGACTTTTCCTTTGTAATTTATTTCTTATAATCCTCAATCACCAATTCCTTTTTACAAAAGAAATATTCATCGGCCTGTTTGTTGGAGCAAACAATAAAGAGGCGGTTGGCGGAGTATTCGTTTACTAAGTTTTTATACCATGCCACTCCGCTGCTGTCGAGGTTGCTGAGCGGCTCATCTAATAAAGCCACAGGAGTATCACTGAAAATGCACAGCGCCAGTTTTACGCGCTGCTTCATGCCCGAAGAAAAATATTTCAGTTGCTTGTTTGCAGATTTGGTAAGGCCTGTTGCTACCAGCACTTCGCTGGCTGTAAGGTTTTTTAAAAACGGTTTAAAGTTGGTGTGAAATTGCAGTGTTTCTGTCAGCGTAAATTCTTCCGGCAATTCCAGGTAAGGCGAGGCAAACGAGAAATAGCGGAAGACATCATCGATGTTTATTTCTTTTCCTTCGTGTTTGTAAATCACTTTGCCTTCTGATGGCATAATGCTTCCCAGAATAGTTTGCAGCAAGGTTGATTTTCCCGAGCCGTTAGCGCCTAATAAAACAACGTGCTCACCGGATTTGAATTCATCATTCACCCCCCGGAATATCCATTCCTGGTTGTAGCGTTTGCCGGTGTTTTCGAGGGTAATGTTCATTTTGTTAGCTGTGTGATGGAACGCTGATTTTTATGATGATTAAGATTAATTATGATTTTATTTTAATGAGAAAACAAATCTGCGAAAATCATAAAAATCATAATAATCTGCGTTCTATCTTTTAATACTGCACTAACTCCATTAACTGTTTTTCAAACCTTGCCTTCGGTAAAAAATTCTGTTCCAGTTCTGATACAAAAGGCACAGGCGTATCCAAACTTGCTGAACGCACCACAGGCGCATCCAAATACTCAAAGCAGTGCTCGTTGATGAAAGCGCTGAGTTCCGCACCAATTCCGCCCATCAGCGTGTCTTCATGCAAAATAATTACTTTGCCGGTTTTCTTTACCGTTTCTAAAATGGCTTCTTTGTCAAAAGGCAGCAGTGTTCTCAAGTCAAGCAAATCGGCTTTTACAGTTGGATTTTTATCCAACGTTTCCAACGCCCAGTGAACACCATAACCATACGTGATAATGCTTACATCGTTTCCTGTTCTCACAAGGTTTGCTTTTCCTATTTCGGTGGTGTAATAATCATCAGGCACCTCACCCGAAATGCTGCGGTACAAAGCCTTGTGCTCAAAAAATAAAACAGGGTTGGGGTCTTCTATAGCTGCTAGCAGCAAACCTTTGGCATCAGCAGGAAAAGCAGGGTAAACAATTTTTAAACCCGGAACATGGAAGAACCATGCTTCATTACTTTGCGAGTGAAAAGGACCGGCAGCAACGCCCGCGCCTGTGGGCATGCGCACTACCACATCTGCGTTTTGTCCCCAGCGCCAGTGCGATTTGGCAAGGTTATTTACAATCTGATTAAAGCCGCAGGTAACAAAATCTGCAAACTGCATTTCCACCATTGCTTTGTAACCGTTGATAGACAGGCCTAATCCCGCACCTATAATTGCCGATTCGCAAAGAGGAGTATTGCGCACACGCTCTTTTCCAAACTCGGCAACAAACCCTTCTGTTACTTTAAAAACGCCACCGTATTCGGCAATATCCTGTCCCATCAAAACCAGGTTGGGATGTTTTTGCATGGCTTGTTTCAGCCCTCCTGAAATGGCATCAATCAGGCGCAGCATGCTGTTTTTGCCTGAAGCAGGCTGAATTTTCAGTTCCGATTTTTTGAAAAGATCAGCGTATTCGGTTTCGGTATTTGGTTTTATAGCAGGCTCGTCAAAGGCTATTTTCAAGCCTTCTTCAATCTCTGTTTTTAGTTGCTTTCTGTAATCAGCAATTTGCTGTTCATCCAGAATTTTCTGTTCCAGCAAATAGCTTTCGTAATTAGTTAAAGGATCTTGTTTAGACCATTCTTCCTGCAAACCCTCCGGGTAATATTTTGTGCCCGAAGCCTCTTCGTGTCCGCGCATGCGGAAGGTCATGCACTCCAGAATAAACGGGCGATTTTTCTTTTGAATTTTTTCGCGCAGCGTAAGAACTGCATCATACACTTCCAGAATATTATTGCCATCTACCTGCACACCTTCAATGCCGTAACCAACGGCTTTATCAATAAACTGCTTGCAGCGAAACTGCTCTGCCGATGGCGTTGAAAGTCCCCAGTAATTATTCTCAATAATAAATATAACCGGAAGGTCCCAAACGGCAGCTACGTTAATTGATTCATGAAAATCGCCTTCGCTGGCACCACCATCGCCTGTAAAAACTGCGGTTACTTTTTTGTTTTTCTTCAGCAGGTTTCCAAGCGCAATTCCATCTGCCACGCCCATTTGCGGACCAAGGTGAGAGATCATCCCGACAATGTTGTAATCCTTAGCACCGAAGTGAAACGAGCGGTCGCGCCCTTTGGTAAAGCCCGACATTTTTCCCTGAAACTGTGCAAACAAGCGCGAAAGAGGAATGTCTCTTCCGGTAAAAATTCCCAGGTTGCGGTGCATGGGGAGAATAAATTCTTCTTTGTCCATCGCCAGTGCAGTGCCCACCGAAATGGCTTCCTGTCCCATTCCCGAAAACCATTTGGATATTTTGCCTTGGCGCAACAACAACAGCATCTTTTCTTCTATCATCCTTGGTTTAAGAAGTTGATAGTAGAGTTGCAGCAGTGTTTCGTCAGAATATTTTTTGCGGTTGAATTTCATTGCCTCAATTATTAGCGCGCGTAAAAGTATCTAAAAACCCTAACTTTGCTTATTGAAATGGCACAGGAAATTATAGTCGGAATACTCTTTATAGTTGCAATTTATTTTGTGGGCAGAAAAATCTATAAAGAAACGTTTGCCCACAAAGCCAAGCCCGGCTGCGAAAAATGCGAAGCGGACAAAAAGTAATCATTTATGAAATCACAAATTAAAACCATCGCCATCTTCACCTCCGGAGGCGACTCGCCCGGAATGAATGCCGCTATCCGCGCGGTTGTCAGAACTGCCTTACATCACAGTATTAAAGTTTTCGGCATCATGTATGGCTATGACGGCATGATAAAAGGAGAATTCATTTCGCTGGATGCAACATCGGTAAGCGGAATTATTCAGCGTGGTGGAACCATTCTTAAAACTGCCCGCAGTAAGCGTTTTATGACCATAGAAGGAATGAAAGAAGCTGCTGCACAACTTAAAAAACATAAAATTGATGCGGTTGTAGCAATCGGTGGTGACGGCACATTCAAAGGTGCTTTGGAGTTTTATTCTATTTGTAAAATTCCTTTTGTTGGTTTGCCCGGAACAATTGACAACGACCTTGCAGGCTCTGATTTTACGATTGGTTATGATACTGCAGTAAATACCGTTGTTCAGGTAGTTGATAAAATACGCGACACAGCAGAGTCGCACGATCGTTTGTTCTTTGTTGAAGTAATGGGGCGTGATGCAGGATTAATTGCCCTGAACAGCGGAATTGGTGTTGGTGCTGAGGCCATTCTTATTCCTGAAACCAAAACCTATATTGAGGACTTAATAAAGCTCTTGCAAAAGGGTTGGAAGAGAAAAAAATCCAGTTATATCATCATTGTTGCCGAAGGCGATGATGCCGGAGGAGCTTATGCCGTTGCTGAAAAAGTAAAATCAAAGTTTGATAAATTTGATACCCGTATTTCAGTACTCGGACATTTGCAGCGCGGAGGTAATCCAACTGCAAGCGACAGATTACTGGCAACCCGAATGGGTTATGAAGCGGTTGAATCTTTACTGAAAGGAAAGAAAAATGTGATGGTAGGAATAGTGGACAAGAAGATAGTTTTTACTCCTTTTTCAAAAGCCGTAAAATACCATGCAAAGCCCGATAAATCATTGATGGAAATGGTTAAAATACTTTCTGCATAATTTCATGCATCGTTTTTTTCTGCTGCTCTTTCTTCTTTTTTCTGATTATGCTTTTGGTCAATATGCTATCCGCAATGGCGTAAGCATTCCTGCTTCCGATACCTTGCGTGTGTTTGTTGTTTTTGCCGAACTTGATTTCTCGCAGGGGCCTTGTCCGAATAATCTGCCCGATAACCTTAACGGTTCATGGCCAAAAGACAGTCAGGGAAAGACGCATCTGCCCTTGGATGCGAACACTTTTTTTGATGCAGCATTAAAGCCCGGTCAGCAGCCTAAAGGCTTTATTACCGACTATTATCATTCTGCTTCTTTCGGAAAATACGTTTTGCTTGGAGATTATTTTCCCGAAGTGATAACGGTTCCGTGCAGCAAAATGCGGATTGGTGATAATGGCGTTAACACAGTGTTGAAAATGTTAGATACACTAAAGTCAGATGACGGAACATTGCAAACACAAAATGGTTATACACTCAACGATTTTGATTTATGGACACCAACTGAAAATGGTTTACCCAAAATAAAATCTCCTGACGGAAGAATTGACTTACTCTACATCATCTGGAAAAACAATCGTTTTCTTACATCTGCCAGCACCGGTGGAAACTCCGGTTATGGCGTAAATGCTTCTAAAGGAGTTGCCTTTAAAAATATGCAGGGTATCAATAACATGGCATCTTTTAATTGCAACAATACCGGTTCGGGTGCCTACACCATAACCATTGCAGAGCATCTTCACGGCATTTTTGGAGGTAATCACTGGCATTCTGCAGGTGGCAGAGGAGCACATACCTTTCTTGCAACAGCAAATTCGTATGGTTTAACAGGTCAGCATCCCGCAACCATGCAAGCCGTAAGCGGTTGGGACCGCTGGATGATGCACTGGAAAAGAGCAGACAAAAAATATGTTACTTCTGCGTATGATTTAAACGGTAATGAAATGGAGACAGAGCATATTTCCATAGAAACGTTTCCGCAGGGAGGAACTTTTGTGTTGCGTGATTTTGTTGAAACAGGAGATGCGCTGCGCATAAAACTACCTCATATTAATTGGCAGCAGAAAGGTGATGTTAAAAATCAATATTTGTGGATTGAAAACCGCCAGATGAAAACGCGGTTTGATGAATACCTGAGCGGTGCATGCGTGAATACCGATGAAGGAAATTTTCCGCGCGGAACACCGGGAATGTATGCTTACATTCAGGTTGGGAAAGATATTCGCGAAGGCGGAAAAGACATTTATTCGGGTGCTTACGAGCATCCCAACGGATTGGCAAGTCCGTTCTTTCCGTTGAGTGCAGAAGGTAATTATGATTTTTATTACGACTGGGACAGAATTCAACAGGCACAGTGGATTGACTGCAATTGGAACAACTCAAATCTTCCGGTGAATAAAAAAAGAAGTCTTCCAAATCCGTTCACAGGTTTTTCGGATTTATATCGCTACATCGATTCAAACCATGATGGTGCCCTCTACTCAGGTGATAAGTTACAGGCAGGCTTAAGTGAGGTGCATGGCGATACCGTAATTCATAACTACAACACAAGTGGTGATTGGCTTGATGCTTTTTCATCCGAAACAGGAAACAGGAAATTATCCCTCAGCAGCAACCCTGCATCTGTGCCGGTTTATACCTACACTACTAACCAGGAATACAGCAACTTTAATCTTGTTGACGGTAAGCCGGCTGCTTATGAAAACCGCACCATCTGGCTCAATGGGTTGTCGGTTGAAATTATAGATGAGAATAAAGAAAACGGTACAATCACTGTTCAAGTTCGTTGGGATAATTATGAACTAAATAATGATGTGCGTTGGTGCGGTAACATGGTGCTAAGTCCTAATGATTTTGATGTTTCCAAACCTTCATTGATTTTACAAACAGGAAATAAATTGTTGCTCGACAGGGGACAAAGTCCGCAGTTTCATAAGGCCACTGAAAAAGATAAAAACGGTGAGTGGGTGTTTACCGACCCCACTGTTTTTACCTGCGTGAAAGATTCGTATTTTTACCTCGAACCAAAATCGCAATTGGTGTTGGATAACAATAGTAAATTAGTTTTGCAGGCAGGTTCTAAATTAGTAGCAGGAGCAAAATCAAAAATAATAATCAAACCCGGAAGTGAGTTGATAACCGAAGAGGGAGCACAACTTATTTTAGATGCGAAATCAAAAATTGTCCGAAAATAAATGCTGAAGAAATTAGTATCCTGCTTGCTTATCCTT
This sequence comes from Bacteroidia bacterium, assembly GCA_050186075.1. GTDB lineage: Bacteria > Bacteroidota > Bacteroidia > SXHM01 > SXHM01 > SXHM01. Next base: position 78,109 of record JBFWYU010000013.1, read on the forward strand.
TTCTCGCTCACAGCTTTTGCGCAGGAGCAAAAGGAGATGGAAGTTCCTAAAGGAAGCAAGTCGGCAAAGGCAACTAAGAAAAGAACCGAGGAGCGCAAGGAAACGGGAATGAAGGAATATGAAAAGGCTGTAAAACGTCAACAGAAAATTCAAACCAAAGAAACGCGTAAACGCATGAAAGCAACGAAAAAACGTGCAGAAAAATATAACATGCGAAAGCCGGATAATTTTTTTGAAAAATTATTCAGAAGAAAACAGAAGAAGAAATAATTTTACACAATGACAGCGACAACAACACAGGTTTTAACCAAGCTTCAGGTAGCTCAAAAAATTGACCGTATTGCTTATCAGGTTTATGAAAATAACCACAGCGAAAAGGAAATAATCATAGCAGGAATTGCCGGCAATGGTCAGAAAATGGCAGAGCGTCTAGCCAAGGCTATTGAAAAAATATCACCCCTGAAAGTAAAGTTGGTAACGGTTACCATCAACAAAGAAAAACCTGCTGAAAATAAAATTGAAATTTCTATTTCAGAAAAAGAAACAGAAAACAAAGTAGTAGTAGTGGTTGATGATGTATTAAACTCGGGTAAAACCCTGATGTATTCCATTCGTCACATTTTGCAGGTAAACCTTAAAGCCCTGCGCATAGCGGTGCTGGTTGACCGTGACCACAAACGTTTTCCCGTAAAGGTTGATTATGTTGGTATGGAACTTTCCACAACCCTGCAGGAGCATGTAAGTGTGGTGTTTGGCGGTAAAAACGAAGGGGTATTTATTGAGTAGAATTAAGTTGTTTAGCTAACTCTTTAACATCTAAACTAACCCCGTTCACTACCACATCAGCCTGGCCGTAAAATCTCTCCCGTTGTGCCAGATGCTCTTCAATAAAATTCTCAAGGCTTTTATTGCCTGTGTTTTTTAAAAGCGGCCTGCTATTATCTGATTGCGAAAGGCGTTTAGCCAAAGCAGCTGCGGTCATTTTAATATACACCACCTTTCCGCTGCGTTTCATTAGTTCTATGTTTTTTCCGAAACATGGAGTGCCACCACCGGTGGCAATAACATGGTCTTCTAACTTGCAAAGTTTTTCAAGGTAAACCCTTTCTAACCTTCGAAATTCCTCTTCTCCCTCAATCGCAAAAATATCGGCAATGCGTCTGCCGCTGCGTTTTTCAATATGGTCGTCCAAATCAGCAAAGCCATATCCCAGCAGCTTTGCCAGTTTTTTTCCGGCAGTACTTTTTCCGCTGCCCATATATCCGATTAAGAAAATTAACATAATTATTTCTTGCTTTCCCTCTCCTTTTAAAAGGGGGAAGGGTGAGGTCATTTTAAAGGAATATCCCCTTCCTTTGCTACTGCGTTAAAAACCAATTTGTCGGTCAGCGCAGGGAAAAATTTATTCATCCACACCGCTAATTTTCCTTGTCCGGTAAGCACAATGGTGCGTTTGCGTTTTTCAACAGCTTTTACAATCTCCTCAGCCACTTCTTCAGCACTCATCATTTTTTCCTCATCGCGTGGACTTTCACCTTGCGAACTGCCGTCTGCTACCAGCGCGGCATTGCGCACATTAGAAGCAGTGTACCCCGGACAAGCCACCAATACATGCAAACCTGTTTTCAAATTCTCAATCCGTAAAGCATCCAGAAATCCCTGCATCGCAAATTTGGAAGCGGAATAACCTGTCCTTCCGGGCAAACCATTATATCCCGCAATAGAAGAAATACCAACCACCGAACCTTTTGTTTTCAGCAAATAGGGTAGGGCATACTTGGTGCAATAAACCGTTCCCCAAAAGTTGATGTCCATTACTTTTCTAATCACATCAAGCTGTAAATCTTTAAATAGCGCCCGCATCGAAATGCCCGCATTGTTAATCAGAATGTCAATGCCGCCAAATTTTTCAATCGTTTTTTCAATCAGCAGTTTGCAGTCGCTTTCGTTGCTTACATCACCGGCAACAGCTAAGACCTGCACATTTGTTTTTCTCAGTTCCTCAGCAGCCTGCTCTAAGTTTTCTTTGTTGCGCCCCGAAATAACAATGTTTGCACCTCTTTTCCCAAAGGCGATGGCGCAGGCTTTTCCAATGCCTGAACTTGCTCCTGTAATAATTACGGTCTTGTTTTTCATTTCTGCAAAAGTAATCTTTCATCCTGATAGCTATCGGGACTTTTCAATAACTTCGTCCTCTCAAATTTTAGAAACGATATGAACTACGATGTAGCAATAATAGGCAGCGGTCCCGGTGGATATGTGGCAGCCATCCGTTGCGCCCAGCTTGGAATGAAAACCGCAATTATTGAGCGATACAATACTCTTGGTGGAACTTGCCTTAATGTAGGTTGTATCCCTTCAAAGGCTTTGCTTGATTCTTCGGAACATTACCACAATGCCGCAACCAATTTTGCCGAGCACGGAATTGAACTGAAAAACCTGAAAGTAAATCTTGCTCAAATGATAAAGCGTAAAGCAGATGTGGTAAAAATGACCTCTGATGGCGTTGCGTTTTTGATGAAGAAAAATAAAATAGATGTTTTTACCGGTCATGGTTCTTTTCTTGATGCAAAAACAATTGAAATAAAAAAGGACGATGGAACGTTGGAGAAAATATCGGCAGCAAAAGCCATTATTGCTACAGGTTCAAAACCTTCTTCTTTGCCAGGAATTACTATTGACAAGAAGCGCATCATCACTTCTACTGAAGCGTTGAAACTTGAAGAAATTCCCAAACATCTGATTGTAATTGGTGGTGGCGTAATTGGTCTTGAATTAGGTTCTGTATATGCGCGTTTGGGCTCCAAGGTTTCTGTCGTTGAATTTATGGACGGTATTATTCCTGCAATGGATAAAACATTAGGAAAAGAATTGCAGCGCAGTCTTAAAAAGTTGGGCTTCGAATTTTACATGAACCATAAAGTAACAGCAGTTACCGCAAAAGGAAAGGAAGTAACACTTGTAGCCGAAAATAAAAAGGCAGAAAAGGTTGAACTGAAAGGTGATTACTGTTTAGTTGCAGTTGGCAGAAAACCCTACACCGAAAATCTCGGGCTTGAAAAAGCAGGAGTTAAATTAGACGAGCGAGGAAGGGTAGAAGTGGATGAACATCTTGAAACTAACGTGAAAGGCATTTACGCCATTGGAGATGTTATAAAAGGACCTATGTTGGCACACAAAGCAGAAGATGAGGGTGTGTTTGTTGCCGAAGTTATGGCAGGACAAAAGCCACATATCAATTATCTTACAATTCCAGGAGTAGTTTATACCTGGCCCGAAGTTGCTTCAGTTGGTTATACCGAAGAGCAGTTAAAAGAAAAAGGCACAAAATATAAAGTGGGCTCGTTTCCTTTCCGCGCAAGCGGCAGAGCGCGCGCAAGCATGGATATTGATGGTTTGGTAAAAGTATTGGCCGATGAAACTACAGATGAAATTCTGGGCGTTCACATGATTGGTCCGCGCACAGCCGACATGATTGCAGAGGCAATGGTGGCAATGGAATTCCGTGCATCTGCCGAAGATATAGGAAGAATGTGTCACCCTCATCCAACGTTTACCGAGGCCTTGAAAGATGCTTGTCTGGATGCAAGTGCAAAACGTGCCTTACAGATATAACTTATGAAGACAGGCGTACTACTTATCAATCTCGGAACTCCGGATAGTCCTTCGGTCTCCGATGTTCGAAAATATCTTTTTCAGTTTCTTAATGACCCTCGCGTTATTGATATTCCCTGGTTAGCCAGAACCCTGCTTGTAAACTTAATTATAGTTCCGTTTCGTGCACCTAAATCCGCAAAAATCTATAAAGAATTATGGACAGAAAAAGGATCGCCTCTTCTGATTTATGGCAATGAATTAAAAGAAAAAGTTCAGGCAGAACTGGGCAGCGAATACACTGTAGAATTAGCTATGCGGTATCAAAAGCCTTCTATAGAAAGTGTGCTGGCTAAAATGCGTAAGGAGAATTACAAGAAGATTGTGATCATTCCTCTTTACCCGCAATACGCATCTTCAAGCACAGGTTCAACTCTTGAGCTGGTATTTAAAACTATTGCAGACTGGTATGTGATTCCCGAAATTAAAGTGGTAAGCCAGTTCTTCGATAACGAAGGTTATATCAATGCTTTTGTTGAAAGAGGTAGACAATACAATCCTGATGAATATGAACATGTGATTTTTAGTTTTCATGGATTACCTGTTCGTCAGGTTGATAAAGTTTATGAGGATCGCAAACTTTGTTCAGACCACAATTGCGAAAACGAAATTACAGATGAGAATTATTATTGCTATAAAGCAAGTTCTTTTGCCACAGCAAAAGCCATAGCTGAAAGATTAAATATTCCTAAAGATAAATATACCGTTTCATTCCAATCCCGTTTGGATGAGAAATGGCTTGAACCATTTTCCGATAAAGTAGTGGAGCAAAAAGCCAAAGAAGGGATTAAGAAAATGCTTGTTTTCTCACCTGCCTTTGTTGCTGACTGTCTTGAAACAACTATTGAAATCGGTCACGAATATTCAGAAATATTTAAAAACAATGGGGGCCAAAAACTACAGTTGGTGGAAAGCCTGAATGCTCACCCTGTGTGGGTGAAGACCGTTGCAGGAATGGTAAAGTCATAAAATAAAAGACCTCCCTTTTCAGAGAGGTCTTTTACAACACAACAACACTCAATTATACTAACTGATTAGTGCAGCATAACCCTTCTTCCGAAGGATTTAAATTCGTTTTTCAGATTAACCATATAGATACCTCTTGCAAGGTCGCCTACAGCTATGTTGATTTGATTCTGTCCTGAATATGCTTTCCCGGTAGTCTCTGTAATTTGTTTCCCGATAATGTCATACAATGTAACGGTATAAAGTTCATTATCTCCGGCATTGAAAACAACTGTCATTGTTCCGTTGCCTTGGTCGTAAGCATTAACAAGATTGAAATCTGTAGCAGCAGTTCCGCAACTTACAGCAACAACATCAGAGTATTGAGATGTTCCGTCAAAGTCAGTTTGTTTTAAACGGTAATAAGATGTGCCGCCATAAGGATTGTAATCAACAGCACTGTAATTGATAATGCTGCTGCTGTTTCCTGCACCGTCAACTATGGTTACGTCTTCAAAATTAACACCATCAATGCTACGTTGAACAGTAAAGAAATCATTGTTTGTTTCTGACGCAGTTGTCCAGGTAACTTCAACCTGTCCGTCAGCACAATTACCTGCAAAACGAATTAACTCAATTGGCAGAGGGTTGCTTTCGTCAACCAAAGTCCAAACTGGTAAGTAGTCTCCACCCATCCACGTAGTTCCGCCATAATCATTAGCAATAGATATTTGTAAAGTATTTGCTGCTGTATTGGCATTCGGTCCAAACAACCAATCTCCCCAACCTCCGTTTGGTGGCAGGTAAGGATTAAATCGTTGAGGTCTTAACTGGCCTTCATTATCTATTCCTGTATTACCTGCAAGGTTCAAGTCAACATCATCATATTTAAAGGTGTATTTGCTTTGAGGCATATTGCCGGTACCAGATGTATAACCTTCGTGTTCAATATTCCAAAACCTGTCAACTACATACAAATGACTGGGTTGATTATATTCATTAACTAATCCTGTTACAGTTGTTGCCCAAGGGGTATTATCAGTTGCGGTATGGTAAGTAGAGAACTTCATTTTACCTGCAGCACCTACTCCTGCAGAAGTTTTTTCGTAAAGGAACGTTATGTCATTACCTGCAGCATTGGCGAAAGGAACTGTATAAATCGAACCATTACCTGCAGTTCCAATATCCCAAACAACTTTTCCATATCCAGGACCTGCAGTACCATTTAATGTTACTGATGGAGTAGTTTCACTTCTGATTTTACCAGTACCGGCAACTATTGCACTGTTTAAAGGATTTGTAATCTCAACTTCTTTAGCATTTAAATCAAGAGTATGTCCAATCCCACTTGTTTGTAAAGTTAAAACTCCTGTTGGTGAAACATATCCTCCACCTACAAGAGTATTTATTCCTAATGTTTTTACAGAACTACTTCCACCGGCAAGAGTAAGATTATTGAAAAATGTTGTATTAGTTCCGGCAATTGTTTGTGCTCCACCATCTAATCTTACAGTTCCTGTATTGGTACTGAATACGCCTCCTGCATCATTGTTTGTCCAATTGTTTAGGACTTCAATCGTTCCATTGTTTTCAATAGCACCGCTTGTTTGATTTTCAAAAGTTCCGTCAATATTGAGATAAGAACCTGAAGCAACATTCATTTTTGCTCCGGCATTATTCATAAAAACCTGAGCATTTGATGGTAACGAAGCAAACATGCCTATAACCATAATGCTTCCTGACAGAACTTGCGAAGCGAGGGATTTGGTGTAGAATTTCATCATTTTATGAGAAATTTAAATTTGTTTTCTAATGCTAAACTCGACCGTTTACGATACTGTAGTTTAAACGTGATGTAAAAATAGTGTATTTAAATCTTTATTACCTAACCATTTTTTCTAAATAATTAAGTTTCCAAATTTATCACTTTAGGTGTTTATACCCAAATTTTGGTGCCTGATCAGTGTAAATTTATAGTTCCCAAACAAAAAAATAGCTATTCTCAATTCCGATAAACATCGCGCATGATGCCAAATGTATCAATTATTGACTTAGTGGGTAATATATTGTTGAAACTCTACATTTGTCGCTTTGCAAGTGTAAATGAGAGCAAGTATTACGTTTTTACCTGAAAATAGTAGTGATTTCCTGAAAAAGTTAATTTTTTGGGCAGAGAATAGCGAGTGTTTTTGCTTTTTAGATAAGAACAAAAGCCAAATCCGGTTTGCAGGCTATGGTGGATTTCAAACTATTGTAGGTGTCGGAAAGCACTCTGAGGTAAAAAATAATTCAACCGAAGAAAACGGATTTAGCCTTTTGAAAAGTTTTATTCATGAAAAGAATGATACTTTGTTCGGATTCTTGAACTATGATTTGAAAAATCATACAGAGAAATTAAGCTCCGAAAATTATGATGGAATTGAAATGCTTTCACTTCATTTTTTTCAACCCGAAATTATTTTCAGATTTTCAGATACAGATGAAATTGAAATTGGTTATTTCACCGACAGTAAAAGCGAAAATGAAATTATTGATTTAACCAGAACTATTGAAAATATTGTTTTAGAAAAGGAAAAAGAAGTTGCAGAAATACATCTCAATTGTCGTGTTTCAAAAGATGAATACGTTGAAAATGTCAGGAAAATAAAGGAACATATTCAGTTAGGTGATGTTTATGAACTCAATTATTGTATAGAGTTTTTTGCCGAAAATGCTGAGGTAAATCCTGCTCAGGTTTATCAGAAACTGAATAAAATTTCTTCTGCGCCATTCTCTTGCTTTTATAAGATTGACAATAAATACCTGATTTGTGCCAGTCCCGAGCGTTTTCTTAAAAAGGAGGGTGAAAAAATTATTGCGCAACCTATGAAAGGAACCGCAAAAAGGAGTTCTCAATTTCAGGAGGATCAGTTAATAAAGGATGAACTTTTTGCAAATGAAAAAGAACGGGCCGAAAACGTAATGATTGTTGATTTAGTTAGAAATGATTTGTCAAAAACAGCTGTTAAACAAAGTGTAAAAGTTGATGAATTATTTGGTATTTATTCTTTTCCGCAGGTTCATCAGATGGTTTCAACCGTTAGTTCTGAAATGCGAAATGATGTGGATATTATTGATGTAATTAAATCAGCATTTCCGATGGGCTCAATGACAGGTGCCCCCAAAGTTAAAGCGATGGAATTGATTGAGGAATTTGAGATTACAAAGCGTGGCCTTTTTTCGGGGGCTGTTGGCTATATAACAGAGGATAAAAGCTTTGATTTTAATGTTGTTATTCGCAGCATACAATACAATGCTGAGAAGAAGTACCTTTCCTTTATGGTTGGCAGCGCAATTACCATCAATTCTGATCCTGAAAAAGAATATGAAGAGTGTTTGCTGAAAGCGCAGGCATTAATTGAAGCATTGAACTAATGGTAGAAGAGTTTAAAAAGTTTGTGATTAAAAATGTTCTTTTGAAAAAAGAAGACAAAACACTGATTACAGTCAGCGGAGGTCGTGACTCGGTGGTTTTATGCGAGCTTTTTCACAAAGCCAAGTTTCCTTTTGCAATTGCGCATTGCAATTTTCAGTTGCGAGGAAAAGAAGCGAATGATGATGAAGTTTTTGTCAAAGAACTTACTTCAAAATATAAAGTTGATTTTTTTTGCAAGCGATTTAAAACTGAAAAGTTTGCAACACAAAACAAGCTCTCCATTCAGGAAGCAGCAAGGGTTTTGCGTTACGAATGGTTTGAAGAAATCCGCAGCAAAAATGCTTTTGATTTAATTGCAACAGCTCATCATAAGGACGATGAACTGGAAACTTTTTTTATCAACCTTATTCGTGGAACAGGTATTGCCGGTTTGCACGGAATTTTGCCAAAGCGTGGAAAAATAATTCGTCCTTTATTGTTTGCAAGCAGAACTGAAATCAATTCATTTGTAAAGAAAAATAAACTGCAATTCCGAGAGGATCGTAGCAATGCATCCGATAAGTATTTGCGCAATAAAATCCGTCATAAAGTTTTACCTCTTTTTGAGGAGATGAATCCTTCGTTCAGAAATACGTTGACTGAGGAAATTGCCAGATTGAGTGAGGTTGAGAAGATTTATAATCATTTTATAGATTTAAATAAGAAACAGGTTTTTAATAATAATATCCTTTCTGTTTCAGCTTTAAAGAAAGTACCTTTTGCTTCCATTTTGTTGTATGAGATTTTAAAAAAATATGATTTTAATGCAGATGTTTCAGCAGAGGTTTTTAGTTCGCTTGACTCTGAATCCGGGAAGCAGTTTTTTTCACCAACTTATAGGTTGGTAAAAGACAGGCAAAGGCTTATTATTACTAAAAGAAATACAGCTAAAACAAAGAAGGTATTTTCTGTTTCGCAAAAAGAGAAAAAACTTATTGAACCTTTAAAAATTGAGTTGTTAAAAGTTAAGAATTCTGATGATTTTATAATTCCAAATGACAGTAGAATTGCCTGTCTTGATTTTGAAAAACTCAAATTCCCATTACAGATAAGGAAGTGGAAAGAAGGCGATTTCTTTTTCCCCTTGGGAATGAAGAAAAAGAAAAAGCTCAGCGACTTTTTTACTGACATAAAATTTTCCATTCCCGATAAGGAAAATACCTGGCTGCTGTGTTCGGACGGAGATATTGTATACGTAATAGGAAAAAGAATAGACGAGCGCTATAAAGTTGGAAAAGAAACTAAAACGATTTATCTTGTGCGGTGTATTGACAAAAATGTATAACCCTTAAACAATAAATGTATGGAAACAATTTTGCAAAAAGCCGAGTTAGTTGAAAAGGAAAAAATAGGAGAACTTCATTTTCCGCAAACAGAAGTAGTTGCTGATGAAGCAGGGCGAAAGCTCAGACTTAAAGATTTGTCTGATGCAACGATTTTGGGCAACATTGAACATAATAAGGTAAAGATTGTTTTTGAAGATGATAAAGGTGTGAAATACACTGAAACAACTATTTGGGCTGTAGGTGATAAAAACATCGTATTGAAAAGTGGAATAACTATACCTTTGCACCGCATTCATCGCATAATTATTTAACCAAATTAAAACTAACAATGAACAACCGATTTCTTATTATTCCTTTATTATTTATTGCATCGCTTAGTTTAAGCAGTTGCGGATACAACAGCATGGTTTCAAAAGAAGAAGCCGTAACATCTAAATGGTCAGAGGTTGAAAACCAATACCAGCGCAGATCTGACCTAATTCCCAATCTGGTGGAAACGGTTAAAGGTTATGCTGCTCATGAGGCAGGAACTTTTACAGCAGTTATTGAAGCGCGTGCAAAAGCTACCAGCGTAACCGTTGACCCTTCAAAATTAGATGCAGAGTCAATTCAGAGGTTCCAGGACGCGCAGGCGGGGCTTTCTTCTGCTTTGTCAAAACTGATGGTTGTGGTAGAGAATTATCCTGATTTAAAAGCCAACCAGAATTTTATGGAGTTACAGGCGCAGTTGGAAGGCACTGAAAACCGCATTACTGTTGCCCGTAAAAACTTTAATGAAGCAGTTCAGGATTACAATACCTACATCCGCAAATTCCCGCAGAACATGATTGCCGGAATGTTTGACTTTGAAAAGAAAGGATATTTTGAAGCTAAAGAAGGCACTGAAAATGCGCCTGCCGTGAAGTTTTAGCCGAAATGAAAGCTGCTGATTTTTTCACGCCCGAAGTTCAGGCAGAGGTTGTAAAAGCTATTAAACAAGCCGAGCAAAAAACTTCAGGCGAAATCCGTTTGTTTGTAGAAGATCACTGCAAGGACGATGTGCTTGACCGCGCAGCTTTTATGTTCGAAAAATTAGAAATGCACCAAACAGAACTTCGTAACGGGGTTCTGTTTTACCTTGCTTACCTCGATCACAAATTTGCCATCATCGGTGATATCGGTATCAATGCAAAAGTGGACAAGGACTTTTGGAATCACATCAAAGATCTGATGAAAGAAAAATTTTCGCAGGGCCATTTTAAGGAAGGCCTTTCGGAAGGAATTATTCTTGCAGGCGATGCCTTGCAAAAACATTTTCCGGGACAACATGATGATAAAAACGAACTATCGGACCATGTGGAGTTGGGTTAGAAAGCCTTCGGCTGCGCTCAGGCTCACAGTTTGCCTGCTGTTTGCAGTACTTCCTGTTTTGATTTTTGCGCAGAATTATCCCGAGCGTTCATCAACGCTTGTTACCGATTACACCGGAACGCTTTCTTCTGATGAAATTAATGCACTCGAAAATAAATTAGTGCTGTTTGATGATTCAACTTCATCGCAAATAGCTGTGGTATTAATCAAAACGCTGGACGGCTATGAAGTAGCTGAATATGCTGTTGGTCTTGCTGAAAAATGGGGCGTTGGACGCGATGGAAAAGACAACGGAATAATGGTGCTGGTAGCCATGGACGATCGCAAAATGACCATTCAAACCGGTTACGGAATGGAAGGCGCTTTGCCCGATGCCATTGCTAAACGCATTATTGAAAACGATATGAAGCCTGCTTTTAAAAGCGGCAATTATTACGAAGGTTTAGACCGGGCTACCGACAATATTATAGCCTACACAAAGGGCGAATATAAAGGAGAAGGCCGCAAGGGAGGCGAGGAGCCATTCCCGATTTATATTGTCTTTATTGTACTCGGCATTTTTGCAATCATTATCCTTTACCGTGTAAATGAGGCGCGTCAGTATTCGCGGGTAAACCATATTGGTTTTTGGGCGGCATGGGCTTTATTAAATGCCTTGCAAAACAAGCCGGGCGGCAAGTGGAGCGATTTTTCATCGGGCAGAGGCAGCTTCAGGGGTTGGAGCGGTGGAAGCGGTTTTGGAGGTGGCAGCAGTGGAGGCGGTTTTGGCGGATTTGGTGGCGGCAGCTTTGGCGGTGGCGGTGCAAGCGGCAGTTGGTAATTGTAACTTAATATCGTTAAATGTAGTTAATGTTACACAACGCTGTTTTTCTATTGGTTACTTTTGCGTTCTCTATTAAAGAATATGTTTAAAAGACTTCTTCCTTTAGTTCTTGTTTTAGTTTCAGTTTTTGCGCAGGCGCAGGTTTTAAAGCCGGTGAAATGGGACTTCTCCGTAAAAGAAATTTCAGAAACCGAAGCCGAGCTGATACTGAAGGCCAATGTTGAAAAAGGCTGGCACCTGTATGCACAGGATATTCCGGCTGACGGACCTATTCCAACCACGTTTAAATTTAAGGTAAACAAGGATTTTGAATTGGTGGGCAAAGTTGCCGAACCCAAACCCATTGAGGAGTTTGATAATATGTTCGGGATGACCATCAAGTATTTTGCGTCTTCCGTTACGTTTAAGCAAAAAATTAAAATCAAAAACAAAGGCGAGTTTACTGCTGCAGGTGAGGTTGAGTTTATGGTGTGTGACGATGAGAAATGTCTTCCGCCCGAGGTGGTTGAGTTCAGCTTAGTTGTTAATAAAGGAAAGACCGGAAACAATCAAAAGCCCGAAACTACTAAAGATACCGTGGGCACGGGCAGTGTTATTCCGCAACTGGATACCGTTAATAAAGTTGACTCGTCTGCCATAACAACGGTGCAAACTCCCGATGACGGACAATGTCACGTAAAAACATTTAACGGAGCATCTGCCGAAACCAAAGGCGAATTTTCGTACTGGGGTTTTATGCTGTTGGCATTTCTTGCCGGACTGGCTGCATTGCTTACACCCTGCGTATTTCCGATGATACCGATGACGGTAACTTTTTTTTTGAAAACTGCCGAAACCCGCAGCGTTGCCATCCGCAACGGTGTGCTTTACGGGCTTTCTATTATTGCCATTTACACCCTTGCCGGAACTTTGGTTTCGGTATTGATAGGTCCTGAGTTTGCCAACTGGCTTTCTACGCATTGGTTTCCCAATATTCTGTTCTTTGTAATATTTATGGTGTTTGCCGCATCGTTTCTGGGCATGTTTGAAATTACCTTGCCAAGTTCATGGGTAAACGCAATGGATGCCAAGGCCGACAAAGGAGGAATTGCCGGTTTGCTTTTTATGGCGTTTACGTTGGTGCTGGTTTCTTTCTCCTGCACAGGCCCCATTGTTGGCGGCATTTTAGTTGAATCTGCAAGAGGCGAATTTTTTAAACCCATGTTGGGAATGTTTGCCTTCTCTCTGGCTTTTGCCTTACCCTTTTCGCTGTTTGCTATTTTCCCTAACTGGCTGAGCAACCTCCCCAAATCGGGCGGCTGGCTTAATTCGGTAAAAGTAACTCTGGGTTTTCTGGAGCTTGCCCTTGGACTGAAATTTCTGAGCATTGCCGACCAGACTTATCACTGGGGCATTCTTGACCGCGAAATAAATATCGCTTTGTGGATTGTGATTTTTACCCTGCTGGGTTTGTATTTTTTGGGGCAACTGAAACCCCCCCACGATAGTCCTATGCCGCATGTAAGCGTTCCGCGCATTATGCTGGCGCTGGTTACTTTTTCTTTTGTGGTGTATCTTATTCCGGGCATGTTTGGCGCACCGCTCAAAGCGCTTTCGGGCTATTTGCCTCCGCAGGCCACCCACGATTTTGACCTTGTTCACAAAATTGAAGTAGCCACTGGCAACGAAAACAAAACCTGTGGCGAACCCATTCATGGCGAAATTCTGCACCTGCCCCACAACCTGAACGGCTATTTTGACTACGAGCAGGGAATGGCCTGTGCCAAAGAACTGGGCAAGCCCGTGTTTATTGATTTTACAGGACACGGTTGCGTAAACTGCCGCGAAATGGAGGCCAACGTGTGGAGCGATCCAGCGGTGTTGAAAATGCTGCGCGAAGATTTTGTGGTAATTGCCCTGTATGTTGACGACAAAACCGAGTTGCCCGAAAGCGAGTGGTATGTATCTAAATACGATGGCAAGAAAAAGAAAACCATTGGCGCACAAAATGCCGATTTCCAGATTTGCTCATTCGATAACAACGCACAGCCTTATTACATTACCCTTGACCACAAGGGCGAGCTGCTGCATGCGCCTACGGCTTACAATCTTAATGTAAGCGACTTTGTAAAGTTTCTGAACAACGCTAAGGCGGAGTTTGCCAAGGGGAAGTAGAAGGCCGTATTCAGTTTGTAGTAGCTGAGCGTAAACTTTCACAAGTTTCTTAGAAAATTCCACAAGTTTCTTAGACTATTATGCTATTTCCTTAGAACATTCCGGTATTTTCGTAGAGAATACCACTATTTTTATAGAAAATAGCACTATTTCCTTAGAATATTCCGGTATTTTCATAGAAAACATCTGAAATTCCAATGTAAATATGCCTCACTCTGCCGAAAATTTCTGTCAAACCGGCAGTATTTTAATTCTAATTGTTAATAAATCAACTGTTTAATCTTCAAAAAACCAAAGCCGGTGGCTCGGGCATACTCGATGGTAGCTCGTAATGATTTTTGATCCCGCAACAGAAACAAAACCCCGCGTGAGCGGGGCTTTGTTTATTATAGTATTCTCAATACTTTTACCTGCTATGAAAATACCTTCCGACAGTATTTTAGAGATTGATAAAAATAAGATTCAGAATTATCTGCTTAATCCCAATCACCCTGATGGAAAAGCAAAAGCTGATTTTTTCATAGCAAACGGAATAAATTCCAATACAGCCAAAGAATTTGAAAATTTGTTGAAACATCAGGCAACAACTATTGAAATAACAAAAGAACTTATAACGCTCTTTGGGAAAAAATACATTTTTGAAAGCCGGATAGAGTTTCCAAACGGGAAACTCCATCTTATCCGAAGTGTTTGGATAACCGGACAAACCGAAAAAGTAATTAAATTTGTAACCGCATATAAAATATAGTCATGCTAAAAGAATTTGAACGAGTATTTATAACCGAGGATTTACCCGGCACTCCTTATGTGAAAGGAGATGTTGGAGTGATTGCTCATGTTTATGAAAATGGGAAAGGGTATGAAATAGAATTCTTTGCGGCAGATGGCACCACCCTTAGTGTTGAAACCGTATCAGCCAATCAGGTTAAATCCTGCGCAGGAATAAAAACTGTTCTTCATCTGAGTAAGGCAGCCTGAGTATCTCTCTGCTTCTCTTCGCGCCCTCTGCGAGCAATAAACCTCAGTGTTCTTAGTGGTAAAAAAACTCCGCGCCTCTGCGAGCAAAATAACTCCCTGCCCTTGTGCCCTTAGTGGTAAAATTCTACATTTGCCCGTAATCAAAAAAAACGCAACCATGCCCACCCAAATCGAAATACTAAAAGCCCTTAAAGCCTCAGGCGCAAAAAAAGTAAAACTTGCCGTAACCGATATTGACGGAGTGTTGCGCGGCAAGGTGGTAAGCATCGAAAAATTTATGGGCATAGCCGAAAAAGGTTTTGGCTTTTGTGATGTGGTTTTTGGCTGGGACAGCGGTGATGTGGCCTACGACAATGCCACTTATACCGGCTGGCACACCGGCTATCCCGATGCGCAAGCCGTAGTTGATTTCAACACCTATCGCAACATACCCTGGGAAAACAACATGCCCTTTTTTCTTGCCGATTTCCGCAAAAACAACGGCAGCGAATTAGAAATTTCACCGCGCAACCTGCTGAAAAAAATAATTGCACAAAGTGAAAAGCAAGGCTATCATTCCGTTTTTGCGCAGGAGTTTGAGTGGTTCAACTTTGCCGAAGATGCAGATGCCTTGCACGAAACCGGTTTCTATAAACCTCAACACCTTACTCCCGGAATGTTTGGCTATTCCGTTTTGCGCGCCTCGCAAAACAGCGAATTTTTCAATGATTTGTTTGACGAGCTTGCCAAGTTCAAAGTACCCATAGAAGGGCTGCATACCGAAACCGGTCCGGGCGTTTACGAAGCCGCTATTCTCTATGGCGATACGCTGGAAGCAGCCGACCGTGCCGTGTTATTCAAAACCGGAGTAAAAGAAATAGCGCATCGCCACGGAATCATGGCAACCTTTATGGCCAAGTTCAGCGAAAACCTTCCCGGCTGCAGCGGCCATGTTCACCAAAGCCTGTGGGACAAAGCGAAAAAGAAAAACCTGTTCCACGATGCAAAAAGCAAGACAGGAATGAGCCCCCTCATGGAAAGCTACATAGCAGGTCAGTTGCATTGTCTGCCGTATGTGTTGCCGATGTATGCGCCCACCATCAACAGCTACAAGCGTTTGGTAGTAGGAGCCTGGGCACCCACAACCCTTACCTGGGCAGTGGATAATCGCACCACCGCTTTGCGTGCTTTACCGACAGGCGAAAAATCATGTCGCCTGGAAACCCGCGTGGTGGGCAGCGACAGCAATCCCTATCTGGCTATGGCGGCCTGCCTTGCCTCGGGTCTCTATGGCGTGAAAAACAAACTGAAACTCAAAACCCCTGAAACCATGGGCAGCGGCTATGCCGATGTAAAAAACGGAACACTTCCGCGCAATCTTGCCGAAGCCACCGAAGCCATGAAAACCTCTAAACTTGCCGAAGAATTATTCGGAAAAGAATTTGTGCAGCACTTTGTGCAAACAAGAGAGTGGGAGTGGAGACAATTCTCTAAAGTAGTTACCGACTGGGAGTTGAAGCGCTACTTCGAGATAATTTAATTGTTCTCGCAAAGGCGCGAAGACGCAAAGTCTTTATTGAATTATTCTTTGCGCCTCTGCGCCTTTGCGAGAAACTTTAAAGAGCTTCTAAATAAATCTTCTTAAAATCTTCCCTGCTCACCGGCTTAGGATTATTCGGGTGGCAGAAATCAGCAAAAGCTAAGTCAGCCAGTTTTTCAATATGCTCAGGCTTTACACCAATGCCGCTTAATTTTAAAGGCAATCCCAATTTCTGATTCAGTTCAAACAAAGCATTCACCACACCTTCACCAGTTTCGTCTTTCAGTTCCATGGTGCGTGCAATGGTGCGGAATTTATCCTCAAAACCGGGATAGTTGAAACGCATACCGTAAGGCAGATTCACTGCGTTGGCAAGCCCATGGTGCGTATCCAATAATTGCGAAAGCGGATGCGCCAATGAATGCACCACACCCAATCCTTTTTGAAAAGCAACTGCTCCCATCAGCGAAGCCAGCATCATTTTGCTGCGCGATTCCAGATCGGGTTTGTTTACGGCACGGTCAATCGATTCATTAATTAAAGCGATACCCTGCAAGGCAATCCCTTCGCACATCGGGTGAAACATCTCGGCGATGTAGGCTTCCATGTTGTGCGTCAGCGCATCCATGCCAGTTGCAGCCGTTACAAAAGCAGGTAATTCAAATGTTAAAGTAGGATCTGCAAAAACACGTTTTGCTAATAATTTTGGGGAGAAAAGAATTTTCTTCTGATGCGTTTCATCATCAGCAATAATCGCGCTGCGACCAACTTCACTGCCTGTTCCGCTGGTTGTTGGAACGGTTACGAAATACGGAACCTCTTCCGTAACGTAAATATCACCGCCAATCAAATCATCGTAATCAAACAAATCGCGTGTGTGATTGATGCGCAACGTAATTGCACGTGCAACATCCAGTGCAGCACCACCGCCCACACCCACAATGCAATCGCGTTTGGTCTGGTGAAAAGCATCACCGCCATTCAACACATCCGATTTTACAGGGTTCTTGTGAATGTTTGAAAAAACTTCGGGTTTCAATCCCGCTTTTTCAAGGTCAGAAATTATTTTTTTGAAGAAGTCTAACTGCGCTACCACAGGGTCGGTAACTACTAAGGGTGAAGTAAGTTTTTGCTCTTTAAGATGCCCGCCTAATTCGTTGATAGCACCTGCCCCGAAACGGATAACCGTTGGGAAATTGTATTGTAAAACCTGATTAAAATTCATGATGTTATTTTTTTGTGGGCGCAAAGATGACAAAAACTAAGCAAACGATTGAATGAAATTATTTTGCTTGTAAATAGAATATGCTATACATTTGAAGCACCAAAACATAAAAACGCATTCCATGAAAAAAATGATTTTAACCCTGCTTCCTTTTGCTGCTACTGCAATTGCAAATGCTCAGTCCATTTCGCCACAGGTTATTGCCAGTGCCGGAACACACTACACTGGCAGCAATGCACAGCTTAGCTGGACTATCGGTGAGCCGGTTATTACTACCGTTTCAAACGGAAGCAATACCATTACACAAGGTTTTCATCAAACATTACTGAACGTAACCGCTGTTGAAGAACAGAGCGTTGCAGGAGTAAATGTTACCGTATTCCCCAATCCAACTTCAGATGTATTGAATATCAATCTTACCAATAACCTGAAAGATTTGCAAATGGATTTATTTGACATGACCGGAAAATTATTGCAGGCCCGTGAAATCGGCTCAGCAGAAGGAAATGTACAAATCAGCATGACCGAATATGCACGTGCTAACTATTTACTTCGTGTTTACTCAGCCGATGGAAGTGTTAACTTCACTTACAAGGTTCAGAAAATGAATGCGCACTAATTAGTGATTAAATAAAAAAAAGAAAAGGCTGCGAATTTCGCAGCCTTTTCTTTTTTAGAACAGTTTGTTGTCCACGCTGTATTTCCCCGGCCCTGTAAAGAGCAGCGCAAGAAAAACAATTCCTAATTCAATAGCATGAGAACCCGACATAATTTTGCCTCTCAGTGCTTCGCCCTCTGCTGCTGCATCAACCCAATGCACCAGTGCGGCTATAAACATGGTAAACAGCATCATGAAGCATGCCGGGCGAAAAACCAATCCCAGTATCAATAAAATTCCACCGCCAAATTCGGCAAAGGCAGCCAGAAAGCCCCATAAGGTTGGCAGAAAAGTGATGCTTATATTTTCCATTGCTCCTCCCAGCTTCAGCCATTTTTCAGGGCCGCCAAACATTTTTCCTTCTCCGTGAAGAACGAACATAACGCCTATTCCAATTCTTAGAACTAATAAACCAAAGTTTACGGCTTGTGTGCTGGGACTGAGTAATTTTTTCAAGGTGTGTGTGTTTCCGGCAAAAATAGAGATTTAAAGTTTAGAAAGTTAATATACTAACTTGAGTTCGGGATGGGGATTTCAAATTTCTGATAACAAATCGTTCCTGATTTCTTGCCACGGATTTAAGCTGAAAAATCATAAAGCTGCATCAATATTGAGGAGCAATAATTTTAAAGCCGGTAGTTGAAAAAATTAAGCAGGCGGCAGTATTATTTAACAAGGCGGAAGACTCTTTTAAGCTGTTAGCTAACATTTATAAGCAGTAAGTTGATATTAATAATCAATAAGTTAGGTGTTTATAGCAGTATGCGGCTGTTAAATAGCTGTAAGCTGACATTTTAAGCGCTAAAAAGAGTTAGCGGTTAACTAAAATGAGATAAATGAGGGTTAAAAACCAATAGCACGGGATTTTGAAATTTTGGCCACTTCTTTTTAGAATCCGCAGAAAGTTTAGTGAAATTTACTAACGCGGTTATGCGATAATCACGCTGCTGAAATCTCTTAAATGATAGTTTGGAATTATAAAGTTTGTAAAACTTTATTTTGGTGCCCGGGCAATAAGCCAGAGACTTAAA
Source organism: Bacteroidia bacterium (assembly GCA_050186075.1). GTDB lineage: Bacteria > Bacteroidota > Bacteroidia > SXHM01 > SXHM01 > SXHM01. The sequence goes on from JBFWYU010000013.1 coordinate 97,186, forward strand.
ATTCCGTAAAGGATATTAGGAGTCCATACCGCCAGCATAACAGGCACATTGCCCGAAGTGGCAAAGGTATTGGCAATTTGCATAAACATGATGTACGAGAAACTTAGCCCTACGCCAATTCCTATATTAATTCCAATTCCGCCACGCACCTTGCGGCTCGACAGGCTAACGCCCATCAGTGTTAAAATAAATGTGGCAAAGGGCATGGATATCCTGCTGTATTTTGCAACCAGATAAACATTGATTAGGTCTGATCCTTTTGATTTTTCCTGTTCAATAAATTCGTTCAGCTCAAAATAATTCATTGTTTCTATCAGGTTTACCTTGCGTGAAAAATCTTTCGGGTAAAGGTTAATAACGGTGTCTTTTTTCAATCCGGTTTTCAGCGTTTCGTTCAGTCCGTTTATCTCGCGGCTCATCCAGTTATGAATTACCCAATGATTGCCCGTTGTATCCCAGTTAATATGGTCGGCATTGAGTTTGTAAATCAGCTTACCTTCTTTAAACTGCTCCAATGAAAATTTATAGCCGATGTTCCGTTCGCTGTTATAGCTCTCAAAATACACGAAGTTTCCGGGATGTATCTGCCGGTGAATATTGCGTCCGCTGAAACTAAGTTGTTTGTAGATATAGGCCTGCTCAAACTCAATGCGGTGTTTATTTGCCGGAGGCATGATAAAGTTATTTACCGTAAGTGAAAGTGCCACCAGTATTGTTGCTGCAATAAAGTAGGGAACCAGAAAACGGTAGAAACTTACTCCGCTGTTGAGTATGGCAATAATCTCGGTTTGGCTTGCCATTTTTGAGGTGAAGAAAATAACAGCAATGAAAATAAAAAGCGGGGCAAAAAGATTGGCAAAATAGGGGATGAAATAAATGTAATAGTCTGTAATAATGGTTTTAAAAGTCAGCTCCTTTTCAATAAAGTCATCCACCTTTTCAGATATATCAAATACCACAGCAATGGCTATAATCATAGTCAGTGTGAAGAAAAAAGTTCCGAGAAACTTTTTGATGATATATAAGTCAATTATCTTCATGGTTGCTCGCAAAGTCGCAGAGGCGCAAAGTTTTTATAGATTATTAACCACCCTGCAAATTCCATCTTTGATAAGATTGACATTGAAGTTTACAAGTAAGCCTAATTTTATGTCTGTTAGTTTTAAATATGTCAATAGTTGTTTCTGGTGAACGGGTGCAATAGTATCAATTGATTTAATTTCAATGATAACTTTATTTTCTACAATAATATCTGCCCGAAAACCAATTTCAAGTTTTTTGTTTTGGTAAATAACAGGAATGGCTTGTTGTCGGGTAAACTCAAATCCTGCTTCAGCTAATTCAAAAGAAACAATTTCTTCGTAAACCGATTCCAATAATCCCGGACCAAGCTCTTTGTGAACTTTTAAGAAAATGTTTACTAAGACTGCCGATAGTTCGTTTTCGTTCATTTTTCTTTGCGCCTCTGCGCCTTTGCGAGAAATTTATAACCGTGTCTCCACTTGTTTTACCATTTTAGTTTTCCATTCAGCAAAATCGCCTGCAATTATGTGTTTGCGAGCTTCTTTTACCAGCCACAAATAAAAACCAAGGTTATGAATACTTGCCAGTTGCAAAGCCAGAATTTCTTTTGCTACAAAAAGGTGGCGTAAATATGCTTTAGAAAAATTGCGGTCGGCAAATGTAGTTCCGTCCGGGTCAAGTGGGCTAAGGTCGTTTTGCCATTTTTTGTTTTTGATGTTGATGATGCCTTGTGAAGTAAATAGCATTCCGTTGCGGGCATTGCGGGTTGGCATCACACAGTCAAACATATCTATACCTAACGCAATACTTTCCAAAATATTGCCCGGAGTTCCAACGCCCATCAGGTAGCGCGGTTTTTCGGGCGGCAGAATGCTGCACACCACTTCGGTCATGGCATACATTTCTTCGGCAGGTTCACCTACCGAAAGTCCGCCAATAGCATTCCCTTCCAGATTTTGTTCGGCAATAAAGGTTGCCGATTTTTCACGTAAATCTTTGTAAACACTTCCCTGCACAATCGGGAAAAGCGTTTGCTCATAACCGTATTTTCCTTCGGTTTCGTTAAACCGGGTTATACAGCGTTTCAGCCAGCGGTGCGTCATATCCATTGACTTCTGTGCATACTTATATTCGCAGGGATAAGGCGTGCATTCATCAAACGCCATCATAATGTCAGCGCCAATGGTGCGTTGTGTATCCATCACATTTTCGGGCGAAAAAAACAATTTTGAACCATCAATGTGAGAGGCGAATTTTACGCCTTCTTCTTTTATTTTACGGTTGCCGCTGAGTGAGTAAACCTGATACCCGCCACTGTCAGTTAAAATAGGTTTGTTCCAGTTAATGAATTTGTGAAGTCCTCCGGCTTTCTCAATAATTTCAAGCCCCGGACGAAGAAAAAGGTGGTAAGTATTTCCAAGAATTATTTGCGCTCCAATCTCACTTTCCAGTTCGTGCTGATGCACAGCCTTTACGGTTCCTGCTGTTCCCACCGGCATAAAAATGGGTGTTTCTATAGTGCCGTGTGCTGTCAATAACTCCCCCGCTCTTGCTTTGGAATGCCCGTCAACGCTGCAAATCTTAAACTTCATCTCGCTGTGTATAAATTCCGCCAAAGATAAAGATTTGCGCCACCCGCGAATCTTAGTTTTGTTTTGCTCTAAATGTCCATCAATGAACCTTTCTGATTTCACCGCTGACACCAACGGATTAATTGTGTTTTCCGTTTTTGCGGCAGTGCTGCTGGTGCAACTTTTTTATTACCTGTTTTTTTATTCCCGTCTGGCTTTTTACAAACCCAAAGAGATTATCAAATCATCAGAGCCTGTTTCGGTAATCATTTGTGCGCGGAATGAAGAAGATAACCTGCGCGAAAATCTTCCTTTGATCCTTGCTCAGGACTTTCCCGATTTTGAAGTGATTGTGGTAAACGACCGCAGTTACGATGGTTCGTATGATTTACTGAAAGATATAGCGGAAGTAAATCCTAAACTGAAATTCATCAACATTGATGAAGAAGTTATTGTTTCGGGCAGCAAAAAGTTTGCTCTTACTTTAGGAATAAAAAAAGCTGCAAACGATATTCTTTTACTTACGGATGCTGACTGCAAACCTGCTTCACCGAAATGGATTTCGCAGATGCAAAGCCGTTTTTCGGAAAAAACTGATATTGTTCTTGGCGTTGGCGTTTACCAAAAAAAGGATTTCAGCCTGCTGAATATGCTTATTCGTTTTGACACTTTTCTCACGGCTCTCCAATATCTGAGTTATTCGCTGGCAGGCCAGACCTACATGGGTGTTGGAAGAAATTTAGCGTATCGCAAACACCTGTTTTTTGATAACAAGGGCTTTGGTTCACATAACCACATTCGCTCCGGAGACGATGATCTTTTTATCAATGAGGTGGCACACAAAGCAAAAGTGAATGTTTCCGTTTCAGCCGATAGCCAAACCCTTTCTGTGCCCAAAACAAGTTGGAATGAATGGTTTCATCAGAAACGCAGACACCTTACAACCGGGCCACTTTATAAAACCAAGCACCAGTTTTTGTTGGGAACATTTATGTTCAGTCAATTGGCATTTTACCCCTTGTTCATTTTGTTGATAGTGATGCAGTACAATTTACCGGTAATCATTTCCTTATTCGCTTTGCGTTTTATCATTCAGTTTGCCGTATTTGCCAAAGTCACTAAAACACTAAATCAACGGGATTTATTACTAATTTCGCCCGTAATTGATTTGGTGTTACCGTTTATCACATTATCATTATCAGTTTCAAATATGCTTGTTAAACCCCAAACATGGAAGTAAAAATGGCAGAAAGTCAGGAACCATCAGCAGAAAATAAAGCCCCTGTAGCAGCAAGCACTGAAGCAGGCACCAACCTTTCGGAAAAAGCCGTTCATGACTACAAACTTGTTTTGCAGGCACGCGACCACGGTAATCAAAATGCATATGCCGAATTGATGGAGCGTTACCGCGACTCTATTTATTTCATGCTACTGAAAATGGTGAACAACAAGGATGATGCTGATGATTTGACCATTGAAGCATTTGGAAAAGCATTCAATAAACTGCACCAGTACACACCCAATTATGCATTCAGTACCTGGTTATTCAAGATTGCATCTAATAATTGCATCGACTTTATCCGCAAAAAGAAAAAGCAAACCTACTCACTTGACAAAGGTTTTGAAGGCAGCGATGGCAGCGAAATGATGATTGAGGTAAAAGCCAATGTGCTTGACCCTGAAGAAACGTATATCAAAAAACAGAAAACCCGCCTGATGCGTGAAGTGGTAGAGAAACTGAAACCACGCTACCGCACTTTGGTGGAGTTGCGCTATTTCAAAGAATACTCCTACGAAGAAATTTCAGTGGAACTTGACCTTCCTTTGGGAACAGTAAAAGCACAACTTTTCCGTGCTCGTGAGTTTCTTTACAACATCATGAAAAATTCGGAAGGGAAGATTTAATCCCCTTTGCGTCTCTGCGCCTTTGCGTGCAAATTCCATTTCTGCTGATGCAAATAATTCAGGAATATTTCCCCAATCTTTCCGAAAAACAAATCGGGCAATTCGCTCAACTGTTACCACTTTATCTGGATTGGAACAGCAAAATCAATGTGATATCGCGTAAAGACATGGAGCAGTTTTATGAGCACCATGTTTTGCATTCGCTGGGAATTGCAAAAGTGATGCAATTTAAACCGGGAACAAAAGTGCTGGATGTTGGAACAGGTGGTGGTTTTCCCGGAATTCCATTGGCTATCTTATTCCCTGAAACGGATTTTTTTCTTGTTGATTCCATCGGTAAAAAAATAAAAGTAGTGAATGCGGTTGCAGAAGCAATTGGTTTGAAAAATGTGAGAGCACAACAAATCCGCGCAGAAGAACTGAAAGAGCAATTTGACTTTGTGGTAAGTCGCGCGGTAACTGAACTTCCGGTATTTTACGGTTGGGTGAAAAATAAATTCCGCAAACAGGGTTTTAATGATTTGCCTAACGGAATCCTTTATTTAAAAGGTGGTGATTTAACCGAAGAAATAAGTCCGTTTAAAGGCAAAGTAAAAACCTTTGAACTAAAGAATTATTTCCGCGAAGAGTTTTTTGAAACCAAGAAAGTAGTTTACTTACCTGCTTAAAGCAGGCTTGCCGATTCGAACTGTAGCTTACTCAGACTGCGATAAAGCCCGTTTTCAGCGGCAATCAGTTCTTCATGCGTGCCGCTTTCAATTACCACGCCTTTATCAATCACCACAATTTTATCTGCTTTACGGATAGTAGCGAGGCGGTGAGCAATAACAAATGAAGTTCTGCCAATCATCAGTTTATCCAATGCTTCCTGAACCAGGCGTTCTGATTCAGAATCCAAAGAACTGGTGGCTTCATCCAAAATAAGAATGGCTGGATTCTTTAATACCGCGCGTGCAATAGCCACACGCTGGCGTTGTCCGCCTGATAGTTTTATGCCCCGTTCCCCAACAAGTGTATCATATTTTTCAGGGAAGCTATCAATGAAGTTGTGTGCATTAGCTTGTTTAGCTGCTTCTATAATTTCTTCCAACGTAGCGCCCGGTTTTCCGTAGGCAATATTCTCTCTGATAGAACCGCCAAACAGCAATACATCCTGAGGAACCATTGCCATTTGATTACGCAAGTCCGTTAAGCCATATTCTTTAGAGTCTTTATCGTCAATCAGAATTTTGCCGCTTTCGGGCTCATAAAATTTAAGCAACAGCGAAACGATGGTAGATTTTCCGGCACCACTTGGGCCAACAATAGCTATTGTTTCTCCTTTTGCAGCGTTGAACGAAAGGTTTTTTAATATCTGCAATTCTTTGCGTGAAGGGTAGGTGAATGCTACATTTTCAAAGCTAACTTTGCCTTCAATTTTTTTGCTGATTGCAGTTGTTCCCGACAGGTCAACGGTTTCGGCTTTTTCATCTAAAATTTCAACCAGGCGTTCGGTAGCACCTATTGCTTTTTGAATTTGGGTGTAAAGTTCGGCAAAGCCGCCAATAGAAGCCCCTACAAAAACAGTATAAAACACAAATGAAATCAGTTCACCTATTAATAAATCACCTTTAATAACCAGCACTACACCATACCAAACCATTGCTACCAGCGAACCAAACAGACAAAAGATGATGAACGAGGCAAAAAGCCCGCGATACATCCCTACTTTAATGGCTTTCTGAGCTATTTCGTCAGCGCTTTTTCCGTAGCGTTTTATTTCAAAAAATTCATTAGCAAAGGCTTTTACATTGGTAATTCCCTGCAATGTTTCTTCAATAATTGTGTTTGACTCGGCAACAGTATCCTGAACTTCGCGCGAAGCTTTGCGGATGAACCTTCCGAAATAAACCAATGCCAACGCCACAAATGGAATAATGGCAATCATAAGCATGGTTAGTTTAGGAGAGATAACAATCAGGAAAGCGATACCGCCTATGATGATGACGAACTGCCTGAGGAATTCTGCAATGGTTGTTGTAAGTGTATCCTGAATTTGAACAATATCCGTACTCATACGGCTGTTCAATTCGCCTACCCGTTTTTGACCAAAATAAGTCATGGGCATGGTAATTAATTTGGTGTAAACAGCTTGGCGCAAGCCTGCCAGTGTATTTTCGGTTACGTTTACAAAAAGATAAACCCTGAAATAAGAGAAAACTGATTGCAAAAGAAGAATACCTATTAAAGCTGCTCCAAGCAGATTAGCCGTTTTCATGTCTAATGTATTTCCTCCGGTGGTATCTACCATTTTTCCCATCAGCAGGGGAAAAGCGAGCGCTGTAGCACTTGTTAAAGCAAGAAAAATTAGTCCGATGATGAATTTCCATTTATGCGGACCCATAAAAGATAAAATCCTCATCCCTGTTTTCAGGGAATCCTTGTTAATCTTTGCCTTTGGAAGGTCTTCGGTCTCGTTATTAAATCCTCGCGCCATAATTTAAGGGGGCAAATTTAGTTTTAAATTTGGTTGGAAAGAAAACCTGACTATCTTTGCAGCCCGTTTAACGAAAAATCAAGAAGAAATGAAACGCACATATCAACCCTCGGTTAAGAAAAGAAAGAACAAACACGGATTCAGAGAGAGAATGGATTCGGCCAATGGACGCAGGGTTTTGGCAGCACGCAGAGCAAGAGGTCGTAAAAAACTGACTGTTTCTGACGAAGGTGGTCACAAAGGATAATTAAGTTTTAGCTTAATACTATATAAAGACATCCCGTCACGCCATAGCGTGACGGGATGTCTTTTTTATTTCCATTCAAAGCTTTCTATAAACTTATCAATGTCCTGTTTGATAAATTTAATAACCGGTTGCAGCGAATCGTTATTAGGCTTTACGGTGAAATACAGGGCCCCTCTTAAAAAGTGTTTGCTGCTGTCGGTAACAAAAAACTGAAGTGGTGAAGCAGCTCCGCTTCCTTCCACATCGTAAATTAAACCATAAACATTTTTGTCGGGCCTGTCAATCAGTATTTCGTTAATGGCAGAGGCTTTTGCAATGTGTTTATTGGTTAGTTCCCTTGCATCTTCAAGGTATTGAACTATGTTTCCATCTACTGACTTATAGCTGATATGCAGCGTTCCTTTAAATGCAGGAAAGTTCAGGTTTATCCAGCAGGGTTCTGAAAGGCCTTTGGTATCGTTTTCAATGCTTGTATACACAGGATATTGAAAGGTAAAAGGGCAGTCGGATTGATAGGCCTGATACTCTTTTTCGGGTAGTTCAATTCTGAAAAAGCCTCTTGGCTTGGGAGTGTAGTCTTCTTCTCCGCAGGATAGCAGCAATAAGCAGGCACTAAGCAGTAAGCAGTAAGCAACACTATTGTTCATTTAAATGGGTTTCTATAATTGTTGCTTTTATTCTTTTTATTCTTTTTGTATCAACTGATTCGATTGTGAATTCCACATTAGCAAAATGTATCTTGCTGTTCTTGGCAGGTATTTTCCCTTCTTTTTCAAGAATAAATCCGGCAAGACTATCTGCTTCTCCTTTTGATTCTTCAAATGCTTCGCTGTCAATTCCTGTGATGCGGTAAAAATTGCTGAGTGATATCTTGCCCTCGAACACAAAATTACGATCGTCTAATTTTGAATAGACCAGTTCATCGTCATCAAACTCATCGGTGATGTCGCCTACAATTTCTTCCATTACATCTTCCAGCGTTACTATTCCTGATGTTCCGCCATATTCATCCACCACTACGGCAAGGTGAACCTTTGATTTCTGAAACTCTGCCAGCAGGTCGTCAATCTTTTTATTCTCCGGAACAAAGAACGGTTCGCGCATTAACTCCTGCCATTTAAAATCATCTTTTTTATCTAAATGAGCCAACATGTCTTTAGAGTAAATGATGCCGGCAACGTTATCAAACGATTCTTTATAAACCGGCAGGCGCGAGTAGCCTGCATCAACCAATAAAGGAAGTAATTCAGTGAAAGGCGTATCGTGTTCCAGCGCTTTTACATCCATGCGCGGCTTCATGATTTGTTTTACTTCGGTGTTGCCGAATGTTACTATTCCGCGCAGAATTTTATTGTCTTCGCTCTCCATATTTTCTTTGCTTGAAGTGAGTTCAAGTGCATGAGAGAGGTCGTCAACCGAAATATCGTGGCCTTTTTTTGCCAGACGTTTGTCCACAATGTCTGAGAGGAAAACCAGCGAGCGTGAAAAGCCAATCCACCAGAAAAGATTGCGCAGAAACAGTATGGGGTAAACAATCAGCACTGCAAATTTTTCAGAGAAATGATTGGCGTAAATTTTGGGCATTACCTCGCCAAAGAGCAAGATAATGAAGGTAACCAACAATACCTGTATAACCCAGCCAATGATGGTCATTTCCTGGCCGGGAACAGAAAAAATAGACGTGATATATGCCGACAGAATTACAATGCCGATGTTTACAAAGTTATTGGCAATAAGCAGTGTTGCAAGCAATCGTTTAGGGTAGCGCAGTAATTCGGCAACCATCTTTTCGCCTTTAGAAGCAGAGGCTGCAAGCCGTTCGCGCTGTTGCTTCTTTAAGGAGAAGAAGGCAACTTCAGCGCCCGAGGTCATGGCCGATAAAATAATCATAATGATAAGCCCAACAATGCTCACAGCTAAACTGAGCAGGGCTTCCTGAGGAACAGATAACAGGATTAAATTAAGTTGGTAGGCAGCTCTGGGGTCGTCCAAGTTCTCTATGTGATATTAAAATGGAAGGTCGTCTGTTGTGTTACCTGAAGTGGCTTGCGGAGCCTGTATTTCAGGAGCTGTTTGCTGCGGTGTTGCAGTTTGCTGATTTGCTTCGCCTGAGGTTTTTCCGCCAAGCAAGGTCATGTTATCGGCAATTATTTCTGTGCTGTAGCGTTTGTTGCCGTCTTTGTCTTCCCATGTGCGGGTTTTAATCTTGCCTTCAATGTAAACAGGGTTTCCTTTGTGCAGGTATTTCTCTGCAACCTCTGCAAGCCCGCGCCACAAAATAATGTTGTGCCACTCGGTGTGTTCAATCTTGTTTCCGCTTTTGTCTTTATACGTTTCGGAGGTTGCAAGGGGAAAGCTAACCTTGGTTACTCCGCCTTCCAAATGACGAACCTCCGGGTCTTTTCCCAGATTTCCGATGAGGATAACTTTGTTTACGCTGGCCATGCTTGTGTTTTTTGAACTGCCAACAAACGTACGTTAAATTTGAATAATTTGCAATTGCACTGCAACGACAATCGTGTTTTTGAAGGGTTTATTTTAATCCCTATCCTTTAATCCGAACCCACACCGTAACGGTTAAGGGCTATGTAAGCAAACTTACACCCCCATCCGCCCACCCATAAACTTTTACCCCTGTTTGTATAATACCCATTCGCCCGTGCATAATACCTCTATCGGTGTGTATAATAGCTATCCCCCCTATGTATAATATCCATCCGCCCGTGCATAATACCTCTCTCGGTGTGTATAATAGCTACCCCC
>JBFWYU010000014.1:0-105166 GCA_050186075.1 Bacteroidia bacterium
CGGGGGCGGGGGAATGAAAAAGGGAAAGATTGAGTAGGTTTGTGAGGATAATAAATGTTAGCAGCCATTAACGACATGACTAGAACAATCCTATTTTCAATGTTAACTTTGCTTGCAATTTCTTGCGACAATAACACTGCAGACAATTCTCAAAAGACAAACCCACTCTTTGATACTTTCAAAAATAAACATACAACATCTATGTCGACAATAAGCATAACCGCAATAAAAGGTAACCACATTGACAAAGCATCTGAAATCTTCGCATCATTTAGATACGTTGACCTTAAAAACGACAAACCATTTAGCACTTTGGACAGTTGCTCATCATTCCTTAGCGACAATTACTTGGACTATGCTAAAAAAGACATTGCAATTCGTGGACTTTGGTTTGACAACGGTTGGACAATTATTTACGACCCTGAGATGGTTGACTTTATTGAGGACAATGCAATGACTTCAATTTCACAAAATCTAAATACTGATGTCTTGACTTTTGTAGTTCAAAAAACATCTAACACGTTTGGCTTTGCTAAATATAATCAACAAAAGCAAAGACACTTTTTGTCAATAGACACTGAGATAGCAGAAAACTTCGGCACACCTTTGACTGAAGAGCAAGGACTAAATTTAAGTCAAAGTATTACCGTTAATGACATACTACAACTTGCCGACAAATTTGGGGTTGACCTTGAGATGAAAAATGCAGCACGACCATTTGTTGCTAAAGAACTTGGTTACAATGACGAATTAAAAATGGAATTAGAAAAGTTCAAATGATGACAATAACTGCTGCTAACATGTCCTCAGCGAAAGCGGGCATTCAGTCGCAACTTTAATTGTCCCGCTGCTCTCACTTCCCCTTCATCAACTTTTCAATAGCATACATTTCATCGCGCAGGCGGGCTGCTTCTGCAAAGTCAAGTTCTTTGGCTGCGGCCTCCATAGCCTTGCGGGTTTTGTTAAATGATTTTTCCAAATCAGGTTTGCTCATGTGTTGCATTACCGGGTCGGCAGCCAGGTTAAAGTTTTCATTCTCCACATATACTTTGGCTTTGTGCGTAGATGCATGACTGCGTGCCAAGCCCGTTCCCGACATAATTGATTCTTTTGACTTGGTGGTGGATGCAGGCGTAATGCCGTTCTCTATATTATACTTCACTTGTTTTTCTCTGCGCCTTGTAGTTTCGTCAATGGTTTGCTGCATGGAAACGGTTACTTTATCGGCATACATAATTACACGGCCGTTTACATTTCGTGCAGCACGACCTGCAATCTGCGTTAGCGAACGTGCCGAGCGCAGAAAGCCTTCTTTATCGGCATCCAGAACGGCAACCAATGAAACCTCGGGCAAGTCCAATCCTTCGCGCAAAAGATTTATCCCAACCAGCACATCAAAATTTCCGAGGCGCAAATCGCGGAGTAACTCTACACGTTCCAACGTATCCACATCGCTGTGGATATAGCGGCAATTAACGCCCAGATTGGCAATGTATTTTGATAATTCTTCGGCCATGCGTTTGGTAAGCGTTGTTACCAACACACGCGAACCGTTTTTGATGGTGATATTTATTTCATCCAACAAGTCATCTACCTGATTTAAAACAGGACGAATTTCAATGGGTGGATCCAACAAACCTGTCGGGCGAATTACCTGCTCCACCACTACCCCGTTTGATTTCTGCAATTCAAAATCGGCAGGTGTTGCGCTTACATAAATCACCTGATTTTGCAGGCTCTCGAACTCATCAAACTTCAAGGGACGGTTGTCCATTGCAGCAGGCAAACGAAAACCGTATTCCACCAGATTGAGTTTGCGCGAACGGTCGCCACCATACATGGCGCGAAACTGCGGAAGCGATACATGGCTCTCGTCAATCACCATCAGGTAATCATCGGGAAAATAATCTATCAAACAGAATGGTCTTGTTCCCGGCAAACGTTTATCAAAATAGCGCGAATAGTTTTCAATGCCCGAACAGTAGCCCAGCTCACGCATCATTTCCAGATCAAATTCGGTGCGCTCTTTCAGGCGTTTGGCTTCCTGCACACGGCCGGTGTCATTAAAATATTCGTACTGCTTCATCAAATCATCCTGAATTTCTTTGATGGCAGAAAACATAGTGTCTTTTGACGTAACAAAAATGTTGGCCGGATAAATTACCATGTGTTGTAAACGTTCAATTCTTCCTCCCGAAGCAGGGTCAAACATTTCCATTTCTTCAATCTCATCACCGAAAAAAACAATGCGGTAACCGTAATCGGCATAAGCAGGAAATACATCAACGGTATCACCTTTCACACGAAAATTTCCGCGTGTAAATTCGGCTTCGGTGCGTGAATAGAGAGAGGACACCAGTGTGTGCAGCACTTTATTCCTGCTTATTTTCTGATGCACTTCCAGATTAATAATGTTCTGCTTAAAATCGGTTGGATTACCAATACCGTAAATGCACGAAACAGACGAAACCACAATTACATCGCGCCTTCCCGAAAGCAAGGCAGAAGTGGTGCTCAGGCGCAACTTCTCAATTTCTTCGTTAATGGAAAGGTCTTTTTCTATGAAGGTATTAGTAGTTGGAAGATAAGCCTCGGGCTGATAATAATCGTAGTACGATACAAAATACTCCACCGCATTTTGAGGAAAGAACTGTTTGAACTCGCTGTATAACTGTGCTGCCAGTGTTTTGTTATGGCTCATAATCAGCGTGGGCTTTTGCACCTGCTGAATTACGTTGGCTATGGTAAATGTTTTTCCTGAACCGGTAACACCCAACAATGTTTGGTTCTCGTCACCGCGCTTTATGCCTTCCACCAATTGCTTAATGGCTTCGGGCTGGTCGCCAGTGGGTTTGTATTCTGAAGTAAGTTGAAAATTCATGGGTGTGCAAAGTTAGGAGTTGCACCTAACTGAATACCTTTGCCGCGAATTATTTTAAAAGATGGCTGACAAAAAAGAAGAAACACCCGAGAACATTTTGCTTAGAAAAGCACAGGAAGAAATTGTCCGCAGCCAGGTTGAACGTTTTCGCAAAGATTATGACGACTATTTTAATCGCAAAGACACCGAGAAACTGGTAAAGTTTTTCTTTGAACAGATTTATGATCTGGAAGCACAGGATACCATTATTCAGATTGCTATTAACACCTATCAGAAAGTAAAAGGACAGCTGAACGAAAGCACACGCGAGAACCTTGAAAACCTGATTGAGTTAAATCAGCTTACCCATGCGCTCGACCGCAAGATGGCGGCACTGCTTATTAAACAGGGCTGGAAAGAAGGCACACGAATAAGTCTTGACGAATATTTTGTGCTGTACAAAGAACTTGGCCTGGAAGCCGAAAGACGCGAACAACTTTTTGTGGCACTCAAATGCATGTTGGTGAGCCACCAACTGGCACACCGGCCATTTAACGAAGTATTACTGAAAGCTGCTTACGGCTTTGCCATTATGTTTGGCGTTATGCCCTTGTATCACTTTGCCAATGACGGCTACAAAGCAACCGTTGCCGTAAGCAAAGAAGTGTTCAATAAATTTATTGACCGCGTTACCGAAGTGGAGATGGGCTACATCGATAAGGCATTCGGCAAGTAACCTACTTTGCTACTACCAGCTTTTTTGAAGCTATTGTTTTATGGTCAACAATCAATGAGTAGAAGTAAACTCCCGATTCAAGTCCGCTGAGCTGAATTTCAACTGCAGCAAATTTTTCTTTAAGATCAATGGTTTTCACTTTTGCACCCAAGATGTTATGCAGTTCAATTTTAGCTGAACGCGCCTCATTGCGCAGTGTGTAGTTAATCTTAGTTGAACCATCTGCAGGGTTTGGATATGCCGAAGAAAGAGTATTCGCATCAGCATACATCAGCGTTTCAACACCTGTTGGCGAGGCATAGAAATAGGCATTAACACAAATAGAATCATTCTGATCGGCCTGATTGAAAAAGCAATATTGAATATGACTAGTTCCCGCATTCCCGCTGGGTTCATAATCAGCATAAAAATCTGTTATAGTATCTCCTGCAGCAACAGTAAGCGCATTAACCGAAATATCAGTTGATGGCCCATAACAAACATCCCAACAGAAATAATTAACGGTGTTGGCAACAACGCTGTGTTCAATACGCTTAACTTTCATATTTACTGAAGAACTTGTGAGGTTTTTAATATAAGCTCTTCCGGTCATCATGGTATTTACATCGGCCCACTGATCCAACGCAAGGTAGGTGAACTCGTAGTTTTGTGCAAAACTGAAAACTGAACTGAAAATAGCAAGTAAAAGGGTAGCGATTTTTTTCATTTGAAGAGTATTAATTTGATTTAAACATTCTGCAAAATTAACATTATCAGTAAAAAACGTTAAATAAATGTCAGGGGTTTAAAAAAAATCTACTTTTGTTTTCTGTTAATTACAATCAATATCCACTTAATCATCATTCTAATGAAACATTTTTCTACTAAATTTTTTACGCTTTTAATTGCTGTTTTTGCAGTTAATTTTGTTCAGGCGCAATGTCCGGGAGGTCAATCCGAAATTTCAATCACCATTGTTGAAGACAACTACGGCTCAGAAACATCATGGGAATTAACTGACGGAACAAATACACTTTTAAGCGGAGGACCTTACGCAGACGGAAATAACGGAACAAGCCATACTGAAACAGTTTGTGTACCTCACGGAACTCAGCTTACATTTACCATTAACGATGGTTACGGAGACGGAATTTGCTGCGCATATGGAAACGGATCATACACTGTTAAAATGAATGGTTGCAATACCGTTGCAAGCGGAGCAGAATTTGCCTCCTCAGAATCATCAAACTTTACAGTTGTTGCACAACCCGGTATTGACCTTGCAGTAACCTCATTTGATATTGCTCCTATTATTGTAATGGGCAGCACACCTATTCAGGGCGTTATTACAAACTTAGGCTCATCAGGGGTTCAGTCATTTGATTTGAATTACAGCATTGACAATGGTGCAACTGTTACACAAACCATCAACAGCACTATTGCAACATGCGCAAGCTATAACTACGACCACGGAACCGAATGGAATGCAAATGCTTCGGGAACATATTCAGTAAAAGTTTGGGTAAGCAATGTTACAGGTGGCGATCAGGACAACTCTAATGATGAAATGACAAAATCTGTTTCAGTAGCAACACAAAGTGTTCCAAGCCTGCCATTATTTGAAGAATTTACAAGTTCAACCTGTGGTCCTTGCGCAGCATTTAATGTGGATTTTGACCCTTATCTGCAATCAATTAACACTAATCTTACAGGCGGCCAGGTTGCTGCGGTTAAATATCAAATGAACTGGCCAAGTCCGGGAAATGACCCGAGCTATAATCCTGATGGTAACACCCGCAGAGGTTTTTACGGAGTTTCCGGCATTCCTGATCTTTTTCTTAACGGAGCACCAAGTGGCGGAAGCTCTCAGGAAGTTGACGCTGCAAATGACAAACCTTCATTTGTAAACATTCAGCTTTCTTATGCACTGAACTTCCAGAACGAAGTTGATGTTACAGCTGTAGTAACACCCTATGCCGATCTTCCGGGCAGCATTAAATTGTTTATAGTTGTTACTGAAGACTACTATGAATATACTGCAAGTACAACTTCACAGGACGATTTTCACTACGTGGAGCGCAAAATGCTTCCCAATGCAAACGGAAACACACTTACAAATGTAACTGCCGGAACACCAATTACTGTTAACAAAGCATACTCATTCACAGTTGGCGGACCGGCACAAGGTAATTACAACCTTTGGGAAAGCATTGATGATATTACTGTAGTAGCTTTTGTTCAGAACATGGATACAAAGGAAATTTACCAAGCAGCTATTGCAACCAGCCCTGCAACAATCGGAATTGAAGAAGATGCAGCAGAAGTTGGTTTGCAGGTTTATCCAAACCCTTTCAGCAACCAAACCAATGTTTACTACACTGTTGAAGGAATGGAGAACGTAAGCGTTCGCGTTTACAATGTTACCGGTCAGGAAGTTTACAGCAACAACCTTGGCATGCAAACTTCAGGACAACACAACTTTCAGATTAATGGCGAAAGCTTTTCCGCAGGAATGTATGTGATGAATCTCAGTATCGGCAATAAAACCGTTTCTCAGAAACTTTCAGTTACCAAATAATTTGAGATTTGCTTAAACAAAAAACCTGCGGTTGGCACGAATAATGCGAGCCGCAGGTTTTGTTTTTTAAAACTTATTATTTATGAAATCATTTTTCTCTCTTCATCTTGTTCTGATTGCCTTTGCAACCGTTTCGTTTGCTCAATCCGGAAACTCATTGTTAGATAATGTTCGTGCGCTGCCTTCCGTTGATATTAAAACGCTGGACGGAAAAACATTTAACTCGGTCAACTTTGACAACGAAGGAAAGCCAATGATTATCAGTTTCTGGGCAACCTGGTGCACACCCTGCAAAAAAGAACTGAACAACATCAACGAGATTTATTCAGACTGGCAGAAAGAAACAGGTGTAAAAATTATTGCTGTTTCTATTGATGATTCACGCAACAATCCAAAAGTGCAGCCCTATGTAGATTCACAGGCATGGGAATACGAAGTTTATCTTGATCCTAACGGAGACCTGAAACGTGCATTGAATGTGAATACAATACCACATACATTTTTAGTAAACGGTGACAAGAAAATCGTGTGGCAACACACCAGCTATGTTGAAGGCGATGAATTTCACCTGTATGATAAGGTAAAAAAGATTACAACTGCAAAATAAATCTCTTTTGTAAAACCGCTAATCACTGTGTTAACTGTGTTAAAAAAAATTGCGCTAACCCTTCCCCTTCTCGTTTCTGGCTTCATCATTTCGGCTCAGGAAAACCAGCAGCAAACTCCTGACTTTGGCGAATTACATGGAAATTTTCAGGTTGATGCGCAATACTATAATCCCGATTCGGCAATTGGTGCACCGGAAGTACCTGAGAAAATGCGCATGAACGCATTTGGCAATTTACTATACACCCGTGGTCGTTTTACAGCAGGAGCAAGAATTGAAACATACCTTAACGCATTGCAGGGATTTGACCAGCGCTACAAAGGAGTAGGAATTCCTTATCGCTTTATTACCTACGATTACAAGGGACTGGAAATAACTGCCGGTAATTTTTACGAACAGTTTGGCAGCGGAATGATATTACGTGCCTATGAAGAGCGCGGCCTGGGTTATGATAATGTGTTTGACGGCATCCGGATAAAATACACCATTTTAAAAGGGTTGACCATAAAAGGAATGGTAGGCTTACAAAGAACTTTTTTTGATCGTGGTCCCGGAATAGTACGCGCCTTTGACGGTGAAATAAATATCAATGAATTGTTTAAAAAAATAGCAGATTCAAAAGCAAAACTTATTTTAGGAGGAAGTTTTGTTAGCAAATATCAACAAGATCAGGATCCTGTTTACAAACTTCCTGAAAACGTGGGAGCATGGAGTGCTCGACTGAATTTTATTTACGGCAAATTCAATCTTTCCGGTGAGTATGCTTACAAAATAAACGACCCCTCTTCTACCAACAAATTTATTTACAAGCACGGAAGCGGTTTACTGGTAACGGCTGCATGGTCAACAAAGGGACTTGGTCTGATTGTAAGTGCAAAACGTATTGACAACATGGATTTCCGAAGCGACCGAACTGCAACCGGAAACAACCTGCAAATAAATTATCTTCCGGCTCTAACCCGCCAGCACACTTACAATCTTCCCGCTACCATTTATCCTTATGCCACACAACCCAATGGCGAAATGGCTTTGCAGGCAGAACTGACCTACACCATTAAAAAGGAAACCAAACTTGGCGGGAAATACGGAACAGTTATCACCGTAAATTATTCAACTGTAAACGGACTGGACACAACAACACTTAACAACGGACTCGGATATGAATCAAAATTCTTAAGCACAAACGGGCAGGCTTATTTCCGTGATTTTAATATTGAGGTTTCGCGCAAGCTGAGCAAAAAAGTAAAACTTATTTTGCAATACCTGAACCTGGTTTACAACAAAGATGTGGTTCAGGGATTATCGGGTTACGGAACGGTATATGCCGACATGGGAATTGTGGATGTTACTTATAAATTCAACCAGAAATATGCCTTACGCATGGAACTTCAATCGCTGACCACCAGGCAGGATGAGGGAAGCTGGGCAATGGGGCTGCTTGAATTTACGCACAGCAAATACTTTGTGGCTGTTATGAATCAATACAATTACGGAAACAAACATCCTGAAAAACGTTTGCATTATCCAAACATCACAATCGGTTACCTGATGGATAAAGTACGCATAACGGCAACATACGGACGTCAGCGTGCCGGTATATTCTGCGTGGGTGGTGTTTGCCGTAATGTTCCGGCATCAAACGGTCTTACACTTTCAGTAATGATGAGTTTCTGATTATTAATTTTCCCGAAAAATGAATACACTAAAAAAACTTTTTCCTTTTTCAGCATTCACAGCACTTATTATTACATTCAGTTCCTGCGATTATATTGAAGCACCTTACACTGAAATCAATGAAGTTGACACGGTGTTATGTCCTCCTCTGGATTTTGAAGCTGTTACTTCACACATAAAAAAAGTGTTGGTTGAGGATTACACCGGTCATACCTGCGGCAATTGTCCGCGCGCTGCCGAAACAGCACACGCACTGATTAATACGTATGGCGAACAGGTAGTTGTTATGGCTGTACATGTCGGTTTTTTTGCGCAGCCTAAAAACAATCCCGATGGTTCATATGCTGCTGATTACCGAACCGAATACGGAAATGAACTGAATACATTTTTTGGAAATGATGCAGCAGGTTTGCCCAACGGAATGATAAACCGAAAACCTTCGGGAGGCAGCAGCCCCATACTTTCATACAATGCATGGACAGGTGTTGTGGCTGCAGAAGTAGCCCTGGCTCCCGTTGCCGACATTTATATAAAACCGCAGTATGATGAAGTTGCAAATACCGCGTGTGCCGATATAAAAGTAGAATTTCTATCTGACCTTTCCGGAGAATATAAACTTTGTGTTTATCTAACTGAAGACAGCATTGTAAACTGGCAAAAGGATTACGATGCTACGCCTTCTGATATACCCAACTATGTTCACCGCCATATGGTGCGCACTTCATTTAACGGCACCTGGGGCGAAACAGTGGGTGCTTCGCCTGTTACCAGCGGAAGCAGCGAAATTAAACGTTACAGCATCACACTGAACAACTCATGGGAAAGCGAACACCTGCACATTGTTGCATTTGTTTACAATGCTTCAACTTATGAAGTAATTCAAGCTGAAGAAGTAAGCCTGCAATAAAATTACTTTATTATCTCCAGCTTCTTTATTCCAACACCTTCGCTGCTTTCGATATACAGGTAGTAAATACCAGAAGAAAGCGAACTTGTATTGATTATCGATTTCTGATTATCGATTTCTGATTGCAGAAGCAGCTGCCCTGATGTGTTGTAAATAGTTAGTGCTGCTCTTTCGCTGCCGGTTGCCAACTGAATGTGTATGCTGTTGCTTGCAGGATTAGGATACACTGAAAAATTTATTTCCGTTGCATTTTCTGCAACAGAAGAAATCAATCCCGGGTCACTGATGTTATAGGTTGAATTCTCACGCACATATACAGGATATTCGCTCAAGGGAAAAACAATAGTCTCGGATGCACCACCTGTTTTTACAACTGTACTATCAAATAAATAAACCCAGTTATCGCCTGCCGGAAAATCTACATTTACACTACCGCCCGCACTTAACACCGGTGCAACAAAAATATCGGGACCAAGCATAAAGCTGTAATCGTTTTTGTTAAAGAACTGCATCAGCGGCTCACCATTGGCAAAATAGGTTTCGCTTTCAGTCATCAGGTAAGGCATGAGCGAAGTGTGAATTTTTGCAAATCTGCGGTAGATGTTTGTTGTCTCTTCATCAAATCTCCACGGACCTACTGAACCGTTTTCCATAAGTGGTGACAACGCGCCCAACTGTGCCCAACGGATGTATAATTCTTTTGTTCTTCCCACCGAATCCGGTGCGGTGTCATCTTCACGATAGCCTGCTATATCACTTCCGAATGAAAGATAACCATACTGGTCGCTCCAATACATATTGTTCAATGCTTTTTCCATTCCGTCCCAGGTTGCATCCTGATCACCAACCCATGCAGCCCAGCTGATTTCTTTGGGCTGAAAGGCAACAAAATCTCCACCTAAATCAAATTGCCCGTAGTTATCAATCGGTCGCGCCATGTTTACGCGCTTATTTCCTAACCGCTCGCGGGTGTAATCATGAAAAAGCTGATAATACGCATGTGAATAGTTAAGACGGGTAACATTTGCACCAAGGTAAGGTGAGTACCTTGCTCCTATTGCATAATAATCGGTACCGTCACATTTCCAGCCGTCAATACCGAGATCAAGAACATTATCCATCATGCCTTTCCACCATGCCACTGCATCGGGATTGTACAAGTCAATAAGACTTCC
Organism: Bacteroidia bacterium; assembly: GCA_050186075.1. Classification (GTDB taxonomy): domain Bacteria; phylum Bacteroidota; class Bacteroidia; order SXHM01; family SXHM01; genus SXHM01. The sequence continues at coordinate 10,517 of JBFWYU010000014.1, forward strand.
ATCGCCTTTCCACCATTCAATAATGGCAGGAACAGTATCGCTTGCATTTGTTTTCATAAAATAATTGAGCGCAGCTATGCTGTCGTAAAGCGGCTGCTCATCAATATTTATAACACCCGTAATCCACATCAATAATTTCACGTTTTTTGAGTGGTAATAATCTACCATGGATTGCGGATCAGGATACAGAGCTGTATCATATACAAAGGTGTTATAACCGGTTTCCCAGGGACTGTCGATAATAGCAGCACCCACCGGAATTCCGTGTGCCAGATAATCATCTATTAATTGCAGGGAACTTTCGCGGTTACCTTCATCTTCCCAAACCCAGTGCGAAAAAATCCAGGCAGGCCATTCAAAACCATAGTCGTCAACAGTGTCCATGGTAAATTGTGCAGAACTGTTATTGCTCCAGTCGTTTTGCAAAGGTTGTGCAGTTGACACCACTATTGAAACAGAAAAAACAAAAGCCAGACAAACGGAGAAGTATAAATTTTTCATAGAGATAGATTTATGATTGGTGAAGCAATGTTATCATATTTTTTGGAATCGTCATCGCAATGAGATTAAGAAATGTTGTTTACTTTTATCAAAAATTGATTTTAAAATGAAAAAGATATTCAGCGCAGCTCTTGTTATTTCTTCTCTTTTCACTTACCATACTATAAATGCACAAGGCTGCAGCGATGCAGGCTTCTGCACCATTGGCGCACTCAATCCTCAAATTATTGCCGATACCCTGGGTGATGAACGTTACCTGAAAAACAACTTTCACCTCTCGCCTACTTTTGCCTTGGGCGAACAAGGTGTGAGCATCTGGCAATACACACCCGAAGTAAATCTTGCTTTGGTAAAAGGCTTAATGTGGCAGGCTAAAATGCCTTATACCTATATCTACGGAAACTTAGGCAGCAACTACGGAATTGGCGATGTTTCCACTTCGCTTACCTACACCCATTTTTTCAAGAAAACAACCTCACTGGCTGTTACGCTGGGTTCAAAAATACCAACACACGATGCAGGAACATGCCAAAACGGAAAACCTTTGCCTATGCCTTATCAACGCAGTTTAGGAACTTATGACGGAATTATCGGTGTAAAGTTTATGTACAAAACCTGGAACTTTTCGGCAGGGTATCAGATGGTGCTTGCCAATAAAAACGATAATGGTTTTCTTTCTTCGCGCTGGACAGGAGATGATGATGCACAGGCGTATTTTGTATCTAACAAACTGAACCGCGGTGATGACATGTTGCTACGTGCCGAAAAAATCTTTATCCTGAAGAAACTAAACCTTTCTGCAGGTTTGCTGGGTATTTACAGGCTGAACAAAGATAAATACACCGATGCTTCAGGAACAGAACAGGAACTGACAGGCTCTAACGGATTAACCGTAAACATTACCGGAAGCGCAACATATGTATTTGAACCCAAACAAAGTTTTGGTTTAAACTTTGGATTTCCGGTAGTAGTGCGCGAAACACGTGCTGACGGTCTTACCCGTTCCATGGTTGTCAGTTTAGTTTACCAGATTAACTTCAACCTGAAAAAGTAAATGCTGAAAAAAACCACTACAGAAATAATTACTCAGGTAATAGCCGTTGCTTCAAAACTGAGCAACGAAGAATATGCGCGCCCGCTTGCTTTGCTTCACGGAAGCAGCATAGGAAAACATGTGCGCCACATCATTGAGTTTTATGATTGTTTGCTGCGCGGTTATGTAACCGGAACGGTTGATTACGATACACGGGAACACAACAGCTTGCTGGAAAACGACAATGCACTTGCCGTAAAAACACTGCAAAACATAAATGAACAGCTGAAAAACTTCAGCGAAAAACAGTTAATGCTCAGCGTTAATTTTTCGGATGAGGCAGAAAAAGCCACTCATATTTCATCAACCTATGAGCGCGAGCTGATTTATAACATTGAACACGTGGTGCATCATGCAGCCATTATAAAAATTGCACTTAAAAATTCTTTTCCTCAGGTGGTTGTTCCCGATAATTTTGGCGTTGCCTACTCTACCGTAAGGTTTAATAAAAAACAACAGGAAGAAGAAACGCTGCACATTCAGTAAATGAAAAACCGTTTGCCCCTCTGGCTGGCAAAAATCATTTATTACGAATACTGGCCGGTAAACCGCTTTTATTTTCCGTTTGCATTTTACTGGCTCTTTCTTTCGCTGCGGGCACGTTCACTTACTTATTATACAGCAGTAAATCCTGCTATTGAACACTCTGGTTTCTGGGGCAACTCAAAAAGCGATATTCTTAAAATTATTCCCAAAGAATTTTTACCGGTTTCGTTATTTCTTTCTGCTGCAACTTCATCAGAAGAAATAATTGCCTGCATGCAAAAAGCAGAACTAAACTTTCCGGTTATCTGCAAACCCGACAAAGGCGAGCGCGGCTACAAAGTGGAAAAAATAAATTCGGCCGAAGAACTTAAAACCTACCTGAATTCGATTGAGGGCAACTTTATTTTACAGGAGTTTGTTACATCGCCCGTTGAGCTTGGCATATTGTATTACCGCCTGCCCGATGGAACAAAAAGCGAAATAACTTCGGTAACCCGAAAAGCTTTTCTATCGGTAAGGGGCGATGGTGTTTCCACTATTGATGAACTGATGAACAAATCGTTGCGCGCACGTTTTCAATTGCAAAGCACCCGAAAAAAATTAGGTGAAAAAATGAACCATATTTTGCCCGCAGGCGAAGTATTTTTAATTGAACCCATCGGCAACCATTGCCGCGGAACTGAATTTATAAACGCCAATGATTTAATAAACGCGCAACTGCTTAAGGTGTTTGATTCCATTGCTGCACAGATACCCGGCTTTTACTACGGCCGCTTTGATTTGAAAGTAAGCAGCCTTGATGATTTGTATGCCGGAAAAAACATAAAAATTATGGAGCTGAACGGTGTTACTTCAGAGCCTGCACATATTTACGGCAGTAACATGAACCTGCTGAAAGCCGCACAGTCGGTGATAGTACACAGCAACATTATTTTTAACATTGCTATGCAAAATAAAAAACGCGGTGTGGTATTTACGCCTTTTTCAGCGTTTGTAAAACATTTGCTTGCCTACAAAGCACTGCTTAAACGATGAAAATATGTAAATTCGTTACCTGATATAATCAGGTAAACACCTTGATAAAAATGGAAAATGTTGCGGTAAGCCCTGGTTTTATTAACAACTGGAAAGATGCCCTGAAAATTAATTTATTCAGAAGGCATGTGTTTCTCACGTTTGCGGCAACGCTTTTTCTTGCTGTTTTTATCCATCGCTTTTTTGCTTACATACAGGCCAGAACGGGATATATACTGAACGACCCGGTGCTGAATTTTTTTACTCCGGTTGATACTTCGGCTTTTATTTTCACCATTATGTATATAGCCATCCTTACTTCGCTGGCCTATATTATCCGCAACCCTTTTCTGTTTATCAAAGGGCTGCAGGCATTCTGCATGCTTTCGTTTATGCGCATCTGCACGCTTTATTTTGTTCCGCTTGAACCCGATGTTGCTATTATTCCGCTCCGCGATCCTGTTGTTGATTATTTATTCTACAACCAGGTTTTAATTACCAAAGACCTCTTTTTCTCGGGCCATGTATCTACCATGTTTCTGTTGTTTCTTTTTGTTCCGGGAAAACGGCTGAAGGCCTTTGTATTTATTGTTACCCTTATTGTTGCAGGGCTTATACTGCTGCAACACAGCCATTATACCATTGATGTGGTTGCTGCTCCGCTGTTTTCATACCTCAGCTTTCGCTTGTCTGATTATGTGGCACCGGCTGAACAGGCACGTGAAGTGCAGGTAACAACCATTAAAGAATAAAATTGTTTTTTTGCTTTGCCTAACCGGGGGATTATAAATCCCATGCTCTAAGGTCGGGATTGCAAATCCCGACCAGCGGGCTGCCTTGTTAAAGCGAGCGTAGCAAGATGCTACGCTCAACGGGGATAATTGCAAACCCTAATCAGGTTAGATAAACATTAGTTTGCAATTTTTTAAAACCACGCGCCACCTCATGCGTGGACAAAAAGCATTATTATAACACGCTGTGATATAAGGATAGAATTACAGCAACGAGATAACCATCTCGGGAAACAATCCCAGCGCAACCGCCAGCACCGCAGTAATAATCATCACTGCTTTTTGCACCGTGCCTAATTCAATAGGTGTTGAATCGGTGCCATCAGAATAAACCGCAGTAATAACGCGGAAGTAATAATAAATAGCAATGCAGGAATTAAGCACCGCGATAATGGTAAGCCACAGATGCCCTGCTTTTACAGCACCCGAGAACAGATAAAACTTGGCGAAGAAACCTGCAGTTGGCGGAATACCTGCTAGTGAAATAAATGCAACCGTAGTAATAAGCGCAAGAAAAGGACTGCGCTTTGATAAACCTTTAAAGCCGTCAATCTCTTCGGTACCCGAAACATGTTGGATCACCATCAGCACCGCAAACGCACAAACCGTAGAAACCGAATAAGCAATCAGATAATACAATACCGAACTGGCAGGATTGCTGCTTAATGAAACCAATGCAATGAGCAAATACCCTGCGTGTGCAATACCCGAATAAGCCAGCATACGTTTAACGCTGGTCTGGAAAACGGCAGTAACGTTACCTACTGTCATTGTTAATGCAGCAAGCACGGCAAGCGTTGGTATCCACTCGGCAGTAATGGCCGGAAAAGCATAGGCAAACAAACGGAAGAATGCACCCACACCTGCTGTCTTCACTACGGTTGACATAAAGGTAGTAGCAATGGTAGGCGAACCCTGATACACATCCGGTGTCCAGAAATGAAATGGAGCAGCAGATATTTTAAAACCAAGTCCGGCAATCAACATAAACATACCGGCTAATAAAAGTGTTGGCGTTTGTCCGTTGGCATTCTTTATATAAGCAGCAATTGCATCAATGTGAAACGATGCGGTAACACCGTAAATCAACACAATACCAAATAATAAAAAGGCAGAAGCAAAGGCACCCAGCAGAAAATATTTCACCGCAGCTTCGTTGGAAGTAAGCGTGTGTCTTTTGCTTCCCGCTAAAATGTAAAGCGGTATAGAAAGTATTTCAATGCCTAAGAAAAGCATCAGCAGATTGGAATACGAAACAAGCATACCACCGCCTGCCAGTGAGAAAAATAACAAGGCAAATATCTCCGCATTGGGAACCTCAACAGGCTCTTTATAATCAACAAACAAAGCAAAGATTAGAAAGGTGGTAAGTGTCATCACTCCGGTAAAAGCCACTGCGTAGTTGTCAACAAACAACATGTCGTTGTAATAACGTACTGCCGTGTTCCAGTCAAGCGCGTTTACTGCAAATACTGCTGCAAGCGCAAGCAGCACAATACCAAACGTTAGTTTTTTATTATGCGAAAAACCTGAAAAGAGAGCAGCTATTCCGGCAATAGATAATACAAGCAGCGCGTTCATTTCTCTTTAGTTTAAAACAGTTTGTGTGGCAGCCGAAAGCATAGATTCAATAGCGGGTTTGGCAACATCAATAAATACTCCGGGTTGCACTCCCATCCAAAAAATTACTACAACCAGCACCGATAAAATAAGTGTTTCCTGTAAAGTAATGTCTTCAAAATTTTGTGTTGCTGCACTGGTTTTGCCCAGCATACTTGCCTGATACATGCGCAGCATATATACAGCGCCCAACACTATTGTTAATGTGCTGATGGTTCCTAACACCATGCTGTATTTATAAACACCCAGCAACAATAAGAACTCGCCCCAGAAACCATTTGTCAAGGGCATAGCCACCGTGCTGAGAATAAATATTAAAAAGATAGTAGCCAGTCTTGGCGCTTTGCTCATAACACCGCCCAGCGAAGCAATTTCCATTGTTCCTGTTTTCTCGTAAATTAGTTCAATAACATAAAACAAAGCAACCGCTCCTATTCCGTGGCTCAGCATCTGGAACATAGCACCCTGCAAGCCTTGCGAGTTGAAAGAAAACACTCCAGCAGCCATCAGTCCAACGTGAGCAATAGAAGCGTAAGCAACTAATCTTCTCAGATTTTTCTGAACAATGGCAATGCAGGAAGCATAAATAATTCCCGTAACTGAAAGAATGATAACAACATTTCCCCAGTCCTCAATTGCAAGTGGAGTAACCGGTAATATCCAACGGAATACACCGTAAACAGCCATCTTCACCATCAAAGCAGAAAGCAGCATGGTAACCGAAACAGGAGACTCGGCATATGTATCAGGCTGCCAGGTATGGAAAGGAAATATCGGCATTTTAATAGCAAAGGCAATAAAGAACGCCCAGAAAACCCAGCCTTGCGCCTCGCGATCTAACTGTAATGATTGCAATGCTGCCATATCAAACGAACCTCCCGGAGTTTGCAGATACAGATAGATAAAACCAAGCAGCATAAAGAAACTACCCAGCACTGTATAAATGAAAAACTTAAACGTAACCTGAATTCTTCTTTCGCCTCCCCACAATATGGCAAGGAAATAAACCGGAATTAAAACTACCTCCCAGAAGAAGTAAAACAGGAAACCGTTCAGTGAAGTAAACACGCCAATTAATCCTGTTTGTGCAAGCAATAACAAAGCATAGAATGCTGCTTCGTTATCATACTTCTTCTTAAACGAAACATGAAAAATAAAAGGCATCAGGAAAGCAGTAAGCAATACCAGCAACAAACTGATACCATCCATTCCCACTTTAAAATCAATACCTAATGACGGTATCCAGCCATATTCAACCAAAAACTGAACGGATGAATCCTGAACAAACTGAAAAGCTGCAACAACTGCAATTACCAACTCTGCAATGGTTGCAACCAATGCAATCTGTTTCGCCATTGCGCTGCGCGAAATAAGCAGGAACAATGCTGCAAGTAGTGGTAAACAAAGTAGTGCTATCGTTATCATCCCGCTCTAAAACATAAAATTTAAAAACAACATAGCTGTAATTCCTGCTACCATAATAAAGAGGTAAAAACCAAGTTTACCGGTTTGCAGCAAACGTGCAACACCACTTCCAACTACCACCAGTTCTCCAACAGAATTTACAATGCGGTCAAAAATATTCTTGTCAAATACATCATTCAAAACTGCTGAAATCCAATCCAGCGGCTTGCGGATAATCATATCGTAGAACTCATCAATATATCCTTTGCGGCTTGAAAGGCGATACAAAAATGATTGCTCCTTTTCTGATACCGCAGGAACATGAGCCTTAGTTAAGTAACGTGAATAAGCCACAGCAAACATTACCAATGTTCCTGCAATAGCAATTCCCATCAGCATATATTCAGTAGCGTGTGAAGGCTCTTGGCTGAAAATGATTGCCAGTGAAGGACGCAACACAGGCTCAAGATAATTTGCCAATGCATGATGTCCGAACAATGTTTCAGGAACATTGATAAAACCACCTGCAACAGCAAGAACAGCCAGAACAATTAGCGGCACAGTCATCACCGCAGACGATTCATGTAAATGTGATTTTTGTTTTTCACTTCCTCTGAAACCACCAAAGAAAACAAGAAAGAACATCCGGAAAATATAGAAGGCCGTCATCATAAAAGTAACAACCATTACCACCGCAAGCACTGTTGAATGTTCAAATACTTTAGCAAGAATCTCGTCTTTGGAGAAGAAACCCGAGAAAGGCGGCAAACCAACAATAGCCAGCACTCCCGCAAGAAAGGTAAGATACGTTACAGGTAAATCTTTTTTCAATCCACCCATTTTACGAATGTCCTGCTCACCGCTCATTGCGTGAATAACACTTCCTGCTCCTAAGAATAAAAGTGCTTTAAAGAATGCGTGTGTAATAAGGTGGAACATTCCGGTTGAGTATGCTCCTACTCCAACCGCAACAAACATATAACCCAGCTGACTAACGGTAGAATAAGCCAGCACCTTTTTAATATCGTTTTGCGTGATGGCAACAAATGCTCCAAGCAATGCAGTAGCAACACCAACGTAGGTGATAACTTCCATCGTAATCGGTGCAAGCGTAAACAGAATGTTGGAACGCACAATCATGTAAATACCAGCCGTTACCATGGTTGCAGCATGTATCAAAGCAGAAACAGGAGTTGGTCCCGCCATCGCATCAGGCAGCCAGGTAAACAAAGGAATTTGTGCGCTCTTTCCGGTTGCACCGATAAAAAGAAGCAACGTAATGGCAGTAATAACAGCTACTCCTGCAGGCATAGATGCAGCGCTACTGAATACCTGTGCATATTCTATACTTCCGAATGTGATGAAAATTAAAAATACACCTGTCAGGAAACCAACGTCACCAATACGGTTCATCACGAATGCTTTTTTAGCAGCATCGTTGTTGGCATTGTCGCTAAACCAAAAACCAATCAACAAATAAGAACAGAAACCTACACCTTCCCAACCAACAAACATCAGAATGTAATTGGCTCCCAATACCAGCATCAGCATTGAGAACACAAACAAATTAAGGTAAGAGAAATAACGTGCGAAGCCTTCGTCATGGCTCATATACCCAACAGAATAAACATGGATAAAGAAACCGATACCTGTAATAATTAAGGTCATTAAAACAGAAAGCGGGTCAATCAACAATGAAAGCGAAACCGAGAAACCTCCTGCATTCATGAGTTCTCCAAGGCTTAATGTCTGAGCTCCTGCACCACCCATTAGTTCAATAAAGATTCCTGCCGCAATTACAAACGAACCTAAAACACTTCCGCATGCAACAAGAGAAACTATGTTTTTAGAAAGCCATTTTTTTCCAAGCGCGTTGACTAAAAAACCAACTAACGGCAATAGAGGAATAAGCCAGGCTGCGTTTATCATTACCACTTCAATTTGCTCAGTTCGTTAATATCAATGGAATGAATATTCCGGTAAAGCATCACAATGATTGCTAGACCAACTGCCACTTCCGCTGCTGCCACAATCATAATAAAGAAAACAAAAACCTGTCCTGCCGCACTGGAATGAAATGCTGAGAAAGCAGCCAGCAAAAGGTTGCAGGCGTTAAGCATTAGCTCAATAGACATAAACATTACAATCACATTTCTGCGAAGCAATACACCCAACACTCCTAAAGAAAAAAGAAGCGCACTCAATATAATGTAGTGTTCGAGTGGGGCAACTTGTGTAATCTGTGCAGAAATATTTTCCATTATTTCAAATCGTGTTTTACCAAAACAACTGCTCCTATAATTGCCGAAAGCAGCAGCAACGCTGATACCTCAAACGGAAGCAGGAAATCATTAAACAAAACTTTTCCAAGCGCTTTTACATAACCAATCTGGTCATCATAAGGCTGCGCTGCAATAATTGATTCCGTGCCTTTCAGTGTTCCGGTAAACGTAACAAGTAACAAGCCGGCAGCAACTGCAGCAGCCAGTTTCAATACATTTGATTTCGCTGGTTCATTGTCTTTATTCAAATTCAGTAACATAATTACTGAAAGAAAAAGAACCATAATAGCACCTGCATAAACAATGATGTGAACAATAGCTAGGAACTGCGCATTCAATAAAATATAGTGTCCTGCAATGGCAAAAAACGCAATGATAAGATAAAGCACACTGTGAACCGGATTTTTTGCAGTAACTACCATAAGGCCTGCTGTTACAGCTACAAACGAAAGAAAATAAAAAAGAAACTGGGTCATAAATTTATCTTCTTCTTATCGGTTGTGTGTAAGTTTTTTGTTCTTTTTAAATTCCAAAACCTCAGCAGTCTGGCGTTTTGAAACATCAATCGGGTTTTCAAGAGTCTCTACTAATTTATCTTTCCCGTAAATAAATTCACTTCTCTCCAAATCAGCAGGAACAATGCGGTCGGTAAGGAAAATAGATTCCTTCGGACAGGCATCTTCGCAATCTCCGCAAAAAATGCAGCGCAGCATATTAATCTCATAAGTTGCTGCATATTTCTCTTCACGATATAAATGCTCTTCACCTTTTTTGCGCTCTGCAGCAACCATGGTGATTGCTTCAGCAGGACAAGCAACTGCACATAATCCACAGGCAGTGCAGCGTTCAGCTCCTTTCTCATCGCGTTTCAGCACGTGCATTCCCCTGTAAATCTGGCTGAATTCACGTTTCTGTTCAGGATAGCTTATGGTAGTTTTCTTTGAAAAAATATGCTTCAAGGTAATTCTCATTCCACCAAAAATAGCAGGCAGGTAGAGTTTTTCAACCCAGGTCATTTCCTTTTTCCCTACAACTTTTTTCCTGTTACTTAATGACTGCATTTCTCTGAATTAATTATTGGTCGCGAATATAATTGCTCCGGTGAGAAGAATATTAAAAATTGCAAGTGGTATCAAAACTGTCCATCCCAAACGCATCAATTGGTCATAACGAAATCTCGGAATGGTCCAACGAATCCAAATGAAGAAAAAGATGAAAAAGAAAATTTTCGCAAAAAGGAAAACAACTCCAAGAATAGCAATGGCATTGGATGATAGGCCCATATCATTCATAAAAGGAAAATTATATCCACCAAAATAAAGCGTTGAAATAACTGCCGAAGCAATGAACATATTAATGTATTCAGCGAACAGGTAAAAGCCCAATTTCATACTGCTGTATTCAGTATGATAACCGCCAATCAATTCGGTTTCGCACTCAGGTAAATCAAATGGTGCACGATTAGTTTCAGCAAATGAGCAGATGATAAAAATGAGAAAGCCTAAAGGCTGAACAAAAATATTCCAATGAAAACCTGATTGCGCAGCAGAAATTTCTTTCAGGCTCAACGTTCCCGTTGACATGATAAGCGCAATAATGGCAAGGCCCATCGCAATTTCGTAACTGATCATTTGCGAAGAAGCGCGTAATGCTCCCAGTAATGAGTATTTGTTATTAGAAGCCCAGCCACCAATCATAATTCCATAAACACCGATGGAAGTAACCGCAAAAACATACAGCACACCTATATTCAAATCTGTTATCTGTAATGAAAAATCTGTTCCTCCAATATTTATAGTAGAGCCCCAAGGGATAATAGCGCTGGTCATTAAAGCTGTTGTCATGGCAAGGCAAGGACCAAGAATAAACAGCACTTTGTTGGATATGTCAGGAATTAATTCCTCCTTCATGAACATTTTCACACCATCAGCAAGCGGCTGAAGAATTCCAAAAATACCTGCGCGGTTAGGACCAAGCCTGTCCTGCATGAACGCTGCAATTTTACGCTCGCCATAAGTAGAATACATTGCAATCACCAACGTAATCGCAAAGATTGAAACAATGAGAACTATTTTAAATATAAGGTCTGGCGTAAACATCTTATTTAGTATTGCCGTTAGCTTTTTTCTCCGGCAATTTTGCTTTTAATCTCTGCGTATCTAATTTCATCTGCTTCAGATTCTCGTAATGATTTTGGGAAATCACCGAATGTCTATCAACATGCGTTGGCTGCTCAATTACCCAATCTGAAACTTGTTTTTTGTCGTAACGACACTCGTTACAGATAAATTCTTTCACTTCTCCCCATTCATCCTTTCTTCCCGTAACACGAAGAACATCTTCGCCTTTAAACCACAGTCTTACATTACCGGAACATTTAGTGCAGTTGCGGTGCGCCTCTACCGGCTTGGTAAACCACACGCGGCTTTTGAAACGGAAAGTTTTATCAGTCAATGCGCCAACCGGGCAAACATCAATCATGTTTCCGCTCATTTCGTTGTCAATCGCTTTCTCGATGTAAGTAGAAATTTCAGCCACATCACCGCGGTTCATTACACCATGCACACGGCTCGGGCAAAGCTGATCAGCAACTTTTACACAACGGTAGCAAAGAATGCAACGTGTCATGTGCAACTGAATTTTATCTCCTATATCTTTCTTTTCAAATTCTCTGCGGCTGAATTCATACCGGGTTCCGTCTTTTCCATGCTCATAACCCAAATCCTGCAAATTACATTCACCGGCCTGGTCGCAAATCGGGCAATCCAGCGGGTGATTCATTAAAAGAAACTCAACAACTCCGGCACGTGCTTCCACTACTTCAGGTGAAGTGATATTCTGCACTTCCATTCCATCCATCACCGGCTGGCGGCACGAAGCAACCAATTTAGGCATCGGGCGCGGATCTTTTTCTGAGCCTTTAACAACCTTTACCATGCAGGTTCTGCAATAGCCGCCCGAAGTTTCCAGTTTTGAATAATAGCACATTGCCGGTGGAACAATTTCTCCGCCAATCATGCGCGCTGCATTCAGGATACTTGTTCCCTCTGGCACTTCTATCGTTTGTCCGTCTATCGTTACTTTTGGCATCGTTATGCGGGTTGCAAATTATTGACTCTGTAATAATGTTGTATATCTCTCATGTTCTCTCCGTTCTTCACATACTCTTCAAATTCGCTTCTGAAGTGACGGATAGCACTGGCAACAGGCCATGAAGCCGCATCACCCAGCGGACAAATTGTTCTGCCATCAATCTTACTCTGGATATCCCAAAGCAAATCAATGTCAGCCATTGTGCCATGTCCATCTAAAAATTTGTGCAGAATTTTCTCCATCCATCCTGTCCCTTCTCTGCAAGGCGAACATTGTCCGCAACTTTCGTGGTGATAAAAACGAGTGAAGTTCCAAAGATTTTTTACTACGCTGGTATCTTCATCCATTACAATAAAACCACCCGAACCCAACATAGTTCCTTCTCCAAAGCCGCCTTCACTCAAACTCTCATAACTCATCAGGCGTGGTTCGCCTTTAGGCGTTTTCAATAATTTTTCTCCCGGAAGAATTGGAACAGAAGAACCTCCGGCAACAACTGCTTTCAGTTTTTTACCGTTGCGAATTCCTCCGCAGTATTGGTCGGAATAAATAAACTCTTCAACCGGAACACCTAATTCAATTTCATACACTCCCGGCTTATTAATATGTCCGCTTGCTGAAATCAATTTTGTTCCTGTTGATTTTCCAATACCGATTTTCGCATACTCGTCACCGGTCATATTAATGATAGGAACAACAGCAGCTAATGTTTCTACGTTATTTACAACTGTAGGACATTGCCAAACACCCTTCACCGCAGGGAATGGTGGCTTAATGCGAGGATTTCCTCTTTTACCTTCCAGTGATTCTATCAGTCCTGTTTCTTCTCCGCATATATAAGCTCCAGCTCCACAATGAACATATAAATTCAAATCATAACCGCTTCCCAGAATATTTTTTCCAAGATAACCTGCATCGTATGCTTCCTGAATTGCTTTCTCTAAAATGTGAAACTGATACATCATCTCACCACGGATATAGATGTAGGATGTATTTGCTCCCAATGCGAAGGAAGAAATGATCATTCCTTCAATCAGGATATGCGGCTTACGCTGCATCAGGTAACGATCTTTGAAAGTTCCCGGCTCGCTCTCATCTGCATTGCAAACAAGGTAACGCGGAACTCCCGGAGGTTTTGCAATAAAGCTCCATTTCATTCCGGTCGGAAATCCTGCACCACCTCTTCCGCGCAAACCTGATTTCTGAACTTCAGATACCACTTCTTCGGGTTTCATCTTCAGCGCTTTTTCCAAAGCAGCATAACCGCCATTGGCTTTATAGCCCGCAAGCGTTGCTATACCTTCTTTATCTAAATCATTAATTAAAAGCTGTCTTCCCATTATTGCTTTATATCAGAATGATTTGTAATCCGTTCTTTTCTCCAGTGCGAAACATTTTCACCTTTCGCTTTGTAATTATCCAATATATCAGAGCATTTTTCAAATGTCAGATTTTCGTGATACGTCTCCCCTATCTGCATCATGGGTGCTGTTCCGCAAGATGCAAGACACTCAACTGTTTTTAATGTGAACATTCCGTCCGCAGTTGTTTGCCCTTCTTTGATGTTCAGTTTTTTCTCAATGAATTTAACCAAGTCTTCAGCACCCATTAACCAGCAAGGTCCTGTTCTGCAAACTTCAATCACACATTTACCAACTGGTTTCAGATTATACATGCTGTAGAAAGAAGCCACTTCATAAACCTCAACCGGCTGAATAGATAAAAGCGAAGCCACATAATCCATAACAGGAGCACTTAACCAGCCGCCAAATTCGGCTTGTGCAATGTGAAGCACAGGCAGTATTGCCGACTTCTGTTTTCCTTCGGGATAACGTTTCATTATTTTATGGCAAAGCGATAAAGCTTCGTCAGAAAATTTTATTGGTTTAATCTCTGCCATTCTTTAAGCATCTAATTCTCCGGCAATCACATTCAAACTGCTCAGGGTTAATATTGCATCACTCAGCATTGCGCCTTTTATCATTTCGGTGTAAGCTTGGTAATAAATAAAACAAGGTCTGCGGAAATGCAGGCGATACGGGGTTCTTCCGCCATCGCTCATCAGGTAAAAACCAAGTTCTCCGTTTCCTCCTTCTACTGAATGATAAACTTCTCCTTTAGGAACTTCCACTTCGCCCATCACAATTTTAAAGTGATAGATCAAAGCTTCCATATTATTATAAACTTCTTCTTTAGGCGGCAAATAAAACTCAGGAACATCAGCATGAAAAACTTTTTCAGGCATCTGTTTTATTTTATCCATGGCCTGACGGATGATGCTCAGGCTTTCCCACATCTCTTGCTGACGCACCATAAAACGGTCGTAGGTATCACCACTGGTTCCTACCGGAACTACAAAATCAAAATCCTGATAGCCTGAATACGGATTCATTGCACGCACATCGTAATCTACTCCTGTTGCACGAAGGTTTGGCCCTGTAAATCCATAGTTCAAAGCACGTTCGGCAGTAATCGCGCCAACGCCAATTGTTCTGTCCATGAAAATGCGGTTACGCATCAACAGACTTTCAAACTCTTTTAAAACTTTCGGAAACTCTTTCAGGAATTTCTCGATCTTATCAATACACTTTGGAGAAAAATCTCTTTCTAATCCGCCTATGCGGCCAACATTTGTTGTTAAACGTGCTCCGCAAATCTCCTCGTATATCTCGTAAATATGCTCACGTTGTTGAAACACATAAAGGAAACCCGACAATGCTCCGGTATCAACACCGATAACGCTGTTGCAGACAATATGGTCGGCAATTCGTGCCAATTCCATAATAACCACACGCATATATTGAACTCGTTTCGGAATTTCAATACCTGCAAGCTTTTCAACCGTCATGTGCCAGCCCATATTATTGATGGGTGATGAGCAATAATTCAATCTGTCGGTAAGCGGTGTTATCTGGTAAAAAGGTCTGCGTTCCGCAATTTTCTCGAAAGCTCTGTGAATGTATCCGATTGTAGGAACGGCATCAACAATAATCTCACCGTCCATCTTCACAATATTCTGGAAAATACCGTGAGTAGCAGGGTGAGTTGGACCCAAATTTAAAGTAGTATAATCTTTTTCTTCTACTGCTGTTTGAGCAGTTTTAATTTCGTTCATACAATTTATCTTCCAAACATTGTATCGTTCTTATCCTCTCTTGTTCCGTCTTCCAGAGGATATTCTTTCCTCATCGGATGATAGGTCATATCCTCCATATTCAGTATTCTGATAAGGTTGGGATGACCTTTAAATATAAAGCCGTAAAAATCAAACGCCTCACGCTCCATCCAGTTGGCTGTTGAAAAAATTCCGGTAAGCGTTGGATATTCCATATCATTTGCAGGAGTATAAACTTTCAATCTTATTCTCCAGTTCTTAGGCATGTTGTGTAATTGATACATGATGCAAAACTCTCCTCCTTTATTATCAGGAAACTGAATTCCGCACATAGTAGTCAGAAAACGAAATCCTAACTCCTCTTCATTATAAAGGAAGCTGATGATCTCAATTATCTTTTTCTTGCTTACGGTGTAAACCGGAAAATCATAAGCCTGTTCAGCGGAGATAATATCCTCACCGAATTTGCTTTTCAGTTTATCGTGAATGGTATGCAGCAACGTATCTTCCATTAGTCAACCTTAATCCCGTAAGTTGCAAGCATTTCTTTGTATTCAGGTGAGTTTCTTCTTCTCAGCGATTCGTTTCCTACCAGTTTCTGAACCTGCAGAATTCCGTCTATTACCTGTTCAGGACGCGGAGGGCATCCGGGAACATAAACATCTACCGGAATAATTCTGTCAATTCCCTGCAACACGCTGTACGTATCAAATATTCCACCGCTGCTGGCACAAGCACCCATTGAAAGAACCCAACGCGGCTCGGCCATTTGCTCATAAACCTGTTTTACTACGGGAGCCATTTTTTTAGCAATTGTTCCCATCACCATCAATAAGTCAGCCTGACGGGGTGAGAAACTTAAACGCTCAGAACCAAAACGGGCAAAATCATAATGCGAACCCATCATGGCCATAAACTCTATTCCGCAGCAAGAGGTAGCAAAAGGTAAAGGCCAGATTGAATTTTTACGCGCCAACCCAACTGCTTTATCTAACGAAGTAGCAAAAAAGCCCGGACCATCATGACCTGCCGGAACTTCTGCAATGTTGTAATTAGGTTTTATAATCTCTGCCACTTCTTTTTGAATTTTGACTTTATTCTCTTTCTCTCTTAAAAACTATTCCCACTTTAATGCACCTTTCTTAATGATGTAAACAAGCCCTGCAAGCAGAAATGCTATAAACACGAGCATCTCAAGGAAACCCTGCAAACCAAGTTCCCTGAAATTTACTGCCCAGGGATACATAAATATAACTTCCACATCAAAAAGAACAAATAATATAGCTACCAGAAAGTATTTAATAGAAAAGGGAACACGTGCATTTCCTGTTGATTCAATTCCGCACTCAAAAATTTCGTCTTTTTTCTTCGATTTTCTTTTAGGGCCAAGCAATGCCGTTGCAACCATGGTGGTTACCACAAAACCCAATGCCACTATCAGTTGTATGCCTATAGGAAGATAATCGTTCAGCGAATTCATTTGCAAAAAATAACACCGGAATTTTGCCTACCGGCTTTTAAAAAACTGCGCAAATCTATAAACATTTTTAATCCGAGAATATGATTAGAATATTCTTTATTAACAACTAATCTTTATAAGAACAAAGGCAATATTTAATATTTAACAATTTATCCTGCCACTTGTATGAAAAATCGGTTTTCTTGCATCATGAAAAGGACAAAGGAAATACTAAAAATGCATCTCAAAATTTTGATAAAAAATAATCGGCCGTGCTTTAAAATATGTTTTACATTCGCAACCTTTTAAAAACAAAACCAAAATCGGGTTTAACTGAAATGAAGAAAATATTCAATCTTGAATATTGTGTTATGCAGGAAAAAATGTTGGCTGCTACCAAGCATTTTGTTCTTCGCGGAACGGCATTTACGATGGATACACACTCCATACTTTACAGTTTTTCCACCCCGTTTTTTCCGAGACGTTGATACGTTTCCAGCTTTTGTGTATGTTGCATAATTAATGCAGACATCTCGTGCTGAGGCACACAACATTCTTACTTTTTTACTGGTCTTACAATTTTTACATTTTAAAAAAATGAATAGTTCATTTATTATTTCCGTTGCAAACGAGCAACACGAAATTTTCGCAGAAACAATCTGCACCGAAATTGAAAATTCGGCTAAAGCCCGCGGAACAGGCATTGCCAAACGCACACCTGAATATGTGCGTGAAAAAATGCGCGAAGGTAAAGCGGTAGTTGCCGTGACAAGCGAAGGGCTGTGGGCAGGATTTTGTTACATTGAAACATGGGGACACGGAAAATATGTAGCCAATTCCGGGTTAATTGTGGCTCCTGATTTTCGCAAAAGCGGGCTGGCCCGCGACATCAAGAAAAAAGTACTGGAACTTTCCACCACCAAATATCCTGATGCTAAATTGTTTGGCCTAACCACCGGATTAGCTGTAATGAAAATCAACTCTGATTTGGGATATGAGCCTGTTACATATTCTGAACTGACAGACGATGAAGAATTCTGGAAGGGTTGCCAGAGTTGTGTGAATTTTGAAATCCTGCAAAGCAAAAACAGGAAGAACTGCCTGTGCACTGCCATGCTTTATGATCCAAAAGAGAAAGAAAAAGCTGCCAAAAACTCAGCAATTGAGCAAGAAAAGCCGAAACTAGGTCCCAGTATCAAGCAGGTTTTTTCTGCACTTTTTTCACTCAATCTGTAATTAAAGAACTATGAATACAAAAAATAAAAAAGTAGTGTTGGCTTTCAGTGGCGGGTTAGATACAACGTATTGTGCACTCTATCTTAAAAACGAATTGGATTGCGAAGTGCATGCCATCACCATCAACACAGGTGGATTTTCGGAAGAAGAAATTGCGCGTATTGAAGCACATGCAAAGTCACTCGGAGTGACCTCGTTCAAATGTGTGGATGCCCGCAACGATTACTATCGTGATGTGATTAAGTATCTCGTGTTCGGCAACGTTTTAAAGAACAATACCTATCCTCTTTCAGTAAGTGCTGAGCGTATTGTGCAGGCTATTGCCACAGCAAAATTCGCCAATGAAATTGGCGCAACGGCAGTGGCGCACGGAAGTACCGGTGCCGGGAACGACCAAGTACGTTTTGATATGGTATTTCACATCATAGCTCCGCAGTTGGAAATCATTACGCCTATCCGCGATTTAAAGCTTTCGCGCGAGGCGGAAATTGAATACCTAAAGAAGAACAATGTGCAAATGAACTTTGAAAAAGCTGTTTACAGCATTAACAAAGGCATTTGGGGAACATCGGTTGGTGGCCGTGAAACATTGACTTCAGTTGGCACACTTCCTGAAAGCGCTTATCCAACACAACTGGTTCAGAACAATCACAGTGATGTGATACTTCTGTTTAAACAAGGTGAATTGATAGGATTGAATGATGAGTTATTTAAAAATCCTGTTGATGCTATTCTGAAATTGCAGGAACTCGCTTCGCCTTACGCCATTGGTCGAGATATACATGTGGGTGATACCATTATTGGGATTAAAGGACGCGTTGGTTTTGAAGCAGCGGCTCCGCTTATTATCATCAAAGCACACCATTTGTTGGAGAAACATACGCTAACCAAATGGCAGCTTTTCTGGAAAGATCAGATGGCTGCTTGGTATGGCAACTGGCTGCACGAAGGCCAATACTTCGATCCGATTATGCGCGACATTGAAGCTTTTATGACTTCCACACAAAAATTTGTGTCGGGCAAGGTGTTTGTAAAACTGATGCCTTACCGTTTTGAGTTAACAGGCATTGAAAGCGAACACGATTTAATGAACGCCAAGTTCGGCAGTTATGGCGAAATGAATAAAGGCTGGAGTGGTGAAGATGTAAAAGGATTTACCAAAATATTCGGCAACCAAACGGGCATCTACTTTCAGGTGAACCAACTCAACCAACAATTCCATGAGCAAGATTAAGGCTGGTATAATTGGTAGTGCCGGTTACACGGGTGGAGAGTTATTGCGGTTGTTGTTGTTGCATCCGAATGTAGTGGTAGAATTTGTGCAAAGCAACAGCAATACCGGAAAGCCTGTTTTTTCTGTTCATACTGACTTACTAGGAGAAACTAATCTGATTTTTTCTGCAAAGCATCACACAGATATTGATGTATTGTTTTTATGTGGAGGACACGATGCAGCAAAGAAATTTCTAAGTGAGAATGATTTACCGCAACAACTTGTGGTGATTGATTTAAGTCAGGATTTTCGTCATCATTCTACTAACAATTTTGCAGGTAGAAATTTTGTGTATGGATTGCCGGAGTTAAATCGCGAGCAAATCAAGACAGCTAAAAGCATTGCAAATCCAGGTTGTTTTGCCACATGCATTCAGCTGGCATTATTGCCCTTGGCATCGGCACAAAAACTAAATGCTGAATTGCACATCAACGCAACTACAGGCAGCACCGGTGCAGGACAAACATTGAGCAACACTTCTCATTTTAGTTGGCGGAATAACAACCTTTCTGTTTACAAAGCTTTTGAACACCAACATCTGAAAGAGATAACCGAAAGCATTACTAAACTTCAATCGAATTTCAGCAACGAAATTCTTTTTGTTCCGCAACGCGGAAATTTCACGCGTGGTATTCTTGCATCGGTTTATCTCAAAAGTGACTTAACTGCCGAAGAGGCTGTAACTCTTTATAAAAACTATTACTCCAATCATCCTTTTGTTGTCATCAGCGAAAGCGAGGTAGATGTAAAACAAGTGGTGAACACCAACCGTTGCTTTTTGCATTTAGAGAAACACGGAGGGCAGTTACTGATTACTTCCGTTATTGATAATCTTTTAAAAGGTGCCTGCGGACAAGCCGTGCAGAACATGAACCTGATTTTAGGTTTCGATGAAAAAGCGGGACTACACTTAAAACCCTCTGCGTTCTGATGAAACGATTTGATGTTTATCCCCTTTTTGACATCACACCTGTAAAAGGAGAAGGTTGCTACTTGTATGACGACAAAGGAACGCGTTACATGGATTTGTATGGCGGCCATGCTGTAATTTCCATTGGCCATTCACATCCGCATTACGTGCAAAAAATGGATGAGCAATTAAAGCAACTCGGCTTCTATTCGAACTCTGTAAAGATTCCTTTGCAACAGGATCTGGCTGATAAATTAGGAGCGCTTTCAGGATACGATGATTACGGATTGTTCCTTTGCAACTCAGGTGCAGAAGCCAATGAGAATGCGCTGAAACTCGCTTCATTCAAAAACGGGAAGAAGAAAATCATAGCCTTTGAAAAATCATTTCACGGACGCACTTCATTGGCTGTTGCGGCAACAGATGACAAATCAATTCAGGCACTTGTAAATGCAAACAGCGACATTATTTTCCTTCCGTTCAATGATGCAACTGAACTGAAAGATAATTTTAGCGATGATGTTTGCGCAGTTATTATTGAAGGAATACAAGGCGTTGGTGGCGTAAATATTCCTGATGCCTCGTTTTTAAAACTCTTACGCGAATTATGCGACAAGCATAATGCAGTGCTTATTATTGACGAAATACAATCAGGTTATGGACGCAGCGGATATTTCTTTGCGCACCAGTATTCAGGTATACAACCTGACTTGATAACTGTGGCAAAAGGAATGGGCAATGGCTTTCCGGTGGCAGCGGTTTTAATTCATCCATCATTTCAGGCAAAGCACGGCATGCTCGGCACAACCTTTGGCGGAAATTATCTTGCCTGTGCAGCTGCCATTGCCGTATTAGATGTAATTAAAGAAGAAAATCTGATTGAGAATTCGCGCACCATCGGAAAGTATTTCATGGAGCAACTCAAAAACATCGATGTCATTAAAGAAGTGCGCGGCATGGGTTTGATGATTGGCATTGAATTGAACCAGCCTTGTGCACCGGTTCGCAATGAGCTTTTACAGAAGCATAAAATTTTCACAGGTTCATCATCTAATAAAAACACCTTGCGGATTTTACCTCCGCTTACTATTACTAAAAACGAAGTGGATATTTTTCTGGAAGCATTTCATTCCGTTTTACATCCACAAACAGTATCATGAAGAATTTTATCTCAGTAAAAGATGCAGGCAATCTGAACCATTTTATTCAGGATGCGCTGCGGTTAAAACAAAACGTGAATAATTTTTCTGAGCTTGGAAAAGGAAAGACGATTGGACTGCTTTTTCTCAATCCGAGTTTGCGCACACGCATGAGCACACAGCGTGCTGCATACAATCTGGGCATGAATGTGATGGTGGTTAATCTGGATAAAGACAGCTGGCAGATTGAGTTTGAAGATGGTGCTGTTATGAACAGCACCAAGAGCGAGCACATCCGCGAAGCAGCAGGTGTTATTGCGCAGTATTGCGATATAGTTGGCATCCGTTGTTTTCCCGGTTTAACTGACCGCAATAAAGATTACAACGAAGAAGTGCTGAACAGTTTTATGAAATACTGTAATAAACCGGTGGTGAGTTTAGAAAGCGGAACCCGCCACCCGCTGCAAAGTTTTGCAGACATGATTACCATTGCTGAAACAAAACAGAAAGAGAAACCTAAAGTTGTTTTGACCTGGGCGCCTCACATTAAAGCATTGCCACAGGCCGTTCCTAATTCTTTTGCCGAATGGGCAGTGGCCTCCGGTGCCGAAGTGGTGATTACTCATCCGGAAGGTTATGAACTTGATGAACAGTTTTCAAAAGGTGCAAGCATTGAATACAATCAGGATAAAGCCTTGGCTGGAGCTGATTATGTGTATGTAAAAAACTGGTCATCGTTTATTGATTACGGTGCAATGCCCGAAGTAAAAGAGAACTGGCTGTTAACTCAGGAGAAATTAAAATTGACCAATGCAGCCAAAGTAATGCACTGTCTTCCTGTTCGCAGAAATGTTGAGTTGTCGGATGAACTAATTGACGGACCGAACAGCATTATTCAGCAGCAGGCAGGAAACCGGGTGATTGCCGCACAAACTGTTTTGAAAAAAATTCTTGAAAACTCTTAGCGTGCAAGAACTCTTCGTCATAAAAATTGGTGGCAACATCATTGATAACAAAGAAGCCTTAGATGCTTTTCTGAATGACTTTGCTTCTATTACTGCGAATAAAATCCTGATACATGGCGGTGGAAAACTGGCAACCGAATTGAGTTCCAAACTCGGCATTGAAACCAAAATGGTGGAAGGCAGAAGACTTACCGATGAAGAGACCATAAAGGTAGTCACCATGACTTATGCCGGTTGGGTGAACAAGACAATTGTTGCCTCACTGCAATCAAAAAGGTGTAATGCACTTGGCTTATGCGGTGCCGATGCAAACATTATTCCCGCAGTTAAAAGAGAGGTAAAAAATATTGATTACGGTTGGGTAGGTGATATTGATAAAACAACGGTCAACACTTTGTTTCTGAAGAATATTCTATCTCAGGAAATTACTCCTGTGCTTGCCCCAATCTCTTCTGATGCTGACGGACATTTACTGAATATCAACGCTGATACAATTGCCAAAACAATAGCAGAGGCAATGAGTAAACACTACACGGTTAGGCTTATTTATTGTTTCGAGAAAAACGGATTATTGATGAATGTGAATGACGACAACTCTGTGATTAATGAAATTGATTTCAACCGCGCTGAACAACTAAAAAAAGAAGGCATCATCAATGCCGGCATGGTTCCCAAAATTGATAATGCATTGGAAGCCCTGAGCAACGGAGTAAATGAGGTTTCCATCGGGCACGCGAGAAACATTTTAAAGATTTCAAAAGGAGAAAAAGGATTTGGCACCTGCATAAAAAGATGAAAGAAATAGCAGAACTCTTACAACAACTTATAGCTATTCCTTCTTTCAGCAAAGAAGAAAACGAAACAGCTGATTTAATGGCGTCTTTTTTGGAAGCGCAAGGCTGTTCTGTTTTAAGAAAAGGAAATAATGTGTGGGTGAAGAATAGATTTTTTGATGACAGTAAATTCACCCTCTTACTCAATTCTCATCACGATACCGTAAAACCCAACAGCGCTTATACCCGCAATCCTTTTAAAGCAAGCATTGAAGACGGAAAGCTTTTCGGTTTAGGAAGCAACGATGCAGGCGGAGCATTAGTGGCTTTGCTTGGCGCTTTTCTTCATTTTAATGAACGAAGCGATTTGCCTTTCAACATCATTTATGCTGCTACTGCCGAAGAAGAAATTTCGGGTAAAGGCGGAGTGGAAAGTATTATTTCAGATTTAGGTAATGTGCAAATGGCAATAGTTGGCGAGCCAACCTTAATGAAGATGGCTGTTGCCGAGCGCGGTTTATTAGTGCTCGATTGTGTTGCTAAGGGCAAGGCAGGGCACGCTGCGCGCAACGAAGGGGTGAATGCTGTTTACGAAGCCATGAAAGATATCGAGTGGTTCCGCACGTATCAGTTTGAAAAAGCTTCGGAATGGCTGGGGCCCGTGAGTATGAATGTAACAGTAATTAATGCTGGCACTGCGCACAATCAGGTTCCTGCAGAGTGTAGTTTTGTGGTAGATGTTCGCTTGAATGAATGTTATACGCACCAACAGGTTTTAGAAATTATCCGCACTCATGTAAAGGCTGAAGTTAAAGAACGCAGCACCCGCATTAAACCTTCTTTTACAGCAACAAATCACCCGATGGTGATGGCAGCAAAAGAACTGAACATTGATTTATATGGATCACCCACTACTTCCGATATGGCACTAATGCCCTGGAAAGCTGTGAAGATTGGCCCGGGGGATTCTGCCCGCTCGCACAGTGCCGATGAATTTATTTATCTGCAGGAACCGGAAGATGGTATTCGCATTTACACCGAACTGATTGAACAATACGCTCAACAACTTAAAACTATACGCGCATGAAACTCTGGCAAAAAGGCGAACTGAAACAAGACGACAAAGCGCTTGTTACCGAAAAATTTACGGTGGGTAACGACCGCATCTGGGATATGCGTCTGGCGCGTTTTGATGTGCTGGGTTCTTTGGCTCATGCCGAAATGCTGCTGAACGTAAACATTATTTCTGCCTCAGAATTTGCTGCCATCAAAAAAGGACTGGAGGAAATTCTTGCCGCCATTGATGAGGGAACATTTGTGCTCGAAGAACATTCAGAGGATATTCATTCGCAGGTAGAGAAAACGCTGACCGAAAAAATTGGTGATGCCGGAAAACGGTTGCACACCGGCCGCTCGCGCAACGACCAGGTTCTGGCAGATATAAAGCTTTATCTCAAACATACACTCAAGCAAACTTCGCAACAGGTGCTGCAGTTGTTTAACAAACTGCAGCAGTTGAGTGAGCAGCACAAAAACGATTTGCTGCCGGGCTACACGCATTTGCAATTAGCCATGCCATCTTCCTTCGGCTTGTGGTTTGGTGCCTATGCCGAAAGTTTAGTGGACGATATGGAGATGCTTTTAGCGGCTTATAAAATTGCCGACAAAAATCCCTTGGGTTCAGGAGCGGGCTATGGTTCGGCCTTTCCGCTCAACAGAACTTTAACAACCGAACTATTGGGTTTTGCTGAAATGAATTATAACTCCGTATATGCGCAAATGACACGCGGCAAAGCCGAGAAAGCAACACTCTCTGCTTTTGCTTCAGTTGCTTCTACCCTATCGCGTTTTGCGTATGATGTGTGCATTTATATGAATCAGCAGTTTGCCTACATTTCGTTCAGCGACTCACTTACTACCGGCAGCAGCATTATGCCGCACAAAAAAAATCCCGATGTGTTTGAACTTATCCGCGCCAAGTGCAATCGCTTGCAGGCTGCGCCCAACGAAATGACCTTGCTCTGCAACAATCTTCCTTCGGGCTACCACCGCGATATGCAGCTCACAAAAGATATTCTGTTTCCGGCCATTGATACCTTGCAGGAATGTTTGACCATGCTGCTCTTCTCGCTGGATGAACTAAAGGTGCGTAAGGATATTTTAAATGACGACCGGTTTAATCCCCTGTTCAGCGTGGAAGAACTAAACAAATTAGTGGTGAGCGGTATTCCTTTCCGCGATGCTTATAAAATGGTGGGGCAATCCATTAACGAGGGAACATTTAATCCCGAACGCAAGCTGCAACACACGCACGAGGGAAGTATCAACCGTTTGTGCAATGATGAGATTGCAGCAATGATGAAGAAAGTAGCGGAGCAGATTATCTGAGTTCTAAAACTTATTACTTACCTCTTCGGCAAAGCACAGCAAATCTTTTATCTCCAGCACTTCACCGCTGTCAAGAATTGCTTTCCCGCTCATTTTGCCAAACACCTGATGCTGGTCGGTTGAAATTATAAGTGCATTTATTTTTGAGGCGCGGTCAAGCACGGGCACAAAATCCATTTCAAAACGTCCGTCATTGGACGAAAATTTCCAGGGTTTTAAATAGCTGTCATCAGGTATATGAAAGCTTACCTTATCTAATTTATGCGCCTTGCCGTTGTAGTGCAGCATATTTTCGGTGGCGGCTGTGTTGTCGCCAAAACCATAGCCTATATTAAAACCAAAAGGCTTTCCGTTTACCACTCCGTTGCCCGAACCCCAGAACCAGGTATTTTTGTAGGTCCATACGCCACGGCCCCAATCAAAGGTGGCAAAGTCGGTTTCGGGATTAAAGACAAATTCCTGTTTTCCCAGCCTTGCTTTTCCTGATGCACGGAGACAATTTATTTTCTGGTTATAGTAAAACGCCAGCGGATCTTCTTTCCAGGGAGTGGCAATTACCATGGTATCCATCGCGGGCTGCTGCAGGGTAATACTTGCCTGTAAATCGTTTCCGTCTTTAAAGTTTTTTACGCTGCAGTTCAGCTGGCGGCTATCGCTGTGTCTGATATACTCAATAGAAAAACGTTTGTCTTTAAAAACCACATTGCCGGTGTGCGTTGTTTCGGGCATCCTGTATTTGCCCATTGGCAATGGTGTTAAAATGGTTTGTGAATGTTCGCTGCCCTTTATAAAATCAAAAAGCGTTACCGATATCAAACCCAGATAACCGTTGTCAGAAACGGTAAAGGCCAGACCAAAATCTTTATTCAACACGGCATAATAATCCCATTCTTTGATGCGCCATTTAGCCGCCTTAATTTCGGCCTTGCGGTATTCCAGTATTAAATCGGTGGCCCAACCCGGCTCGCGCAAATTGCCTTTGGAGTTAAGCAGTTTGCCGGGGCTTATTATCTGGTGTTGCATAACTAAACGGAAAGTAACTAATTATTCTGCTCGGGACTTTTATTACCCTCGCCCATTGCTTTTTTAAAAGAGGGCAATAGTTTTTCATAAACCTTGCGGGCATCTTCATTACCCTCTTCGGCCAGTTTTTTTACGTGAAAGAAATAGGCATTTGATTTTGCAAAAAGGTCGTTGAAGATTAACAGGTTGGTATCGGAAAGCGTTTGCTGAACCAGCTGAAAGGTTGCCACTATTTTATCAAAAATATCCTGCTCCTCGTCCGTTAGCTTCTCGTTGCGCGCTTTTTCCATTAACATTTCCATAGCGGGCACAAGCGACTCGATACTTGCTTTCAGTTTGCCCATTGCCTCTTTGTCGCGTGCAAATTCTTTTGCTAGGCGGGTTTTTTCTGCAATGCTTTCGCGCAGTTTTTTTTGTTCTTCGCTGTCGTAGGCCATTGTTTTTAGCTTTTTAATTAAACATCAATCTTTCTGCGTTTTACCTTTAACCACCTTCTTCTTTTTAGACTTGGCTATTTTTTTAAGCGCAAAACCGGCACAGTGCTTAAAGCTTTCTATGTTTCCATCTTTTTGTTTGAAAACAAGTGCAGCCTTTTTCTTAGATACATTGCCCGTGTACATAAATCCGGTGCAGCCTTTGAAGCAGCCTTTGCATTTGCCGGCACGGGCAGTAAAATGCGTATCATCTGAATCTTCAAATTCACAAAGAAAATAATCAAGCTGCAGCTTTAAATCCTTTTTAGTCTTTTCGTCTAACTGCGGTGCATTATCAATAATGCTCAGTACCATTTCAATATCGCCCTGCTCAATAAAATACTGTATGGCTTTTACCTGAGTGTTAAGTTTGCGTTTACCCGGCATTGGTTTCGGTTTTAAATCAGTAAACGAAAATAATGAAAAATTAAATTATTGCTGTAAAACCTGTTTTACAGGTAAAGAGAAAAAAATAGATTTGCTTTGTAAATTCATTTAAAAACCAGCCCTTGACAAATCGGTCATTCTATATCAGTTCAGTTGCAGCCCTGCTGACTTTTGCAGCCTGCGAAGGAACGTTAAATGAACGGGTAGGAAAAGTAACCCAAACAATAAAGAAGGTTGACTCTGCAAGTGTGAACGTTTCAAAAGGCCTTACAAAATTTACCAAAGAGGTGGAGGGCTATGTGGACACTACTGCTTACAAAAAAGACAGCACCGGAACCTGGCACGAGAAAAAAGAAAAGCCGAAGGGTGGTGTGTTTGATTCTATTTTTAAAACGGAGTAAACAACTCTGAACCTACCTAAAGACAAGGAACATCCGGAGCAATGGATCGGGCTTATCACATAGGATCTAAGCCTTTTTCTTTCAACTGCTTTTGTATCTCAAACGGATCTGTTCCCTTTTCCATTTGTTCATGAACAAAATCAAGCATAGCAAGGAATTTCTTTTTTTCTTCAGGTGGCAGTTTAAAGGGAGCAGTGTCGTTCTTTATACCTTCAACTGCTCTTATAAATAAATCTTCTTTCTGGGATGGCGTAAGTTTGTTGATTACGTCTGTTAATTTATCCATCATTTGATTAGGTGTTTGATTTTCAAAAATAAATAAAAATTAAACTGGCAGTATCTGAGTTAAAATAGAAGCAGAATTATAAATTCTGCTGTGTTGTAAGCGGCATTACCTCGCCTAAGGCGAGGCCGCTTAACCAAGATGCCGCTCAGTAGGGACGACAAAGAATTGGCGACATCCCGATATACATCGGGACAAGCTAAGGCAAAGAGCCTCGCGTGTGCGGGGATGGGCTGCTACTGAATTGAAACTGTTTGTTTGTCATAGTCAACGGTCTCTATAAAATATGTAACATTTAGTTTTTGGTCGTTACAGACTGCTTTTATTTCTTCTTGTTGTTTGTCTGTTAGCTCAGCACCAAATATAATTTCTGTATAACAGTCCGCTGGTAGTTTTATTTGTCTTTCAGCATTTGTTACGGGTTGCGGATAGAATTTTTGAGTTCGATACTCTTGTTCAAATTCCCACTTTTTTTCTTTAGAGAAAACTTGTATTGTATGCTCTGTCTCAACATTGTCAAAGGGAAGTATATCAGGTAGTTTGTCAAAATACATTACTTCTCCACCGCCACCCAAATGCTGAAACATCTTATGTGCATTAAATCCTACGCAAAATCCTTTATGATGGTCGCTATATTTATCCCACATTGCAAAGTTTGACGGATTTGCTGTCAAACTAAGAACACCAAATCTGTCGTCAAAATCCAGAAAGTGTTCTTGTTGAAGTTTTTTGATATATTCTTTATCGTGTAAAGGGCTTTTATTAAACCATTCTCTAGCAAATTCATCGTGCTGCTGCATTGACCAATTTGGATGGTCTTCTTTTGAAGACTGTAAATACTTATTATAAATTTGTTCATGAGTGAGCAAATCGTAACGCTTTAACAGTTTACAGTCCAATGGGTCTTCAAAACTTGTGGGTCGGGCGAGGAATACAATCTGTGATGTCAAGATTGTTTTGTGGTATTCGTCAGCCCAATTTCGGTATTTGTAAACTGTGTCTGGTATTCCCTTGAGTTCCTCTTGGTTTGAATGTCTAATGAAAATTTCTGCCATCGGTCAATACTTACACATTTAAAGGTTCTATCAGCCTATTTTTTAATTTTAGTGTAAAAGTCGGCAATTGTATAGAGAACAATATTGTATTCATTCAAATCTTTCTCAAGTTCTTTAGTTGCCTGTTTATAAACATTGTCATTAGAAATATTGGTTACTATACTTTTTTGAATTGTTTTGTAACCGCTATGAACGCTAATAAGTTTGTCTATATCTTTTTTTGTTTGTGAAACTGCTCCTCTTATGTTACCAATTTGTGTATCATCAGGTCTATCAGTTTTAAACATTTTGACTTCAATAATTTCAGAATACAACCCTTGTTCGTTAATTAAACAAAAATCTAATTCAATATCGGGTGGGAAAATTACATTGGGTTGGTATTTGTAGTTATATTGTTCAAGTAAATGTTTAATTGCAAAGAACAATAGTCCGTCTTTATGAACTATGTTGTCATAAATTGTTTTATCTAGTTCATATGGCACGATATAAAAAAGTTCTTTTCCACAAGCAGGGCATTTTATTTTCAGTTTACTTGGTTTAATATTCGTTGTCAAAATTCCATTAAGTGTATTAGGTGGACATTGCACACATTCATAGTAACTTTTTAGTGTTCCACCTTTTATGACTCCAATTTCATATAGATTATCAAAGAATTCAAGTCTGTCCTTATAATTCTCGCTATCATGAAGAATATCGGTGAAGTGTTTAGTTGCTGAAACAAGATTGTTTTTAATTTTATAATTGTAGTAGGTGCTTATTAGGTCAATAGAAATTGCTAAATCAGAAAGATTATCTTTTTTAAAAAATTCTTTCATATGAGTTGCAAGCTCTTTTTCAAGATATTTTGCATACTGTTCTTTGTTTTCAATCTCTTTAGGAATAAATTGATAATCAGATAAAAGTTTAAATAAATCTTTTTCATTTTCAATAGAGGAAATAAGTTTCATTATCAATTTTATCCATCCCCCACTTTGAGCTAAGTCAGCTTCAATTAGCTTTATTGCAGTTCCAAACTTTTCCATAACGTATGCTTCTAATCTTACTTCCGCAAAGTATTTTTTAGCAGCACTTTGTAGATTATGCATTAGTTCAATACTATCATTTTCACTTCTCTTTGCAATCTGCGTCCCAGCCTTGCGTTTTTGTGAGTTAGTCAAAACAAGTCTTTGTGCATAAAACTTTTCTTTGGTCACAATAAGTTCTACTTCGTTCTCTAATAATTGTGCCTTATGTGCTGAAAAAATTATCTGACAGGTCGGGTCAGTCCAGAAAATGTTGTAAAATTTTTTGTCTATAGCAGTCATTTCATTTAGAAGGTTGAATGTGTCTCATTGTGATTTGCTTTACTCTTGTCATTGGAATAATGTCTGCCTTGCGTTCCTTTTCGTGATAGATAAAAACATAGTTCTGTGTCTTCCCGATAAAATAATTAGAACTGTCAGAAACTAATGTTTGGTCATTGTCCAAAGTGATGCTAACACCATAAGTTGATTTTTCTGTACGTATTTGTCCTGCTTGATATGAAGAATATAGAATAACACAATAAGTGAATACTAAAAAATAAAGCAGCAAGAAAATGTAACGTCTTTTGTTTAGCGATGATTGAAACTGAATATGCTTTCTTTCGATCTCAACTTGGACGATGATAAAGATGAGAAGGAAAACAAAAACTCCCGTCCAAACGAAAATTGTGATGGTCGTAATCCAGTTGAAACAAAAACGAGCAATAACACATCCTATAATTACAACAAGTCCGTAAATAATTAAAGAACTGAAATAGTTCAAATAATGTAGGCAGATTTTGAAAAAAAATTTTTCCTCAAGAATAGCTTGTCGCTTTTTATTCGCTCTGTAAGCTTCGTCCTTGCCACTTGCCAAATAATTTTGAATAGATGTGTAAGCAAAGAAAATTACCACAATAACTAAAATGTCAAAAAATGAAGTGAGAACCTCTGAGAAGTCGAGGTAGGATGTGATAGAAACACCAAAAGAATTGTAGAAGGTTATAAGCCTTGTCATTCCGAGAAAAATCAGAAATGGTCCAACATAAGTCAAGTATTGAGTTACACTGAATTCACTTGTTAAGTTATTGGTGTTTTTATCGCTCATTTCTTGCAGTCTGTTTCAAGTTCGCACTGTCGTCAAGCCTTGGCGCTAACGTTTTTTGGGGGTGCGATGGCGGGGTTTATTAGCACTAAACTTCATTCGGAGAACTGAACTTCCACCTTGCACAAATGTGTCTGCGAAGCACGGAACCCCCACTATCGAAAACTCCTTGTTATCTGCTGTTCTTCTCATCGTCCACAATGGTTTCGCTTGGAGTTTCCATAGTCGCAAGTTGAATAAATACAGAATTTGTTTGTCTGAGATAGTCTGCGATATGTTGATTTAAGTCCAAAGTAATTAGTAAGCCATTGATGTCAATAAAGCTAAATTTTAAATCCTTGTCTTGAAGAATAGGAAACTTAGTTATGATTAAGTCTTTAACCTCTTGGAATTTTGTGTCATTGTCAAAAGGAAGCTCACTTGATGGATATGCAATTTTAAACTTTGGGTTGTCGCATACGAAAATAATTTTTCTCCTAAGC
Organism: Bacteroidia bacterium; assembly: GCA_050186075.1. Classification (GTDB taxonomy): domain Bacteria; phylum Bacteroidota; class Bacteroidia; order SXHM01; family SXHM01; genus SXHM01. Next base: position 42,269 of record JBFWYU010000014.1, read on the forward strand.
ATCAAGTCCCTATTGAAGTTATCGTAAATCTCTGCCTGATTTTGTAGATAAATGTCACTTGTATTGCCCAGCGGGGCGAGTTTCTTAGCTGGCTTTGCAATATCCATATTTAACTCGGTGATTTTGTCTGCTTGAAAAATCCCAAACAATTCAAGCAACTTATCAATAGGAGAAGATGTCAAGAAAATTATTATCTCAATTGCATAGTAGATTGCTGAAAGAATTTTTTGAAGAACAATGATAAATGCAATGAGAAATCCTACTAAAATTGAAATGAAAATATCTAAAGAAATAAATGCAATAGCAGCGACAATAGGAGTTAAAAAACCCAAGGCAAAATAGAATGCCTTAATATAAGTGGTATGGTTTTTAACTGCATCTGTCTTTAATTCTGATGAAAGTTCGTCTAAACGATAAATGGCTAAGTCGCCTTGCAAAAAGGCTAATGCAAGTAGTCCAATGAAAAGAATAATAGCAATAATATGTTTTAGTTTTTGAGAAACTCGTCCTGAACTTATTACTGGTGGGTCATTAAAAAGTATTCCCTGAAGTAGCTCTCTAAATGATATTAGTTCAAGTGCAATAAAACCAAGTAGAGTTGCAATTGCAATGTAAGAAATAGCAGAGAAAACGCTCCAAGGAACCTTGGCGAAGCCAAGGTTTATTCCCTCCAAATTGTCGGCAGAAACTCCTTTAACGACTTCATTCAAAGTGCTGAACTCTGAAAAGACAAGGACTACAGCAATAACAACTATGAAAAAATTTAATACCTGCTGTCGGTAAGTAAGCCTAATCACCGAAGAAATGCTGCCTGTCAAGAAGGCTGTTAGATAGTCTAACGGTCTATTTAAGTTTTGAAATAGACGTGAGATTAAATCAAGTAAGTTGTTTCTTAAAAAGTAAACAAGAACAACATTTACTACTGCTACTATTATACTTAGAGTTGTATCCATAGTTGGTTATTTAATTGTTTCTTCTGGTGTCTTAAAGGTAAGCGAACGGCACTTTAAAATTTGTTGCCATGCGGCTTTGTTCTTGTCGTATGCCTCTAATGTTTCAAATTGATTTTTAGAAACAAATCTTCCTTCAACAGAAACGCTATCTAAATCAATTATCAATTTAGTAAGGTCTTTCATTTTTGTTTCTCTGAAATCTGAATATACAATAAAGCGTTTTATGTATTCTTTATATTGAACATTTTCCAATTGTGGTTTTACTCCATTGAAAGCATTAACCAAATCAGTCCAGTCTGTTCCTTTGCCTGAATAATGGTCTTTAAATGCTGTAATTGCTTTTACTGCTTTATCCTGTTCGGCATTAGCTTTTTCTATTGCATCTCCTTCAAAGGCTTTCTTTTTCTGGCTCCATCTATTTACTTTAATATCATCCTTAGGCTTTGGTTCTTTAAAAATATATTCTTTATCATCTGTTAAGTCTAATTTGTAAACCAAAGCATCGTCTTTAAAACTTTCGTTTTGGATTGCTTTAACTATCAAGCACTCTTGTCCAATTATCATATTGTTGCGAATTTTTGAAATCAGTTCATCGCATGAAAGGTCAAAATAGTTCTTGTCGTTGAACCCCCCAGTCTTTTGAACCTTGTTAAACGAACCACTAATGTCAAGGAATACTACTGTCAGATATTTTTTGATTGTAGTATCTGCGTTTACAATTGTCACTGCTTCTTGCTTGTCAGCTTTGTCACCCGATGAGTTGCATCCAAAAAGAAGTCCAATTGTCAAGATGATTGTTAAAGTAAAAACTCTTTTCATATTGTGTCTTTATTTGTTAGCTGTAAAAAAGGTTGCATTTTTTTCTTGGTTCAAGGTCACTTAACCGTCATATTAATAACCAATATCATTAAATATCCCCCCCCATCATTCCCAAACATCAATTTTTAGATCAAAATATAAAAATATCCCAATTTTACAATCCACCCCGTTCAAAACTAAATACAACTTTTACCCCCTTCATAGAAGAAAATTAATCTTACTCTTTGTTGCGCTTGTGGTGTAAGGCAAGCAAAGAAAAATTATTAAAACAAAATACCATGGGGGCAATGGTATTCGGCAACAACGTTATTAAATATATTGGATAAAACCAAATACCAAGGCAAAATAATTGTCAATACCATTATAAGACCGTTAGTAAAAAATATACTACCGCTAGTAAAAAAGGGGGTATAAATTTGGAAGGAATTAAAAAACTTAGTACGTTTGTGGTTATGGATGCTGACCCTTCGACTACGCTCAGGGTGACATCAATCTAATAATACGAATAACACAAAAACCCCTTCCGGCATAGCGTAACACCTTTACTCTATCATTTTTTTAAAACCGGTTTTCGCATTGTTATAATTTCTACCTACTTGGTCGTATAGTCTTAGGGCTTTGTACCGCAGTGCTTTGTTTTTAAGGCTGTACAGCTAAGTGCTTACTGTTTTATTAACCTAAAAACCAGAGCCATGGAAGAAAAATATGATTTCAGCAAGTATCGCAACGAAACCAATGTTAGTCTTAAGCAACGCTACGGCCTTTCGTTAAGCACCTTTAAAAAAAACATAGAGGCTATACAGCCTCAGTTGGAAGAAATGCGCAAAGCCTTGCGCCCCGGTGCCAAAAGGGGCTCCAACTTCTACACCCACCCCATGCTTAAATTGCTGTTCGACCACATGGGTGGCGAGCCTCACCTGCCTACCGATGCAGAAAAAGCAAAAATGAAAAAAGAAGACAAGGATAAGAAGAAAGATACCGAATAGAAATCGGTTTAAATCAGTTTTTTTTCGTTCACAATCGGCTTTAACAGGTTCTTTTTCGCGCAACATCAGTTGCATTCTGCTTAAAACACGTTTCCGCCCCTGCGCAGGTATATATGTTTGCCCTGCAATTTAATTATTAAGCAGCGCAAACAAAGCAATGACTACCGAAAACAAACGCAAACCGCCTTAAAATTTTTGTTTCCCGCAGAAAAAGAAGTCATTGGCGGGAAAAAAGAGTTCTTTCCAGACAAAAAAGACTTCTTTCCAGACGAAAAAGAAACTTTCCCGGCAAGAAAGAAAGAAATGAAGCCGAAAAAGAAGTCACTGAAGACAAGAAAGAAGTCGCTGAAGGAGAAAAAGAACTCATTCTTTGCAAGAAAGAAAGAATTGAAGCGGAAAAAGAAACTTTTTTGCAGAGAAAGAAATGAATAACACAGAAAAACAAACTGAATTTAAAACATAAAAAAAAAGAAATCATGAAAAAAAAATATTATTTGCCCACTACAGAACCGGCCCGCGTTATCTGGCTTAATAATTTTGCTGCACGCTTAGGCGGTTATGCTGCCACACTGGGAATTTCAGCCACAGAAATAGGACAAGTGCAGGCCGATGCCCTTATGTATGCCTACATTATTAATGAGGTAAGCAACCGCAAGTCGGATTCTAAAAACGTAGTGGAGTTTAAAGACATCCTCAGCTTTGCTCCTATCGGTTCGCCTATAGGTCCGGTGCCCGTTCCTGAAATATTGCCTGCACCTGCTTCGGTGCCTGCGGGAATTTTTACGCGCACAGGTCTGCTGATACAAACCATAAAAAGCAAACAGGCCTATACCACCGATATTGGTGACGACCTGCGCATTATTGGCGAAGAAATGAGTGAGGATACATCAATACTGCAGCCTATTTTAAAAGTAAAACTGGCTACAGGCGGGCATCCGAAAATCACTTTTAAAAAGAAAGGAATGGATTGGTTAAACCTCTATGTTGACCGTGGTGACGGGCAGGGTTCTAAATTTCTTAAATCAGTAAAAAAGACTTCGTACACCGATACATATACCCTGCCGGGCACCGTGGTAACACCGCCCACACCGGGCTCACCAAGCCCAAGCCCGGGCACAGGCTCTAATGCAGCCGTATGGATTTACCGCGGGGTATATGTAAAAGATGATGCCGAAGTGGGGCAGTATTCTACTCCGGTTAGTATTTCGGTTAGCAGCGGGGTTTAAAAAAAGAGAAGAAAGAGGGGAAAGGCAAAACGGCTATAAGCAAAAAAGCCCCGCATTTCTGCGGGGCCTTTTTGCGGGCTGGACGGGACTCGAACCCGCGACCTCTGCCGTGACAGGGCAGCATTCTAACCAGCTGAACTACCAGCCCAAAATCTTAAAGAACTACTTTACCTTTCGGTAAAAGAGGGTGCGAAAGTAAACATTTTTGCAATCCTGCAAAAATTATTTATCAATCAATCGATAAGAAATGGATTCTACGCCATTTACACGACTTTGCCCCATCTGATGAAACACCTGAACATAATAACTTCCGGTCTTTTGCACTTCCAGATCCGGAAAATCAATTTTCACCGTCTTTCTGCGGAAAGGTATATTCTGTTCTTCGTTTACCACCAGTTCTTTGCTGAACAGCAGAATACCCTGAGCCGGGCTTACCACTTTTATTTTCACAAACAGTTTATCAAACTCGTAATTCTCGGTAAGTTCTATGTCAATACTCATTTGCTGACTTTTTTCGTCTGTTTTTGAAATACGGAAAAGCGGCAATTGGTTGTCTTTCCAAATGGTTCCGGTAAAATGGCATACTTCACCGGTTGAAGTCATGTCTAATCCAGGCCCTGCTTTGGCAGTAAACGAACCTTTCAGGTTTTCAATCTTGCCGGTTTCTTCGTTATTAAGAAAAATGTAAGCAAAAACTGAATCGCCCTGCTCCAGATAAATGTCCTTTATCATACCGGTGTAGCTTTCGCCAAAATAAAGGTAATCGTTCAGGGTGTCGGCATTAATAATGTAACGCACGTTCAGGTAAATATCCAGTTTGCTTTCTTTTATATTCTTTACCGTGAACATAAACGAAACATTGGTATTCTTATCGGCTGTATAACTTACCATCAAAGGTTTTTCGCGCAGCAGCGAAGTAAAGTCAACTGCTGACGAAACAAGGGCAAAGCATAAAAAAAACAGGATTGCGGAAACTCTCTTCATCATAATCAGGTCATCTTTTTACGCTTCAGCAAATAGGGCAATAAAACCTGTCGGTAGCCCTGTTTTATATCGGCTTCAATAAAATCGATATTGAATTGTCCGCAGCGAAGCATCAGTTCTTTTTTAAATTTTTGAGCTGCTTCTACGTAAGATTGACGGATTTCGTTCGGAACTACCCTCAATTCTTCTCCCGTTTCCAGATCTATAAAGCGATAGGGGCGGTTATCAAACTCAAAATTAAGCTCTTTCGAACTATCGTTTACGTGAAATAAGATTACCTCATGTTTGTTGTGGCGCAGGTGTTGCAGGGCCGAGAACAATTCTTCATTAGCCTTGCCGCTGTTGTCCATCATATCACTGAAAATAATAACCAGTGAACGTTTGTGGATGCTTTCGGCAATCTGGTGCAGGGCATCTGCGGCAACCGTTTTTTTCTTAGCCGTAAGCTCGCGCTGCTGCAAAATGTTTTCCAACTCGTGAAACAGCAGTTTGCTGTGCATCGTGCTGGAACGGGCAGGCGTGTGAACATCTACACTGTCAGAGAAAATGCTGAGACCAAAGGCATCGCGCTGTTTTTTCAGCAAATGAATGAGTGCTGCTGCCGAATGCACGGCAAACGTGATTTTGTTCTCGTGTCCGGGTTTATTCTTTTCGCTGTAGGGAAAATACATGGAAGAAGAACTGTCAATCACCAACTGACAACGCAGGTTGGTTTCTTCTTCGTATTTCTTTACAAAAAGCTTTTCGGTGCGACCATAAATTTTCCAGTCAATATGCCGCGTTGACTCACCTGTGTTATAAAGGCGATGCTCCGCAAACTCCACTGAAAATCCATGAAAAGGACTTTTGTGAAGGCCTGTTATAAAGCCTTCAACCACCTGTTTAGCTATAAGCTCCAGGTGGCTGAACTGCTGAAATTCTCTGTTATGGAGAACCTGCGACATATAGAGGTTGTTTATAATTAATGTTTAAGAATTTTTATGAGGATATTTTTCGATAGACAAGGCGGAGTTTGCCGCTGATAGCAGAGCTTCTCTCAGCAAAAACGACAACGATGTATAGCGGAAAATATACCATACAAAAATTAGAGATTAATTATAATCAACCTCTTCAGCTCATCTGAGCGTCCAGCTTGCCTGCAAGCACTGTTTTAGGAACGGCTCCTACTTGTTTGTCTACAACCTCACCACCTTTGAAATATAAAAGCGTAGGAATATTGCGGATACCAAAACGGGCCGAAATGCCGGGATTATTATCTACATCCACTTTGCCTACAACGGCTTTGCCATCGTATTCTTTTGAAAGTTCTTCAACCAGCGGGCCTACCATGCGGCAAGGACCGCACCATTCTGCCCAAAAGTCAACCAATACGGGTTTGTCTGATTTGATGACTAATTCATCAAAGTTTGCATCTGTTAATTCAATTGCCATAATTTTTTCTGTTTTTATTAGGGTTACAATATTAAATAATTTCTGCTTGGGTTTTCAATTATCCTGCCAGCGGAAATTTTATGACAAGATGTCTTAACGAAACAGTTTAACTGAAAGATTGTTCAGACCACTTCAGGAAATCAAACTTGGAAAACATGTGTCTGATATATTGAATGTCTTGCTTTTCAAGTTGTTTAAGGTTAACACTAAGTTTTTCAAATTTTAATTTCACTTGTTTCTTGTTATTTATTTTCAAAAGCGATTCAAAAAAACTGATGAAAAGTGTTTCTAGTTGATGGTCGGCATTTGCATAATTTTTATAAACATAATTTTTAAACGCTGCTACCTGCGTTTCTATGTTTATAAAATCAGGTAAAGTTTTTGAGTTTTCGCGGTCAACTAAAATGAGGAGATAATATAAACGGCTGAATTCCCTGAAGTCTTTTGATGAATCTATTTTAGGATTAATATCAAGGGTGCTTGTATTAAAATGTAAAGCCTGTGCGTAATCACCTGTTTTGTGATACGACAACATTAAAATATAGGAAATAAAAATGCGAACATCGTGGTTTAGTTTTTCAAAATTAGTTTCAAAAAATGTTTTCAATAAATCTGCATTCTGTTTTATTTTTTTTCCTTCTAAGTAATCTAAAGCACAGCACAGATAGGCATAGTCGCCATATAACCGCAAATCATTGATAAAATATTTTTCGTAAACCGGAGTTGCTTTATCAACAGCATACCGCATTTTTTTTACATCGCGGATTTTGAAACAGGCATTTGCAAAGCCGCTGAAAGCATACGCAAACATTGGAATTTCTCTTCGTTCAACCACTTCTTTATTGGAATAAATTTCTTCAAATAGTTCTTGCTCAAGTTGAAAATGACGGGAGAAACTACCTATCAAAAAATCAATAAGAGAACCCGATAATTTGTAATAAATATTTTGGTCAAAAGAATTGTGCAATGGTAAATTGCTTATAGAAAAAGTATCCACCAGTTCCGAAAGCTCCAGCAATTGCTCATCGGTTCTTAGGTGGGGATTAACAGCCTGAATTTTTGCCAACCGCAGATAGCCATAATAAAACTTCATGGAATATGCCAGCGTTTCTGCATTCTTTACTATTCTTTTACCAAGATTTTCGGTCGCTTTATCCAGATGGGCATTCTCTTGTCTTTGCAAAATATGACTGTATGCAGTTAAAACCTGATGCAGATAGGCGCTGCCCGAAGCAAGCGAGTTTTTTTCAATCTTTTCAGCCAACGTATTTAACATGCTTTCAGCTTCGTTAAACAAACCGCGATGAGAAAGCATCTCGGCATGTGAAAGTTTTCTGCGCAATTCATTTACATCACCCGGAGGACTGATAATGCACAAACAATCAAGCACATCATCCTTCATCCGGTTTTTCAGGGTTTTGAAAACACTGGGATTTATTCCTTTTTTCAAAGCCTGCTCATCATAATTATCCATTTTGCATAAGCGATTAAATATCTGGATGTGCAAGCTGCTTTTTTCATCTGTTTTGTTGCAATAATGCTTCCTGAAAAACTTATTTTCTTCACGACTCATGCTTTTTACCAGTTGAAAAAGGGTATCGGTTGGCTTCATGTTATTTGATTTTTGAGGGTAATAATCAGCATTTTTTTTAAATATTCATGCTCATTCAACCCTGTCAAGGAGTTTACCAAATTATCATTTAAACGCCTGTATTTGCAGGCATTTCAAAACATGACTTGTTCACTTGGTAAGTTTACAATGCACAAAAATTTGCAGATAATTTTATTTATAACTGAACCTATGTTTGCCCAATATTTCAAAAACGACACATTAAAAATGACCAAGCAAAAAATAAATTCAATCCTGCACACACCAGCGCAAAATTATTCCGCAATTCTTCAGAATAATTCCACACTAAATTCAAAAAAGTGTGCATTAGAGCAAAATAATTCTGCACCAGAGCAAAATAATTCCGCACTTTTTCGGAAAAAGTCAGGAATTATTTCGCCCTGCTCCGCACTAGACCCAACTAATTCCTCACAAATTTTGCTCCGGTGCGGAATAAACGCGGAAAAGCTAGGAAGAAATTTGCCCTTTTTCCTGACCAAATCATATAGAGCTGTCACACTGAGCGTAGTCGAAATGCTGGATACGAAGTTCTTAAACGATAAATTTCAAACACCATCAATTACTAACAATCAAAAACAAAAACAATGAAAAGAAAACCTTATCTACCCACAATTGAAGCTCAAAGAGTTACCTGGCTTAACAACTTTGCACTGAAACTGTCAACTTATGCCGCTACCTTTAACATTGACCCTGCCGACCTGGCACTGATAGCGCAGGCAGCCGTATTTTACGCCTACATTATCGGGCGTATTGATTCGGCTAAGAGCGAAGTAACCAGTTTGGTGGCTTTTAAAAACAAACTTTCGTTTTCAACCGATAATATTCCTTTGGGCGCTGTCCCGCAACCGGAACTACCCCCTGAACCGGTTAATACCCCCGCAGGTATCTTTAATTTAATAGCACGCCTTGTAAGGGACATTAAAAACGATGCAAACTATAATGATGATATTGGCGCAGATTTAAAGATCATTGGTGAAGAAACAATAACGGATAACCCTTCATTACTGAAACCAATCCTGAAAGTTAAACTTAGCACAGGCGGACACCCTGCGCTTAGCTGGAAAAAGAAAGGTGCAGATTTTACAAATGTATATGTGGACAGAGGAACAGGATTTGTGTTCCTGAAATCAGTAAAAGGAAATAAGCTCACTGATATGTTTGCTTTGCCTTCGGGCAGCGGAAGCATACCTACACCGGGTACACCCACACCCGGAACACCTTCAGCAAGCGCAGCCGTATGGCGCTACAAAATTGTGTATGTAAAAAATGATGCAGAAACAGGGGATTACTCTGACCCGGTAAGTATTCCGGTGGGACAGGTGTAACTTGTTGAATAAAACAGGTTTATCCGAATCTTATTTTCGGATAAACCTGTTTACATTATTTGGAAATTAAAAATGAATTTTTACCTTGCGCCATGCAATAATGAACACTCATGCTCCATATTGTTTAACTCGTCCTTCGCGAAAAGAGACCCATTACCAAACAAATCAATTATAAATGGAAAATAATACAACAGAACTTGAAAAGGCAATTGCAAAGCTTCAAAATTTTATAGGGGCTGCTGTATTAACCTTTTTCCTCTACCTCATCTTTTACATACCCGGCTTGATAATAAATATTCTTTACTTGCTGGAAGCAAAACGCATAGAAAAAATTGCAGGACAAAAACCTGCCGGATACGGATGCTTAATTGCGCTATTAATACTGGGCGCAATACCGCTGATTATAAGTATAGTCTTCATCTCCATGATGGGAAATATTGATTTTGATGAATTACTAAAAGAGTTCCGCTAAAACAACAGATTAAAACTAACCTCTAAATCTTTAAAAAATGAAAAAAATTCTTACCTCTATTTGTGTTACACTTACTATATTCTCTGCTTTTTCTCAATCTAACGACAAAGTGAACCTAACGCTTGATCCAGCCTCGAGCAAATATTCTTATACACGTGTTATTGATCTATCAGGATATTCAAAAGAAATTTTACGTAAGGCTGTTCAGGATATAATTCCGGTGGCAGCTCGCTTAACTGACACTGAAGATTTATTGCTTTATAATAATACTCTGAGTCTAACCGGTGATGCATTTGCTACCTATTTTGTCAGGATATCATTTAAAGACGATAAGTTGAGAATAGAAACCACCGATTTTAATTATGATAACAGAGCATGGGGATTTTCAGCACCACAAAAATTGGAAACTATTGACGGTAAAAAATTAAATAAAGTGATAGAAACTATAAATGGAAGGCTGGAAGAATCATTCACTAATTTCAAAAAGAAAGTTGACAATAACCTTAGGCTAACTGCCACGCCAGATTGGTAATTTTTATTTAATTAATTAAACAGTTAAACAATAATAGATACAGACTAAAAACCAAAAATAATGAAAAACCTAAACTTACTTCTTTTACTTTTTCTGACTGCTGTAATTACAAAAGCTCAAACACCCACTGAAGAATGGGTAGCTCGTTACAACAACCCGCAAGCCAACGGGACTGATGTTTTTTTAGACATGGTTGTTGATACAGACGGAAACTCCTACGTGTGTGGCTATAGCGATGGACAAACAACAGGCGTTGATATTGTTGTTGCCAAATTTGAAGTGGATGGTGATACTGCGTGGGGAGCTCCTACATGGGTTTACAGGTATCAGGGAACCGGAGAAGATAAGGCAGTGGCAATGGCGTTGACGAGTAACAACGATGTGGTTGTAACGGGGCATAGTGAGAGCCAGTCCAACGGATGGGATATTATTACGATAAAAATAAATGGCGCTACAGGTTTAGCAGAAAGTGGATGGCCTCAAATTTATGACGGAGATGAACACTCTATTGATTTTGGGAATGATGTTGCGGTTCGACAAACAGATAACTTTATAGCTGTCTGTGGCTCTAAAGAAGGCTCAGATGGAACTGAAGATGTCGCATTACTCTTTTATGACCCATTCGGCAGTTTAAATTTTGAAGGAATACAAGATTGGCATGGCAACCTAAACATTGATAATGCAAATGTATTTTGTCATTTTTTTAACAATGGTAATCTTGGAGTTCTTTCATATGTTACAGGAGGTGGATTTGGAACCGATTACCAAGCATATTTCGATGTTGTCAACGGAAATAATGGTTCACTTGTCGACTACGGGTATCTTGGGGACGGAGATAGTCCTGATTATTTTAGTAGTTATTTGTTTAGGGATATATATTTCTACAACAATGCCATTTATATTCTTATAGATTGGATAAGTTATAATACTGTATATGGCAATGCAGCGTATAAATTAGTTTCTACTGATGATCAATTTATTTCTCCTGTTTTTTATGAGGTTTATGATGAACCAAATGGCAATGCTACAGGCATAGTTGTCAATTCAAGTCGTATTTATATTTCAGGCTATGAAGATGTAAGCAGTTTTAGTGCAATAGATTTGAATGGATTTGTCACAGTCTATAACCAAAACGGGGATTTTCAATGGCGAGAGAATTATGGAGGAACACAAGATGATGGATTTTATGATATTTCAATTGACCAAGCTTCCAACGCAAATGTTTACGTAACCGGTTTTACAACAAACAGCGGCAACAAAAACATAGTTACTGCTAAATACGATTATACAGGACAACTTGAATGGGATACCATTTACAATGGAATTGCCAATAATATAGATGAGGCATACAATATTCACGTAGGCACTGGTAATACAACAGGCTCAATTTGGGTAAGCGGTAAGAGCAGAGGGACACAAGATGATGGCATTGTAATCAAGTATTGCGTTCCGCCTGTAGTAACGCTTACCGCCCTCGCAGATGTTTGTGAAGAAGATGCAGCATTTACATTAAGTGGTGGCAGTCCTACTGTTGGCGCTTATTCAGGTGTAGGCGTTAACAATAATATGTTTGACCCCGGTGTCGCGGGACCAGGAACACATACCATACGATACACCTATACTAATCAAAACGGTTGTTCTGATTATGATGAAAAAGGTATTGTAGTGCATCCAACGCCACCTGTTCCAACTGTAACAGCAAGTGGTGCTTTACAATTTTGTGCCGGTAATAGTGTAGTTCTAAATGCACCTCCCAATTATACTTCTTATGATTGGAATCCAGGAACAACCACTACAGAAGCATTGACAGTTACATCTACAACCACTACGCCAACAACAACCTATAATTATACTGTAACTGTTACAGACCAATATGGTTGTCAGAATACAAGCATAGCTACAACGGTTACGGTCAATGGAAATCCTACTGTAAATATTACGGGAACAAATTATTATTGCACAGGCAGCACAACCACGCTCAATGCTAATGCACAAGCAGGCAGCGGCACAATTACAGGTTATCAATGGTCGCCAAATGGAGAAACAGCAACATCCATTCCTGTTTCTACAGCAAACAATTTTACAGTAACCGTTACTAACTCAAATACCTGTTCAACTACATCTTCGGCTACTACTGTAACAGAAGCTTTTCCGCCTGCTACGCCTACAGTTTCAGCATCGGGCACACCTGAATTTTGCGAGGGTGATGATATAGTGCTCACTACTAATGGAAGTAACTGCAACGGTTGCACTTTTACATGGAATCCAAATGGTGGAACTGGTTTAAACTACACCGCAACAGAATCAGGTAGCTATACAGTTACAGCATCCAATAATTGTGGCACTGAGGTTTCAGCGCCTGTTGTTGTAACAGTTCATCCTCTTCCTATTGCAAGTGTGGGCAACGACCAAACAATTTGTTCAGGTGAAAGTATTGAATTATTGAATTCAGGAACTGGAGTTTGTTCGTGGTTGCCTGCGACACATTTATCACACCCCGATTCATGTATTACTACTGCTTCGCCAACATCTGATATAATGTATATTGTAACTGTTACAGATACCGCTACAGGTTGCTTTGATAAAGACACTGTAAATATTAATGTAATCAGCGGGCAGGTTCCTGTGCCGCAATTTACTTTTACATATAATCAAACCGGAGGACCGACTGTTACTTTTGATTTAACCAATCAAAACGATTACGATAATGTTACGTGGGATTTTGGTGATGGCTCAAATACTTCAACTACTATTTACCCAATTCACCAGTATACAGGCAACGGTGATGTCATTGTAACACTGACAGGTTGCATATCTTGCACCGACACTGTTTTATGCAATTCAAGTAATCAGCTTGTATCAATAAGTGTTGGCATAGACGAGTATTATAAATTTCCTGTTTTGATTTATCCTAACCCTGCTTCACATTCTATTTTTATTCAAACCGAAAACAGGATGAATTTATTTTATCTGCAAGATGTAACGGGTAAATTATTACTGCAAGGAAGTTTCAATTCGTCATCAACCCAAATAGAAATTAACTCGCTGGATGCAGGTATTTATTTTTTGAATTTGCAAAACGAGCAAGGCAGTGTAACTAAAAAGGTACAAGTAATACGCTAAAAAGAAAACGATTAATCACAAAATAATTCAACAATGAAAAATCATTTAAACACTTTATTGCTTATTATTCTTTTTGTTAGTATAACTTCTCTTTCGCAAGCGCAATCAGATATTAAAAGCAAGTTCAAATTTGTATTTCAAAAAACAAATAATGAAGGTTCCAATATTTTTCTGTTAATAGAAGATGAACTAATTTTTATTGAAGCAAGCGAGTTTCCAAGCGTTTATGATGAACCTATTTCTAATAAGAATACGCTTGCTTCTTCAAGAGCATGGTATATAGGTGCAGGTTGTATTTATTGGGCTAATTATTCAAATAATATAATTGAAATCAAGAAACAATTACTTGAAGAAGGATCAGAACTACCGATTAAAACTATCAAAACAATTTCTATAAGCTCTATTGGAAGTGACTTAGGAGTTCAACTTAAATCTATGTTTAGTCAAACACCAACCAGTGCCTCTGCTGAAAAATTTGCGGGGAGATGGAAATGTCAATTGGTAGGGGGTAGTAGTTTCTTTCATTATGAGTTTAAGAAAACAGGGGAAACATCTTTTTCTGGTCAATGGTTTGGTGACAACACTTTTAGCAAAGGAGGTCAAATTCTAACTTGGTATCTGGTAAATGGAAAGCTACAGCATGACGAAACAGTAATTACAGTGACCAATGATAACGAATTACTTCAAAAGCAAGGTGACAACATTTATAAATTATATCGATTGAATAGCAAATGACGAAACATAAAAGAGCCCTGATTAGTTGAGATATGAGCGTTAGCCGCAGGTCAGGGATTTTTAATCCCAGCTTGGGAGCATGGGATTTTCAATCCTCCAAAAACAAAGCCCTGCAAAATGCCGTGCTTTGTTTTTTACTCTACTTTTATCCTAATCTATTAATAGTCGGAAGCTGTTGAAATTTAATTCAGTTTACAAACCAAATTCATCCCCTTCTGAATTGTTTCCAGCAATTCATTGTCGGGACTAACTTTAAGTCTGCGCGAAGGCATGTCAATGGCCAGATTAGCATCAGGGTCAACCACATGAAATTTAACCGAGCAGGTACCTTTTGTCTTCTTTGCATTTTCGTCCAGAACACCGGTGAGCTTAGTTACAAATTCATCCGAAATATCGGAAAGCGAAAGCGTGATGGTAATGTTCTTAAGCATTTTGTCGCGCACCTCAGAAAGCAATTGCATGGAAATAATTTTAAACTCCATCGCATCCGGATTTCTCCAGCTTGTCTGAGCTTTCCCGCGGATATAAACAAAATAGCCCGGAGTCATATACAGTTTGTATTTTACATAATCTTCACCAAATAGCATGAATTCAGAAGAATCCTCATAATCTTCTATCGTTAAATTTCCGAAAGGCTTACCCGTTTTTCCAACCCGATGATTTACGGCTGTTACCATTCCTCCGAATGAAAACTCTCTGTCCTTATGAGCGCTGGTTAGTTCACGCAATTCCGAAAGTTTGTTTTTGCAAAAGCCCATTTCCACACGATAGGTATCCAACGGATGCCCCGAAAGATAAAAGCCGATTACATCTTTTTCATACTTCAGTTGTTCTAATGCACCCCAGGGTTCCATTACGGGAACAGTGGGTTCATCAATCTGCACTTCACTGGTTTCACCAAAAAGCGAAACCTGCGAACTGTTTTTTGCATCCTGACTGGCTGTGCCATAGCGCATCGCTTTTTCAAGGAAAGAATTTCCATCGCCTTCGGTTGCAAAATAATTGGCGCGGTGCAAGCCGAATGAATCAAACCCTCCGCCATAAACCAGGCTTTCAAATGTTTTTTTATTGGCAGTGCGCAGGTTTATTCTTCTTACCAGATCAAATATGTTTTTGAAAGGCCCGTTTGTTTTGCGTTCTTCCACAATGGCAGCAACAGCGGCTTCACCAACGCCCTTTACAGCACCCAAACCAAAGCGGATTTGTCCGCTTTTGTTTACCGCAAAACGGTATTCCGATTCATTAATATCAGGACCAAGAACGGGGATTCCCATGCGTTTTGATTCCTCCATAAAGAAGGTAACCTTATCAATATTGCTAAGGTTATGCGTAAGCACCGAAGCCATGTATTCTGCAGGATAATGCGCTTTGAGGTAAGCCGTTTGAAAGGCCACAAATGCATAGCAGGTAGAATGCGATTTATTGAAAGCATATTGCGCAAATGCTTCCCAGTCTTTCCATACTTTTTCGCAAACGGTTTCATCCAATCCATTTTTCTTAACGCCATCAATGAACTTGCTTTTCATTTTGTCCAGCGTGGCTTTATCCTTTTTACCCATCGCCTTTCGCAGCACATCGGCATCACCCTTGGTAAAGCCTGCCAGCTTCTGCGAAAGCAACATCACCTGCTCCTGATAAACAGTAATACCATAGGTTTCCTGCAAGAACTCTTCCATCTCGGGCAAGTCGTAACTCACTTTTTCTTTGCCGTTTTTACGCGCAATAAAATTCGGGATATACTCAATCGGCCCCGGACGATAAAGGGCATTCATGGCAATCAAATCCTCAAACTTATCGGGTTTTAAATCTTTTAAATGCTTCTGCATTCCGGGCGACTCGAACTGGAACGTTCCGTTGGTTTCGCCACGTTGGTATAGCTCAAAGGTTTTTTTATCGTCAAGCGGAATGGTATCCAGGTCAATTTCAATTCCGTGATTTTGCTTAATCATAAGCAATGCATCCCTCAAAATGGTAAGTGTTTTCAGACCCAGAAAATCCATTTTAATAACGCCTGAATCTTCAATTACCTTTCCCTCAAACTGTGTTATCAGCAACTCTGTTTCTTTTGAAGTAGCAACAGGAATAATATCGGTAAGATCCGAAGGCGCAATGATAATTCCCGCAGCATGAATACCGGTTCCGCGTACCGAACCTTCAAGGATTACAGCTTCTTTCAGCACATTTGTCAACTCACCTGTGCCGTTGTAAATCTCGCGCAGTTTGGTTACCCCTTCCATATCTTCAGCCGAAAGGTTTTCTTTTTCTTTCAGACTTTTTTCACCGGTAAGCGGAGCAAGAATTAAACGATTGAGTTCAATGCCCGGTTTTTCAGGAACAAGCTTTGCCAGTGCATTGGCATCCTGCAAAGGAATATCCAACACTCGTGCAACATCTTTTATACTCATTTTGGCGGCCATAGTGCCATAGGTAACAATCTGCGCTACCTGATTTTTGCCGTATTTCTCCACTACATAATCAATCACTTTCTGACGACCTTCGTCATCAAAATCAGTATCTATATCGGGCATTGATTTACGGTCGGGATTCAGAAAACGCTCAAACAGTAAATTATATTTTATGGGGTCAATATTGGTAATGCCTATGCAATAGGCAACTACAGAACCCGCAGCTGAACCACGGCCGGGGCCTACAAAAACGCCAATGTCTTTTCCATGATTGATGAAGTCGGCAACAATGAGAAAATAACCTGCAAAGCCCATTGTTTTAATAGTGAACAATTCAAAATTAAGTCGCTCTTCTATTTCGGGTGAAATATCTACATAACGCTTTTTTGCACCTGTAAAAGTCAAATGGCGCAGGTACTCCCACTGATTTAAGGTATCAGGACTAAGCGTTGTTTTTTCATCTACCTTTTCGGATTGTGTGTGCGTTTGAAATTCAACAGGAATTGGGAAATTGGGCAGCATGATGTCCTGCTTCAGCTTCAATGTTTCTACCTTTCCTACAATCTCATTGGTATTATCAATAGCCTCAGGCAAATCACTGAACAGCTGATTCATTTCGGTTGTGGATTTGAAATAAAACTGGTCGTTATAAAAAGCAAAGCGTTTACCTTTCATGCTCGTGCTGTCGTCATCACCAAAATCTTTAGCAGAAGGTGTGCTTTGTTTTTCGCCTGTGTTTATGCAAAGCAGGATATCGTGCGCATTTGAATCTTTCTGATCTACATAATGAGAATCATTAGACGCAATAATTTTCACGTTATATTTCTTGGCAAACTTCAGCAACACTTCATTCACCTTCATTTGCTCGGGAATGGAATGACGCTGCAGTTCCACGTAATAATCTTCACCAAATAAATCCAGCCACCACTGGAAAACTTTTTCCGCTTCTTCTTCACCTTTTCGCAAAATAGTGCGCGGCACCTCAGCTCCAAGGCAGCAGGTTGTTGCAATTAAGCCTTTATGATATTTCAGCACCAGCTCTTTATCAATTCGCGGATATTTCCCATACAAGCCTTCCATATAACCAAGTGAGCAAAGCTTTATAAGGTTTTTATACCCTTCTGCATTTTTAGCCAGCATCAACTGGTGGTAACGTACATCTTTATCGTCTTTTGTAAACTGCCTGCGGTGGCGGTCTTCCACCATATAAAATTCACAACCAACAATAGGCTTTATTTTATTCGGATTATCGGGTGTATTATGTTTTGAAGCCTCTGCCACAAACTTGAACGCCCCGAACATGTTTCCATGGTCGGTAATGGCAAGCGCAGGCATTTCGCTGGCAATGGCTTTTTTGTAAAGTGAGGAAATATTGGCTGCTCCATCCAATAGTGAAAATTGGGTATGGACATGGAGGTGAGAGAAAGCAGGCATCAAGAAAAATTAGAGGGGAAAACTTATCAGCAAAAATAAGTTATCGAGTTCTTGAAAAAGTAGATGTTGAAAAGTTTTTACTGGCAGAAATAAAAGACAAAACAAAATCTTGAAATAAAAAAAATAATCCATTGCCAATTAACTCATAGTTAGTTGAAGCCCATTCAGATTACAATTTGTTTAAATAACCGAATTAATGACATCATACTTATATTTGAATTACCTTTCGGGAAAATTTAAAACAAATTCTACACATGAAAAAACTGATACTCTTAGCAGCCGGTTTCTTTACGCTTATGACCGGAAACCTTTATGCACAAAGGAATTGCGGCACAATGGAATACCTTGAAACGCAGTTGCAACAGGACTTAGGTCTTCAGCAACGGATGGAAAACATTGAACGTTTTACAGAAGAATGGATAAGAGAAAATGAGAGCGGAGAAAGAGCGGTTATAACTATTCCTGTTGTTGTTCACGTTGTTTACAACACATCAGCTCAAAACGTTTCTGATGCTATGATTCAGGCGCAGATTGATGTATTGAATGCCGATTTCAGAAAGTTAAATGCTGATGCGTCAAATACGCCATCTATTTTTGCAGGAGTAGTTGCTGACTGCGAAATAAATTTCTGTCTTGCACAACGTGATCCTAACGGAAATCCAACAAACGGAATTACCAGAACTTCTACTACACGCACTTCATTCTCTTCAAATGACTATATTAAATACACCTCGCAGGGAGGTAAAGATGCATGGAACACTTCTCAATACCTTAATATCTGGGTTGGTAACTTAGGTAACGGCTTATTGGGTTATGCGCAATTCCCTGGTGGTGCTGCTGCTACAGATGGTGTTGTGGTTCTGTATTCATCATTACCCGGTGGAACAGCTACCAATTACAATGGCGGAAGAACAGCAACGCATGAAGTTGGTCACTGGCTAAACCTTCGCCACATCTGGGGCGATGCTACCTGCGGAAGCGATTTAGTAAACGACACTCCGGTTCACAATACTTCAAACGGGGGTTGCCCTTCATATCCTCATTACAGCACCTGCAGCGGCTCACCTGTTGAAATGACGATGAACTATATGGATTATACTTATGATGCTTGCATGTATATGTTCACACAAGGACAAAAAACAAGAATGAGCGCCATTTTTGCGCCCGGAGGAGCAAGACAAAGCATCACTACCTCACAAGGATGTGTTCCTCTTGATCCTAATGCCTGTGGAGTTGCAGCCGGACTTGCAGCAAGCAACATTACCCAAACATCTGCAACACTTAGCTGGAGTGCTGCACAAAATGCAGTTAGCTACAACGTACAATATAAACCAACTGCAGGAAGTGTTTGGACAAGCGCATCAACTACTGCAACATCACTTGCTGTATCAGGCCTAACTGTTGGAACTGCTTATGAATTTCAGGTGCAAACGGTTTGCGCTTCAACATCCAGCGCATTCTCAGCTTCAGCAAACTTTACTACACAATCTCCTGTAACCTGCACCAACGACAGTTATGAATCAAACAACACGCAAGCTACTGCACGCAGCATTTCTGTTGGTTCAAGCTACTACCCGAAAATTTGCGGAACAACTGATGTTGACTGGTTTAAATTCTCAAACTCAAATTCAAAACGCAATATCCGTGTTACCATAAAAGCACTTCCTGCAAACTACGACATGCAGTTATATAATTCAGCCGGAACATTGCTGGGAACATCACAAAATGCAGGCACTGCTGATGAAGGATTTATTTATAACAGCGCACCTGTTGGAACGTATTTTGTAAAAATATACGGCAACAGCGGAGCACAAAGCAACTCAACCTACACCTTAAAAGCTGAAACAAACAGAAACTCATACTCAGGTTTCAGGTTGGATGAGAATACAGTAACTGCAGAAGAAACGATTGAAAATTCTCTGACACTCTATCCTAATCCTGCTGCTGATAATTTAACACTGAACTATTTCTCTGTAAACGAAGAACAGGTTACCGTTAGAATTTTTGACCTGATGGGTAAAACAGAACTGGTTCAACAAAAAGCAGCAGAAACAGGTGACAACTATTTCACAATTGATGTTGCCAATTTCGCAAAAGGACTTTATTTCGTTGAAATTTCAGGCAATGACAGCCGCATCAATGAAAAACTGATGATTGCGAAGTAATATATTTGCATTGATTAAAACAAAAAGACCTGCGCTGTGGCGCAGGTCTTTTTGTTTTAACACAATTCAGTTGAAAATAATATTACCAAAAGAAAATTAGTGCAAATGAATTCACCATGTTTGCTCTGCCAATTTTCATTCCATGAACTATACTAAAGTAACGCCCGAACTGCTTGAGCAATTCAGAAAAATTGTGGGTAGTGATTTTGTTTTCGTTGATTCAGAGACACTCGAGATAAATGCTTCAGACGAAACAGAAGATCACAAGTTTATTCCTGAAGTGGTTCTTAAACCTGCTAATGCAATAGAGATTTCGCAGGTGATGAAAGTTTGCAACGAGGCTTTTGTTGCTGTAACGCCACGCGGTGGAGGAACCGGTTTAAGCGGTGGCGCTTTGCCTCTCGCGGCAGGTGTTGTGCTCTCCACCGAACGGCTGAATAATATTATTGAAATTGACGAACTCAACTTGCAGGCAACTGTTGAGCCGGGTGTGATTACTGAAGTTTTTCAAAATGCGGTAAAAGAAAAAGGCCTGTTTTATCCACCTGATCCGAGCAGCCGAGGAACCTGTTTCCTTGGAGGAAATTTAGCTGAAAATGCGGGTGGCCCAAAAGCTGTAAAATATGGAGTTACGCGCGATTATGTGCTCAACATGGAAGTAGTTTTACCAACCGGAGAAATTATAAAAACTGCTGCCAACGTTTTAAAAAATTCAACAGGATATAATCTAACACAACTCATGTGCGGCAGCGAAGGCACACTGGGTATCATCACCAAAATAGTTTTCAAACTTCGTCCTTTGCCGCAAAAAGATGTTACGCTGCTGGTTCCGTTTTCTACTTCTGAAGAAGCATGTCGCGGAATAACAGCAGTTTATATGGCAGGCATAAATCCATCTGGAATGGAGTTTGTAGAGCGCGAAGCCATTGTAAAAACAAAAGCCTATCTGGAAGATTTGGGCAAAGGCGTTAACATTGATTTGCCTGACGGAATAAATGCACATCTGATAATTGAACTGGACGGCAACGATGAAGAAGTCTTAATGCGCGATGCTGAAAAAATAATGGCAACGCTTGCAGATTACGAAACCGGTGAAATCCTTTTTGCCGATTCGGCACAACAAAAAGAAGAACTATGGCGACTGCGCAGAAATGTTTCTCCGGCTGTAAATGCATACTCACTTACAAAAGCAGAAGATGTAGTAGTTCCGCGCGCTGCACTTCCGGCATTGATTACTTCCATTAAAGAAATAGGAGCAGAATACAACTTCAACTCCGTTTGCTATGGACATGCGGGTGACGGCAATCTGCACATCAACATCATGAAAGAACAACTGAGTGACGAATGGTGGAACAAAGAAGTGAACGAAGGAATTGCAAAAATCTTTAAACGCGTTGTAGAATTAGGCGGAACACTTTCGGGCGAACACGGAATAGGTATTGCAAAACGCCCTTACATGTCGCTTGCCATGAGCGAAGTAAACCTTAACCTGATGCGCGGCATTAAAAAGGTTTTCGACCCTAAAGGGATTTTAAATCCGGGTAAAATTTTCTAATTAAGGACTTCAATCCTGCATATTTCTGAAAACTGATAATAATCAGTATTCAATAATGATGACTGTCATTATTACACTTATTCACGTCTCGTAGTTTTGTGAATAAATATTAAGTCATGATTACACGCAGCTTTTATAAAGAACTTGGCAAACTGTTATATGCAGTTGTCAAAGCAGACGGAACAATAAATCCGAACGAAGTGAAGGAACTGAAGAGGATAATAAAATCCGAATTGGTTCCCGCTGAAAAAGAAACAGATGAATTTGGTACAGATGCAGCATTTTATACTGAATTTGAATTTGACATTTACGAGGAGATGAATATAGATACCGAATTGGCCTACGATTCATTCATCACTTTTATAAAAGAGCACGACAACTATGTAACACTTGAAATGCGAGAGAAAGCCTATTTTCTTGCAACCAATGTTGCCAACGCTTTCAAAGGCAAAAATAAAGCAGAACAAAATCTGATTGCGCGGTTGAAAAAAGATTTAAAACTGAATAAATACACCTTATAACAAGTACCATGAAAAACAAAACAGGAATTTGGATTGACCACAAACGTGCGTTAGTTGTAAACTTCAACGAAAAAAATGAAGAAAAACTATACCGCATAGAGTCGGGATTTGAGGGCAAAGAGCGTGAAGAAGGCGAAGACCGCAATAAGAACAATGCACGCATGGGATCACATTTCATAACCAATGAAAAAGGTTTTGAAAACCGACAGAAAGAACAATTGCGCAAGTTTTATTTAGAAGTGATTTTAAGAATAAGCGAAGATTCTGAAGTCTATATTTTTGGTCCTGCATCAGCGAAAGATGAATTGGCAGCTAAAATCAGAAACTACGAATCACTGAAAATAAGCATTACGAAAATTGAGCCTGCCGACCGTATGTCTGAGAATGAAATAGCGGCAAAAGCAAGAGAATATTTTCACGTTGAAAAATTAGCAGCCTGAGATGAACAAGTTGCTCATCAGCAAATATAATGTTCCGGGACCGCGCTACACAAGCTACCCCACTGTTCCCTATTGGGAAAATAATCTTACAACTGAAATATGGAAAGAGCAGGTGTTGGATTCGTTCCGCCAAAGCAACGACAGCGAAGGAATTAGCCTTTACATTCATTTGCCTTTTTGCGAAAGTCTTTGCACCTATTGCGGTTGTAACACGCGCATAACAATTAATCATGCTGTTGAGCGTCCTTATATTGATGCATTATTGAAAGAATGGGCTATGTATTTGGATGTTTTTCAGGAAACGCCACGCATCAAGGAAATACATCTTGGTGGCGGAACACCAACGTTTTTCAGTCCCGAAAATCTTGCAGCTTTAATGGATGGTATTATTTCTTCGGGACATCTTTTAAAAGATGCGCAACTTAGTTTTGAAGCACATCCCAACAACACAACAAAAGAACATCTTGAAACACTTTATGCAGCAGGTTTCAGACGCTTAAGTCTGGGAATACAGGATTTTGACACCCGCGTTCAAAAAGCAATTCACCGCCTTCAGAGTTTTGAGCAGGTAAAAAACACAACAGAACTTGCCCGTGAAATCGGCTACACATCTGTCAATTATGATTTGATTTATGGTTTGCCTTTTCAAACCATAGAAAGTATTACCGATACAATTAATAAAGTAAAACAATTACGTCCCGACCGCATTGCGTTTTACAGCTATGCACATGTTCCCTGGATAAAACCTGCGCAGCGTGGCTATTCCGATAGCGATTTACCCGAGCCCGAAACCAAGCGGAAACTCTACGAGACCGGAAGAGAAATGCTGGAATGGGCAGGTTACTTAGAAATCGGCATGGATCATTTTGCACTGCCAACCGATGCACTTTTCAAAGCAGCGGGAACAGGAAAACTGCATCGAAATTTTATGGGCTACAATTCCGACAAAACACGATTATTGGTTGGTTTGGGAGTTTCTTCCATCAGTGATAGCTGGACAGCATTTGCACAAAATGTAAAAAGTGTTGAGGGCTATCTTGAAAAAATAAATGCAGGAGAGTTGCCGATATTTCGCGGACATTTGCTCACAGCAGAAGATTTAATTCTTCGTCAGCATATTCTCAACATTATCTGCAAAGGTGAAACATCATGGCAGCGTCAAGATGAGCAGTGTAATGCTCTTTATTCAGCTTTGGAACAACTAGAGGAATTAGAACATGATAAGCTAGTGAACATTGTTCCGTTCCATCTTAAAGTTACACCGTCAGGAAAAAATTTTGTGCGAAATATCTGTATGGCTTTTGATGCACGAATGCACAGAAGTCAGCCGCATGCGCAACTATTTTCACAAACGGTTTAGGCTGTTTTATCTGCCCAGTAAGCCCAGGCAACCAATAACCACAACGAAAAACCTGCATAAGAAATTGCTTCTTCACTTGGTGGTGGCGGACCAAAAACATTCATCACATAAACCACTAAGAGAAAACCAATCAGACTCCAGAAAATGATTTTGTGTTTTTTGTTAAGCTCTGTGTTTGAAATGAAGAAATAAATTCCGGCAACAAACAAGCCCACTTCAGTTGCTAAAGTAAGCGCAACATTATTCCACAAGCCCAAACCCACTTTCCAATCACTCCAGGGAAACACTGGCAAATCGGGACGATGCGTGAGTAAATCCAAAAACCAGTGACTGAGCACAAGTACGCCAACAATAACTGCATTTCTCAAATCTTTGCGAATAAAATAAAACACCGTTGCAAATAACATAGCCCAAACAGCAGCATTTACAAGGCTGTGCGAAAAAGGATAATGAATAAAATTTAAAGGTGTGAAAGCAGTATTGCCGGGCTCTATTTTCACCTTTTCAATTCCTATAAGCAGAAACGGAGGCCAAAGCAAATCCAATAATTGTACTGCTATAAAAGTTGTTCCGAGTGAGAGTTTAGGAGCTACTTTTTTTGCTCCGAGTGCTAATGCAAAGTGCCCTATGAACATGTTTGATAGTTTTTATTTAACCCATTTAAAGTCTTCTTTATTCAAATTCTTCATTCGCTTCCAATACTGAAACGTAAACCCCGGCCAGATAGAGGTATTCTTTCCTTCCGATGTTTGATACCAACTTACGCAACCCGAATTCCAGACTGTGTGTTCTAATTTCTTCTGAATTTCAAAATTATAATTTTCCTGAATATTTTCTTTTACATCCAGATATTTATACCCCTTCTCCCGCAAGGTTTTAATACACTGTACAATATAATCCACCTGCGCCTCAATCATAAAAATCATTGAATTATTACCAAGTCCTGTGTTGGGGCCAATGATGAAAAACAAATTAGGAAAGTGCTTAACAGTAGTTCCAAGGTAAGCTTCCGGTCCATGTTTCCATTCATCTGCCAATAGTTTTCCGTTCAAACCTTTTACCACAAATTCCTTCGGATAATCAGCAGCGTTAAATCCTGTCCCGAAAACAATTGCATCAACTTCACTGCGCTTACCGTCTTTGGTGATGATTGCATCGCCTTCCACTCTGTCAATGCCTTCTGTTATTACCTGCGATTGCGGCAACGTAAGTGCTTTGTAATAATCATTAGAAAGCAAAATCCGTTTGCAACCCAAAATATATTTTGGCGTCAATTTCTTTCTCAGTTCTTCATCAGCAACAGATTTCTTTAAATGCCTCCGTGAAATTTTTTCAAGCAATTTTGTCCACTTGGGATTTACTACTAATCCCAACGCAGTTGACTCAAGCACCCAATAAATAAAATAACGATAAAGCCTCTGTGTAAACGGCAAATAGCGGAATAGTTTCTTCTCTATGGAACTCATGTTTCGATCCGGCTTGGGTAAAATCCATGGCGCTGTGCGCTGAAAAAGATATAATACCTTTACTTTCTTCACAATGTTGGGAACAATCTGAATAGCGCTTGCGCCTGTGCCAACAACCGCAACGCGCTTTCCTGTCAGATCAAAACTGTGATCCCATTCTGATGAGTGAAATGTTTTCCCTGTAAAACTTTCAATGCCTTTGATATGAGGAATTACTGCACGATTCAAAGGCCCCATTCCGTTTACCAAAGCATTAGCAATAATAGTTTCGCCTGATTGTGTGTGAATAATCCATTGTGAATTCTTCTCATCAAACTCAGCGTTCAAAATATTCGCGTTGTATTTTATAAAGGAAGTGAGTTCATATTTCTTAACACAGTCTTTGAGGTATTGCAATATCTCAGCCTGTGGTGAGAACATTCTGCTCCAATTAGGGTTGGGTTCAAACGAGAACGAATACATGTGCGATGAAACATCGCAGGCCACTCCCGGGTAAGTATTATCCCGCCATGTACCGCCAATTTCAGATGCGCGTTCAAAAATCAGGAAATCGGTGATGCCGGCTTTTTTCAGTTGTATGCCTATGCATATTCCTGAAAAGCCGCTTCCGATGATTGCTATGCCAGTTTTGGTTGTTGCCATATACAGCAACAAAGTAAATGAAATTGTCTACACTTTCGCCAACTCCGCTTTCACAAACGCAGCTAGCTCATGCACATACTCTTTTGAGAAGTTGAAAGAGATACCGGCAGTTTCATAAACCTCGCGTATTGGTCTTGAATAACCGAGACTAAGAGCAGCCATGTAATTGTCAATTGTCTGCGTTGGGTTTTGTTTGTAATTTTTCCAAAGAGCAATGGCACCTAATTGTGCAATTGCATATTCCACGTAGTAAAAAGGAACCTCAAATAAGTGTAATTGTTTTTGCCACATCGTTGCACGTGCGTCTTCATTGCCAGTCCAGTCAACCACCTTTGTATCAAATTTATCAAGCACATTCTGCCATGCAGTTGCTCTTTCCTCTACTGTATGGTTTGGGTTTTCGTACACCCAGTGCTGAAACTTATCAATGGTTCCAACCCATGGAAAAATGTGTAGTACTTTTTCAAGATGCTCTTTTTTAGCTCTGCGCAAATCTTCTTCGTTTTCAAAGAAAATATCCCAGTTATCCATTGTCAACAGTTCCATTCCCATAGAAGCTAATTCAGCAACCTCAGAAGGCAAGCTCTTCATCTGGGTAACAGGAAGATTAGCGCTCAAAAATGAATGCACCGCATGTCCTCCTTCATGAACCATGGTTATCATATCACGGAATGAGCCCACAGAATTCATATAAATAAAAGGAGCACTGGTTTCGTAAAGCGGGTAATTGAAACCGCCCGGTGCTTTTCCTTTTTTCGATTCAAGGTCAAGGTTTCCTTTTGCTTTCATAATCTCCAGACACTCGGCAAAATAAGGACGAACGCGGTAAAATAAAGCGATTGTTTTATCAATAAGCTCATTACCATCGGGCGTAACTGTTAATGGTTTTTTTCCAGTTTTATCCACTTCCATATCCCAGGGACGAAGTGAGTCCAATTTCAACAATTGTTTGCGCTCTAAATCAAAGTCGCGCATGATGGGTACAATTTCCTGTGCAATGGCATCATGGAAATCAAAGCAATCCTGAACGGTATAATCAAATCTTCCTAAGTCAGCAAACTTGTAATCGCGGTAATTTTTAAAACCTGCGTTTACTGCAATTTGATTTCTGAGTTTGATAAGTAATGAATAAAGCTCATTCAGTTTTTCAACATCAGCTTGTCTGCGTTCTTTTAATAAACCATAAACAGTTTCGCGAACGCTTCGTTCGGTCTGTTTAAGGAAATTACTTGCCTTTTGCATGGTCATTTCCTCCCCGTTGTAAGTAACGGTTTGCACTGCCGAAATACTTCCGAATTTTTGTTGCTCTTCATTCACTTCGCGCTCCAGCGGAATATTTTCTTCACGGAAAATTTCCAACTGCTTTTTAATTCCGCGGAGGTAAACAAAATATTTTTTGCTGTCTAATTCAGCTACAAAAGGTGAGTTAACTAATTTCTTGTTTAACTCATTTTCAAATGGTGCAACCTTGGGCTGAATTTCGTTTACATAAAACATAAACTTCTCTGCCAACTTTGCATCCGTTGTGTCTATGTTCATGCGGATGTAAGCCCAGCCTGTTTCTTCTTCGGCAACCGCTTCCACTTCGCTGCGATCCAAAATCCAGTTCTCTAATTCCTTTACGGAATTGATTTGTCTGTCGCGCAGGTTTACCAAATAAGGTTCAAGAACTTCCCACGAAATGATTTTAAAATCTTCAGGAAGAAAACGTCTTTTCTTTTTTAGGGATGTTTCGAGAGTTGCTTGCATGGATATTTATTTTTCACGCAAAGGCACAAAGACGCAAAGCGTAAATATTATTATTACCTATTAAATGATTACGCTGTGCCTGATTTTCTAACGCCTGTAGTAGTGCTGATTTTAGGTGCTCCAGGTTTTGGAATGTGCTGCTTAGTAACGTTTGCAACAGGCTTCTGAGTTCCTTTATCGTGTGCGTGTGCCACATCAATATGTTTATCATCAGCCTTCTTTTCTTTGGTTAGCAAGCCTCCATCGTGCAGCATATTATACCATTGGAAAAGTTTTTTGATGTCGGATACGTAAACTCTGTCTTTGTCATATTCCGGCAATACTTTTTCCATTTGTTTTTTCAACTCATCGTTTGATGCTTTTCCGGCATCAAATGCTTTTTCGCCTTTCAGGCTTTCCATTACTTTTTTCAAAACATCTTCCAGCGGCTGATCTTCGCCTGTGGTGAAAATGCTGATATTCTCCAAAGAAACTACTTTCTGTGAAGCGTAAACGGGAATTCGTTTTTTGTCGGTTAATGATTCCGCAATAAAACCATTTTTGGTCTGGCTGATAACTTTAAAAAGTCCGCTTTGTCCTGCAATTGATACTACTTCGCTGATATCCATTCTTTAATTGTTTAGTTTTTGATTTACGCGACAAACCTACATGAAAAGGCGGAAATACACAAACACGAAACTATCGTGCGATTACTATCCTCTTCGTAGTTGTTTTTTCGCCTGCTTTCAACATGCAATAATATATTCCAGTTGACAACGATTCTATGTTGATTGTTGACTTCTGACCTGCGATTTCTGATTGAATACGTAATTGTCCAACAGAATTATAAATCTCAACAGAAGCATGAGAAACAATAGTTGACTGCAAAACTAAATTCAACACATCATTGGCAGGGTTTGGATAAATCAAAATATTATCGCTGCCTGCCGTTTCGTTCACACCAACAGGTCCGCAAAGGGAGCTTGTGAGTGCCGCATAAGCATTTACTCTTCCTGTTCCTATAAGCCCCGCATAAATTTCATTTCCGGGCACGGCATCAATATTATCGGCTGTGCATTTTATACGTTCTGCAACTTCAAGAGCGGTCATAGTTGGAAAGAGTGACCAAACCAAACCTGCAACTCCTGAAACTAAAGGTGCTGCAATAGACGTTCCGCCTTGAGGCGGTGAATACAAAGAACTGCCATTATAAGTTGCTGTAGTATAAACATTAAAACCAGGCGCACTCACATCTACAGAATCATTACGGGTAAAAGGAGTTGGAGATCCGGGAGGGTCAACCAAATCATTTGCATCAACACCTGTAACACTTAACACATATTCATAAGAAGCCGGATAATAATAACTTTCCGCATTTGCATTTCCTGCTGATGCTACAATCAATACATCATTTATTAGCGTTACATCATCAACAATATCTTGTGCTAATTGATTAAAAGTGGTATTACCCCAAGAGCAGTTTACAATTTTTGCCCCCTTATCAACACAGTAAACTATGCCTTCATAACCTTGAGTAATGACTTGTGAACTGTTAGCAACTTTTACCGCTATGTACTTGCACTTGAAACCTGACCCTGCAATGCCGGTATCGTTATCAGTGGTGGCCGAACCTATTGCTAAAACAGTAGTGCCATGAATTTCATTATTAATAAAAAGAGTGCTGTCATTGTCAACTAAATCCCAACCTCGCCAATTATCAACCTTACCGTCAAAATCATTGTCAATGCCATCGGGCAAATCATTCCAGTTCAGTTTAACATTGCCGCGTAAATCTTCATGATACAAATCAAAACTGGTATCGGTATAACCAATTACAACATTGGTATCGCCTTTATTTACATCCCATGCAGCATACAATTGCATTGTATTTAGGTGATACGGATTATACTGTGCTACTCTAGTGTCATTAGGTGTATAAAGCGGATAGCTGACATAATGCGGTTCTGCATAATCAAAGTATCCGCTGCTCATTAACTGTTCTGACGTTTTAAAGACATCTTGTATCGAAGCATAATCCAATTCATAAATCAATGACAAATCAGGCAGTTTTCTGCCGCTTGCATGGTATTGATTTTCCAGCGGTTTACGTTGAGGGAATTTTTTTCTCAATCCTTTTATTTCAAGGGGTTCAAAACCGGGAATAGTGTTTCTTAGTTCTGCAAAGAAACCGCGAAACTCAGGTTTTACTTTCAGGTTTATTCTTCCTTGTATGTAATCATCACCGTTGGGGTTCTTTACCACAATCAGGTTGTCTTGTGAGAAAGCGAGAAGGTGAGAAAGTGAGATCGTGATAATGAGTAATAATCTTTTCATAGTTCTATTTTAATGATGCAATTTACAGAAAATCAAATTAACGAATCATAATCCGGAATTTCTTTAATAAAAACATGATCCCCGCTTTCGTAATTCATTTTGCAACAGAAATGCCTGATGCCATTAGTAACAACAAGGTAATTCATTTTCAATGGAGCATTATAGCGTGCAATCTGAAAAAAAACATCCTGCGTTATTTTCACTTCGGGGGCTTTACATTCAATAATCATGCGTGGCTTACCATTATTGGTATAAACAACAATATCGCCTCTTTGTTTTTTACTTCCGCGGTTGAGTGAAACCTCAACGGCAATCAATGAGGCAGGAAACTTTTTCTCCGATATCAAAAATGTAATAATGTGTTGCCTTACCCATTCTTCGGGTGTAAGAGCAACATACTTCTTCCTTACAGTGTCAAAAATTTGCGTTCTTTTGTTCTCCTCTTTTATCTTGAATTGATAGACAGGGAAATTGAGTTGCTGCATGATGAAGAGCAAACATACATAAAAAGGATTCACCACATGGAAACAAAAAAACAAATTGTAGAAAACTGGCTGCCACGCTACACAGGCACTGAATTGAAAAATTTTGGCGAATACATTCTGCTCACCAATTTTCAGAATTACGTGGGTTATTTTGCCGAAAAAATGAAGGTGAAAATAAATGGTGCCGACAAGCCCATGCCCAATGCAACTGCCGGAAAAATTACCATCATCAACTTTGGTATGGGCAGCGCCAACGCAGCTACCATTATGGATTTATTGAGTGCCATAAAACCCAAAGCTGTTTTGTTCCTGGGCAAGTGTGGCGGACTGAAAAAGAAAAATCAATTGGGCGATTTAATTCTGCCCATTGCCGCTATAAGAGGAGAAGGAACTTCCAACGACTACATGCCACCCGAAGTGCCTGCCCTGCCTGCATTTAGTATGCAGAAAGCAGTTTCTACTGCCATCCGCGACAACGGAAGAGATTACTGGACTGGAACTGTTTTTACCACTAACCGCAGGGTGTGGGAACACGACAACGAGTTTAAAAAATACCTGCGCAAAATTCGTGTAATGGGCATTGATATGGAAACGGCAACCATTTTTACAGCAGGTTTTAAAAATGAAATATCCTGCGGTGCGTTGTTACTGGTAAGCGACCAGCCCATGATTTCATCAGGAGTAAAAACCGATAAAAGCGATAAAAAAGTAACACAGCAGTTTGTTGACAAACACATTAAAATTGGCATAGATGCACTGAACCAGTTGATTAATAACGGGCTTACGGTGAAGCATCTGAAATTTTAATCACGAATGATGAATTCAGAATTAAGGATTAGTTTCAAATGCATCACCGTTTTCATCCTCCATTCTGCATTATTAATTCTCCATTCATACGCTCAACATCCTAAAGACTTTTTCCGCTCACCCCTTGACATACCCATCTTCCTCTCAGGTAACTTCGGTGAAATACGCACCAACCATTTTCACTCAGGCTTAGACATAAAAACACAAGGCGTTGAAAACAAACCGGTGTATGCTCCTGCCGATGGTTATGTGTCGCGGATAAAAATTCAGGCAGGTGGCTACGGCAATGCACTTTACGTTACACATGCCAACGGATACACTACTGTTTACGGACACCTTAACTCCTATTCAACCAACATTGCAAGCTATCTTAAAACAGAACAATACAAAAAAGAGAGTTTTGAAATTGAGTTGTTTCCCGACAGCAATTTGTTTCGTGTAAAAAAAGGTGATGTGATTGCCTACACCGGAAACACAGGCAGCTCAGGCGGCCCACATCTGCACTTTGAAATACGTGACAACAAAACCGAAAACGTTTATAACCCCTTATTCTTTGGCTTTGAGGTAAAGGATAAAACACCTCCTGCTATTACTTCGCTGGCTGTTTACAGTTTTGATGAAAACGCCCGCAAAGGACCGCAAAACCGGAAAGTATATAGCGTTACAAAAAGCGAAGGTAGGTATGTGGTGAATGGCGGAAAACCCTTGCCTGCATCAGGAATTACAGGTTTTGGATTAGATGTATATGACCAATTAGATGGAGCTGAAAATAAAAACGGAGCCTATTCCATTGAGCTGCTTAAAGACAGTTCCCGCATTTATTTTCACTCGATTGATGAGATGCAGTTTCACCTCACGCGCTTCATCAACAGTCATATTGATTACCAGGAAAAAAAGCTGAACAGCAACACCATTCAAAAGAGTTTTGTTGAACCGGGCAATCAATTAAAGATTTACGAAACCAAAATAAGTGCAGGCAAAACACTGATTGAACAAAACAAAAAATACAATTTTCGGTACATTGTTAAAGATGTTGCAGGCAACTCTTCATTTCTTGAATTTACAGTAGAAGGCGTGAAACCATTACCCCCTATCCTACCAGACAGCATTGCCGCAAAAACTTTTTACTTCGATTCTATCAATACGTTTAAATCTGCCGGAATAGAATTGCAGATGCCCGATTTCAGCCTTTACCGCGATATTGATTTTATGTACTCATCAAAAACCAAAACAAAACAAACCTATTCCGCTATTCACAACCTGCACAGAAACACCGAGCCGCTGCAACGCGATTATACGCTCTCCATAACACCCGACTCTGTTCCCGAAAAAATAAAAGACAAATTGCTGATTGTTTCATTTAACGCCAACAACAACCCTGTTTCGGAAGGCGGTAAATTTGAAAACGGAACCGTTACCACTAAAACAAAATCATTCGGGTCCTTTGCCGTAATGGCCGACACCACCAAACCCAAAATAACACCTGTAAATATTACCCGCGATGGCGACCTGAGCGCAGCCAAAACCATCAAAGTAAAAATAAGCGATAACCTCTCGGGCATTGCCTACTACCGCGGCAGCATTGACGGCAAATGGGTACTGATGGAATACGATGCCAAAAACAGTTTACTCACCTATACATTTGACTATACCGTACCAAAAGGCAAACGCTGGTTTGAACTCACGGTAAGCGATGGCAAACAGAATACGGCAAAATATGAAGCCCATTTTCACAGGTAAACAATCTGGACTGCTTATTATTTATGCTCTGTTTATTTACACCGGGGTTTTCTCTCAGGAAAAAAAGAACAAGTATGATTTCGCCCAAAGCTATGTTGGTTTTTCATCGCAAATAATACCCGGATTAGGAACTACTGAAATACTGACCGATCTGTCCGATCCCAATTCATTGCAAAAGAAAAGTCTTCCTTATACCTACCAGCCAAGATTGGATATTGGTGGTTTACATTTCTGGGGGCATTTGGATATGATGGCGTCAATACCTCTTTTCGGTGGTTATCGATTTTCTTATTCAGATGTGGATTATCACATCTCAACAGGCTTTTCAATGAATATAAGATATTACCCCATAAGCTTACTCAAGCCCACTGCATTCGGGCTAAGGCCTTTTGCGGGCTTAAAATGGAGTGACATGAGGTATTGGCAAAAGGTAAGTGGTCAGGAACGGGGAATTGAACTGAACAAACAAATTCTTATGATTGAAACGGGCTGCGCTATTGAACACAAAAAATACATGATTGACCTCACATTGCAGTGGTTACCGGCAAATCAATACACTTATCCCGTTTCAAGATTACAATATGGTAAACTTGAATTTCCTGCCCTTTCATTTAAAGTAGGTGTAAAATATCTGTTTGATATTACTGCGGTAAACAAAAAACAGGAAGTCATAAATGAAGTAACCCAATTTCAAAAGTATCTATCAGAAAGAAAGAAACTAAACTCCTGGTCAATTGGAATCGGAATATCAGAGGTTCTGCCTGTTGGAAAATCAAGCTACAAAAGCAAAAACGACCGCAGTTTTCTGCAAAATCCGGGACCAATGAAAATTTTTCCGGAAGTAGGGTTTACAAGATATTTTCATAATGCCGATTTGGAATTACGTTTGGCATACAGGCCCGTATGGAATAAACAGGAGGGTTATGGCTTTATTCATAAAACACAGCGACATTCAGTATCCCTCGAAACATTCAAATTCCTTTTTGATTACAAAGGCTTTGTGCCATTTGCAGGTTTAGGCTACAGCTTTAATCATCTCAACTTAACGGAGTTTGACAGAGGCACAAAAGTTCAGGACATAAGCAACGTTAAGTTTGCTCCTCTTTTAATAATCGGATGGGACATCAGACCCACAAGAGTAGAGTGGATGATAATAAGAAGCAACATAAGATGGACGCCATTTCTTTCAATGAATATTGACGGCAGTAAACTTCAATACAACGATGTTGAAATAAATTTCCTGCAATATGTAGTTTACCCTGACAGGATTATCAAAAAAAGAAACTTTAAGAAACAACAAGTAATTAATTAGGTAAAAAATTCTTCTTCTAAAAATAATTAAAATATTTGCAAACTTGATAGTATTACTATTATATTTGCAAACTTTTTAACAATATCCTGAATAAGATGCTACATACAGTAAGATTAGAAATCAACCCGTCTGTTTTTATAAAAAACCCTGAATCAACTGAGTTAGGGAGGAAAATACTGACCGAAGGGATTAATCTGATTGATAAAATAGGTTATGATGATTTTACATTCAGAAAACTTGGACAAAAAATCGGCTCACCGGAAGCTTCTGTATACAGATACTTCCAGAGCAAACAAAAATTCCTTCTTTATTTAACATCCTGGTATTGGGCATGGATGGACTACAGGTTAGAGTTTGCTATTGCCAACATACAAGCACCTGAGCAAAAACTCGAAAGAACAATTAGCCTTTTAACAGAGCGAGTTACCGAAGATTCAAATTTCACTTTTATGAACATTATTAAACTCAGCAGAATAGTGTTTACCGAATCATCAAAATCTTACCTCAATAAAGATGTTGATGAACAGAATAAGCAAGGAGTTTACCTCGGGTATAAGCAATTAGTAGCAAAAGCAAGCAAAATTATATCAGAAGTTTCACCAAAATATAAATACCCGAACATGCTCATAACAACGGTTATAGAAGGTGCTCACTTACAACATTTTTTTGCAGATCACCTGCCAAAGCTTACTAACAAAACCAGCGAAAACGATTACGTAAAGAAATTTTACCTCAACATGGTAATAAAAACTATTGCGCCTGATAAGAAATGAATAAAAAAGAACAAATAACACCCATGAAAAGGTTTTGGTTATTGCTAAAACCAAATCAGCGTGAAATAAGACAGGTATATGCATTTGCCATTCTTAACGGTTTGGTTGCACTCTCATTGCCATTAGGCATACAATCCATTGTTAACCTCATTCAGGGAGGTCAGGTATCTACATCATGGGTAGTATTGGTTATTCTGGTTCTGATAGGCATTGGTTTAGGGGGCCTTCTTCAAATTCTGCAGTTGCGTATTACCGAAAACCTTCAGCAAACTATATTCACAAAAGCTGCATTTGAATTTGCTTTCAGAATTCCAAGAATAAAACTTAAAGAACTTTATGATGAATACGCACCTGAACTGGTAAACAGATTTTTTGATACCAACACTATTCAAAAGGGCTTATCAAAAATTCTTATCGACTTCTCTACAGCAATCTTTCAGATTGTATTAGGTCTGCTTTTACTCTCACTTTATCATCCGTTTTTTATTGCTATAAGCATTGTGCTGATAATACTATCCTATTTAATTTTAAAACTAACCGGAAACCAAGGTCTGGAAACCAGCCTTAAAGAGTCGAAATATAAATATCTGGTAGCGCATTGGTTAGAAGAAATTGCCAGAGCAAATACAACATTTAAACTGGCAGGTGAGAATGATCTAACATTAAGAAAAACCGACACCTATGTGTCAAGCTACCTTGATGCTCGCGAAAGCCATTTCTCTGTTTTGAAAACACAATATGTATATCTGACTATTTTTAAAATTATTGTGGCAGGAATGTTACTGGCAATAGGAGGAATTCTTGTCATTAATCAGCAAATGAATATAGGGCAGTTTATAGCAGCCGAATTAATTATTTTGTTAATCCTTAACTCAGTTGAAAAGCTAATTCTTTCTCTGGAAACGATATATGACGTATTATCTTCTCTTGAAAAGATAGGATTGGTAACAGATCTGGAGCTTGAAGATGAAAGTGGAAACAGAATTACGCCTCCGCAGGATTCAAATCCGATTTCTGTTGAATTAAAGTCCGTTTCATTTTCCCATAAAAAATCTTCAAAAAACAATCTTAATGACATCAATCTTAAAGTAAACCCGGGCGAAAAAATTATGATTACGGGTAAAAATGGTTCAGGGAAATCAACCCTGCTTCAAATCATAGCCGGACTTTATGAAACAGATAGCGGAAGTGTAATCTTTAATGGATTACCGATAGGAAATTACAGCCTTAGTAATTTAAGAACTTCAATTGGAACATGCTTTACGGATTCACCATTATTTCATGGTACATTAATGGAGAATATATCCATTGGCAAAAAAAATATTTCAACAAATGACGTTATAAATGCCTGTGCTGTTGCCGGTTTGGAAGAGAATATAAAAGAATTGCCAAAAGGGTTGGATTCAATTGTGGTTCCTGAAGGAAAAACTTTTTCGCGAAGTACAAATCAAAAAATTGCAGTTGCAAGAAGCATTGCGGCTAATCCTAAACTGGTATTGATTGATGATTCAATAGACATAATTCAGGCTTCAGAAAGGAAGCAGATACTAAATAAATTGCTTGCTCAGGAGAATAAATGGACTCTGCTTATTGTCTCATCGGACAGGTATGTTGCAGAAAAATGCGATAAAATATGCCTGATGGAAAATGGAAGTGTAAAGGCATTTGACAGTTATGATAAAATAAAAAATCTACTACCAAATCTGACGGATAACAATGCTTAATATAACCTCAAACAGTATTAAAGACAGGGTTGAGATAAACTCATATCATTCGTTTTTTATTGTTTCAAAAAAAAGAACAGGAAATCTGTTCATTAAAATATGCTCAGGTTTAATCTTATTGGGTCTGCTTATACTTTTTGTTCCATGGACTCAAAACATACAGGCAATAGGTAATGTAACTGCTTTAAGACCTGACCAGCGACCACAAACCATTCATTCAATTATTCCCGGAAGAATAGAAAAATGGTTTGTAAAAGAAGGTGACTTTGTTAAAAAAGGTGACACTATTTTATTCATCTCCGAAATAAAAGATGAATACTTTGATCCCTCACTTTTGAAAAACACTGAGCAGCAATTGAAGTCAAAGGAACTTTCGGTAAGATCTTACATGGATAAAATCAAAGCGCTGGATAATCAGGTTGATGCTATGAACCAAACCCGAATTCTGAAGCTGGAACAGGCGCTGAACAAAATACAACAGGCAAACCTTAAAATAAAAAGTGACAGCATGGATTATCAGGCATCAATCCTGAACTACAAAATTGCCAGGGAACAAGTTGAACGTATGGAGCAATTATACAAAGACGGACTTAAATCATTAACCGACCTGGAAGCCAGAAAACTAAAATTACAGGAAGCTGATGCAAAAAGAATATCGCAGGAAAACAAATTACTGACCAGCCGGAATGAAAAGATTAATGCATTGGTAGAATTATCATCTATCAAAACAGAGTTCAACGATAAAATTTCAAAAACAGAATCTGAAAAATACTCAGCAATGAGTAATATGTATGATGCTGAAGCGGTTGTTACTAAACTTCAAAATCAATACATGAATTACTCGGTAAGAAGCGGCTATTACTACATATCTGCCCCGCAAGACGGGTATATAACAAAGGCAATAAAAACAGGATTGGGCGAAAACATTAAAGAAGGCGAAGAAATTATAAGCATCATGCCAGCTAGTTATGATCTGGCTGTGGAAATGTATGTGATGCCTATTGATTTGCCGCTGGTTGAAAAAGGCCAGGCTGTAAGAATTCAATTTGACGGATGGCCTGCAGTAGTGTTTTCAGGGTGGCCCAATACCAGCTATGGAACTTATGGCGGTAAGGTTGTGGCAATAGATAATTTCATCAGTGATAATGGAAAATACCGTCTTTTAATAACAGCCGACCCCGGTGATCATCCCTGGCCAAAAGCACTGAGAGTAGGTGCAGGAGCCAGAACAATGGCATTGCTGAAAGATGTTCCTATTTGGTATGAGTTATGGCGCAAAATCAACGGGTTTCCTCCTGACTATTACAAGCAAAACGAAAAAGCTGAGAATAAAAAATGAAATTTGTTACAACGCTCTTACTAACGCTGTTCTTTTCAGTTGCAGCAATAGCGCAAAATGATTCTTTGCTTGTATTTTCTTTTACTGAATTTCTGGAATTTGTAAAAAAGAACCATCCTGTAGCCAAACAGGCAAAGCTTTTGCCTGAAATCGGGCAGGCAGGAGTATTAAATGCAAGAGGTGGTTTTGATCCCTCTGCATTTACCAACATTGATCAGAAATATTTTGACGAAAAAAAATATTTCAGTCTCATTAACTCAGGATTTAAAATCCCTACCTGGTATGGTATAGAACTAAAAGGCGGGTATGAACAAAATCAAGGTGCTTTTTTAAGCCCCGAAAGTTCAGTGCCTTCTCAAGGGCTTGCTTATGCCGGAATTTCAATACCAATCGGACAGGGTTTATTTATAGACGAGCGCAGAGCTGCATTGAAACAGGCAAAAATTTATGCTCAGGCAACTATTGCCGAGCAGCAATTAATGCTGAATGAACTTATTTATAATGCCGGAAAATCTTATTGGGATTGGTTTACAGCTTATAATAATTTAATAG
The DNA here is from genome assembly GCA_050186075.1 of Bacteroidia bacterium. Classification (GTDB taxonomy): domain Bacteria; phylum Bacteroidota; class Bacteroidia; order SXHM01; family SXHM01; genus SXHM01. The sequence continues at coordinate 81,267 of JBFWYU010000014.1, forward strand.
TATTTGAAGATGCATTAAGAGCCGCGCAGGAACGATTTAAAGCAGTAAAACAAAGTGCAATACTGGGCGACAGACCCTTTGTGGATACGCTTGAGTCAGGTATCCAGGTGCAGGACAGAATGCTCAACCTGCAGCAAGCACAACTTGAGTATAAAAACAAGTCATTATTTCTTTCAACATTTCTGTGGAATGAAAACAATGTTCCTCTTGAAATGGAACAAAACATTATACCCGCTGAATTCAATTCAATCATAATCAATGAAAATGAAGCAGAATCATTTATAACAAGAATTGACAGTATTCGGGAATCGCATCCTGCTATTGCAATTTCAACATTTAAAATTCAAAAACTGAAAATTGAAAAGAAGTGGAAAACCGAAAAATTAAAACCCCTTTTGAATATAAACTACAATGCACTTACCGCACCTGTTAACAGCGATGTCTGGAGCAATTACAGCATTAACAATTACAAATGGGGATTAACATTTTATATGCCTTTGCTTCTGAGAAAAGAGCGTGGCGATTTGCAACTGACCAAGCTGAAACTCACAGATGCCGAATATGAACTTCAGAACAAAAATCTGGAATTGGTAAACAAAGCAAGAGCAAGCCTGAATGAGCACAATATCTCGAAACAGCAAATAAAATTATACTCAAATACTGTTAACGATTACAACGCATTACTTGCTGCCGAAAAGAGAATGTTTGATTCCGGTGAAAGCTCATTATTTATGATAAACGCACGTGAAATGAGTTCTATCAACGCAAGACTAAAACTTATTGACTTAGTTACAAAGAACAGGAAAGCATTGCTTTCTGTTGAATATGCATTTGGTGAATTGGGCTTGTTAGATTAATCTTAAAACTTCAATAATTACAACCGGCTTTTTAGGTTAATTTCAGATTTGCAAAAAATAATTCTTGCAGAACGATAAACCTTATTATTTTTGCTCGCGTAACAATCCCCGTTTCAAAACAAAAAGTCTTATGAAAAAAACAATCATTCTCTTTTCAACATTTATTTTCTGTGCACTGTTTGCCAATGCTCAGTGCATTGAAGGCAACTGCTTTGATGGTAACGGAAAACAGATTTTCAAAAATGGCGACATGTATAACGGAGCATGGATAAAAGGCAAAATGAACGGACAAGGAACCTATACCTGGAAAAACGGTGATGTTTACAAAGGCGCATTTGTAGATGGAGAACTGGAAGGACGCGGAACAATGATCTGGAGCAATGGCGACCGCTACATAGGAACATGGGAAGCCAACAAAATGCAGGGACGCGGTCACTACATCTGGGAAACTCCGGGTGATGCCATGAGCCAGAACAAATTTGAAGGTGACTGGATTGATGGTGTACAACGCTTCAGCGAAGTGCAACCGGTTGGCGAAGTAGAGCAAAAAGAAGATTAATACAAGTAACAGCACAAACAAAAAAGGCTGTCCCGCAGTACTGCGGGACAGCCTTTTTTGTTTAACACTTATTTAACAAAACAATTACCGGCATTTGATGTTATATTTGCCCCTGTGAAAACCAAAACAAACTTAGTACTCCTGAAATTTTTGAGTGTACTGTTGGGTTTATACTTCTTAAACATAAGTATAAACTTCTACAGCTTTTTTGGCTTGCTTTCCCCAACAGTAAGTGTTGAAATTCCTGAAACGGATAACGACCAATCTGCTTATTTAATACAGGCCGGATTTGATACGGGCAACTCATTGACCGACACCGCTACAGACACTTCCAACAACCCTCCGGCTGAAGAGGAAGAAGAAAAGAAAGCAGCACATGATGATTGCTATACCCTGCACAACAGATATTCTAAACTTGCTGATGAAAGCTACTTACATCGCTTTCATGGCATCAACGCTACACGCGAGTTTATTTCTGAAATAATTCCCCCGCCTCCCAAGGCCTGATTCAACACATTCAGCTTATCTATTTTTTCTGTACGCCAATAATGGTGTGCAATTGTGTTAATCATTTAAAATTAGTTTATGAAAAGAGATTCAGGCTTTGAGCTTTTGCCCGGAGGATATAAAACAGCAACCTTATGGAAGGATCTATCCTCCGGGCTGGTAGTATTTTTAGTTGCCCTGCCTTTATGCCTGGGCATAGCTCTGGCCTCGGGCGCACCTTTGTTTGCCGGGGTTATTGCAGGTATGGTAGGCGGTATTGTGGTAGGCTTGCTCAGCGGTTCTCCGTTGGGTGTTTCGGGTCCGGCTGCCGGACTGGTGGTTATTGTGCTTACCGCACTGCAAACGCTGGGAAGCTACGAAGCCTTTCTGCTGGCAGTTGTTTTTGCCGGTGCTATTCAATTGCTGGCAGGATATGTAAACGCAGGTATCATTGCCTATTATTTTCCTTCGGCTGTTATTAAAGGTATGCTGGCTGCCATAGGTCTTACACTTATTCTGAAAGAAATACCGCATGCACTGGGCTATGATGCCGACTTCATCGGTGATGAGGCCTTTATACAGAAAGACGGACACAATACCTTAAGTGAAATCTGGTATGCTATTCAATATCATCATTTGGGTGCAGCAGTTATAACAGCGGTTTCACTTGCATTGCTTATTTTATTTGAAAGACCGTTTATGAAAAAAATAGGTCTGTTCAAATTTTTGCCGGGTGCATTGTTTGTGGTTATGATTGGCATAGGATTAAACCTGTTGTTTGCCACCTTTACTCCGGCATGGGTAATGGGCGACCACCATCTGGTGGAACTGCCTGTTGCCGCAACGGCTGCTGAATTCTTTGGTTTTTTTACGCTGCCCGATTTCGGTGCATGGAAAAATCCGCAGGTGTATGTAACAGCATTAACGCTGGCCATTGTGGCCAGTCTTGAAACGCTGCTTTGCGTGGAAGCCACCGACAAATTAGATCCGCACCGAAGAAATACCCCTACCAACCGCGAGCTGAAAGCTCAGGGTATCGGCAACATCGTTTCGGGTTTAATAGGTGGAATTCCGGTAACACAGGTAATTGTAAGAAGCTCGGCCAACATCAACTCAGGCGGTCAAACCAAGGTTGCAACCATTATTCACGGCTGTATTCTGCTTATTTCGGCACTCTTCATTCCCCGCTTTCTGAATATGATTCCTCTGGCGGCACTTGCCGGTATTCTGCTCATGGTGGGCTACAAACTTTCCAGACTGGCGCTTTACAAAGAAATGTATCGCAACGGGGTGGACCAGTTTGTTCCCTTCATCGTTACCGTTATTGCCATTCTGGGAACCGATTTGCTGAAAGGTATTGGAGTAGGAATGATTTTCGCGCTATTCTTTATATTGCGTAGAAATTACAAATACGCTTATCATTACAACAAAGAAGTAAACAACAAAGGGGAAGAAGTAACCCGCCTCACGCTTTCTGAAGATATTACCTTTCTGAACAAAGGAAGTCTGGCTTCGGCATTAAGTGATTTACCTGATAATTCAAGGGTTATTATTGACGGCTCAAAATCGCAGGCTATTGACTACGATGTGCTCGAAACCATTCACGATTTTAAAAAACACACGGCCCCGTTCCGAAACATAACGGTAGAAACAATTCATATTAAAGACATAGTGGCATCATCAGGCCACTGATAAAAACAAAAAAAACATACATCATGCAACAATCGTATTTAAAACTATTAGACAACAACAAGGTTTGGGTAAAAGAAAAAATAGCCAAAAACCCCGATTACTTTTTAAAACTATCGCAGCTGCAGGCACCCGACTACCTGTGGATAGGCTGTTCAGACAGCCGCGTGCCCGCCAATGAAATAACGGGCACCGAGCCGGGCGAAGTATTTGTTCACCGCAACATTGCCAACATGGTGGTGCATACCGATATGAACATGCTCAGCGTACTCGACTATGCCGTTAACGTTCTGCAGGTAAAACACGTTATCGTTTGCGGACACTATGGCTGCGGAGGAGTGCTGGCGGCTATGGGCAACCAGCAATTCGGGTTAATAGACAACTGGCTGCGCCACATCAAAGACGGCTACGATAAACACCGCGTGGAATTAGATGCCATTGCCGATAAAACCGAACGCGCCAACCGCTTTGTTGAATTCAGCGTTATGGAACAGGTGCATCACCTGAGCCAGACTTCCATTATCCAGAACTCATGGAAAAACCACAAACGCCCCTCTATCCACGGATGGGTCTACGACCTGAAGACAGGTATCATCAAAGACCTCAACGTGCTGATGGACGGCATGGAAGATGTTTCGGGGGTGTATAAGTTTGAGGATAAGAAGTCTTAATAAGCTTTATACTCTGAAAACAAAAAAGGGAACCCGGTGGGTTCCCTTTTTTTGTGCAGTATTCCTCCTTGCAAACGCGAGGCTCATTGTCTCGTGCCTACAAAGTAGTACCGTCAATCAACCTTTGGCAGGGCTGTGGAGATTTTCACCCATTAAAAAATGTTAAATCACTGATAATTATAATTTTACAAAAACATCGCATCGTCTTTTGCACCCGAATTGCCGTCTTTTGCACCCGAATTATGGTCTTTTGTTCCCGAATTGCCTTCAAATCAAAACATCTTGCCTTCAAATGCTCCCGAATTGCCTTCAAATCAATACATCTTGCCCTCAAATGCACCCGAATGGTCATCAAATGCACTCAAATCATGGTCTTTTGCACCCAAATTGCCTTCAAATGAATATAGTTGATGCTCTTATGCTCCCAAATCGCCATCAAATGAATATAGATTGCCTTCAAATCAATACAGTTTGCAGTCTTTTGCACCCGAATTGCCTTCAAATGAATATAGTTGATGCTCTTTTGCTCCCAAATCGCCATCAAATGAATTTAGTTTGCCGTCTTTTGCACCCGAATTGCCCTCAAATAAATATAGCTTGGCTTCTGATTAATTAGCTAATCAGCTAATTTGATAATCAGCTAATTCTTTCGCCCCCGAATTGAAACCAAATGAAATACGATTGCCGCAAAACAAAAGCCCCTGCGCAAAAAACTCCGCACCTTTTTACTTTTAACCTTAAAACTTTTGCCTTAATGCTAATGCATCGCCTTAAAGAAAAACTCCTTCAGCAAATCACCATGTTCGGTGCTCGGGTTATCCACCCCTTTTGATTTCACATCCATTTCGCGCAGCCATCCTATTATCTGCCGCACCTTGCGCTCGTTATAATTGCGGGCTGCCGTTTCGTAGTCTTTAAGAAAATAAGGATTAACCCCCATCTCAGCGGCAAGCTGCCCGGCCGGCACCGTGGCTTTCAGAAAATGATACTTTATCAGCTTGGTAAAATAGCCATACAGCGTAGCCATAATCAGCGGCAGCGGATGCTCCTTCTGGTTCTGTGCAAAATAGTTTACGATGCGCGTGGTTTTTAAAACATCGCGCTCGCCAAAAACCTTTTGCAGCTCAAAAATATTATAGTCCTTGCTGATACCGATGTTGCGCTCAATAATATCCGAAGTAAGCGCAGCCCCCTTAGGCAGGCTGATGAATACCTTACCCGTTTCGTTCACAATCTTACCCAAATCATTTCCCAGATATTCGGCCAGCAAATTGGCGTTCCGCGCATCAATCGTGTATCCCTTGCGCTTCACATAGTCCGCAATCCATTCCGCCACCTTATAATCCTTCAGCTTCTCCGATTCAAACAATACACCCGTCTTGTCAATCGTTTTGGCCAGCGCCTTGCGCTTGTCAAGCTTCTTATATTTATAGCAAATCACCAGCAACGTACTCTTCTGCGGTTTCTCCACATAGGCCAGCAGCGGATTAGCATCGTCCTGCTTTTTCGGTTCCAGGTTCTTGATGTTCTGCGCCTCCTTCACTATCACCACCTGATAATCACCCATCATCGGAAAACGTTTCGCCTCACTGATAATAGTCTGCACATCCACATCACTCCCGTAAAGCACACTCTGGTTAAACTCCTTCTGCCCCTCGTCCAGCACATGCTCGGCAATATAATTGGCTATCACATCAATATAAAACGGCTCCTCTCCCATCAGGAAATAAACCGGTTTATAAATCCCGTTCTTTAAATCTTTTATTATCTGCTCGAAGGTCTGCACAACGCTTTTGTTTAGCCGCCCAAACTTAGTAAAATCCTTCGTCATGCTGAACTTGTTTCAGCATCTCATTAATATGTCACATCGAGCGTAGTCGAGATGCCAACTCAAAAAGTAAACCCTAACTTTGCTGCAAACAATTTTTAAATGAAAAAGCACACTCCCCTATTTTCTGTTTTCTATCTCCTATCTTCTATTTTCTATCCCCTCACCTCTTCCGCCCAGGACAGCCTCAACATCCACCTCCTCTACCATTGGCAAGATACCACCCTCAACGACCTCACCTCCCACATGAGCATCTACAACGAAATCTTCGGCTTTGTGCAGGATGGAAAAGAATACGGTGTAATAGGCTCTACCCTTGGCGCACACATCTTTGATGTTACCGATGCACAGAATATTCACCCCGTGCTCACCATACCCGCAGCCTCACAGGGCTCATCCGTAGTAAACCGCGATTACGATTTCTACAACGGCTACCTCTACATGGTGGGCGATCAGTTAGGCGCCCGCTTCCAGATTGCCGATGTCTCCTTCCTCCCCGATTCGGCTCCCATCGTTTACGATTCCGATTCGCTTTTCTCACGCGCCCACACCATCACCGTTGATGCTCCCACCGCCCGCCTCTATGCCAATGGCGGCAGTCACGAAATGAATATCTACAGCATTGCAAACCCTGCACAACCCGAGCTGCTGCTCAACTGCACCTCACTTCCCGTGTGGAGCGCCATACAATACGTTCACGATTGCTATGCACAAAACGACACCGTTTATTGCCATGCCGCTCAGCGCGGATTATTTGTAATGGATTTCAGCGATATTCAAAATCCGCAGCTCCTTGGCTCGGTAACACAGTATCCGCAGCAAGGCTACAACCATTCGGGCTGGCTCCATAAAGACGGAATCATGTATGCCCAGGCCGATGAAACCCACGGCTTTGATGTAAAGCTCTTCAATGTCTCCGACCTCAGCGACATCACCATCATCGACACCATCGGTTCCGGCATCAGCGAAGCCTACTCCGTTCCCCACAACGTAGTGTGGCGCGATGATTACCTCTATGTCAGCTACTACCACGATGGCCTCTACATCTTTAATGTCTCCGACCCACAGAACATTTTCATCAGCGGCTTCTACGATACCTGCCTCCTTCCCGACACCGATAACTACCGTGGCAACTGGGGCGTCTATCCCCTATTACCTTCCGGCAAAATCCTCGCCTCCGACATGCAAAACGGGTTTTATGTATTTGATGTCAGCGCAGCAACAGGTATTGATGAATCACCATCAGCCGATGACCAAACCGTTGTCTTCCCCAATCCTTTCTGCGAAAGTTTTACCATTTCAATTCCCGATGCCGCTAAAAACAACTACACCTGGCAATTAATGGATGTAAACGGCAAACTATTACAATCAGGAACCATCACCCGCAACCTCTCTTCCATCAATACCGCTAAAGAACTTGCTCCCGGAAACTATTTTCTGCACCTGAATGCAAACGACAAATCCTTTACCAAGAAATTAGTGAAGCAATAACATTCTGTTCTTAACCCGAGTTATGGGATAAGAGATTAGATCGCTCCTAAGGAGCTAAAATCGGCAGGCATATTCCAATTTCTACAAACAGTTTGCCCCTCTGGGGCTGAAAAGCCTCGTTAGAGGCGACCTGTTTGTAGAAAATTAAAAGCAAATAACATAATTAGCTCCATAGGAGCGACCTGTTATTGAATGTTTGCCTATCCCGAACTCAGGTTCCTAATAAAAGAGAAAGCCCCCCTCGCCTTAGGCGAGGGGGGCTTTTATTCACACTTAATAATACTATTCAAATATAATCGTCATCTCCACCCTGCGGTTCTTCTGTCTTCCTTCCGGTGTTGCGTTGTCTGCAATCGGACGGGTTTCTCCGTAGTACTCTACCGTAATCCTGTCTCCGCTTGCACCGCGGTCGGTCAGATACTTTTTAAGAGCAGTTGCACGCTGGTTAGATAGTATCATATTCTTCGCATCATCACCCGAGTTATCGGTGTGTCCTGCCAGCTTCAATCCCCACTTAGGATTTTTCACCATCAGGTCGGCCAACTCATTCAGCGATGCCAATGAGCCTGCACGGATAATATCTTTTCCGCTGTCAAACTCCAGGTTATCAAATGCACGTTTGATAATAGCCGCCTCTTCTTTCTTCAACACAGGGCAACCTCTGTTTTCAACCACTCCCGGTGTCTTCGGACAATCATCATCTTTATCCAACACCGTGTCGCCATCAGTATCAAGATATGGGCAACCTTTGTTCTCAGCAGGTCCAGGAGCATCTATACAAGCATCATCTTTATCCAGCACACCGTCAGCATCTTTATCACCGTAAGGGCATCCTTTGTTTTCAACCGGTCCGGCAACATCTATACACTCATCCACATTATCCAATACAGTGTCTCCGTCTTTATCACCGTAAGGGCAACCTTTGTTGTCAACCGGTCCTGCAACATCTATACACTCATCCACATTATCCAATACAGTGTCTCCGTCTTTATCACCATACGGACAACCTTTGTTCTCAACCGGTCCGGCTACATCAATACATTCATCAACGTTGTCTAACACAGTGTCACCATCTTTATCACCATAAGGGCAGCCTCCGTTTTCAACCGGGCCGGGAACGTCTATACATTTATCATTGTTATCCAGCACTCCGTCTTTGTCAATATCCGATTTTTTACCCTTGCTTTCACCACCAAAAGCAATAGGCACTTTCAATCCGCCATAAATATTTACACCTCTGATGTTTTTACTGAATGCAAGATTTAAAATATCCGAAGAACCGATAAACAAAGGTCCTATTTGCATAAACGCACCGGCATTTAAATACTGCATACCATAGTATGATACAGGAATACCAAAACTAAACCAGCTGATTTCAAATCGTGGAGTAAGGGTGTATCTTGAAATCTCACGAACCTTTGCATCATGCCCGAAGTTGCGTGTTGCCATAAATGCAGTAAAGTTTGCATAGAAACCCGCCTTCTTAAAAGGACGGTAATCCAGCGTCAGCATATAAGAAGTTGGCAACCTCATGTTATATTTTTCTTCGTTATCAGAAAGTTTTGTTGCACCAATACTGTCTAACCAACCTCCGTCAGAAGTTACATCCGCATTATTGATATTATAGTTCTGCCAGTTAATAGCAAAATCATATATCTCGGGATGCTTGGTAAACTTAATGCTTCCCAAATCAAGTGCCGAAAGGCCAACTTTCAACTGATATTTGTTTTTATTGCGGGGCTCATCTTTCATATCGCTTTTGCCGCTGTTGTAATCAGCAAAATTCGGGCGATACTCATACACCACACCCAGGTCAAAACCTACTCCGCTTCCGCTGATGTATTTATCAAAACTGCCTCCGGTAAGAGGTATATTATCACTAACCCCAGCTCGTATAGTGGCGTTATTTGCAGTTACTGTTGGCTCATATAAAGACAGACTGTCATCTGCAAAAAACTTAACCGAAACATCTTCATTGTAAAAATATCCCGATGCAATACCCATCAGGTATTTTACGGTAACACCTGCCTTCAGAAAATGCACGTCTTTATTAAGCAATACACGCCCATATGTTAAACCAATCTCACCCCATGCCATTGCACTCAGCCTGGATTGGTTCATTTTAAATTCCTGATTATACAAAAGACTGTCCTTAAATTCCGCCAAACCAAGATCAACAAAATCTTTCAGAAAATTATCCATGTTAACAATAGCTCTTACTCTTGAGGTAACAGCTATGCCGTTTTTACGATTAATCGAAAACATAAAAGAAGGCCCGATAATATCAGAACGGAACATCAGGTTCTTTGTACTTGAGTTTGTTTTTTGAATCAACTCGCTTAACCTGAAATCCTGAAACGAATACGTTGAATCGAACGTGGGCAGGTTCTTAGGACCAAAAACATACTTTCTGTTTGCTTTAATATAGTTATTGGAGAACAAATTATCTCCGCTAAAGAGGTTTATCTCAACCTGCATTCGGTTATCAACCACCTCAGCCGGCTGAAAAATAATACCATTTATTCCGCTGAAATTAGATTGAGCCTGCCCAAGGTAACTCTGTGCAAATGAACTGCTGATGCTCAGAAACAAAGAAGCAATTAGTAAACGGATAGCGAGTACAGTTTTTTTCATAGTTGGTTGGTTTATGTTGCTCAAAAGTAAAACTATCCTACAAAAGGACTAACACAAAAACACCAAGTTACTAACAAAACAAGGTGAAAACCAAAACCTGAAAAGCGTGTTGAAATCAGTCTATAAAAGAAAACAATCTGCCCCAGCGGATTTTCTTGAAGAAGCTTTCGTTCTTATCCAATGAAAGCCAGATAAACACAGCTTTACCTACAATATGATCTTCGGGAACAAAACCCCAAAAGCGGCTGTCGGCAGAGTTATGACGGTTATCGCCCATCATAAAATAGTAGTCCATTTCAAAGGTATAACTGGTTGCTTCTTTTCCGTTGATCAGAATTTTTCCGGTAGAAGTATCTAATTCATTGCCTTCATAAACGGTTATGATTCGCTCATAAATGGGAAGGTTCTTTGCAGTCAGTTCAACTGTTGCCCCTTTTTTAGGAATTACCAAAGGACCAAAATTGTCCACATTCCATGGATAAGCCGGTGTGTGAGGAAAAATGTAATCTGCAAATACATCTTTACCCATGTTAGCTTCTTCCACGCTTTTCACATTGTCAAACTCCTTTACTTTTTCAGCAACAGGCTTGGTCATACGTAAGCTCCACTCACCCAGATTGGTAATGGGCGAGCCTTCCGTAATATCCAGTTTCTTTAAATTTTTAGGATTAAAGCCCGTGCCATCCGTTTTTACATTGTAGGCAAACTGCATTTCCGGAGGATTTACATTAGCCTTGCTGTTCAGGTAAACCTGCTTGTCAACAATCAGCAGCGTATCACCCGGAATGGCAATGCAACGCTTAATATAGTTTTCGCGCTTGTCAACGGGACGAAAATCTTCCATCGGATAGTTAAACACCACCACATCATTATTTTTAATTTTTCCGAAACCGGGCAAACGATTGTAATCCCATTTAATCCAATCCAGATACGACTTTGTGTTTTTTGTCAGCGGCATAGTATGATGCGCAAACGGAAACGACAACGGTGTGTTAGGTATGCGCGGACCATAGCTCAGCTTACTCACGAAAAGAAAATCACCAATCAATAACGATTTCTCCATAGACGAAGTGGGAATGGTGTATGCCTCAATCGTGAACATACGAATGAACGTAGCAGCAACCACAGCAAACACAATGGCATCAACCCATTCACGGGTTGCAGACTTTTTCTTTTTATTATCAATGGTCAGGTAAAAGGCGGTTATCAATCCCTGAGAAATAATAAAGAATGAAAGCGCCTGAACAACACTCACTCCTTCTGAGCCGATGAGGATGTATAAAAACATCAGCACACTCAATACTGATAAGGAGATAAACCAGATTTTCTGTTTGGTTGTCAGTCTGTCAAAACGTTGTTTCATTTTTATTTGGTAGTCATTTAGTATTTAATAATTTCATCAACGAATAACTAATCTGTTACGAATATACGAATGAAAACAGGTTATAACTATTCGTAAATTCGTAGTTCCATTCGTTATTCGTTGATAGCTTTTCACATAAAACTCAGCATGTGGTGCATGGTAAAAACACCACGTTTGTCACGCACCCATTCTGCTGCCATTACTGCACCCAACGCAAACCCTTTGCGATTGTGCGCTGTATGTTTTAATTCAATATCATCAATCTCCGAAGTCCAGGTTACTGTATGCGTTCCCGGAACTTTATCAATACGCTTTGAAACTATTCCAAGCACAGCTTCTTCATCGGTAGCATTATTTACCCACGATTTCTTTCTGCCGTATTTTTCAATAATTCCTTCCGCAAGTTTTAGTGCAGTACCGCTTGGCGAGTCTAGCTTTTCGGTGTGGTGAATTTCTTCCATCTTCACGTTATAACCATCCTGCTTTTTCATCATCAACGCCAGTTTGTTGTTGATTTCAAAAAACAAATTCACACCAATGCTGAAGTTAGAAGCATAGAACAACGTCTGGTTATTCTTTTCACACACATCTTTTACATGATCTAACTTTTCCATCCAGCCCGTTGTGCCTACCACCACCGGAACATTTACATCAAAGCTGTGAAAGATATTCTGAATAGTGCTTTGCGGTGTGCTGAACTCTATAGCCACATCAGCGCTGGCAAGCAAGGCTTTTGCTTTTGTCCAGTCACTTTCAACATCAATTTTCACAACAATCTCATGCCCTCTTTCAAGCGCAATTTTCTCAATTTCTTTCCCCATTTTCCCGTAGCCGAGAAGAGCAATTTTCATAGGATGATTATTTTAAGAATGGCAAATGTAAAGGATAGAACGCTGATTGTTATGATTATTAAGATAATTTATGATTTGCTAAACGTTCTATTTAAGCACAAACGTAACTCTGGCACCCGTGTAAGGCTGTCTGTTAAAGCCCATGTCTCTGAATTCGGGTTGAATACGCATACTCAGGTTATCACTCACATCAAAATCATAAAGATGGGCATCTACTGCTGCATCAATCAGGTTCATTACGTAAAGCAAACCTATGCCTATGTAACAAAGGTCACGGTTGCGCCTGTAATAGTCAACATTACTGATTAACTCTGCATCCGAAACAAGTCCGTCAAACTCATCAACCGAAAGCGAATCATCATCAACCCGATAACCGTAAGCAGTTTTAAACCTACCGTATTCGGTATGATTAAAAACAACGCCATAAGTAAGCGCAGCAAACCCACCATAAATAATAGGAACCTTCCAGTATTTCTTATTGTAGCATTGCCCTAATCCCGGCAAAGCAAGCGACATCAGCGTTGCTTTGGTAGGCGAATGCTTTTTCTTTACGGCAAGCGTATCGTTCTGCTGTGCATGTGCAGCGAAGGAGAGCAGAAAGCAAAAAAACAGAAAGGTAATTTGCTTAAATCCTGAAAGGATTAAATTTAAATAGCCTCCGATAAAATCGGAGGAATGATGAGGAAGATTGTGTTGAACCCTTACAGGGTTCAATATGTAATGGGTATTCATGTGTCCCCCCGATTTCATCGGGGGTTATTGATATTACAGCCCTTCGGGCTTTATTTTCTACAACTCGAATTTAGAAAGTATATTCTTCAACTCGCGCTCTGAATTAAACTGAATCGTAATCGTTCCGTTTCCGGCACGCGTGCTTTTCAATTTAACTTTTGCTTCCAGTAAACGCGAAAGCCCTTCATTGATTTTTTGTAATTCAAATGAAAGCGGCAATTTGGGTGCTACTGCTGTTTTCTTCACCTGTTTTTTCAATCCGCGCACTACATCTTCCACTTCGCGCACCGAAAGTTCCTTATCTATAATCTGGTTGAAAGCATCTTTTTGTTTCGCAGGATCTTCAATATTAATCAGCGTGCGTGCATGACCCATTGAAATCTTTTTATCGCGGATGGCCAACTGAATTTCAGGCGGCAATTTTAATAAACGCAAATAGTTGGCAACCGTTGAACGTTGTTTGCCAACACGCTCGCTCAATTCTTCCTGTGTCAATTTCACCTCTTCCACCAAACGCTGATAGCTAATTGCAATTTCAATCGCATCTAAATCTTCGCGCTGAATATTTTCTACCAGTGCCATCTCCAGCATACTCTGGTCATTAGCAATTCGGATAAAGGCCGGCACTTCTTTTAAACCTGCAAGCTGCGATGCACGAAACCTTCTTTCACCCGAAATAATCTGGTATTTATCGTGCCCCATTTTGCGCACGGTAATAGGCTGAATAACGCCCAGCGATTTAATTGAAGCCGATAATTCTTCCAAAGCCTGTTGCTCAAAATGCGTACGCGGCTGAAAAGGATTTATTTCAATACTACTGATAGGAATTGTGCTTACCGAACCGGCAACTTTTGTCGCTGCTCCCGAATCAATCCCTGTGGTTATATCCGTTCCGGCATCTTCAAGTAAGGCACTTAAACCTCTGCCCAGCGCGCTTTTTTTATTGTTGTTCATTTTCCTCTACGTCAATTATTTTTTCACTTTCCTTCATGCGGGTCAGCTCGTTCTTCTGAAGGATCTCACGTGCAAAGTTAAGGTAATTGGTTGCGCCTTTTGATTCGGCATCATACATAATCACCGATTCGCCAAAACTCGGAGCTTCACCCAGCTTAGTATTACGGTGTATAATGGTATCAAACACCATGTGCTGAAAATGTGTTTTCACCTCTTCCACCACCTGATTACTTAAACGCAAACGCGAATCATACATGGTAAGCAATATACCTTCCATATCTAAAGCGGGGTTCAAACGGGTTTGCACTATCTTAATCGTGTTCAGCAATTTGCCCAATCCTTCCAGGGCAAAATATTCACACTGCACAGGAATAATAACCGAGTCCGATGCACAAAGACTATTCAGCGTAATTAAACCCAATGAAGGCGAGCAATCGATAATGATAAAATCATAATCGTCTTTTACTTTAGCTAACTGTGCTTTCAGCATCTGCTCGCGGTTAGGCAGGTTCACTAATTCTATTTCGGCACCAATCAGGTCAACATGACCGGGAATGAGGCTAAGGTTGGGAGTGCTGGTAATAAGCACAGCATCTTTAGGCTCAATTTCACCTATCACCACCTCATAAATACTCAGTTTAATGTTCTTGGGGTCAAAGCCAACTCCCGAAGTAGCATTTGCCTGCGGATCGGCATCTATCAGCAATACTTTATGCTCCAATACAGCAAGACTGGCTGCAAGATTAATAGCAGTTGTGGTCTTACCCACCCCGCCTTTCTGATTGGCAATTGAAATTATTTTGCCCATTGTTTTTCTCTCCTTTTTAATAATGAAACGCAAATTTAATCGAAAAAAACACCTAAGGGCGGTATTGTTGAAAAGTTGTTGGGGTAAAAATTAAAAAGCCTCCGCACACAGCAAGAGGCTTCTTAAAAAGATTTAATATCCTGACGATTATTTTACCACCACCAATTTGCGGGTAATCACTTCTTCATCGTCCACAATCATGCGGCAAACGTATGTTCCCGCTTCAAGTGCTGAGGCATTCAGTTCAAGTTTATAGTTTCCGCCCTGACGGTTGGCATTGTCTAGTACATCCACACGCTTGCCAAAGAGATCAAAAATTTCAATCGTTACGTGCGCATTGTAAGGCAGGTAATAGTTGAGGTAAGCAATTTCGTTAGCAGGATTAGGATACACCTCAAAGCATACCACATTTTCAACCATATCTTCTACACCTAGATTGCTGCCGCCACCATCGCCATTAAGCGGACCCATGCCCGGCTCCAATGCAAGAAAAGCTGTATAGTGTGTAAGCACCCGCTCGCCCATGCTGGTATATATAATTTGTGTAATAAGCGATTCGCTTTGCGTGTAGTTAGTGTAGAGGTCGCGCAGTTCTTGTCCTATCCATAAGCTGCGTGTAGCTTTGTCAAGGGTAACAGTATTGTTGTTATCAACCACTACCGCTTCAGAATACGATTGTCCGGTTGGCGAATCGCCTGAAATGGTAACGCTGAAGTTGCCAGTTCCCATGTATTTACCTATTATACTGTAAGGTTCATGCAACCATGTAAGGTTGGTAACTTGTCCTATTTCATAGTTAGCGTAAGTATAGCCTTGGTCAAGGGTTACAGCAATTTCAAAGTTGCTGAGATAGCTCGAAAGTCGTTGCGACACGGTTGCAAGCATTGAACTGTAACTCTCGTCATATAAGCGCAGATAGTGTGAACTGGTTTGTGACGCAAGTGAAGTGTAGAGGTATTGGTTACCCCTGTAATAAATGTTGTTGACCGAATAATATTCGTTAGTGCTGTTCACATTGTCAAGGTCAATGGTATGAACAGGAATAGGATTAGTTCCCATTTGGTCAAAAATATTTTCAATAAGGGTTTCGGCTTCGTTATGGCTTGCATGGCTGTTAGCGTTACTTATTAATACAATGCTTCCATGATTTCCATGACTTTGAATAAATTCAATACCGTCAATAAATAAAGTTGGCAGGTTACTGAAATTTGAAAATACCGAGGGCGTAATGTTTGAAAATAAATCATTAACGGTAGCCGAATCGCAGGGCAGCCATTGATTGCTCAAGGTGGTAGTAAACATTCCGGAAATCATAATGTTAATCGAATCGTTCTGGTCAAAATCAGAAAGCAATTTATTTTTTAAACCATCAATAACCGTTTGTGCATTGATACTACTGTTGTTATCCATAAAATCAAGCAGTATCAATGCTTTTTTATCCTCATCAATATTTAAAATATTCTGCGGCATTAGTTGTAACTGGTAGAATTTCTCATTGTGAACACTATCGTTAAATGTTCCGGTAAATACATTACCGCTTACCGTATTTTGCATAGCAAGCGTAAGCGATGAAACATACCCTAAATCAGTTACTGCTGCTTCATAATAATCACCTGTAAGGTCGGTAACTATGCTAAAATTAAAACCAGTGTTATCCATAATCGATGGCTCGCCCATACCGGCTTGCGGATAGTATTTTATTTTGCAACTGAGAATGTTTGAATTGGAAAGGTTGAGAATGTTTGCAGGCAGCGGAATATGTGGATTATTGTCCTGCAAATTTTCAATCGGAACTAAGTAAGTAATTTTTGCTTTGCGTGGTTGGTTTATTGCCATTGGGAAAATGCGGAACATATAGTAATCACTTCCATACTCATCATATTTGTAAAGTATGGCAGGGTCGGTTCTGCGGTTTACAATGCCCTCATAAATCTCTTCAGCAGTCCAGCGGTCATACATACCTGCATGCACAATACTGTCCCAAACCCACAACCACATATCGGTAACTTCTACTTCTGAAGGCAATTTAAATACCATAACAATTTCAAGACTGTCATACTCATCCTGAAAATAAGTATCTCTCACCGAAAAATTGAAATACATTCCAACCTCTGCATATAACCCCTTTGGTTTTACCTCAAAAACTAAGGTATCAATAGACATTGGCTCAGTCCAGCCCGTATAGCGAACATCACCCACTTCAAGGTATCCTTGTGCAGTTGCAACCATTGCCTGAATGGTTAATAATAAAAGTGTAATTATTTTTTTCATGGTTATTAAACTATTAAGGTGATTAATTCATGAGACTCATTTTTCCTGAATACTGTTTATCTGTTGTATTTACTTTAAAAAAATAGATTCCATTATTGAAGTTGCTGCCGTCAAAGGTGATGGTGGTTTTGCCTGGGGTAGTGTAAATGTAGTTATTATTAAAGACTAATTTTCCGGTAACATCATACACTTCAAAAAGTGCAGTTCCGGCATCCTGCATTTCAAACACAATGTTGGTTTGATTTGAAAACGGGTTGGGAAAAACAGCAACACTGTTTTGTGTTTCCGGTTTCGGATTATCAATGCCAACGGTAAGCAGGTTGCCTTTGGTTATTCCATTGGTAGTGCTTATCCAGATGTTGTGCTGCGAGTCTTCGTAGAGGTGGTTTATCTGGCAGTTCGCAATCTCTAATGAATTGTTGTAATAATACTGAGTGCCCTGTGGCGAAAAAACAGATAAGGCTGTGTCATTATAATCACAGTATTGATTGCCTCCAAGCCAAAGCTCGTTGGTTGATGAGCAAAGTATTGTATTGGGTGTTACGGTATGAAGTTCATCGTCATAAATATTATACCACCAATGACCATCGTATTTAATAATTCCGTCATAATAATAGTAGTAACCATTTGCATAAGCTGAGAAGAAATAAGTAAACCATACATTTCCGTTTTTATCACCGGTTATGGATTTAATATTTTTGAAATACGCGTGTTGAGCATCATTAAAATTATCCCATAATCCATTCTTATAAGTAAATAATCCATCATTAGTAGCAAACCATATTTTGCCATTACTATCTTCATACATATCATAGCAATAGTAGCCTGAATAATTAGCACTATAGTAATACCAGTCTGTTCCGTTATACCGCGCAACCATTCCTGTGTTATTTGCTACCCAAACATTGTTTTGTGAGTCGACTAGTATTTTACTTGTCTGACCTCCCATTGTATTGCTCATAACCTCCCACGTACTTCCGTTAAAACAGATTAGTGTTTGATAGTAAAGAGCAAACCATATTTTACCATCATTGCCAACTGCCATATCAGCAACACTGCTTGTATAATAATCTGGCAAACCTGGAAATGTGGTAACGCTAGTCCAGTTTATTCCATCATATTTTGTAATTCCATTACTGGTGCGGAACCACATAGTGCCATTCATATCTTGAGCAGATTCATAAACATAATTTGAAGTTAACCCTGTTCCATTATAGTAATTCAACCATTGTGTTCCGGTGTAACGCGAAGCCCCATTATCCAAATGACCTAACCAAATATCACTTTGCGAATCCTGCATAATGCTATACACTTTGTCTGATGCAATTCCGTTGGCAGTGGTAACGGTAGTTAAGTTATTGCCATCATAAATACTCATACCGTTATCTGTCCCTATTCTTATGTTTCCGTCAGCATCTTCCATTACGCTGTAAGCAAGGTTAGCGGGTAATCCATCGGCTTGTGTAATTGTTTGCCATGTGTTGCCATCATAAATAGTTACCCCGTTTGTTCCAGCAAACAACATTTTGCCGTCATCGGTTTGACCGATGGAAAGAACAGTATTGCCTGCCAAGCCATCTAAATCGGTATAGTTTGTCCACACCGAATCAAATTTCATTACCCCATGATTACTTGTACCAAACCATAGATTACCGTCTGCATCTGTAAAGGCAGAATAAAAGTAATTGGTGGGCATGCCGTTGGTGGTATTATAGGTTGTCCATTGACTGTTATAAAGTCTTGAAAGTCCTCCACCGTAAGTGGCAAACCATATTTTACCTGAATTGCTTCTTGTTATAGCACGAACTGTATTTGATGCCAAACCGTCATCGGTAGTAAGTGTTGTCCATGACCCTGATATATATCTTGAAACTCCACCGCCATTGGAAGCTACCCAAATAGTATTTGAATTAAATGATTTTACATCGTAAATGAAGTTATCGCCTAATCCGTTGGCAATGGTAAAACGATCCCAGGTGTTGTTGTTACGGTCATATTTCACCACACCGTTATCGGTGCCAAACCATAAAAATCCATCAATGCCTTCGTGAATAGAACTTACTAAATCGGATGATAAGCCTGCGGTGTTATCGCTGCGGTAGGTAACCCATTGTGCATGGGTTGCAGGATGGAGGAAAAATAAAAGAGTAAATAATGGTAGAAGTTTATTCATGCGAAAATAAATTAGTTTCAGCTTTCTTCTTTTCTCTTCCGATGTCAAATATACTACTATAATATTGTACATTCATTTGTATTCGTGGAGTTTTATCATCCTAAATTTTAGAATTATGAGCGTTTCGGGTGATACACCTATTAATTCTTACGGAGCAATGAGTATTTCGCGAAGAACGCATATTAATACTTAAAGGACAATGAGTGTTTCTTTTAAAACGCATTGTATTTCTTTTGGAATGCTATTCGTTGCTTGAAGAACGTATATTAATGTTTGAGGAACGATGATGATTGCAAGCGGAACGCATATCGTTTCTCGGGAAACGATGAGTGTTTCTTGCGAAACGCATGTCATTGCGTCAGGCGAAGAGAAGATTGCGTGAAGTGAAATGAGGTTTGCGCGAAGTGAAACGAGGTTTGCTTGACTTGAAGAGAGCTTTGCACGACTTGAAGAGAGGTTTGCGTGGCTTGAAGAGAGGTTTGCGCGAGAAGAAGCGAGGTGCTCTTGAGTTGAAGCGAGGTGTTCTTAACATGAAGCGAGGTGTTCTTGATATGAAGAGAGGTGTTTTTTGGTTGAAGCGGGCTTTGTCACGAAGTGAAACGGGGATTGCGCGAGGTGAAGCGAGGTTAACCACGGTAATAATGAGTGAGTTATAAATTGGAGTGTTGTTTCATAAAATCTGACATTTTGACAATAAAAAAAATCCCCCGCCAAAGGCGAGGGACTTTTTTATAGTAATCTGCGGACTTTAGACCGCTGACTATTTGTAGATATGAACCCAAGCCTTATCCTGCAAGCCCGAAGCTCTTACCTTTTTCATCTCTTTCAAAGCAGGGTCAAGTGCATCAAAACGCTCAGAATACACATAATACCAGCCGCGTTTCTCGTTGTGAACAATAATAGCTTTCACACTTTTCTTCTCCCATGCTGCAACTGCTTTATCTGCGTTTTTAACAGTTTTGAATGATTCGATTACCACATAGTAACCTTTCTCCAGTTCAACTGATTTATATGAACCATCTTCAGCTTTAATAAGACGTTTCAACATATCTTTCACCTGATTAGTATCAATCTGAGCAGGCTTCTGATTTTCAATTTTCTTGTTCAGGTCATTGATATCTTTTTCAAGCTTTTCAATACGCTGTTCGTGGTTATCCAATTTGCCATTTTGCGCTTCATCGCTTGCTTTCAATCTTGCCTGTTCAGCTTTCAGGCTGTCAAGCTGGCCAACCATAGCCAATTGATTTGCTTTCAAATCTTCAATAGCTCTGTCCTGCTCTTCGTTTTTCTTGTTGCCCGCTAAACGGAAACCTGCCATAATCTCATGCGTTCCGTTTCCGCGCGATGATATTCCGCTGCTTCCTGCAAACTCATAAGCATAAGCCAAAGTAAACTGGTTAGCAACTTTAAATCCGATTGAAGGAATAATTCCACCCGAAGTGCGGTAAGTAGCTCCCAACCAGATAATGTCTTTGTAGCTAAGGTTCAGGTTACCATCAATCTGCGTTGATTTAGCACTGTTACGCAACAATACCGAAGGCTGGATGTACCATTTTTCTTTAATCACAAATTTGTAACCTAAGTAACCAACCATTGCTCTGCGCAGGGTAAATTTACGGTCGTCTTCTCCTGGTGACTCATAGCGGATTTGTGTTTCAAAAAGCTGTGGAATAGCAAAACCTAATTCCAATCCTTTGATGTTGTAACGCAAACCGAAGTCAACGTTAAGTGTTGTTCCGTTCTTTACGTTAGAAGAAAGCAATACATCGCTCGGATCTTCCACCACTGCATCACTAAGGTTCAGTTTATTGTCAACAAATCCAACCGATGCTCCGAAAGCAATGCTGTGAACCATGCTTTTAGAAAAGTTGAAACGGTGAGAATACGTTACATTTCCTGTAATGCGCTGGAAGAAATCTGTTCTGTCGCTTGATAATGTTCCTCCCAATCCTATATTTCCTTTTCCGATAGGGCTGTGAACACTAAGGATATTGGTAACCGGTGCACCTTCCAATCCAACCCACTGTCTGCGGTGGTTCAGAAAACCTACAAGGGCTCCCTGATCACCTGCATTTGCAGGGTTAAAGAGGTAACGATTTTCGTAATACAAATCGTTCAAAGGAAGTTGCTGCGCAAAACCTGCAAATGCAATTAATGACAGGCACAGGGCGCTTGTTATTTTTTTCAGGTAGTTATAGTTCATAATGCTGTTTTTTAAATTCATTTAAATGTTTGTTACCTGTCTGATTAGTTTTTATTCCTTAAAATTGAAATGGCTCCGTCATATTCTTTGTCAGTACCATCGCAGGTAATAATGTAGTAATACGTTGCTTCTGGTAGCTTTTCACCTTTATATGTTCCGTCCCAATCATTCTGGTAAGCAGTTGATGAATACACTTCAACTCCCCAACGATTGAACACTTTAACTACGCAATCAGAATACAGATTAACGTTTTTAATTCTCCAGAAATCGTTTACTCCGTCACCGTTTGGTGTAAACAGGTTTACTGTTTCCAATGTGTAATCAGGATCAACAGTAATGGTAACATCAGCAGTATTTACACAACCGTTGTCATCTGTTCCGGTAACTGTGTAAGTAATGGTTTCAAGAGGAGATACGGATGTAGGGTTAGCAACATTTGATTGATCAAGGTATGTTTCAGGCTCCCATGCATAATAAGTAGCACCTGCAGCCCACAATGGAACATTGTACCCAAGGCTTACTGTGGTATCGTTGCTTGCAGTTACGTTAGGCAATTCCCAAACAGTAACCTCAATAGTGTCTTTTTGCTGGCAACCATTTTCGTCAAAAACGTTTACAATATACTGTCCGTTTTCAGTAACGGTAATTGTTGCTGTAGTTTGTGCGTTTGACCAGATAGCACTTTGTCCTTCTTCCAGGTCAACTGAAAGATCAACACTTCCTCCATCACAGAATGCAAGCGCACCTGCTGCTGCAATATGCGGAGTTGGCAATGCCCAAACGTTTACGTTTGCTGTTGCTGTATCGCGGCAACCTTCAGTGCTTGACACAACCAGACTTACAGGATAAACACCTGCCCAGCCATATTGGTGCGAAGGGCTTTGTGCAACACTTGCATCATTATCACCAAAGTTCCAAAGGTATCCCTCAACAGTTGAACCGCCTGAAGTTGATGTATTCACGAAATCAGTAATAAAACCTGTGCAAACTTCATTGTATGTAAATGAAGCGCTTGGTCCTGGGTTAATTGCAATGGTCTGTGAAGCTGAATTAACGCAACCGTATGAAGATGTTCCGGTAAGGTTTACCGTGTAAGTTCCTTCAGAAGCATAAACGTGTGACGGGTTAACATCGTCAGAAAACTCTCCGTCTCCGAAAGCCCATAGATAGTCAATTGAACCAACCTGATTTGAACTTTGATTCAGGAACTGAACAGGAGCACCTTCGCACTCGCCAGTGAAATTGAAGATAATAACAGGTAGTGGGGCAATGGTAACAAAATCTGTTGCCTGTGAAGTGCAACCCTCATCTGTAGTTACCTCTAATGTTACAGGATAAAATCCTGCACTCAGGAATTCAAAATCTGCTTCTGCACCTGTCTCATCTCCAAAAACATTGTCATCATTAAAATCCCAGCTATAGCCAGTAACTGAACCTGATGTTACGTTTGCTGTAGCGGTAAAACTTGTAATGTCACCGATACAAACGTTTTCAAAAGTAAATGTTGCATTAGGCAGGGGGTTAACTGTAACCGTTCCGTAAACCTGAGATACACATCCCAAATCTGATGTTACCTGCAAACCTGCTGTGTAAGTTCCTGAGTTTTGAAAATCGTAAGTAACAACTTGTCCACTTGCATCGTCAAAGAAACCGTCATTATCTAAATCCCAGTTCCATGAAACATTACTTCCTGAAGCAATAGTACTGGTATTAGTTAAGGTTGTTGGCACTCCTTTACAAACATCATTTGCTACAAAAGAAGCAGTTGGAAATGGATTTACAATTACGTTTTGATAAGTTGTAGCTGTTTGAGCTAAATCGGTTGTTACTTCCAGTCCAACCGGAAAAGATCCCGCAGAAGGAAGAATACCATTTATACTGGGTCCTGTTGCATCATCAAATGCACCATCATTATCCAAATCCCAGTTCCACGAAACAATGTTTCCACTGCTAGTGGTTGATGTACTGGTTACAATCGTTGTGCTTCCTTCGCAAACCGTTGTTGAAGTAAAACTGGCTGTTACGTTTCCTCCCGCAAAACTTTTTACGGAAAGGATTGATAGCAGACCAATCCCTATTGCTTTAACGTATGATTTATTCATTCTTTAGTTAATTAGTTTATATGATAATTTGTACCTGTTGAATTTGATTATTAATAAACCGCCCCGTTTTTCGGGTGAAAAACGGGGCGGTTATTTTGTTGACTATTTGTCAACTGTAATTCGTTTAACGTCTGTTTTGTTTTGTGACACAAACTGAACTATGTAAATACCGGCTGCCAGTTCAATGTCAGAGTATTTTCGGACAAATGTATCTGAATTTACTGTGAA
>JBFWYU010000015.1:0-103932 GCA_050186075.1 Bacteroidia bacterium
CTTGCGGTATCCACATTGTTATGCTGTATGTGGTAGGCAATGCGTCCCGGTGTGCCCACCAGCACAGCAGGCGGGTGCGAGAGATTGTTTTTCTCGGTGCGGGTGCTGTGTCCGCCATAGCAGCAGTTGATTTTAAAACCTGTATTCATTTGCTTAAACACCTGCTCTATCTGCAAACCCAGCTCACGCGAAGGAACTATCACCAGTGCCTGCACTCCTTTTTCTTCCACTTTTAAACTGCTTAATACGGGCAACAGAAAACCCAGTGTTTTTCCGGAACCCGTAGGCGAAAGCAGCAAAATATTTTCTGCCGTTTTTGCAGCTTCCAGTGTGGCAAGCTGCATGGTATTTAAAGAGGTAATCTTTAAATTTTCAAGTATTTTTTCAAACATGATTTTTTATAGCACACTTATTTTCTTCATCCCCGCCTTATCTCCCACCGCAACTTTAAGTGTATATAAACCCGCAGCATAATCAGTAGTATTCAATTCATAACGGTGGTTACCCGCACCCAGTTGATTTTGCTCCAGCACCTCAACCAGTTCACCAAGGCTGTTGTAAATTGATAAAATCACTTTTTCAGGTTGCACCAGATCAAATGAAATGGTTGAAAAACTTCCCGAAGGATTTGGAAATACATTAAGTCCTATAGCATTCGCAATGCTTTCCTCCACCGCGCTGATGTGTGCCTGATCAAGGTAACTGGCGCCCTGGTAAAGCGTTCCGTCCTGATCCAATGACGAAATACTGAGAACAGGGTAATGTGTATCGGCTTTGTACCAGTAGTAATTGGTAGCCGCATAGTTAAGCGTAACGGGCACCGTAACGGTATAGCTGTCGGTATAATTTTCAATTACCTTAACACGGATAACATTGTTGATAGTGCCGTAAGGCAGTATCAGCGTTCCGTAAGCATCAGCCGATACATTCACGGTACCGGCCCGTGTAATAGTAACACCTGCTGTATAAGTAGCACCAAAATTATCGGTGTACGAATCATTGTAGGTAAAGGGAAATTCCATCAGCTTTTCAGCATTGGAGTAGGGAATAAGATTACCGCTTGCTACCACACCGTTATAGTACCAGGCAGAAGAAGTTCCTTCAAAATAACTGTAAGCTCCGCCTTGCGAAATACTAACCGTTGCATCGGGAAAGCTTGCCGAACTGGGCGTTGAAGCAGGGTCAACATGATTCATATTAGCTGTTCCCGTTGCCGTAATACCCGAAAAATCCCAGGTAAGTCCTGCACCGCCAATGCCTGCCGCCTGATACGGAAACAGGTGAACCAGAAAATTTTCGCCTGGCTGAGGAGTAAAACTGCTTGCAGTTATAGTAGGCTGCGCCTCTGCAGGATTAATAAAAGCTGAAGCAATAACTACAAAGAGAAAGAGTAGATTTTTATTCATGGTGTTGAGGTTTAAGTTTGGAAACAAAGCTATGCAATTTAGTGACGATATTTTTTAGTGTATTCCGGCAAAAAATCTACTTTTGCCGACCAATTATTTAATCTTTACATATTCCATCATACTATGAGCATCCACGAATATCAGGGCAAATCTATTTTAGCAAGTTTTGGCGTGCAGGTGCAACGCGGCATTGTTGCCGAAACACCCGAAGAAGCGGTTAAGGCAGCTAAACAATTACACATCGAAACCGGCACATCGTGGTGGGTGGTAAAAGCCCAGATACATGCCGGAGGCCGCGGAAAAGGTGGCGGAGTTAAACTTGCCAAAAACATTGATGAAGTTCAGGAAAAAGCAAACGCTATCATAGGCATGCAATTGATAACACCACAAACCGGTCCTCAGGGAAAAAAGGTAAATAAAGTGTTGATTGCCGAAGATGTTTACTATCCGGGCGAAAGCAAAACAGCTGAGTTTTACATGAGCGTTTTGTTGAACCGTCAGACAGGGCGCAACATCATTATGTACAGCACCGAAGGCGGAATGGATATTGAAGAAGTGGCACACTCCACTCCTGATAAAATTTACAAAGAAGAGATTGACCCAAAAGTTGGTTTACAGGGATTTCAGGCACGCAAAATTGCCTTTAACCTTGGCCTTTCAGGAAAGGCGTTTAAAGAAATGGTGAAATTTGTAGAAGCGCTTTACAAAGCTTATGTGGCTTCCGATTCTTCCATGTTCGAAATCAATCCTGTTCTTAAAACATCAGACGATAAAATCATAGCCGTTGATGCCAAAGTAAATCTGGACGACAATGCATTATTCCGTCATCCTGATTACGCAGCAATGCGCGACAAAAGCGAAGAAGATCCAACCGAAGTGGAAGCATCTGAAAACGATTTGAACTACGTGAAATTAGACGGTAACGTTGGATGCATGGTAAACGGTGCAGGCCTCGCCATGGCTACTATGGACATCATCAAATTATCCGGTGGTGAGCCTGCCAACTTCCTTGACGTAGGCGGAACAGCCAACGCAGCACGTGTTGAAAAAGCGTTCCGTATTATTCTGAAAGACGAAACAGTAAAAGCAATTCTGGTAAATATTTTTGGTGGGATTGTGCGTTGCGACCGTGTGGCGCAGGGTATTGTAGATGCCTACAAAAACATTGGCGAGATAAAAGTGCCCATCATTGTGCGTCTGCAGGGAACCAATGCTGTGGAAGCGAAAAAGATTATTGACGAATCAGGACTGAAAGTAAAATCTGCTATTCAGTTGCAGGAAGCTGCTGATGCAGTGAAAGAGGTTTTGGCGTAATTTTTAATGGAACGCGGATGACGCGGATTGGACTGATTTTCGCAGATTGTTAAATCCGTGTAGATCCGCTAAATCTGCGTCATCCGCGTTCTATCACTCCAAATCAATATCCGTAGCCTTAACTCCCGGAGCAATTTCAATTGAATCCAGTTCAGGAGCATATCCGTTATCAATTATAAAGGTAACGCGGTCAAGTTCTTTTACTACCACATCCATAGAATCATATAGTATTCCCACTTCATTGATGTAAGGGCCGCGGTTATCTTTTAAATTCTTTATCACCACTTCACAGGCTTCTTTTCTCAGAAGCGAATACTTCATCAGCAGTTCTACGCGTGTGCCGTAATTTTCCGGAAGGTTATTTAATTCAGCCAAGGCAGTGATATTGCGGTCCCAGCTTTTTATTCCTTCCTCTTCTATTCGTTGAATGTAATAATCGGTTTTTTCATAGTAAACTGAATCATTATCCAGTTGCCTTAAAACCAGCAATGCTTTATCCTGATTGATATCAAACTGTTCCATCACATCATCGTAATAAGCCATACCTTTAGGTATATGCTGATAGGCATACACAAAAATTCCGACAGAAATAACAATCAGCACAACATCATTTAACAGCGTAACTGAAAACGATTCCTTTTTGCGATACGAAGGATAAAAAACCAACGCAGCAAACATGCCATAAAAAATTCCACCAAGGTGTGCTGAGTTATCAATGCCGTCTTTAAGTCCGTAAAGCAGATTGAAAACAATAACAAAGAATGCCCAGATAAAAAATGCTCCCAACTCACCGGGTGCAAACATTTTTCGTGCTACGATACTAAACATAAGCATCATACCATACATACCCAAGGTGGCACCCGATGCACCTGCGCCAATGGCATAACCATTCCACCAGACACTGAGTAAAGCTGCGGCAACAGTGGCAAGCATGTAAACGGTAACAAACCTCAACGTTCCTATCAGGGGCTCTAAGAGAATTCCGATATAAATCAATGAAACCATGTTGGCAAACAAATGCCCGAAACCGATGTGTACAAACTCACAGGTAAACAAACGCCACCATTCATCTTTCAGTGTGTAGGGTCCAAAGTTGGCTCCCCAGCGCAGCAATTCATCATTAGTAGGATAGAAAAACGAAACACCATCGATAATCATGGCAACATAAACCACAATGTTTATAGCCATGATGCTTACAAATCCATAGTAAGGAAATGCTCTCCAGTCAAAACTGTAAGGACCGTTCAGAATTTTATCTATGTCTCGCTCTTCAGACATTACTGAATCGGTTTCAGTCCTATCACCTCTTCACAAAACTTAAAGGTTTCGAGTTCCACACCCGTAATATCCTTTGAATTAAAAGCAGAACAAATAACATGGTCACCTGCTTCTGGGAAAGAAATTTCTCTTTTCTTTTCTTTAACTGTACCAAGCTGTGTAAACATTTCCTGCATGGCTTTTACAGAAACTACTTTATCCTGCTCCTCTTCATTCTTGTAATAATAACCAAGAAAAACAGGACAGGTAATTTTCTCAAACGTTTCTTTTTTCATGGTATGCGAAATCAACGATTGCAGAGCAACCAGGGCTTCCATGCGGTAGTGCGTTGTGAAATATTTTTTCTTTTCTTCTGTTGCTTTCCAACTGTGGTAATCGCTGCCGGTAACAGCTCTTGCAATGTGCAATCCCCAGGGTCTGTCAAGCATAGCAGCTGTTGGATCGTAAATTTTTAAGTTAGGCGAATACAACACCAGAGCATCCATATTCTTAACTTCAGATGCCAGATAGAGCCCCAATGTTCCTCCGGTTGAGCAGGTAACTACCAGCACCTTCTCCCCTATCGTCTTGCCGATTGCTATGGCTTCTTTCGCGCTTTGCAAAAATTTATCAGCCGTAAGATTTACCATATTTTCTGCCGTATCCAAACCATGTGCATACAAACGCGAGAGAAATAAATTGCAACCGTAACGTTTTGCCATATCCAAAACTACAGGATCACCTTCTTTCCAGCTGGCTGAAAAACCATGCAGGTAAACAATACTCCATTCGGTTTTTGTCCTGCTACTATCGGCCCAAACAATCCGCGCTTGATTATCCGGACGCAAGGATTTAAAAGCGTTTTCCTTTTCGGCAATTTGCTTTTCAAGTGCTGCTACATCAGCAGTAATAGGTGGCAGGTTTGTGTCGGGTACAAATTTTTCAGGTGTAGGTCCTGCAAGGTAAATTATTATAAGCAGTAGCATTACTGCTCCAATCACTTTTAATATTCTCATGCGGCTAATATCGGAAATAAAGTTTTTCACCGGCTTTGTTGAAAATTAGTGATACTAATCATGGTTGACTATTGGCAGGGCATCTACCTTTATGCTAAATAAACTGCTCATGGAACTGAACTGGCTCAACATTATTCTTATTCCGATTATATCGGCATTGATTGGGTGGTTTACCAACTGGATTGCCATCATCATGTTGTTTCGCCCGAAGAATGAAGTGAAGTTTCTGTTCCTTAAAATTCAGGGTGTATTTCCAAAAAATCAGGCGAGGGTTGCCGAACGAATCGGCAGCATGGTTTCTAACGAATTATTCTCGGCTAAAGATATTCGCGCTCACATAGAACATCCCGACAACCTTGACACCATCCGCAATGAAGTGGAACTGAAAATTGATGAATACCTCAACGTTACCTTCCCAAAAAACTATCCGATCACTTCCATTTTTGTTGGCAAAAACAGAAAGAACAAAATAAAGGACGACCTTATTCTGGAGGTAGAAAAAGTAGCTCCTGAAATAATTGAACGGTATGTTCAGAATATTGAGGCTTCGCTGAATATTGAAGAGATTGTAAGAACAAAAGTAGCTGCGCTGCCTCCCGACAGATTAGAAGAAATGCTGAACAGTATTCTGAAAAAAGAATTTAAGTTTATAGAATATATCGGGGGCTTAATAGGACTTATTATCGGGATTTTGCAGGTGGTGTTGGTGTACCTTTTGTGAGTTGAGATTGGATAGCCCTTCGACTACGCTCAGGGTGACAAATGCCCTACTTATACACCCTTCTTCTCAGCACCGAATAAAACAGCATCACCCCCAGCACACCGGCACAGATTAAACCATACAGGCTTATTACAGGAATGCCGTATTCGCGGGGCATATCGGGGCCCCAGGTGGCAGTCATGGATATGGCTGAACCGATGATGAGTGCAAAGATGAGCAGCGTAATAACAATGCGGTTGGTAAGGCTGTCCCACTTTTTCAGGAGGTAGCCGTAGCCCTGGTGTTCAATCTCAAAATGGAGTTTTCCTTTTTTGAGTTTGGTCATCACCTCTTTTAAATCACGGGGCAGGCCGCTTGCAAAATCCGTCATTTGCTCGGTGCGGTAAAGCGCCTCGTTCAACAGGTTTTTGGGCGAAAACTGTTCTTCAATAATTTTTCTTCCGTAGGGACGGATAAACTCGTAGGTATTGAAATGAGGATGTATCTGTTTGCCTATTCCTTCCAGAATGGCAAAGGCGCGGAAGATGAGAAACACGCTTCCGGGCACCACAATTTTGTATTCGAACATCACCTTTTGCAGGCGGGTTACCATGTCGGCAATGCTGCTTTCGCTCACGTCAAGACCAATGAAGTCTTCTATGATTTCGTTCAGGTCGTATTGAAACTGGCGCATGTCTTCGATGTTATCGGATACGCTGAGTTTTTTCAGGGCATTGGCCATGCGCTTGGCATCTTGCTGCGACATGCTAACGAAGATGGCGGCAAAATTCTGCTTGTCTTTGGGCATCAGCTGGCCGGTCATTCCAAAATCAATGAGGCAGATAACGCCATCTCTGCGCACCATTACGTTTCCGGGATGCGGATCGGCATGAAAAAGTCCGAACTCAAATATCTGAGTCAGGTAAATGTCCATTCCGTTTTCGGCTACTTTGCGCGGGTCTAATCCCCAGGCTTTAAGCTGCACCATGTCGTTTATTTTGCAGCCGTTGGCAAATTCAATAATCAGAATTTTGCCGGTTGAATATTCGCGGTAAGCGCGGGGTATGTAGAAGTTTTTGTAGCTCTTGTAAAAATTGCGGAAGCGCTCGATATTGCGTGCTTCGTTCTGATAGTCGAGCTCTTTCATGATGCTGCGGTCGAAGGCACGCACCACATCGGGGGCATTCAATACGCCCTGTTTTTTAAGGTAGCGGTCGGCACGATTTACCACATCTTTGATGATGGCAAGGTCGCGCTCTACTATTTCGGCTACTTCGGGGCGCTGCACTTTTACTACTACCTCCTGCCCTGTTTTCAACCGCGCTTTGTGTACCTGACCTATGGAGGCCGATGCTAAGGGTTTCTCGTTAAACTCTGAAAACACTTCGCTGATGGGGCAGCCCAATTCTTTTTCAATTATTTTTTTTGCCACCGCAAAATCAAAGGGCGGAACGCGGTCTTGCAGCTTTTCAAATTCTTTAATCAGCGGCTCGGGCATTATATCTGGGCGGATGCTGAGCACCTGCGCCAGTTTAATGAACGTAGGCCCCAGTTCTTCGGCTGCCATACGTATGCGCTCCCAACGGGTGTATTCAAACACGGGCCTTTCCTGCCTTAGCCACGAGTGTCTGCGGGTTTCCGATACAAAATTGCGCAGCGTTGAGTTGGTTACAATGTCTTCAAACCCATACTTTACCAAAATGGCAAGTATCTCGCGCATGCGGCCAAGATTGCGGAAGGTTTGGTTAAACATTGTTTGGTTTTTTAAGAGGAGGCGAATGTAGTTTTTTTTGCTCGTAAAGGCGCAAAGGCGCGAAGGTTTTTAGCAGAGAGTTGGTTTATTATGCCATGAAAAATCCATTTTTTGGCCCTTTTTTTTAAAATTTCCGGCCATGATATTGACTTTTTCAGCCTCATTTTTCATTATTTCAGCCTTTTTATTAACTTTTTACGCCACAATATTCATTTTTTCAGCCCCATTTTTCACTTTTTCAGCCTTTTTATTGACTTTTTCACGTGAATATTTGATTTTTGAGGCTGAAAAAGTCAATAAAAAGGCCAAAAAAAGCTTGATAATGGTAATAGCGCTGAACCTTGGGACAGTTCTATTGCTGTCAAGGACAAAAATAAACGACTTAGTGGTATGAGACTACCGCTCCAGCAGCGTAACGCTTCCAATATATTTGTGCGCTTCTCCATTTAAATCAAACAGGCTAATGTTGTAAACATACACCCCCTGTGGCAGCATTATTCCGCTGGCGGCATCGGTGCCATCCCATTGCTGTAAAGGCGAAAAAGAATAGAACAGTTGCCTGCCCCAGCGGTCGAAAATGCGCATATTGAAATTGGTTTCTGCTATGCCCTCGCCATAGGGGCCAAAGGTATCGTTGAGCAAACCGCGCCCGGGCGTAAAAGCATTGGGAATATAAATGGTAGAAAGAAAGGTAACCGTAACTATAATGGTGGTATCATCGGTGCAGCCATCGGCACTGGTAATGGTAAGCGTTACGGGAAACTCTCCTGTTCCCGGAAAAGTGTGCACCGGGTTTTGAATGGTTTCGGTGGCACTGTTGTCACCAAAATCCCAAACCCAGCTTACCGCCCCGTTCGAAAGGTCAAAGAACTCGCAATACGGATCCAGATAAGACATTTTTAAAGGGTTTGCCTTGAACGAAGCCACAGGCGAAGGCGTAGCCTGCACCACTATATCAATGTTTTGAGGACAGCCTCCGGTGATATCGCTTACCGTAACGGTGTAAGTACCTGCCGAAAGGTTGGTGGCCACATCGGTGTTGGAAACATTGGGGCTCCACGCATAATTGTAAGGTCCGCTGCCAACAGGTGTAATAACCGTAGCCGTGCCAACACCTGCGCCACAGATGTCGGGCGTAACCAGTGAATCAAGCGGTATGGCGGTAATGTCAAAATCAAGCCCCGAACCTATGGGTGCTTCGTTACCGCACAGGTCGTTAACGCTGCCGGCAATTTCAAGGGTATAGGTTCCGCCCGCAGAAATAGCAGGACTGAAGGTGAGTGAAAAACTGCGCTCGAAGTTGGCTCCTAAATCACAGGCACCACCCGAAAAACCGGTAATGGTATAAGGTCCGCCCGGGCCACTTAATCCAAAATCTGCCTGACTAACAGAACTGCAAACCATGTTTTCCGAAAACTCAAACGACAGGGCATCATCGGTACAAAATACTGGAGCGGTAATTGCTTTCAGTGAAGGAGTAACATTGTCAAAAATGGTGGCGGTGCTGGCCGTCATGTCTAAATTATAGCCCGATTGAGATGAATTAAAATTGCAGACAATGATGTAATACGTTTCGCCAGCCAGAACAGGAATGGGGTCTTCGTTCTGCGATGAACCAAGGCCGGTTGTTAATCCGTTGGCACCTGTGATACCACTGTTACCTGTGTTTCCCGAAAAATTGCAGCTTACCTCCAAACTGGCATTGGTAGCAATATCGGCACAACTGGCGTTAGTAAGATTAAACACCGCCCAATCGTAATCATCATTGGCGTTGTTGGGTGTTATCGTAAAGTTAAGTAAACCATCCTGCTGAATGGTCATGGTATACCAAACACAGTTCCTCTCTCCCACTCCAAGGCACGAATTAATGGGATTAATTTCACCGATTATATTTCCTTCGCCACTAAACGAATTGGCCTGATTATACACCTCCTGACAAACGGGAATAGCGCCACCGCAGTCCTGATTATTGGGGGTTTGCGCCACAGAATTAAAAATGCAGAATGCAAAATGCAGAATGCAAAGCAGAAGAAAAAAAGCCCGTTTAGAAAATTGGCGCATGATTTAAGCAGAACTTATACACAAATGTAACGGAATAGTTGCGAAAATAGTGTGCATAAAGCAGTTGTATAAATTCCAACATTCTCACTTCTCACTTTCTAACTTCAAATATACTTTCTAATTTAGCGCCCCGAAAAATAATTAATCCCAAAAAATAAAATGAAAGTTACCGTAGTAGGAGCAGGCAATGTGGGCGCCACCTGTGCCGATGTATTAGCCCAAAAAGACATTGTAAACGAAATTGTATTGGTTGACATTAAGCCAAATTTTGCAGAAGGCAAAGCATTGGATGTATGGCAAACATCTCCTATCAATCTGTATGATACGCGCACCATTGGCGTTACCAATGACTATGAAAAAACAGCAGGTTCAGAAGTTGTAGTCATCACTTCAGGACTTCCGCGTAAACCCGGTATGACCCGCGATGATTTAATCGCAACCAATGCGGGAATTGTAAAATCGGTTACCGAAAACGTAATTAAATATTCGCCTAACGCTAAAATTGTGGTGGTTTCAAATCCGCTGGATGTAATGACCTATTGCGCATACCTTACCGCAAAAGTTGATTCTAAAAAAGTGTTTGGTATGGCGGGAATTTTAGATACCGCACGTTACCGTGCTTTCCTTGCTACCGAAATCGGTTGCTCACCAAAAGATATTCAGGCAGTATTGATGGGCGGACATGGTGATACCATGGTTCCGCTGCCACGCTACACCACTGTTGCAGGTATTCCGGTTACGGAACTGGTTGCAAAAGATAAATTAGATGCCATAATCCAACGTGCCAAAGTAGGTGGCGGTGAAATCGTAAACCTGTTGGGAACCTCAGCATGGTACGCACCGGGTGCTGCAGCTGCGCAAATGGTTGAAGCAATTGTTCGCGACCAGAAACGTATTTACCCTGTATGTGCTTTATTGAATGGCGAATATGGTTTAAAAGATATTTATCTGGGAGTTCCCGTTATTCTTGGCAAAAACGGTATCGATAAAATTATTGAACTTCAACTGAACGATGAAGAAAAAGCATTGCTTAATGCATCTGCAAAAGCAGTGAAAGAAGTAATGGATGTGTTGGACAACATGAAAGTTACTGCTTAATACTGAAATGTAAATTCTAAAAAGCATCCGCCTGAGGTGGGTGCTTTTTAGTTTAAAACAAAAAGATGGTCGTACAAATTCCTCTGAAACTCTTAGCTATTGAAGGCGATGGAACGCATCTTCTCATTGCCGTAAAAATAAACGGCAAAAAAGCCAGGCTGCTGGTAGATACCGGTGCCTCACGGACGGTATTTGACATCAACCGTATTTCAAAATTCACAAAAAGGAAAAAGTTCAATAAAAACGAGCAACTAAGCACAGGACTAGGCACCAACAGCATGCAAAGCCACAATACTCTGCTCAAGAAATTTGAAATCGGCAAATTAAAAATCGAAAACTTTGAAGCTATTCTGCTTGATCTTAAACACGTAAATGAAAGCTACGAAAAAATAGGATTAGGCAGTATTGACGGAGTGCTTGGCGGTGAAATTCTTGTTACTTTTAAAGCCGTTATTGATTACGGAAAGAAACAACTGAAACTAAAAGCATAATTTAACCTTGTTAAGTTCAGTTTTCTCATATCTCATATCTCATATCTCATATCTATGATAGTAGTTATCGATTATGGAATGGGAAACCTTGGCTCAGTTGCCAACATCATAAAAAAGGTGGGGCATACCTGCACCGTTACCTCTGATTTAAAATTGATTGAACAGGCTGAAAAATTAGTGCTTCCCGGGGTTGGTGCATTTGATAACGGAATGGAAAACCTTAACCGACTTGGCATTTCGGAAGTGATTACTAAAAAAGTACTGCAGGATAAAACTCCAATCCTTGGTATTTGTCTGGGCGCACAATTGATGCTTGAGTCAAGTGAAGAAGGGAAGCTACCGGGTTTGAATTGGATAAAAGGAAAGGTTATAAAATTCCGTTTTGCTGAAAAGCAAATCAACCAACGCATACCACACATGGGCTGGAATCAGATAGCGATAAAAAAACAGAATCCGGTTTTTAACAATATGTATGAAATTCCAAAGTTTTACTTTGTTCATTCCTATCACTTTCAGTTAGAAAATGAAGCTGACACGCTCACCACATCGGATTACGGATATGAGTTTGCATCAGGATTCTCAAAAGAAAACATTACAGGATTGCAATTTCATCCTGAGAAAAGTCATAAATACGGAATGTTGGTTTACAAGAATTTTTTAGAAAGCTGATGCGCAAAAATATTCGTGTAATACCGGTTTTATTAAGCGACAGCGAGGGCAGCCTTGTCAAGACAAGGAAATTCAAAGACCCTGTTTACATTGGCGACCCATTCAATGCTGTTAAAATCTTTAATGAGAAAGAAGTTGACGAACTAATCTATCTTGACATCACTGCAAGCAAACAAAAGCGCAAACCCAATATCGCATACATCTCAGAACTGGCATCGGAATGTTTTATGCCTCTTTGCTATGGTGGCGGAATAACAACGATTGAAGAAATAAAAGCCATCCTGAAAGCCGGAGTTGAAAAAGTATCGCTGAATGCTTCCAACTTCTGCAACATTAATCTGTTGCGCCAGGGGGCAGAAAAATTCGGAAGTTCTGCTATGGTTGCCGGAATTGATGTAAAGACTAATCTTTTCGGCAAGCATTATGTTTACAGTCATGTTGACAAGAAAACAACAAACCAAACTCCTGCCGAGTTTGCTGCTTACTTAGCAAAAAACGGTGCCGGTGAAATTCTGCTCAACTCCGTTGACCGCGACAGCGTTATGGAAGGCTACGACACCGCTTTAATAAAATCTGTAGCAGAGGCGGTAAATGTTCCGTTAATTGTTTGTGGTGGCGCTGGCAAAATTGCAGACTTCAAAACTGCATTAGATGCAGGAGCATCTGCATTAGCAGCTGGAAGCATGTTTGTTTTTCAGGGGAAACACCGGGCGGTGCTGATTAATTATCCTTCGCAGAAGGAATTGGTTACTTTGGTTTAATCAGATTGTAAATTACTCCTTTTAGCCTGTTATAAAGACTATTAATAGTAGCAGTATAATTTTTTGAGTTTAGCGGTTCTGCTTTAAACGCAGCCCAACTCAATTTTGCAAAATTTCCATACTGCTTTAGCGCTATCGCTCCGTTTGCTTTAATCCTAAATACTTTTGAAGGTTCATTACGAAATTCTTTTTCAAATTTTTCTTCCAATAACTTTAATTCAACTTCGTGTTTTCCATCAAGCAGGTATTCTTTACCTAAAATGAAACGTCTGCGTATTTCATGAATAATATCGTGAATATAGATGGTGCGTGGTGAAGTATTGTTCACTTTCACAGCACTGTTGTGGATGCGGTATAAATACAGTTCGTCATTTAGGTGAATTCCTTTGCCCTTGCAAACTGCACGAAAAAACCATTCATAATCCTCCCCTCCCAGCCTGTTGAAATACTCATGATACAAACCGATTTCTTTGAGCAAATCATTTTTCAGCATAATAGTTGCACCACATAATAGTGCTTCATAATTCACCTCATTTCTGAATTTAGCATAATCGATTGGCCACCTGCGCGACATAATTTTCTTGCCGATGGAATCAATCATCACCGAATTACTGGTGCAAATACCCAAATCTTTGTCTTTCAAAAATTCATTTACCTGCTTTTCAACTCTGTCTGTAACTGATGTATCATCGGCATCCTGGAATGTTACAAGCTCGCCTTTGCAGAGAGAAAAGAGCTTATTACAGGTTTTTAAATATCCCAGATTGGTTTCGTTAGGATGAAACAAAATTCTTGAATCATTAAAAGAGGAAAGAATATCTTTTGTTTTGTCTGTTGAACAATCATCAGCAATCAGCAGCTCGAAGTTTTGATAAGTCTGGGTAAGAATACTATTCACCGATTCAGCAATGTATTTTTCTGCGTTGTAGGCAGGCATCACAATACTGACAAATGGTTGCTGCATAACTTACCGGTTTTTTATTTTTCGCGCAAAGTTAATCAGAGGAGTTGGCAACAACATCACTTTTCCCAACAAAGAAAGGAAATTAGAATCAATCGGATAACCGTTTTTTCTTGCATATAACAAGCATTTACGGCAGTTGTCATATTCACGCAAGGTATAATATTCTGTTGCAAAACGTACTGCAAAATAAGCAAACAAGAGCTCAGGCTTAATCACTCCCTCATGCCAGATATTTTTGTAATTCTTGTTCAACTCAAATTTCAAAACAAAATTTTTCAAAAAATCAGGGGCATTAAACTGATTGAAAATGGAAAGATACAACGCATAATCATCTTTGCGGAAAACCTCGTGAAGATTGACTGTCTTTGATTCTCCATGCAAACGAAATGACGAAAGTGTGTTGTTTGTGAACATCACTTTTTCCGTTCCATAATGGAATAAAAAACGATACCACAGCTCCATATCCATTGAATGGCTCAATGAAGAATTCACACAATTGCCAAGTTCACGAACTGCTTTCAGACTATAAAACTGCGAGGGCTGCCCCATGCTTGGTTTTGCAATTGTTTGTTCTGCACTTTTAGAAAAAGTGGTATAGGTTGTATTCACTGTTTCAGAGTAATTTCCGTCATTAAACGTTCGGCAAACACCGTTATACGAAAGCAGATTACCTTCTGAAAAAGCCTTTCCAACTTCATGCAAAGCACCTTTTTCAAGAATATCATCCGAATTAAGCCAGTTGAAAATATCACCTGTGGCCTTTTGCAAACCTTTATTTATCGCATCGCTTTGTCCTTTGTCAGGTTTGCTTTCCCAATAGAAAATTTGCTTTTCGTATTTACGGATAATCTCAACTGTCTCATCGCTGCTTCCCCCGTCCATAATGATGTATTCAAGGTTGGGGTAGCCCTGCTCCAGCACCGATAAAATGGTTTGCTCAATGTACTTGCCCTGGTTAAATGAAGGGGTAATAAGGGTTATTCGCGGGAAATTAGACACAGATTAAATAAATATTTTCAGCGCGTTAAATTATGTTATTATTTTTGAACCTTTCTAAAAAGCCCCTATGCCCGATACGAATGAATGGACAGAAGTCATAAGTCCCAGGACTTCTCTGCTTGATTTAAAGCTGGCTGAACTTTGGAAATACCGCGACCTGATTGTGATTTTTGCAAGACGCGATATTATTGCATCGTATAAACAAACTATTCTCGGCCCACTTTGGTTTTTTATTCAACCAATCATTACAAGTCTTCTGTTTACAGTAGTTTTCGGTAACATAGCCGGAATTTCTACTGAAGGAATAAACTCTTTTCTTTTCTTTTTGGCCAGCCAGATTTGCTGGTCGTATTTCAGCAGTTCGCTCAATGGCAACGCTAATATTTTTGTAAACAATGCCGGCATTTTCGGAAAAGTTTATTTCCCCCGGTTAGCCGCACCTATTGCCACTACCCTTTCCAACTTTTTCAGACTGATTATTCAGTTGGCTTTGTTCCTTGTTATTTATCTCTACTTCTATTTCATTAAAAAAGACGTTTCCATTCAACCCACCTGGCAATTAATTTTAGTGCCCTACCTTCTTTTACTGATGACCTTTCTCGGACTTGGATTGGGAATTATTGTTTCGTCACTCACCACCAAATACCGTGATTTTACTAACCTGATGGTATTTGGAGTTACGCTGCTGATGTATGCTTCTGCAGTAATTTATCCGGTTTCTTTTCTACCTGAAAAATACCAATACTATATCCGTTTCAATCCTATTGCAGCAGTGATGGAATCGTTTCGTTATGCATTTTTCGGGCAGGGAACGTTTAACGTTGCTGACCTGATTTACTCAACCGTTTTTGCAGTAATCGTATTTTTTGCTGGCTTGATTGTTTTCAACCGCATTGAGAAGAACTTTATGGACACGGTGTAAGATGGCAGAGACAGCAATAAAAGTTGAAAACGTAAGCAAGCTGTATAAGCTGGGATATGTGGGTTCGGGAACTTTCCGTGATGATGTAAAATACTACTTTGATAAACTACGCGGCAAAAGAAGTGAAGCCGAACTGATTGCCGAAACCAACGACCGCGAACACAAAGGCAACAGCGAATATGTGTGGGCGTTAAAAGACATCAATTTTGAAGTAAAACGCGGTGAAATATGGGGCGTAATCGGAAAAAACGGTGCAGGCAAATCAACGCTGCTTAAAATACTTTCAAAAATTACTTCACCTACCGAAGGTTCGGTAAAATACAAAGGCAGAATTGCCAGTTTGCTGGAAGTAGGAACAGGTTTTCACGGTGAACTTACGGGACGCGAAAACATTTTCCTGAATGGAGCTGTGCTGGGAATGACAAAGCCTGAAATAAAATCAAAGTTTGATGAGATTGTAGATTTTGCAGGAGTGGAAAGATATGTTGACACACCTGTAAAACGCTATTCTTCCGGAATGACCGTACGGCTAGGTTTTGCTGTAGCTGCTCACCTTGAACCCGAAATATTGATTGTGGATGAAGTATTATCTGTTGGCGATGCTGAATTTCAAAAGAAAGCAATTGGCAAAATGCAGGACATCAGTGCAGGTGGCGGAAGAACAGTCTTGTTTGTAAGTCATAATATGGCCTCCGTGCGAAAACTCTGTAGTAAGGGGCTGCTGATGCGCAATGGCAAAATTGCTATGATTGATGATGTGGAACGGGTAGTGGACAATTATTTATCAAGTGAAGCAAAACAGCTGTTTAAACAGGAATGGGAACTGAAAAATGCACCCGGAAATGATTTTGTGAAAGTGAAAAAAGTGGAAGTGAAAGCAACAAACAATCATTCGCTCGAAAATTTTGATGTGAAAACTCCCTTAGAAATAAGCATTGAGTTTTACAACAACTACGCAGCTTCGGATAAAGTTTATACAAGTCTCCATTTTTATTCACAGGAAGGTTTGTGCCTATTCGACATTGGGTCAGAAATAAAATCAATGAAAAACGGAATAGTAAAAAGCACCCTTCACATTCCTGCCAACTTTTTGAATGACGGCAGCTATTTCATCAACTTTAATATTCTGGATGCCAGCGGACCAAAACTTTTGTTTTCGCTGAACGAGTGTCTTGCATTTGATATTACCGATGCACGCCACGATGATTTAAGTTATTTTGCAAAATGGCAAGGTGTAATACGCCCCACGTTTTTATCATTTACAACCGAACAAGTTTCAGCAGATGCAGCCAATTAATGTTACCAAAACATACCTTCCTCCTTTGGAAGAATACACTGCATACCTACAAGAAATATGGGAACGGAGACACCTGACTAATAACGGCCCTCTGCTTCAGGAACTGGAAAACAAACTAAAAATATTTTTAGGAGTAAAGCACTGTTTAGTTGTGAACAACGGAACAATCGCAATACAAATTGCAATAAAAGCACTTGAACTCAAAGGCGAACTAATTACAACACCATTTTCTTATGTAGCAACTACTTCGTCAATAGCATGGGAAAACTGCAAACCGATTTTTGCAGATATTGACAGAGAAACCTTGTGTATCAGTCCTGCAGAAATAAAAACCAAAATTACAGCAAACACAAGTGGTATAGTTGCTACCCATGTTTATGGAAACCCCTGTGACGTGGAGCAGATTCAAAGTATAGCTAAAGATAATAACCTGAAAGTAATTTACGATGCAGCACATGCATTCGGAGTGAATTACAAAGGCTCTTCCATTTTAAATTATGGAAACATTTCAACCCTAAGTTTTCACGCCACTAAATTATTTCACACCATTGAAGGCGGAGCAATTATTACCAACGATGATGAACTTGCCTACAAAATTGCTTACATGAGAAATTTTGGGCATAACGGACCGGAAGCTTTTGACGGCATTGGAATTAACGGAAAAATATCTGAAGTTAATGCAGCAATGGGCTTATGCGTTCTTCCAAAAGTTCCTGAGTTAATTCAAATCAGAAAAAGGCTGTCTCAATTATATGACAGATTGCTTATCGGATCGGGGTTGGAAAGGCCTTTGCTGACAGCAAATACTGATTATAATTTCTCATACTACCCCGTTCTTTTCAAAAACGAAGATGAGCTGCTGGCTACAGTTGACAAATTGAATAAATCAGGTGTTTTTCCGCGCAGGTATTTTTACCCTTCTCTAAATAAATTAAACTATACAGGCAAACAGCAAACTCCTGTTTCTGAAGAAACGTCTGTAAAAGTGCTTTGCCTTCCTCTTTTTCATGACCTGCAGGAAACAGATATTGAAAAAATCGCAGCAATAATAGTGTCATAATCAAACAACGGTTATTATGAAACGGAATGAACTTTTAATATTCGGAAAAATAAGCACAGGGCTGGAGATTTTCGAAATTGTAAATACACATTTCCCCGATAGATTTAACCAAGTGAATATGACTTTGTTTAATGAAACATTTATAAGCGACAATAACCTTGAGAATAAAATAAATCAATCGGATTATATTATCAACTACATAATAGGATTTTCCGATACAAAACAACGTAAAAAGTGTGCGGAAGCCATGAGTCTATATTCTAATTTTATTCCTGTTTCAATTATTAGTCCTGCCGCATACATTGCAAAATCTGCAAAAATTGGTGATGGATGTTATATCGGAGCTAATGCCACTATTTCAACAAATGCTGTAATCAATGACCATTGCAGTATTAACCTGAATGTAACCATTGGCCACGACTCTGAGCTTGAAGAAAACGTAGTTGTTTTGCCGGGTGCACGAATTAGCGGAAATGTAAAAATAGGCGAAGGAACGTTGGTTGGCGCAAATGCTTTTATTCATCAGGGAGTTACAGTTGGAAAAGAAAACCTTATTGATGCGTTGACTTATGTTCATGATAACCTTGAAGACAGAATGATTTCTTCTTCCAGAAATACAAAAACATTTAAAAGAGTTTTTTAATAAAAAACTATTAGCTGTATAAATTGAAGAAATTAGCATACATAGATGCATTAAGAGGATTTGCAGTTGTATTGGTTATTATCGTTCATTCTTCGCAGTGTGGAATAAACAACTATGGTGATGTAATAAATAGAATATTAAGTAAAGCGCATTATGGAGTCCAGCTATTTTATATTGCAAGTGCTTTTACAATATTCCTATCCTACTCTAACAGAATAAATAAGGAACATTCTCCTGCCAAAAATTTTTTCCTGAGGCGCTTTTTCAGAATAGCGCCAATGTTTTATATCACAATAATATATTACTCATGGCAAAGCAATTCCTGGTCAGACGATTTTCCCGATACTTATTATTCATCAACTTTATCACATATCTTTTTTCTTCATGGTTTAAGTCCCTATTGGATAAATAGTATTGTTCCCGGGGGGTGGTCAATTGCTGTTGAAATGTTGTTTTATTTACTAATCCCCTTTCTCTTTTACCATATTCAAAATCTGAACGCATCAATTATCTTCTTTCTTATATCACTTCTCTTTCAGTATACTATAAATACATTTTTCATTCATTTTCCTCTCATTGAAAATGAAGATGTATGGCGGAATTTTTTATATTACTATTTTCCAAACCAATTACCGGTATTTGCTTTAGGGATTATTTTGTTTCATTGGATACAAAACAAAAATGCAGTATTCAATACAGAGCCATTAATTCTTCTATTAATTTCTATACTAGTGTTTACACAATTTTATCTTGAAATAATATTTATTCCAAACTTCATATTTATAAGTGCTGGCTTTGTACTTTTCGCGTACTATCTATCAACACAGAAGAACAGTTTTTTTGTAAATCCGGTTATAACTTTTATCGGAAAAGTAAGCTATAGCATGTATTTAATTCATTTTGCAGTTCTTGAATTTATGATAAGACTAGGGGTAACAGACATTTTTAATAATGGAAATCATTATACCTTAAACTTTATTCTGCGACTTTGTATCGTTACAATTGTTACACTTACTATTTCCACCATTTTTTATTACACTGTTGAGAAACC
Source organism: Bacteroidia bacterium (assembly GCA_050186075.1). Classification (GTDB taxonomy): domain Bacteria; phylum Bacteroidota; class Bacteroidia; order SXHM01; family SXHM01; genus SXHM01. The sequence continues at coordinate 19,463 of JBFWYU010000015.1, forward strand.
AATGCAAAAAGTTGGGAGCAAGATTATCGAACGATTGGAAAACCGGCAAATTTTTTCAAGAAAAACATTATAATGGCGGAAGATACTAAAAATCAGAATATTGGATTTACTCCGTTGGTAAACATTTTAATATTAACCTATAATCAGGAAAACTATATTGCCGAAGCCATTGAAAGTGTATTGATGCAAAAAACCGATTTCAGCTATCGTATTGTTATTGCAGACGATTATTCAACAGATAAAACCCGTAAGATTTGTTCTGATTATAAACTGAAATATCCTGATAAAATTGAACTGGTATTTCACATGCAAAATTTGGGTGCAGTAAAAAATTTTCATACTGCTTATCAATACTGTACTGCAAAATATCTCGCAATGCTGGATGGAGACGATTACTGGACCAGCCCTTTGAAACTACAAAAACAAATAGATTTCCTTGAAAATAACACTGATTTTTCTGCCTGCTTCCATCAGGTTCATTATCTTACTTTAAATGGCAATGAAAATATAATTTTTCCACAAAACATAAAAAAAGAAATATTAGAAATTGATGACATAATTGCATTACCAACAACGGGTTGGATAATAATGACATCATCTGTTATTTACAGAAAACAAGACTTAGGTGTTTTACCAAACTGGTTTAACAAGTTTAAACTTGGAGACTGGTCGTTAATTTTGCTTTCTGCTCTTAATGGAAAAATTTTCTTTTTAAATGAAGTTCTGGGGGCATATCGAATAAACGCAGGAAGTTTAATGCAAAGTTCCGCACTTTCAAATATTATTGTAATCAAAACATTAATTAGTATTTTTAAAGAATTTAACAAACATGCAAATTATAAGTTTAAACTATTAATATACAAACAATTACAATATCTTTTATTTCAATTATTACAACATTATAAAGACAAAAAAAAGTGGATACATTATTATATCCTCACTATTGAGTACAATACATACACCGTAAGGGTAAATCATAAAAAAGTGAACAATCTAAAGGATTTTCTTTTACTTTGTTTTGCTTATATCAGAATACTACCAAGGGAAGTAAAACATAACTAACTAATTAATATGTTCTTTCATGACAGAATAAAATCAATTAAGCAAACCGATAAAGTGCTTGAAATTGGCCCCGGAGGCAATCCCCATCCAAGGTCAAATGTTCTTTTGGAGAAAAAATTTGATACTGCTGAATGGTTTGCTCAATCCGGTAATGTGCAACCTAATTCTCATGGAAAAGAAACTGTATTTTATGAAGGAGGGAAGTTCCCATTTCAGGATAAGGAGTTTGATTATGTCATTTGCAGTCATGTTTTAGAACACGTAGATGATATAGATACGTTTGTAAATGAAATTACACGTGTAGGTAAAGCTGGCTATATAGAATATCCAACAATTTACTATGACTATATTTACAATTTCAAGGTACACATTACATTGTTAATGAAGAAAGATGGAACACTCTACTGGATGCCAAAAAGCGAATCAAATTTACATCAGTTTAAACAGGTTCAAGATTTCTTTCTCAAGACTTTAAACGAAGGAAAACACGATGAAATGATCTACCAATTGGTAGATTATCTAATGCAAGGATTCGAATGGTCAGAAAATATAAGTACTTGCCGGACAAAATCAATAGAAGATGTCTATTATGACCTTTCGAAAATAAAAATATTACCGTTTGTTAATCAAGACAGACAAAGAATTCAAAAACTAGAAGCTGATATCACCTCTTTAATTAACTCAAAAACATATAAACTAGGAAAACTAATTGCTAATCCATTTTCTTTGTTCAAGAAATAAATACACCTGCATCATTTATAATTTTACACAAAAACAATTGGTTTAATCATAACCTACTTTAATTTGAAAACATGTTAAGTACTTTAATACCATCTAAACTCAAATCAATATTTCGCGAAAAAATTAACGAATACATTTTGAATCATGATATAGTTAAAGACCTGCAAAATCAGGTAAAAGAATGCAAGATTCATTCGGAACAACTTCAGGATGCACTAAGAAGATATCATGATTTAGATGTTCCTCCTCCCATGCTTTTACAAAAAAGAGTAGTTGGTGACTATTATGGAGACTTTATTGAAAGTGGATTCAGAATGATTAATGATTTTCAGCACGCACTTATGAAAGCTGATAAAAAAGTCGAGGATTTTAATTCTGTACTTGATTTTGGATGTGGTTGCGGGAGAGTAATTATGGCAATGCATAAATCATTTCCACAACTAAAAATAAGCGGATCTGATATTGATGAGGAAGCTATTGAATATTGCAAAAAGGCATATTCTAGTTTTGGTGATTTTCAGGTAAATCCTCACAATCCCCCCTCGCTTTTTGCTGACAATTCATTTGATTTTATTTACGGGATAAGCGTGTTTACTCATCTTCCCGAAGAAATGCAATTTAACTGGTTAAGAGATTTGAAAAGAATATCAAAAAAGGGGGCCTATTTATTCCTTACAGTTGAGAACGAAAAATGTAACCGATATTTAAACAGTAAACAATTAGCAGAACTTTCAAATAATGGATTTTATTTTTACGAAGGAAGACTAACCGAGGGCTTGCCTGATTTTTACAGAATGGCATTCCATTCGCATGATTATGTCAGAAATAATTGGTCAAAATATTTTGAAATTATTGACATTATTCCCCTAGGAATGGGGAATCACCAGGATGTGATACTTTGCAAAAACAATGGTTAACAAACTATTAATATCAATAAAATCAGTATACATATTTATTATTTATTATATTTTAAATTAATACAGCATTAGAAATATGAAGTGTTTTGTTTGCAACGGAGAAATGCACCACTACTTCTACAAAGACTTTAATGTATTTAATCTTACCAAGGTTGAATATGTAAAATGTGAGAACTGCGGCTTTGTTGCCTCTAAAACGCATTTAGAGATGTCCTTAGCAGAGTGGGAAAAACTAAATGTAGAATATCATAGTGTATTTATGGGCAGCGAGTTTAATGCCGATGACCACAAATGGCTCGACAGGCTCAATGACCAGACAAACGTTCTTTCCAAGCTGCATCACGCGGGAATTATCAATTTAAATAAAAAAGGAGTTGACTACGGCTGTGGTGACGGACACCTGGTTGACCTTATAAAAAAAGAAGGCTACACGGGAATACTGAAGTATGATAAGTACATGATGAATACAAATGCTGAATATTTATCGGAACAGGAGCTCAAAAATTCCAAATTCAATACCCTTATCAACACTTCGGTTTTAGAACACATAAGAGACTACTCACCCATTGAAGAAATCAATAACCTGTTTACGGATGATGGCGTTTTTATTCTCCACACCTTGGTGAAAGAAAACATTGACCCTGACCCCGAATGGTTTTATCTGTTAGCAGTTCATACTGCATTTTACTCCAACAAATCAATGCAACTGATTTTTGAAAGAATGAAATTTGAATCTTCTTTGTATCATGTTAAATCAAGAATGTGGTTCTGGTTCAAAAAAGACCATAAAGAAATAGAAGCTCTTCCTGAAAAATACAATGCAACCTCTACCGATGCCGAAGACATTTTTGTTTACAAAAAAGGATTTGCGGACTATTGGAAATAAAAGAATTTAACAATCAATCACCTGAACAAATCATAAAATGCCCAAAATACTAGGCATATCCGCATTTTACCACGACTCGGCTGCTGCCATCCTTGATGATGGCAAAATAGTGGCCGCTGCTCAGGAAGAGCGTTTTACACGAAAAAAACACACACCTGACTTTCCGGTTCAAGCCATAAAATTTTGTCTGGAGCAAAGCGGGTTTTCCATTGATGAGCTGGACGCTATTGTTTTTTACGACAAGCCTCTGCTGAAATTCGAGCGTCTGCTTGAAACCTACTATGCATTTGCACCTAAAGGTTTGGTTTCTTTTCTCACCGCTATTCCGGTATGGTCAAAAGAGAAATTGTTTCTCAAAAAAATGATTTATGATGAGCTGAAAAACGTTGCCGAATACGACAAGAAAAAAGTAAAACTTCTTTTTCCGGAGCACCATCTTTCTCATGCAGCCAGCGCATTTTTTTCTTCACCTTTTGAGGAAGCAGCAGTGCTTACCATTGATGGTGTTGGTGAATGGGCAACGGCTTCCATCGCTCACGGGAAAGGAAATGATTTAAAATTTCTGAAAGAATTAAAGTTTCCGCATTCTGTTGGTTTGCTTTATTCTGCTTTTACGTATTACCTTGGGTTTACAGTTAATTCAGGTGAGTATAAACTGATGGGGCTGGCTCCTTACGGTAATCCCGATGCTGAACAAACAAAGCATTATATAAAACTGATTAAAGAGAATTTAGTTGCCATAAAAGATGATGGCTCTATTCATCTGAATCAGGATTATTTCAATTATGCAACAGGGCTGAGGATGGTGCATGATGCTAAGTTTGATAAACTTTTCGGGATGAAAAAACGCGGTGGTGAGGGTGAACTGGAGCAGTACCACTGCAACCTTGCCTTTGCCATTCAGGAAGTAACGGAAGAAATTGTTTTGAAAATGGCTGCTGAAGCTAAACGCCTGACCGGCTCAAAATATTTGTGCATGGCGGGAGGCGTTGCGCTCAACTGCGTTGCCAATGGCAAATTGCTCCGAGCAAAATTGTTTGACGATATTTTCATTCAGCCTGCTGCAGGAGATGCAGGTGGAGCTTTGGGTGCTGCTCAGGCAATGCATTATATGTATTTCGGTGCTGAACGCAAGCCAAATGGCAAAATGGACGACATGCTTGGCTCCTATCTTGGTCCTGAGTATTCAGACAAAGAAATTGAAATAATGGCACGCAAGCACAAAGCACCATTTCATAAAATGGTGTTTAATGATTTAGCTAAACGTGCGGCTGACTTGCTTTCTGAAGGAAATGTGGTAGGCTGGTTTCAGGGTAGAATGGAATTTGGTCCGCGCGCTTTGGGTAACCGCAGTATTTTAGGTGATGCCCGCAATGCAGAGATGCAGAAAAAATTAAATCTTAAGATAAAATACCGCGAGGGCTTCCGGCCGTTTGCGCCATCTGTATTAGCTGAAGATTGCAAAGATTATTTTGAACTGGAAGGCATTTCGCCTTACATGCTGATGATTGCTCCCGTTAAAGAAGAGCGCAGAAAAAAGTTACCTGCCAACTACCACGAATTGCCTTTGTGGGAGCGGCTGTACTATCTTCGCAGTGATATACAATCGGTAACGCATCTGGATTTCTCGGCTCGCATACAAACGGTGCATAAAGAAACGAATCACCGCTACTGGGAGCTTATTAACGCTTTCAAGCAAAAAACCGGTTACGGATTAGTAGTGAACACCAGTTTTAATGTGCGGGGCGAGCCTGTTGTTTGTACACCGGAGGATGCTTACCGTTGCTTTATGCGCACCGAAATGGATTACTTAGTGGTGGGTGATTATTTGTTCTCCAAAACTGAGCAACCCAACTGGAATGAAAAAGAAAAATGGATGGAAGAATTTAAACTCGATTAATAAAACATGGATTTCTTAAAAGACTTATGGATGTTCCTGAAGGAACGAAAAAAATGGTGGCTTGCACCAATTATTATCGTACTGGTATTATTAGGAATGCTGATTGTATTTGGCGGAGGCAGCGCTGTTGCTCCCTTTGTTTATACGCTATTTTAAATGACAAAAGAAAAAAATCTTGAAACCATGCTCACTATTACAGTGGGCTTTATTGTTTTGTTTTTTGTTTTTGAAAAACAATGGCTGCTCTATGTTGCATTAGGAGTTGGCTTGTCAGGTATGTTCAGTGATTTTCTTTCTTCAAAAATTTCATGGGCATGGTATAAACTGGCAGAAGTTATGGGAATGATTGTTCCTAAAATCCTGCTCAGTATTGTATTTTATTTTTTTCTTTTCCCGATTGCACTGCTTTCACGTATCGGCAACAAAGATCCGATGAAACTAAAAAAAGGATATTCTTCTTACTATTCCGACAGGACTGCAGAATTTAAAAAAGAAGATTTTGAGAAAACATGGTAAGATCAGGCAACAAAGGTTACGAATAAACTTTACTTTTTATGGATAGCAAATTTTGTTCACTACAGTTAGAATTAGCTGAAAATGAACGCAACATATATGAAATCGCTAAGCTTTATAATCAGCAACGATATAGTCCTGATGAGTATTTGCACGAACTAATTTCGCCTTTTGGAAACAATGGAATTACTTTCTCGGACACTAATTACCACTGCGTTGAAAGCAAAAAAAGCATTCCGGTGTTTGAAAATGTAATCAACTTAAAAAATTCGGCCACTGAAAATGATACCCAGTGGTTTCAACTCAACGAACAGTTCCTTAACTACCACAAATCGCTTTCTGTTTACACACTTATAAACAGTATGCCGGGTATTAATTATATTTCAGAATATTCGGGATTATCAGAGCTGAAAAACATAAAAGTTGTTGATGTAGGTGCGGGAACCGGCCATGCCTTATGCACCCTTTTCAGTCACCCCGAAACTATTGACTATTATTTACTGGATCCAAATCTCCGGAAATTACATGACCAGTTTATCCGTTTGTTTCCAAAGTTATCAAAGCTGAAAATGAAGCATATTTTAGCTCATGCTGAATTTTTACCACTAAAAAATGAACTGGCTGATGTTGTTTTATCGCTATCAGCTATTGACCATTATGGTGATTATAAAAAATTTATGAGTGAGGCTTATCGCATACTAAAACCAGGAGGATTATTGGTAATATGCAGTCACCTTGACAGACCCAAAGTTCAACGTTCGCAATATACTCCCTGGTACAAAAAAGTACTTTCAAATTCTGTTTTCGAGCGCTTTACCCGTTTTTGGTATTATCGTAAACACGCTGTTGGCGGTGATGATCATACCAATCATTTTGAAGATACCTCACCCATAACTGGATGTGCTGAGCAAAACGGATTTAAGATTACCATGAACCATGTATATGGTGACAACTTTATTATTAAAGCCGTAAAATAAAATTCTGATGATTATTGTAAGACTGGAAGGTGGACTTGGAAACCAAATGTTTCAGTACGCACTGGGCAGGCACCTTTCGATTATAAATAAAACAGAATTGAAGTTTGACCTTAGCTCTTATGAGGAGAAATTGTTTAACAATGGGGCGAAATGGAGAGGATATAATTTGGATATTTTTGACTTGAATATTAAAATAGCCTCCGCAGACGAAATCCAAAAAGTAAAAGCAAGTGAAATTCCATTCTTTGAAACTCTTAAATATAAATTCCAGCGTTTAAAAACCATACCTTATTTTCGAAAAACAGAACTATTTGAATCGAAATTATTTTTTTTCGATTCAAATATACTTAAAGCCGGAAAGAATAGTTATCTCACCGGTTATTGGCAAAGTCCAAAGTATTTTGATTCTATCAGAAAAAATCTTTTAGAAGATTTTAAATTCAAAGAATTACCTTCGAAAAAGGATTATGATTTTATTGATGCAATCATAAAACAAGAATCGGTCAGCATTCATATAAGGCGTGGTGATTATGTAACTAATCCTGAGACTTATAAACTGCATGGTGTATGCACCATTGATTACTATAAACAAGCCATTGAACATATTTGTAAAAATGTGGAGAATCCCTTTTTCTATATTTTTTCTGACGATATTGATTGGGCAAAGGAAAATATAAAACCTGAAGAAAATGTGACGTATGTTAAAGGTACACCTTCGGACAAAGATTATTTTGAAATGCACCTGATGAGCCTTTGCAAACACAATATTATTGCAAATAGTTCATTTAGCTGGTGGGCAGCGTGGCTTAATTCTAATTCACAAAAAATTATTATTGCACCACAAAAATGGATGAATATGCCAGATCTTAATGTAAATGATTTGCTACCTGAAATCTGGAAGAAAATATAATTAAAATAAGTCTGGTTTGAGAAAATTCATTCTTTCATTTGTATCGTTTTCTCTTTTTATAGTTATTCCGGGAATTGGATTTGAAATTCTGCTTAGAAATATTCCAAATGATTATTCACTAAAGAATAGTTTTTTATCAGAAAACTCAGATTCGATTAGTGTTATATACTTAGGAAGTTCGCATACTTATACCGGAATAGACCCTAAAGTGAGTACATACAGTGGTTTTAATGCTGCGTATAATTCGCAAACACTAAAATATGACCTTAAAATATTACAAAAATTTTCATGGAATAAACTTGAGTACATTGTTTTACCCTTGTCATATTTCACTTTATTTGACAATTTAGAAGATGGTATTGAATTTTGGAGAATAAAAAATTACTCTATCTACTATCGCTTCTTCACTTCTTTTAATCCAAAAGATTATTCGGAGATATTTAGCAATGATAATTCCTTAAATTATAAAAGACTGATTGATTATTACTATCATAATAAAACAAGTATAACTTCTTCTGAATTAGGATTTTCAATCATCAACAAAAAAACAATTTTATCAGAAAATGAATTTAAGGAAATCGGGCTTAATGCTGCTAAAAGGCATACTAAAAAGGAAAGAATACATCTATCTGAAAACCTTCGATACCTGGATAAAATAATTGAATTTGCAAATAAAAGGGGCGTTAGAATTCTGCTATTTACACCACCAGGGCACGACTCTTATATATCTAATTTAGATTCTGAACAATTAAATTTCACTATTAACAAGGGAATTGAGCTTTCAAGTAAAAATCAAAATATTAAATACTATAATTTGCTTTCAGACAATTCATTTAACGCTGATGATTTTTTCAACGCTGATCATCTCAATGAAAATGGTGCAGAAAAACTCACCATAAAAATTGATAGTATTATTTCTTCTCTCGAAAAGTGATAACTCATTAATTGTATAACTTGTTAAACAATAAAATGACTAAAGAACCTCTTGTTTCTATTAATATGGCGGCATACAATGCCGGCAATTATATTGCTGAAGCCATTCAAAGCGTTTTGTCTCAAACCTATCAGAACTGGGAGCTCATTATTATCAACGATTGCTCATCAGACAATACAGCAGCTAAAATAGCTGAATTCACTGATCCGAGGATAAAAGTATTTCACAATGACCTGAACGAAGGAATTGTTTATACACGGAACAGAGCATTACACTATTCAACAGGAAAATATATTTCTGTGCTGGATGCAGATGATGTATATCTACCTGAAAAGCTATCAGTACAAGTTGACTTTCTTGAGAACCACCAGAATTATGGCTTAGTTGGTTCTGCCTTCAGATTTATTGATGAAAATAGTAAGCAAATCAGCGATGTGAAATGTTGGTATGCAAAGGCTGAGTTTCTTCCGGCTATTCTTCTTTTCAACAATTACTTTGTTCATTCATCTACATTGTTTCTGACATCATTGGCAAAAGATCTCCTCTACAGACCCTTAGTAAGGGGATATTCGCCTTGTGAAGACTACCGGCTTATTACTGAAATAGCGCAAACTCATAAAGTATATATTATTAATAAAGAGTTAGTTCATTACCGACAGCATTCTGTAAGCATAAGCAAAGTAAGAGAAGATAAAATAAATGAGTTTATTGATGCTGTTATTATCAAGCAACTGAACAGGTTAGGTATAACACCAACTAAAAGTGAACTTGAATTACATAAAAGTATTCACTTTGCTTTTGACAACCTTGAATTAAGCTACATTAATAACACTAAAAAATGGCTCCACTTTTTGCTGGATCAAAACGAGAAACACAAAATATACAACAACAACTTCAAAGAGTATTTAGCCGAGAAATGGTATGAAATTGCAAGATTTAATGCTCCTTACGGATTAAAGATGCTTTTTGCCTATTTTAGCTCTCCGCTTTCTCGGATGGGCAGTATTACATTTACTGCAAAACGCAACCTGATATTGCGTTGCTTATATGAGTTCAGAAAAACTATTTACCAATAATTTTCTTTATCAGTTTAATTGCAAGAGGTGGGGTAAAGTCTTTTACCAACTCCTTTAATCCGTATACATTCTTTTCCTCAAGCGGTTCTTCAAAAGCCCTTTTATCTGCTTCATCGCCTTTGCGTGCTTTAAAAAGGGTATTGTGAGCCTCCAGTCCGCTGTTTATTTCATGTTGCGGGCGTCCGTTAGTGTAGTAATACAGCGCGAGTGATTTTCTGCTTCTGCCATCGGGACAGTTTAAAGGATTGGGATGTCCGTGATACGAAAAGTCTGTTGTTGAGAAAATAGCTATGGTATTAAAAAGCGGAAGAATTTTTCTTTCGCATTTCTCCATATTTGTATCCCACAATTCAAAATGCCCTCCATATTCTTCTTTCCAATCTTTGTTAAGGTAAACAAGCAGGTTAATTCTGCGGTCTAACTTTAAAACAGGATGTTTATTAAAGTCGGCATGCACTTTTAAAAGTCCGCCCTTTTTTATTTCATGTAAACCGCCTCCATAAAAATAAGGGTCTGGTATTAGTTTTTCCTCTATACCTGTTAATACCTGCAAAAATTCAAGCACCGGTTCAGAATTTAAGAAATGCATGAACTCTTTGGTACGGGGCCCAAATCGCTTCTCCCCTTTTCCTGCTAATTTTTTTTGTTTGGCATCATTAAACTGTATAGCATCACCTGAGGCTAAATCGGGAAACTCATTTACAACCGCACTCAGAAATTCGGAATTAAAGACATTTGGAAATGATATACTTGGAAATGGCTTGGCTTGTGCATAGTTTTCCTTGTTTTGTTCTGCAACACTTAACAAATCTGCATAGGCATTAGATAGATATTCCATTTTTACTGTTATTTTTAGGATATTTGCCGACTGAGTATTCTGATATTTTTGACTGTACAAATATATCAGCAAATGTTTAATGAGTAATAATTATGCCCAAAGTATCTGTAATAGTTCCCTGTTTTAATTCAGGCCATTTCCTTGATGAAACTATCGATTCTGCTTTATCATCTACATTCACTGATTTTGAAATAATAATAGTTAATGATGGTTCAACAGATGACTTTACCAACAATTTACTTGCAAATTATAACAGGCCAAAGACAAAAGTTATCCATACTGAAAACTGCGGCCTTGTGGGTGCAAGAAACAATGCACTTAAACATGCAACCGGTGAATACATTCTTCCGCTTGATGCGGATGATTTGATTGGCCCGGATTATATGAAAGAGGCTGTGGAGTATTTAGATTCTCATCCAAATGCAGGTATAGTTTACTGTATTGCTAAACGATTTGGGGAAGAAGACAGAATATGGGAATATCCCGAATTCACCATTGAGAGAATGTTGCAACATAATCTCATTTTCAATAGTGCTTTTTGTAGGAGAAAAGATATTGAAACGGTTGGTGGTTACAGTGAAATGCAAGCCTATCATTGGGAAGATTGGGACATGTGGCTTTCCATAATTGAGTTGGGGCGCGATGTTTACAAAATACCTAAACTACTTCATTACTATAGGGTACATAAAACATCAAGAACCTTTACCCGTGATTATCATGACAAAATGAAAGAAACTAACCGCAACCTTTATCTGCGTCATTTAAACCTTTACGCAAAACACCATCCTGACCCCATTAATCTACGCATAGAGCTTACACGACTAAAAACCGGGAGTGAAGAACAAATAAAATGGATTTATAATACAGCAGATTACAGGCTAGGTCATGCTATACTTTCTCCATTGAGAAAAATTAAGTCATGGTTTCAAAAATGAAGAGCGGAAAAACTCCTAATGTGCTTATTTCTGTTTTGAACTGGAACAATGCAACAGATACTATTAAATGTGTTAAGTCGCTAAAACAACTTGATTATCCTAGCTGTACCATTGTTGTGACTGACAACTGTTCAATCGACAATTCTAAAGAACAGTTAAAAAAAGAATTGCCTTCTACGGAACTTATTTTTTCCAATGAAAATTATGGTTATGCCGGAGGCAATCAACTAGCTTGGGAATGGGGAAAAGAAAAAGAGTTTGAGTTATTCTGGATTGTAAATAACGATGCAGAAGTTAAACCCGATTGCCTTACAAAACTGGTAGAGGCCTACCTTCAATTCGACAATGCCATATATGGAGGTATCTCATTAGAGCCCGATAACGAAACAATCTCGTTTGCAGGCGGTTTTGAATTTGACGAGTCGGGAACAATAGATTTCAAAAGAATAAATAGTTATACCGGAAAGAGAATTTCAGAAGTAAAAGAGAAGCTGATACTAAAAGAAGTCGGATATGTAAACGGAGCAAATATGTTAATACCGTCTGCAATCATCAAAAAATACGGATACATTGATACCGGATTTTTTATGTACGGAGAGGAACTTGACTATTGTTTTAAACTACGCAAGGAGCATAATATTCCCTCTTACATTGTTCCCGGTGCAATTGTGGTTCATAATGCAAGCGCCTCATTTAAAAAGAGTGATAAACTAAAATACATCGGCATCTATTACAGTACCCGAAACTGGTTTTATTTCGAATTAAAATACCGTGGCAAGACTAAACTCAATTTATTAAATTCTCAGTATTCAATCATTGGGTTTCTTAAAGCAGTTTCCAGACTCATCTTTTGGGGAGAAGCTGATTTTTTAGCCAATGAAAATGATGCAAAATCTCTTGCATTTTTACATGTATTAGCAGAGAAAAAAGGGAAAACTTTTGAGCCTAACAACTATTTGTAACAACACAAATTATGCTTTTCAACTCTATTGAATTTCTGCTTTTTCTTCCTGTTGTTTTTTTGCTGTATTGGTTTATCACAAATAACAACCTGAAACTCCAGAATTTATTGCTCCTTGTTGCCAGTTACTTCTTCTATGCCTGCTGGGATTACAGATTTCTTTTTCTACTCATATTCTCTACAGTGCTGGATTATTATACCGGAATAAAAATGCATGAAGCCAAGAGCAGGGGCTATAAGAAGTTCTGGTTCTGGCTTAGCATTTCTGTCAACTTAGGATTTTTAGGCGTTTTTAAATACTACAATTTTTTTGCAGCAAGTTTTGCAGCAATGCTGTCTCATGTAGGTTTTCAGGCAGATTTCTGGACATTAAAAGTAATATTACCGGTAGGGATTTCATTTTACACTTTTCATGGATTGTCTTATGTTATAGACATCTACAAAGACCGGATTAAGCCTGTCAGAAATTTTGTTGACTACTCCGTTTTTGTGAGTTTCTTCCCCTTGCTAGTTGCGGGACCAATTGAAAGAGCAACGCATCTTCTGCCTCAAATTCAACAAAAACGAGTTTTTAAGTATGAAATGGCTGTTGACGGGCTAAGGCAAATGCTTTGGGGTTTATTTAAAAAGATTGTGATAGCCGATGGCTGCGCCATACTGGCAAACGAAATATTTATCAATTACCCTGATTTCAAAGGAGCTACATTGCTGACAGGTGCTGTTTTTTTCGCGATACAGATTTATTGTGACTTTTCAGGATACTCCGATATTGCCTTAGGCACAGCCAAACTTTTAGGAATAAATCTGCTGCGTAATTTTGCATTCCCATATTTTTCAAGAGACATAGCAGAATTCTGGAGACGCTGGCATATCTCGCTTACAACCTGGTTCAGGGATTACCTGTATATTCCGTTAGGCGGAAGTAAAGGTGGAACATGGATGAAAATCAGAAACACCTTTATAATTTTTATTGTAAGTGGTTTCTGGCATGGCGCTAACTGGACTTTTATTGCGTGGGGATTACTGAATGCTATTTACTTTTTACCCCTTTTAATTGCAAATAAAAACCGAGAGAATATTCATACCGTAGCGGAAGGACGGCTGCTTCCGAGTTTAAAAGAAGCCTTTCAAATCAGTTTAACTTTTTTTCTAACGGTACTTGCATGGATCTTTTTCAGGTCCGAAACACTGTGCGATGCCTTTTCCTACCTTCAGATTTTATTCGCTACCATTTCAACAAAAGCAGCTTTAGTGGAGACCTTTAATTTTCTGTATTGGAAAGAAGCATGGTATCTGCTTTCATTAATCTGCTTCTTCTTTTTAGTGGAATGGATTAACAGAAACAGGCAACATGGATTGGAAATGGATCCCACCAAAAGCAAGCGCATTGTAAGATGGTTAGTCTATTTTTTAATCGTTTTTCTGATCTACATTTTTGAAAGTCCGCAGCAGGAGTTTATTTATTTTCAATTCTGATATATTGAAAGCATTTCTCAAACATTTTGTTTTGTTTTCAGCTATTCTCTGTATCCCGATTGTGGTTGAACTATTTATACTGCCACTAGATTTTGGAACATTCAGGTGTTGGGAAGCTCTTTCTGTAAATAAATACCCTGATTACTTTTATGGTTCACTATATCCTAATTCAACCTTACTTAAAACAGAAGTGGGAGACCTTGCACATCACACACAATTTGCCAGACAAAAAACCGTGTTCTTTAAAACTGATAAATACGGATTCAGAAATACTAGCTTTATTAAGAAGCCGAAAGTCCTGATTATCGGAGATTCATTTACATGGGGAGGTGGGCTTGATCAGGACGACATAATAAGTTCCGTTCTTAACAGAGATTATCCGGATGTTTCATCCTACAATATAGCTCCGGCAAATTTTAACTTGTTTATCAAAATGTTAAATACAAATATTATTGAAAAACCGGAAATGCTGGTTTTCAGTTGTGTGGAAAGGAATATTTTTGAAGACTACTTCTTACCTGAAATCGGACAATATGATAAGAAGGTGACACCTCTAAATAAAAGAAGTGAATATCTATGTATTCTTTTGGACAGAATTGGCAAAAAAAATATGTGGAATAATTTTTCAGCAAGACTAAAAAAATCACATGGGAGTGGGTTACAATCCCCTATAAATAAAGATATTTTTTTCTATCAAGGATCGCATGTAACTACAAGTATTAATAGTGTATTAGTATCAAAATTCGCAGAACGGATTATGACTTACAAAAAATATTGCGATTCTTTAGGTATTAAATTTGTTTTCTTACCTATTCCCAATAAAGAAACAATTCTGTATAAGCTCGTTCCTTTACAAAGCCAGCCCGACATTCTTATAAAATTACACCAAGAACTGTTACAAAAAAATATTGCAACAATAAATACGCTGGATCTGTTTAATTATAGCAACGAAAAAGGCATAATGCTTTATCAGGCTGATGATACACACTGGAATAAAACAGGCGCTAAGCTGGCAGCAGAAGAAATAATGAATGAATATAAAAAAGAGAGACGTTCTCCTGAAAATTAGAGTTCGCGAATACTGTTTTTTACTTCACTTACTATAAAATCAACATCCTTATCAGTTAACGAAGGGTATAAAGGCAACCGAACAAGACAATCACCAAATAATTCTGCATTAGGCAACTCCAATCTTTCATTTTTCTGTGAAAGGTAATACGGACTCAAATGTAAGGGTTGATAATGAAATGTTGCAGCAATTCCCTTTTCTGACAACCTTGCTATCAATCCTGCACGTGTTACAGCATGGTTGCAGACTAGGTAAAAAATACTTGCATTGTGTTCAGCATAATCAGGAATTACAGGCAACTTTACTAAGCCATCCGGATCCAACTCTTTCAGTTCGTTGAAATAACGGTTCCAGATTACAAGCCTTCTTTGCTGAATAAAATTTATTGCTTCTAATTGTGCCAAAAGAAATGACGCTGCTGTTTCTGAAAGCCTGAACGAAGAACCCAAATCAACCCATTCATATTTATTTATCTGCCCATCCATAAAAGCCCTGCGGTTTGTTCCTTTATCTAAAACAATTTCAGCACGTTCAAAAAATCTGTCATCATTCAGTATCAACAATCCACCTTCACCACAGGTAATATTTTTTGTTTCGTGAAAAGAAAGTGCACCGAAATGACCTAAAGAACCCAATGGTCTGTTTTTATAAAAAGCATCAATTGCATGAGCTGCATCTTCAATAACAAATAGATTGTATTTCGCTGCAAGCGCACTAATCCTATCCATATCACAAGCTATTCCAGCGTAGTGAACCGCTACAATTGCCCGTGTTTTAGGAGTTATTAATTTTTCAATTTCCGAAACATCTATATTGGGATTTTCTTTCAACGAGTCGGCAAAAATAATTTTAGCTCCGCGCAAAACAAAAGCGGTAGCGGTAGTAACATACGTGTAGGAAGGCAGTATTACTTCATCTCCCTGTTTAATACCGGAAAGGATGGCTGAAATTTCAAGCGCAGAAGTGCAGGATGTTGTCAGATGTGCATTTTTGAAAGTATATCGATTTGAAAAGAAATCCAAACACTTACCTCCAAAAATCTCTTTACCGGATAAACTTCCGATATACAAAACCCGGTTGAAATAATCCGCTTCTTTGCCGGTAAGGTAAGCCTTATTGAAGGGGATTTCAGATATCATAACTTATTTAGTCTTCAGTATAATTTACAGTATTTGAACTGATATTAAATTCAATACCCAAGCCCCTCATCAACGTTTTATTCCACTCCCCTGCTGTGTCTGGTGAAATTTCATCCGTACGGTAAATTACATACTGATTATAATGTAAACTGTCCAATACTATTGATTCTGTTCTGCCTTTGGTCTTTTCTTCCATTAAAAAATCTATCCGCTTCTTTTCGCTTTTTGCATACTTCACGCTTTCGGGCAACACCCTGATATAATTCTGAGCAAGAGAAATCATAAAAACAAACAGCGCTGCATAAGAAAGCAGCATTGCAACAGGTTTGCTTATCTGCGAAGTATATCCTGAAATAAAGCCGATAGCTGAGAATGAGAGTGCAATAAAAAAAGCAATATGAAACAAGGTTCTGGGCTGGCCCATGCCACCGGTTCCTTTAGCCATTATTAAAAAAGTCAATGAAATTACAGCAACTAATACCAGCAGGATTAGAATGACTGTTCTGAATAATAAATTACTTTCAACTGAAGAACTGTCAGATGGTTTGAATTTGTGCCCCATATAAATAAAAGGCGCTGAAAACAACATAATTCTTCCAAGATCCGGTAATAGCATGAATTTGTAAAAATGATAAAACGAGTTCGCTGATATTTTAATTGCAGCTAATAAATCTGGCTTTGGGAAAGCAGCTCTTCTATGCTCTAATCCCGGACACAGCATCATAATAGCTATGCCCATGCAAAGAGCTATTATTCCAACTATAATTTCCGGCTTATCCCGGTAAAAAAATTTCTTTGTTTTAACTAAGTAGGTTGAAAGCAAAAAGGCGGCAAGAATAAAAACCGAAATAATAGCCAGATGCTCAAGCGAACAACCTACAATAAGAAACATAATGAACACTGAAATCAGTTTGAACAAACCTTTTCCTTGGTGAAGAATAAGGGCTACTCCCGCTATTAAAAAGGCAAGTCCGGCATAATAGGATGTTGAGGCAGCAAGCCAGAAAATGGTAGATTTATCGTAAACTATTTCCTGAAAAAAGACAAAAAGATAGACTGAAAACAACAACATATCGTCCTTATTAAAATTCAATTTCAACCTATTGAATGTATTAACGAAAAGGAAATAAATACTTCCTCCAAAAAGAACAACCAGAAAACAGAACCAAATAAAAAGACCATTGGTATAGCGTTGAGCCAGCAGCGTAAGATTTGTAAAAACATAAGCGCTTACCCTGCCCTGCCAAGAGAGGTAATAGAATTTTATTGCACCAAAAAAACCAAAATTATTAATTAAGTAAAGAAAGTGATTATCGTCCCGGGAAAAGGTATTGAACCAAGCTAAAATAAAATAAAACAAAGCAACTAAAACTACAACTATCAGGATTGCGCGTTCAAGAGAAACTAGTTTCTTTAAAAAATTCATTTACTCTTTTGATTATACGTAAAATGGATTCTTATCAACTCCAACGGAATTTTTATCAAATGAACCAATTTAATTTTCGAGCCGCCCTTTTCTATCCATGTATTTAATGGCGCTTCCATAGTTTGGTCTAGTAATGTAGCTTTACCATAATTATTTCTGATTCGGGCAAGAATTTCAACATCAAAAAGCCATGAACTGATAAAAGATTTACTAAAAGCCGTTTCAACCCAATCCCTGCTTATTATTTTTGCTCCGCACTGAGTATCATAAACAGGAAGATCTAAAATAAGACTTGCAAATGTTGAGAATACACGCCCTGTTATGTGGCGCGTTTTGGTACGTTCTACACGGGCACCTAATCTTTTAATCCGTGATCCCAAAACAAATTTCAAGTTCTTCTCAACCAATAAATTCAACATCGGCAAAGCCTCTGAAAGCGGGGTTGCAAAGTCTGCATCAAAATAGCCCAGAAACTGAAAATCATCAGCCACTGACAAGGTCATCATTCCATGCCTTACCGCTTCTGCCTTGCCCTTATTTTTCTCTAAATTAATTACAGTTACACTATCAGGAAATTCACTTCTGATTCGATCAAGCACTGATGCAGTTGCATCAGAACTGCCATCATTAACAAATAATAAATTAAGAGTAGAATTTGCACGAAGAAAATCGGTTAAAAACTCAGTGTCAAGTCTTTTCTCTTCATTGTAGCAGGGAATTATTATGCAGATTTTTTGCATACTATGTAATTAGACAAACCAATTAGTTTTATTCCAAATTTGTTAAAAAAAATTGAAATCCTATAATCTATCATCAATAATAATTTAATAAATGATGTAATGATCCCCCCCCCTCTCCATTTAGCAACATGGGTTGCATTATTTTCCGGCACTCCTAAAAGTTTTTCTTTCACTAATTGAACTGATCTGGCAATCAAAAGAGTTGAAAAAAAATATCCTGTTTTCAAAGGAGCAAATCCAACATCCTGAACTAATTTAGTTAGTGTGGAATTGGTGTAACGCTTTGTATGACCCAGAAATATATCGTGAGAAGTGAACAATACTTGAAAAGCAGGAACAGTAATAAATATAAGTGTTTTATCTGTAATAAAAGGCTGCGCTGCAAGATTTTTCAAAAAAGAAATATCATCTTCAATATGCTCTACAACATCAAACAAAAAAATTGCAGAAACCTCTGATTTTATTTCAAGTTTAGCTTTATCCAATGAATTAAATAATTTAACCCGTTTACCGCTTAAACCAACTTCGTAACGCTTAATTGATTCATTATCAAATGCCGTATCAACTGCAATAAAATCACTGGCAGAAAACTTATCTGCAAAATTTTCAATCAAAAAGGTATCACCACAACCTATATCAAGAACAGTAGTATTTTCAATGTTAGAGATGTTTTTCTTCACAATATCAAGTACAACTTCTGACCGTGCCAATTCCCATGGGTGTCTTATTGTTGCACTATTGTTGTGTTGCCCCACTTCCTTAATGTCCATAAATTATCTTCGCGTAAACGACAAATCTATTGAAATATGATGAATAAAAGCATGTAGTTAATTAAGCTACCCCATTTGCTCAAAAGCCTTGTCTATTCCTGTTCAAAAACCTTAAAGTCAAGTTTCATGGAATTCTGCATACATTCATTTATCCAATAATTTGAGGCAGTTGAGTCAGTGGTCAACATATCAGCATATATCGGGTATGGTTTAGCTTCAAGTGCATATAATTTAGGCACTATCAATACTTTTTTACCGTCTGTTTTATTCTGATGGATTAAGCTGATCCGGTAATCATAACTGTCGGCATATTTTTCTACTTCCGGAATATTTATTCGTATATAATCACCTGACATGAATAAAAATATACAACCAGCAGTCAATCCGATGCCATTTGCAAATTTAAGCATCCAATCGGCTTTTGTACACAATGTTCCAATCAGAAATGACGAAACACCAAGATAAACTGATAAATAGTAATAAAGATGGGTATACGCTCGCGGAGGCCCCAACTCTGCCATGGCATATACATTCGGAAAAATGGATATGTAAATAAGAATAAATGTAAAAACGCCTGATAGTAAAATAAAGTTTATCGTTTTGTTTTTATCTCCCGAACTGTAATCCGAAATGAACCCGAGATAAAATAATACAGGCACTAAAACGGCATAGTATAAAATGGTCTTAGGCAATATCCAAAACCAAAATGAGTAAAATTCTTTTTGCCAAACTATTAACGTATCAACTATGCTATGAGGAGGAAAATTAGCTTGCCTTATGGCTGTTGCAGGAGACAGATACATCAGCAGAATGAATGAAAATCCGAGTAGTAAAGCTGTTATCAACCTATTCCTGTAATCTGATTTTCTGAAATAGACAAGTAAACAAAACAGGATAAACAGGTTGGAACAGGCAAAATTTTCAATAGATGAAAACGAATAAAATGTTGAACCAATAATTAAGGGATAAGAAACAACAGGGCTTCTAACAAAAAACACTGACAGAATCAATATCTGAAAAAAGGTAAAATTCAGAAAATAGTTACTGACGGTAGAAACCCAAAAAAAGTAAGCAAAATCTGCCTGCGGAAGAACGGTGAAAATGAACAGAAAAGCAGAAACCAATATTACCACCGGAAAAGAAACAGAAATACCAAGCAGTTTTCTGACTAGGAAGTAATTAACCGACAGATGAAATGCAATGAGTAAAACATACAAAGGCAGATAATTGCCTGTGAAATTATTTAATCTCTCCATCAATATCAGGAAAAATGAACCTGCCGGCCGTGCTGACCATGAAGTATACAGCCATTTTAATGATCCGAATAAACCATACTGACTATCAAGGTAGCAGATACAATAATCATCAGTAGAAGGACGCAGATAATAAGCAATACCAAGAACATAAATCAGAAAAAGAGCCGCAGAACAATACAAAATCAGCGTAACAACTCTTGAACTTAGTAGTTTAGTAAACATCCGTTGTTTGTAGCTTCTGATAGAAAAATTGGTTATTTATAAATTGCGATACTTATCCCGCCTTTTTTTTCTGATATCCATTTCCTGTTTGGATACTGTTGTGGTGTCAGCACTAAAGCCCTTAAATTTATAAATATCTATCCAGGTAGATTTTTCTTCAATTGAAATAACCGGTTCCAGTTCAATAAACATAATCAGCGAATCGTAATTTACGTTCATTTCAATATTTGTAAAAATACAGTATTCAATTTCAGGGGTAATAACATCAATAGCCCCCGGAAAATAATTTTCCGCAGTTATGTAACCCGCATAGGGTTGGGTAAGGCAGGTAACAGACAACCAGTTTGCAAATATTTTTTTATCCTGCATCTTGTTTTCAACCAGATAATCCGTCATCTTCTTTTGCGCAGTTACGGCTTCAAGATAGCTCATGCTGTAATCACGGCTTACCTCATCCGTATTTACAGCCCTCAGACATGATAATGATGATACACCTATCAGCAGCGCAAAAATCCACTTCCTGCTCATTACAGACGAATGAATAAGGTAAACAAACGCTGTAATTACAAACGGGAAAATAACAAACAGGTATCGGGTAGTAAATGTATTCAGGGCACAGAACATAAAAAATCCACCTGTAAAAAGAACTGAAATCACTAAAATCCGGAGGGTATTATAATTTTCAGCATAGGCTGCAATAAGTGAATGCGCCAACACCAACACCAACAAAAGAATAACTACAGCCATTGCTATATTGCTACTGAAAAACTTGCCGGTTGCAAAAAATACTGCAATGGCCAGGTAACTGCAGCCAATAATTATTTTTTCGGTTAGGCTTAATTTTTTTATCAGAAACAGAAGACCCGCAATTACTGAGAAGATAAGAACATACCTGCCCTGCCGTTCAAACGTAAAATCATAAAACGAAATAAGCCGGTTGCTGATTACGTCCAGTGAAAAAGTAATCACTTTCAAATGGTCGGGATAAAAAAACCAGCCGTGTTGAAATTTCTGAATAATAAAAAATACAGAAGCAAGTGCTAAAGGAATTAAAGGCAATGAGCAGTTAATAAGCACCTGTGCTATCTTTATTTTCTTTCGCTGCAAAATAAGTCCGTCAAGCAATTCCCAACAACCTATGGCTACCAGAAAAACAAGACCGCTTTCTTTTGTCAGGAGCATTAAAACCGAAAAAACGATGAAGCCGGTTTTCATGTTTCGCAGATAAAAATAAAAAGCCAGAACAGTCCAGAGCGTGAGCATTACTTCGGGCAGCAACATGGCTGATTGAGCCAAAAACAACGGCTGAACTGCTAAAAGCAAGGCTGCTGAAAAACCAACTAACGAAGAAAAAAAATGCTTACCGAAACTATAAACAGAATACAGTAACAGCAGCGAAATAAAAAGAGGAAAACTGTGAACGGCTATAAAACCTGTTCCAAAAATCCGCACCCACACTGCAGCCAAAAAATGAAAAACCAACGGATGCCCTCTTGAAAGATCAATATGAAGTGCGGTGGGTAATAAACTAAGCCCTGTCTTATTCATTGTTTGAACTGCAGGGGCATATACCCATGCCTCGTCCCAAAAATAAGGCGTGTTTAGGTGATTCCATTTAAATGCAATAACTGCGAGCAATACACCCAAGAGTGCTATTAAATAATAATCGATCCGCTGTTTACTTATCATTTCTTCTTGAAGATGGCCGGTTTAATAATGCCTGCTTTTGCCAGAAAATACTGAGCCGATGTTGCCAATACACCTAATCCATAGATTGAGCTGCGTTTAAAATTAATGGATGACGCCTCGTCAAAATACTTGGTAGGGCAGGTTACTTCGGCTATCTCAAAATCTGCATAAAATATCTGGGCAAGCATCTGATTATCAAAAACAAAATCATCGCTGTTTGCATGATAGTCAATCGCAGTAAGCACCTCTTTTGAAAATGCACGATATCCGGTATGATACTCACTCAGTTTCTGACCCATCAAAATATTTTGAGTAAGCGTAAGACACCGGTTAAAAATGTATTTATAAAGTGGCATACCGCCTTTTAAAGCCCCCTTACCAAGAATTCGCGAACCCAATACAACCGGGTAGAGATTACTCGCAATAATATGAGCCATTGGATGAATCAGCATAGGTGTATACTGATAATCCGGATGAAGCATGATAACGATATCGGCACCCAGTTCAAGCGCTTTATCGTAGCAGCTTTTCTGGTTGCCACCATAGCCTTTATTTTTTTCATGTCTGATAATGTGTTTAATTCCTAATTGCCTGCCAATTTCAGAGGTATTATCACTGCTGGCATCATCAACCAATACCACATCATCTACAATTTCAAAAGGAATTTCGCTGTATGTTTTTTTCAGAGTTAGTGCAGCGTTATAGGCAGGCAAAACTACTATCAGTTTTTTATTCAGTATCATAATTAAATGCTAACAATCCGCAAAAATATAAGAATATTACAATCCATTGTTAATGTAGAAAATTTATGAAATTGCAAATAAATTATATTTGTTAGATAATAAAAATGTGAGGGGTTAAAACGGTTGTATAACTAAATCGCATCGCGTCATTTTAAATTAGCCGGCTTTAATAACCAAACTAAGAAACTATTTTATTAAAGAACAGCTTTATTCAATAGCAATTAGCAGTTACATAATTAAGAAAGCTCTTTTCTTAATTTTAAAAAGCAAATTCATTATTAACTAAACACCTTCGTTAATTATAGAAAGCAAAAACATACTTATAAAAGCACATTTAATAATTTTAAAAAGCATGTTCTGTATTGAAGAACAGCTTTTCATAATTGACAAAAGCAAAAACATAATTGAGAAAACACTTTTCATAATTAAGAAAAGCAAAAACACAATTGAAAAACGGCTTTTCATATTAATACAAACAAAATAAAATTATAAAAATGTGGATTACCGAAACCCTTTATACCATTGAGTTTTCATTGATTTACACTTAAATGTAAAAAGGGAAAGCCTCAGCTTCTTAACAAATTTTAACAACTTATTTTGTTCCTTTTCGGCAGGTGCTGCATCTTACAAGTGAACCCCGCACAAAGCGGGAAAGGCGACACCGGGCGCATCCCGGCAACGAACATCCAGTAAAATGGCAACTGTTAAAGTTGGAACTTCCGGACTTAAACCTGTTGAGTTGGCCGCAAAAGGCACCCTCATACACGGTAAACTTACCGGAAATGCAAATTTTCTCACTCCCATTCCTGACCTTGTGACCTTTCTTGCGGCCATTACCGCGCTGAGCAACGCCATAACCGCTGCCGCTGCCTTTGACCGCAATCTGATAATCGCAAGAAATCTGAGGGATAAAGAGTTGAGATTGCTGATTAAACAACTTGCTGCCTACGTTCAGAGCGCAAGCAATGGGGATGCTGATAAGATCATCAGTTCGGGTTTTGAACTGAGGAAGCAACGCGGACCAAAAGTCCAGATGACACAGGTGCAAAACCTTGTGGCAGAAAGCACGCTTACCGAAGGCGAAATCGATTTGAGCTGGGATCCTGTTACAGCAGCCAAGGCTTTTGAGCTTGAATATAAAGACCTGGGCTTCACCGGTGATGGTGGAAGTGCAAGCATACCTCCGGGTATGCCCGGCACACCTACCCCCGGTGCGGGAAGCGGAGAGTGGAAACATCTTGAATCCGTTACCGCATCGAGGTATAAGGCTGCAAACCTCATCAGTGGTCACATCTATCAGTTTCGTGTTAGGGCGCTTGGCGCTACCGGCCACGGAGCTATGAGTGACATAGCTCAGGTTAGAGCAAGATAGGTTTGTGCAGTTAGCAAGAAAAAGCAGTCCCGCAGAATTGGGGACTGCTTTTTTATTTTTAGAAGAATGTATGATAAATTACCTTTACGCGTTTTAAGAACTGAAAAGCATTGAAAACTCCTGTACTATTTCTCATTTTCAACCGTCCTGAACTAACCTTCAGAGTATTTGAAGAAATACGAAAGGCCCAGCCCGAACAACTTTTCATTGCAGCTGACGGGCCAAGAGAGGATAGAGAAGGAGAATCCGAAAAATGCGAACAGGCACGCAATATTGCTAGTAAAGTAGACTGGTCATGTGAGGTAAAAACTCTTTTCCGAGATAAAAATCTGGGATGTAAAATGGCAGTTAGTTCAGCCATAAACTGGTTTTTTGAGCAGGTGGAAGAAGGGATAATATTGGAGGATGATTGTTTACCAAATCAAAGTTTTTTCTTTTTCTGCAAAACGATGCTTGAAAAGTACCGTTCGGAAGAAAAAGTAATGCACATCGGTGGAGCTAATTTTCAGGATAAAATAAAAAGAGGGTCTGCATCCTACTACTTTTCTATTCATCCCAACCAATGGGGTTGGGCAACATGGAGAAGAGCATGGCAGCATTATGATATTAATATGACAGATTACTTTGATTTTAAAAAAAGACAAAAAATATTTTCCAACCAAAGAATTGCGTTGTTTAATTTTGAAAAATTAGAAAAAACTTTGAGCGGAGAAATTAATACTTGGGATTATCAATGGTTTTATTCCATTTGGGTAAAAAAAGGAATATGTATTATTCCAAATTCCAATCTCATTATGAATATAGGCTTTGGTGAACAAGCTACTCATACATTTGAGACAAAGAGTTTTTTATCCGAGGTTTCAACCTCAGAACTAAGAGATATTATTCATCCTTCAAAAATTATTATTAACACCAAAGCAGATGAGTACTTCTCCTGGAAATTGCTGGGATTTAAAAACAGTTTTGAGCATATGTTATTTGACTTAAAGAAAAGAACAATAGTATTTACATACCCGATTTACAGAAAAATCAAAAACACTTATAGTAATTTGCATTCAAATAATTGGCTGTAATAACTTCATAATAAACATAAAATGAATATTTATAAGAGGGAACAATTTAAAAGATTTACTAAACGCTTTTTTGAAGATTTAACCAATCCCATGATTTTCATAAAAGTATTTACTAAGCCGTGGCGAATTCCTAACGCTATTTTTAGTTTGTTCAAAAATATTAACAGCATAAAGAATAATGTAGTTTTCAGACCTGACACAGTTGAAGAATTATTAAGCCGCGAAAATTCAAACATTGAAGCCCTGGTTACTCTTTCAGGTAATTATCACAACATAAAAAAAATAAAAAATATTATTGATGTTTTTCCTCAAGAGGAAGTCAATCAATCCGATTTAAATGTATTTGCGAATCTGCTTGATAATTATGGATCTGATAAGGTTCGTTGGAATTATCACATAGCGTATTTAACTATTCTTAAAAATAAAAAAAATCAACCTATTAACACGCTGGAAATAGGTTTAGGAACAAATAATATTGATGTCTTATCCAATATGGGTATAAATGGCAAACCTGGTGCTTCCTTGAGAGCCTTCCGGGATATGTATCCAAAAGCTCAAGTCTTTGGTGCCGATATCGACAAAAGAATTCTTTTTACTGAGGACAGAATTATAACCTTATATGTAGATCAGACAAATCCTGATACCCTGTCTGAACTTAAAGAGCAATTAGGAAATTTGAAATTTGATTTGATAATAGATGACGGCTTGCACAATGCTCAAGCAAATCTAAATACTATGAATTTCGCACTTGAGATGTTAAAAGATGATGGGGTATTTGTAATTGAAGATATATCAGAAAACGATTTCAAATACTACAAAATTGTTGAAGCAATCTTAGGAGATAGATTTTTTGTAGATTTTATTAATACCAACTCTGCTCACATTTGTGTGTTTCGCAGGAAAAATTCAGTTTTATAATTTCAGATTAGATTTGCTCAATAAAATAATATGAAATTTCTATTGATGCTCTTATTAAAGAGATATACTAAAAATAATTTAATACTTTACTTGCTATAACATTTGTCAATTTTGATCCCTATTATTTTTGTTCATAGGAGCAATAGTGCTTATTTAAAATACACCCTGAAACAGGCTAGATATTTTAATCCCGAAACACCTGTTTATTTGATTGGCGATGAAAGCAATAACAAATACGATTTTATCACCCATATCAACATAGATAAATATCTTGACAGCGCACAAAAATTTTCTGAAATTTATGTACATATGTCTCATGCTCCTTTTGAATTTGAAAAATTTTGCTTTGAACGCTGGTTTATTGTAAAAGATTTTGTAACAAAAAATAATATAAGCCAATTTCTTTGTCTTGATTCTGATGTTCTTCTCTCGTGTAATTCTGAATATTTATGTAATAATTACAGTCATTTTAAATTTACTGTGAGGGGAAAAGGTGGGGCAGGTGTAAATTATTTCAGTGATTGTAAATACCTTATCGACTTTTGTATTTTCATAACAGGATATTATTCTATTCCTCAAAGATTTATTATTCTTGAAAATTATTGGACTGAATTTAAAAAAAGGGGGGATGGTGGAAATTGTGACATGGTACTTTTCTCACTTTACCTTGAAGAAAACAAGGACGAAATAGGAGATACCGGGCGTATTAAAAACAATGAAATAGCAGAGTACTGCTTAGTTGACCTTGACGGAATAGTAAAGAATGATATGATTTATAAGAAAAGGGGTAGCATTTTCTTCAAAAAAAAAGATACCCAAACTGAAATAAGAATCAACGCATTTCATGTAAATATTAATAAAGATAAAATCTATCGCTATTATTTAGGTTCTGGATTATATAAAGAGCAATTATTAGATGCATTTAAAGACTTAAGAGATAAGTATCAATTAAGAACACGTATCAGAAATTTTTTTAATACAATTACAAAACGGAATTAATGAAAAACTTATTAAATAAAATTCAATTCTTTCTAATTATTACTTTGCTAATAATAGGCGTTGATTTTATTTTTTACTTACTGAATTCCAACGCAAATAGCACATACATTTTCTATACTTTTCTTATTTCAATTTTTATATTTATTTTATTATCCGGTCTTCTTTACAAATCACTTTTTGACCTGAATACCAATAAATTTCTATTGGCAATTTATTTGATTACTTTTTTGTCATTTTCAGCACACCTTGCTTATCATATTAATACAATAAACAAAGTATATAGTGGCTTAAAACCTCCTACAACCGGGTTTCAAGGGTCGGTGTTCCAATTCGATAAAACACTTGGACACTCAGCCAAACCAAATTCAACGGGAGCGCATGTATATAACCTTAATCCATCCGCTACGGGTGGCTTTAGTGTTTATACCGATTCGCTGGGATACAGAACCACACCTTTAAAGAAAAAATTATCAGGATATAAAGAGGTAGACTTGTTTTTAGGTTGTTCATGGACATGGGGGGATTATGTAGTTGCTGAAAAGACATACTCCTTCTTAACAGCAGATTCTATTCATCATAATTTTATAAATGCCGGAGCTCCGGCCTACGGGCTTGCACAAATGTATCAGTTAGGCGAGAAACTTATTTCAGAGAATAATTTTCACTATATTTTCATTCAATACTCACCCTGGCTTTCAGACAGGGCAATGCACATAAACGGCCCCACCTATCATGGTTACAGACCATTTCCCTATTTTTATAAAACAGGAACTACCTTCAAACTTCAGGAGCCGCTATACTCAACCAGTATCTATAAATTAAATGGCAGCGAATTCAGAGAGAATGAAAGAAGTTATTTAGAAAAACTTTTGTTTTTCTTTAAAGTTGGAATAAGCCTTGAGTTTATTGACTATTACAAATATATATTCTCTTCGGCTCTGGTTAAAATCGGAGTTTATCCGGAGCCAACAACCGATACGTCAGGCTTAGAAGATTTTGTTTACAATCAATTGATAGAATTAGGTGTTAAAAAAAATGCTCAACCTGTTGTAGTAAAAATGGGATTTAATTTAGAAGATTATAACAACCCTGCTTTTTTAACCAAGTTAGACCACCTGAAAAAGAATGCATGGGTTGTTGAGGTTGATTCATTGTTATATAAAAATATAAATTACAACAAATCAAATTATGAAAAGGCCTATGCAATCTGGCATGTAAACGGTAAAGATTCGCTTTTAATTGATGGGCATCTGAATGAAACAGCTCAAAAAATTATCAGTTCGAGAATACTTGAAACCATAAAAATAAATTCAACTAATTAAGTTACTAAATGACCAATCCCGAAAAACTAACCCAAGCCTTTGCAACCGCCCTTAACATCAACAAAACATTAATTACTGATGATTTAAAATACCAGGGAATAACCCAATGGGATTCGGTTACACACATGATACTGATAGCAGAATTGGAAAGCGTTTTTGATATTGCTATTACTACCGATGATATCATTGACATGAGCAGTTTTGCAAAAGCAAAAGAGATTGTAAAAAAATACGGTATCGAGCTATGAGTGGCTTACTCATTGGAAAAACAATATTGATTACCGGTGCCTCAAAAGGCATTGGCAAAGCAACTGCTTTACTCTGTGCCGAACAAGGTGCTGATTTGATTTTAATTGCACGAAACAAGCAACTGCTTGATGAATTAAAAACAGAACTGAGTTCAACATATTTAGTTGAAATTTATGCCTACCCCTGCGATGTTTCAAAGGAAGAAGAATTGTTACAGGTTTTCAATCAGCTGAACAGCGAAAAAATTTTAGTTGATTGCCTTGTCAACAATGCAGGTATTATGCCCGTTTCCATGTTGCAGGTTACTAAATCTGAAATAGTAAGAACTGCTTATGAAACCAATGTCTTTGCCGTAATTAATGCCTGTCAGGGTGCTATGAAAAGCATGATGAGAAAACGAAAAGGATCTATCATAAACATTTCGTCTATTGTAGGTGTGAAGGGTCATGCCGGTAATGTTGTTTACGGATCTAGCAAAGCTGCTGTAATAGGCATTACACAATCGCTGGCAAAGGAACTTGCACCTTTGAATATTCGTGTAAATGCTGTTGCTCCCGGTTTTATTGATACCGAAATGACAAAAGACATGGATGATAAAATCAAAGAAAAGAATCTGAACTCCATTGGAATGAAACGTTTCGGAACACCGGAAGATGTTGCAAAAGTTATTGTGTTTCTTGCATCAGACCTTTCTGATTATGTTACCGGGCAGGTAATAGGCGTTGACGGTGGGATGGTAATGTAATTTCTATGGGCAGGTTAATTGAATTGATATCTGAAAATCCTGCGCTTAAATTCATTGATGCGGAAACAGAGACCGAGTTCACGCTTTCTGAAATATTGCAAAACAAAATTTCAGAAAAACTTCAGGTTCCTCGCACCGTTGCTTTTTTATACCTTGATAATAGCTTTGCATCTGTTGCAACACTATTAAACTTCCTTAACTCCAGGCATGTTGCCGTTCTGCTGAATACTAAACTTAATGAAAAGTTGAAGAGTAACCTTGAACAGGTTTACACACCTTCTTTTATTTATGACCCGGAACGTAGCGCAATTGAAGGATATTTAAATTCAGATTCCAATCTTTTTTACAAATCAACCACAATACCCAATCTTCATCCTGAACTAAAACTGATGTTGAGTACATCAGGAACAACCGGTTCCCCAAAATTTGTGAAGCTTTCTGAAAATAATCTGGTTGAAAATGCTCTTTCTATTATTGACTATTTGCCAATTACGGTAACTGATTCTACACCTTTAAACTTGCCTGTTTATTATTCATACGGGTTATCAGTACTTACATCCAACTCCATTGCTGGAGGAAAAATCATCTGCAGTAATAAAGATATTTTACAAAAAGAATTCTGGCAGGAAATGGAAAAATTCGGTTACACATCCTTATCAGGCGTTCCTTACATGTATGAAATGCTGAACCGTTTGGGATTCACTAAAAAGCAATACCCCACATTACGGTATTTAACTCAGGCAGGGGGCAAACTAAATGAAAAACTGATTAACATTTTCAGCGAATACAGCACAAAAAATGCTATTGAATTTTACGTGATGTACGGACAAACGGAAGCTACAGCGCGGATGTCATACCTAGCTCCTACTCTTCTTAACTCAAAAAAAGGCTCCATCGGCAAACCTATTAAAAATGGGCAATTCAGTATAGTATCAGAAACAGAGGAGTTGGTATATGAAGGTCCTAATGTGTTTGGAGGATATGCTGAAAAGCCGGAAGATCTTTCAACATTTGAAGCCAATGAAAAACTGCATACAGGTGATATTGCAGAAATGGATACCGATGGATATTATTACATCAAAGGACGTCTAAAACGCATTGCAAAAATTTTCGGGAACCGGGTAAACCTTGATGAAATAGAACAATTATTGAAAAATAATTTTCTGCAAAATCAGTTTGCATGTGCAGGTTTAAATGACCAGTTTCTGTTAATGGGTATAACAGGAAGCGATAAAAACGAAAATGAAATCAGGCAGTTTATCTCCGATACTTTAAAAATTCATCCAACCGTGATAAAAACGGCATTCATCAGCGAATTACCGCTCACTGCAAACGGCAAACCCGATTATGCTAAATTAGCCGAATTATTTTCATAGCCAGCTGAAGTGGAATTATCGGAATACACTAACATTCCTCAGTTTTCAATAACGAAACCTGAAAAAAGAAAGCATCTTACCAACTTTCTGAACAGTCTTCATGTTCATCATTTTAAAAACAATAAAGAATACGCAAAAGTCAGTCGGCAGATTTTTAATAAAGATGAAAAGAGTTTTATCGACCGACTTGAAGATATACCGTTTCTCCCGGCAAGCATCTTTAAAAACCACTACCTGTCAAGTGTATCAGAGAAAGATGTTTTTAAAGTTTTAACATCAAGCGGCACAACCGGAACAGTTCCAAGTAAAGTAGTGCTGGACAAAGAAACCGCTCAACTGCAAACGCTCACCTTGTCTAAAATTTTAACAACAGTATTGGGCAATGAACGCTTACCCATGCTCATTGTGGATTCTCAGTCCGTATTGAAGGATCGTGCATCATTTTCTGCCCGCGGAGCAGGCATACTTGGCATTTCAATATTTGGTAAAAATCACCAATACATTTTAGATGACAACTATGAACTGAATGAAGAATTACTACTGGAATTTCTTGAAAAATTCAATGGTAAAAAAATGCTGATATTCGGTTTCACGTTTATGGTCTGGCAATATTTGTATGAAAAGGCAGGCAACAAAAAAATTGACCTTAGCAATGCAATTTTGATTCACAGTGGTGGTTGGAAAAAACTACAAGAAATGGCAGTTGATAATCAAACATTCAGACAAAAATTACTGGAACGTTTCGGATTAAAACAGATTTACAATTTTTATGGAATGATTGAGCAGGTTGGCAGCGTTTTTCTGGAAAACACTGAAGGTTATTTACACTGCCCCAACTTTTCTGATATAATTATTCGCAATCCCTATGATTTCTCTGTTCAACCACATGGCAAGGAAGGATTAATACAGGTATTAAGTGTTTTGCCAAAGAGCTATCCGGGACATTCGTTGCTTACTGAAGATATTGGCGTTTGTTTGGGTGATGACGACTCAAAATCAGGCTGGAAAGGAAAGTATTTTAAAATAATAGGCAGAGCTAAGAAAGCAGAACTACGCGGTTGCAGCGATACGTTTGCACAGTCAAAACAATAACAGTATGGAAGAACTAAGGGTAAAACTGATAACACCTGAAAAGAAAGAGACGGAGATAAGCCTGCTGCCTTCTCTTAATGAAAAGGAATTCCCGTTAGAGGTATTTGACAAACAAACCATCGCTTTTTCCGATG
The DNA here is from genome assembly GCA_050186075.1 of Bacteroidia bacterium. GTDB lineage: Bacteria > Bacteroidota > Bacteroidia > SXHM01 > SXHM01 > SXHM01. Next base: position 51,923 of record JBFWYU010000015.1, read on the forward strand.
CCCTTTCAAAAAGCATTCTGCAAAACAAAGATTTTAACCGCATCCCGGCTCTCACTGCATTGGCTTTCTGGTTACGCAAAAGCAATATTGAAAAAATCATAAAAGAGAATGAAGGGCTGTTTTCAGCTCCCAACACAAAAATTCTTCCACTTGGAAAAGTGCTGCACATCTGCCCATCTAACGTAGATACCATTTTTGTTTATTCACTGATGATTTCACTGCTTGCAGGAAATAAAAACATACTGCGTGTTTCATCTAAAACACAACCAGCATTTTTAGATTTTCTTTTTGAAAGCATTAATTCACTTTGCAAACAGGGTGAATTCAGCATTTTTGGTAATTACATCAACATAGTAAGCTATCCTCACAATGCCGAAATCAGCACATATTTGTCAAAAAGCGTTGACGGCAGAATTATCTGGGGTGGCGATAACACAGCTGCACTTTTCAAATCAATAACAACTAATCCGCGTTGCCGCGACATCGTTTTTGCCGACCGCATTTCATTTTCAGTTATAAAGTGTTCAACATTTTTAAGTGCCACACCTGAAATACAAAATGAAACCGCTCGAAAATTTTACAACGATTCATACACCTTCGACCAGAAAGGTTGTTCATCACCGCAGCAGGTATTTTTCGCTGGGACAAAAGATGAATACGAAAAAACGGTAAGCGAATTCTTTAATCGGGTTGATGAAATTGCAAAAGCCCAATACGATTACGATGAAGCTTCGCTCGGCACCATGAAATTTAACGAACTGGTTAATGAAACCATAGAAAAAGGAACTAAGAAAATACTGCATCAGACGGCATATACTTATACCATTGAAGCAACAGAAAGTCAATTAAAACATACTTGCGGAGGCGGTTACTTTTATTCTGTAAACATTCACGACCTAAATGAAATCAGTGCGTTTCTGAACACAAAAATTCAGACACTCAGCTACTTCGGGTTAAATGAGGACGATTTAAGAAGTCTTGTTCCTCTTGCTAAAGGAAGAGGGGGTGACCGCATTGTTCCGATTGGAAGAGCATTAGATTTTGACTACGTATGGGATGGGTATAATCTTGTAAATGCTCTTACAAGAACTATACATATAAGCTAACTACTCTGCTTAAGTTTCTTTACCTCAAACCCCGGAAACACCATCCCCTGAATAAACCCTGTCTTTGAAAAACCATAAGGGTTACCTTCTTCAATGGTAAAGTTAATTAATTCCGTAAAAAAATCCTGAACTACATCATTAACCGTCAGGCAAAGTGTAAGCCTGTATTGACCGGGGCGCAAATTGTTTTTTATTGAGAATTGATACTCATCATTATCCGAATTATGAGTGAAAGGTTGATTGGTGAGGATATTACTGATGTGATAAATATTATTTCCAAAACGGTCAATCACGTTTGCGCCAAAAACAACATTGTCCTTTTTTGCAGCTGGATTTACAGTTTTCAGTAAAACGGAAAACGAAATATCTTCTCCGTATTGAAATGCAGGAACAGGAAAAGTCAGTTGCCTGAAAATAAAATCGCCTGCATACTTTCCTCTTGGCAGGTCAAGCAGGTTGATGGTTTGTCCCTGTAAACGATGTTCGGTATTATAATAGTCAACGGCCTCTTCTGCTGTGCCGTCAAATACTTTTTTGCCGGCATCCAGAACTATTGCTTTGTTGCAGATAGTTTTTAAAGCCTGCATATTGTGTGAAACAAAGAGTATGGTTCTTCCACTTTTCACAATGGAAGTCATCTTTTCAATACACTTCTGCTGAAAGAGTGAATCGCCTACAGCAAGAACCTCATCAATTGCCAAAATCTCAGGTTCAAGATGTGCGCCAATTGAAAAGGCAAGTCTTAATTGCATTCCACTCGAATAGAATTTCAAAGGATTATCTATAAACTCACCTACTCCTGAGAACTCAACTATCTCTTCCAATTTAGCATCTATCTCCTTTTTCTTCAAACCAAGGATAGAACCATTCATGTAAATGTTTTCTCTTCCTGTTAGTTCAAGATGAAAACCTGTTCCCACTTCCAGCAAGCTGGTTACTTTTCCTCTCCCCGCTATTCTTCCGCTTGTGGGTGAAGTAATGCGTGAGATAATTTTAAGCAAAGTTGTTTTACCTGCACCATTTCTTCCGATAATGCCGAGCGTATCGCCTTCCTTTACTTCAAAGCTGACATCATTCAATGCCCAGAATTCACGTTCCGCATTTTTTCCTCCTCTGAAAAAATTAGCCATTGAACCACTCAAAGTCTGGTAGGCAGGATTAATTCCACTCAGCGAATATTTTTTTGAAACATTATTTACTTCCAGAATGGTCTTCATCGCGCTTATGCAAAATCTGAAATCAGTGTTTCGTTTTTTTTGAAAATCAGCAATCCGAGAATAAAAATAAAAACTGCCATTCCTCCGCTTATTGCAATGATGGTCCAGTCTACAGGATTATGCGTAAGTGCTGCGCGTGCAAGACTTATTGCACCGGCCATAGGATTCAAGGCAAGCACATGATACAAGGTTTTATTAGAAATTGCAGATATGGGATAAATAACCGGGGTAATGAAAAGCAACAATTGGATAAGGAAAGGCATAACAATTCTGAAGTCGCGGAAACGGACACTCATGGCACCGATTATTACGCCTGTTCCAACGGTGGTGATTAATGCAATTAAAATTGCAAAAGGGAAAAGTGCAATAAAACGAAATACATCCGGCAATACTCTGAACCAGATGAGCAAGCCACCGAAAAGAATAAACGAAACCAGAAAATCAAAAAGCGAAACAATAACCGCAGCAAGCGGAAGAATAATGCGCGGGAAATAATTCTTTTTTATAATCACCGCATTTGTCAACATGCTGTTACTCGAATTGATAGTGCCGCTCGAAAAAATATTCCAGATGATTAAACCCGTGAATGCAAAAACCGAATAAGGCAAAGTCTCTGAAGGAAAATGCAACATCTGTCCGAAAAAGATATTCAACACTAACATCATCAGAAAAGGCTGAATAAAAGCCCAGGTAACACCCAGAAAGGTCTGCTTGTACTTTACCTTAATATCACGCCACGCAAAGAAGTAGAGCAACTCGCGAAACTCCCAAATCTCCTTCAGATTAAGAGGTGTTCTGCTGTTCGCGTCAATTACAAATGTGTTGTCTTTACTGTTCACTTACTTCAAAAATAGCGTAACGCTTGTTACGGTAAACTTCATTGGCGTTATTAAAACCAAAATCCTCTTTTGCAATGATATGAGTAATACCGCAATTTCTGACTAACGAATCCAACAAAACAGTATCACTACCGGCAAAAAAACGATTGGCAATTTTTATCCGCTTATCCCATTCGGGCAATGCATTGCTATGGAAAATAGTGCTATCAACAAAGACAGGCGCACCTGTTATAAGCCTGAAATTTATCAACTCGGGTGGAACAAGATAGTGCTGCTCCTCCGAACTATTCTTGCGAACAAAGGCCATTAATTCCTTCTCACTTGCAGTCTCGTTTTTATGAAGAAGTATTCCGGATAAGCCCAGACAAACAACAAGAATTATTGCAGCTAATGAGGTAATACTTTTAACATTCACATTAGGCAGATACTTCTCAAAAAGCACCAAAATTCCAAGCGTAGCAACAAAGACAAGAAGAGTTATAATTCTCCATTTCAAAATAAAATCACCTGAGCTGTTTCCGAAAATGCGGAAGTATAAAGCTGAGAGCGTTGCAGTAAGAACAATTGAAATAATCAAGTTACTCAGTTTAACATTGGTAATAGAAGAAAGGCGTGCAACAACAACTGCAACCGCAACCGGAACAAGCACCACCGATATTCTCCAGGGAGTTAAGTTCAACAGAAAAATACTTCCTGAAGCATACGTAATTAAGGTGAGCACAATAAGAACCACTAAGCCAATTAACAGCGGAAAAAACAAAACAGTTTTTCTGACAAGCCACAACGCAAGACCTATTAATAAGAACTGTAAAAATGCCTCCGCATTCATCCACACCTTGTGATCAAAGTGAATATGTCCGTTGATGTTATTGCGGATATATTCTATTGTTTCGGGTGATGATGTTCCGAAATTTTTGAAAACATAAAGCAGATAAGGAAACACAATCGCGAGCGAAATTACAGCACCAATAATTGCTGTTTTAACGTTTCGTTCTTTCAGCAACACCAACAGGTAAACACTAATAAATACTGCGCTGACAAGCAAATAATTTGCATGAAAACAAGCTGCCGTTCCTGCAGAAACAAATGCCAAGAGAAATCTTCTTTTTGCAAAGAGTGCAACCGACAACAAAATAAAAACTCCGAAAACAGAAGGCTGAAAATAACCTCTCAGAATTCCCTGTTCTGCAAATCCGGAGTCCCAGGCCCAGCGTAAATCAATATTGAAGAAACGGGAGAAGAAGAAGCCCCAGATGAGGGTAGAATTAGCAAAAAGGGAAAACACGGCAAACAACCGTTTATTCAACTTTAGCGAAAGCTGTTTACTTACTTCTTCTGCTATTTCAAATACAGCAATAACATAAACCAGGTTCAGCAACCAATACCAAAACAGGAAACTATTGGAACCGAAGAAACTGTATGAATACTGCACCACCCACGAAAACAAAGGAAAAGGGTCGGCCTGCGTGGCAAGAAAATCGTGTTCAAGAAAACCGAAACCGGTGTTCTTAATTCCCCAGAAAAAATAGATGCACTGATTGCCGGTTGGAAAATAGAGGTCGAGCGGATAAACCAATACCAGCAGAACCGAAACAAGAAGAGAAAGAAGTGCTTTTTGTATCAACCGGCTTTTCATCCGGCTATCAGGCAACAGTTGCCTTGCTGAATTTATTGATGGTTTCGGGGTCGGTATAAACCATTGTTATGCCCTGCTCCAAATCTATCTTGTGTTTCCAACCGAAGGAGTGAAGTTTGCTTACATCCATCAATTTGCGGGGAGTGCCATCGGGTTTTGATGCGTTAAATTTCAACTCACCGCTAAAGCCAACTATCTTTTTCACCAACAGGGCAAGGTCTTTAATAGAAAGGTCAGTGCCTGTACCGATGTTAACAAGACCTTCTTCATTGTAATTCTGCATCAGGTAGTAACAGGCATCGGCCAGATCATCTACATGCAAAAATTCACGCAATGGAGTTCCGCTTCCCCATATTTCTACTTCTGTTTTACCCGCAATTTTTGCTTCATGAAATTTACGAATCAATGCCGGAAGCACATGTGATTTCTCTAAATCATAATTATCATTCGGGCCATACAAATTGGTTGGCATTACCGAAATAAAATTGCAGCCATATTGTCTGCGGTATGAGTCGCACAATTTTATACCTGCAATTTTTGCGATGGCATAAGGCTCGTTTGTTTGTTCCAGTACGCCTGTAAGCAGGTAATCTTCTTTCAGCGGTTGTGGCGCCAGCTTCGGATAAATGCAGGATGAGCCCAGAAACATCAGCTTCTCCACTTTATTCGCGTAGGCTGCATGGATGACATTGCATTCTATCATCAGGTTCTCGTAAATAAAATCTGCACGATAAACATTGTTGGCCTGTATGCCTCCTACTTTGGCAGCAGCAAGAAAAACATAATCGGGTTTTTCTGCCGCAAAAAAATCATTTACTGCTTGCTGATTTCGCAAATCTAATTCAGCAGATGTACGAAACACAAAATTGGAAAAACCTTCTGCTTTCAGTTTTCTGTGAATGGCAGAGCCTACCATTCCGCGATGACCTGCTATGTATATTTTTCCTTCTTTTCTCACGTTCTGTTTCTCGCAAAGGCGCCAAGGCGCGAAGTTTTTTTAACTAAAATTTCGACAAGTTTATTCGTAATAGTTCTTCACTTTGTAGCCGCTATCGGCAAGGCTTTTTTCCTTCCGCATTAACAACAGGTCACTTTCCATCATATCATAGATCAGTGAGTTCAGGTCGTGCTTGGGTTTCCAGCCGAGTTTTGTTTTTGCCTTTGTTGGGTCACCTAATAACAGGTCAACTTCGGTAGGGCGGAAATATTTCGCATCCACTGCCAGCACCTCTGTTCCCGGCTTCACATAAAAATCAGGGTTAGAAGAAGAAACTACTACCGCTACTTCTTTTTCATCCTTGCCTTTGTATTCAATTTCAATTCCCACGTGGCGGAAAGAGAGTGTAATAAAATCGCGTACCATAGTGGTAGTTCCTGTTGCTATTACAAAGTCTTCCGCAACTTCTTGCTGAAGAATAAGCCACATTGCCTCCACATAATCTTTGGCATGTCCCCAGTCGCGCTTGGCGTCAAGGTTTCCGATAAATAGTTTTTCCTGCAGGCCCAATGCAATACGTGATACCGCACGGGTTATCTTACGCGATACAAATGTTTCGCCACGGATAGGACTTTCATGGTTGAACAAAATGCCGTTGCTGGCAAACATGTTATAGGCCTCACGATAATTTACCGTTATCCAATAGCCGTATAATTTTGCTACACCGTAAGGCGAGCGTGGGTAAAAAGGTGTTGTTTCTGATTGCGGGACTTCCTGCACCAAACCATACAGCTCAGAAGTAGAAGCCTGATAGATCCTTGTTTTCTTTTCCATGCCCAACAAGCGCACAGCCTCCAGAACACGCAGTGCCCCTATTCCATCTACATCGGCAGTGTATTCAGGCGATTCAAAGCTCACCTTTACATGCGACATAGCGCCAAGGTTATAAATTTCGTCAGGTTGTACTTCCTGTATAATGCGGATGATGTTACTTGAATCAGTAAGATCACCATAATGCAGTTTAAATCGTGCGCCTTTCTGGTGCGGGTCTTCATAGATATGGTCAATGCGGTCGGTATTGAAAAGTGAACTACGTCTTTTTATTCCATGAACTTCGTAGCCTTTATTCAATAAAAATTCGGAGAGATAGGCTCCATCCTGTCCCGTTACGCCTGTTATCAGTGCTTTCTTCATCTGCTGTTTTTATAAGGTGGCAAATTTAGGGTAATATTGCGATTTAAGAAATAGCACACGGATGACACGGATGGTACAGATAAACACGGATTTTTTATCAGTGAAAATCTGTTTAATCTGTGTCATCCGTGTGCCAACCTATTAACCATGACACTCATCTTTGCAACAAACAATAAGCACAAATTGCAGGAAGTGCAGAAGCTGCTTCCCGCCAACATTAACTTGGTAACACTTGCCGATGCAGGCATACACGAAGATATTCCCGAAACGGCTGATACGCTGGAAGGCAATGCCTCTATTAAATCGCGCTTTGTGTTTGAGCTAACCGACCTCAATTGCTTTGCCGATGATACCGGCTTAGAAGTGGAAGCCCTGAATGGCGCTCCGGGTGTGTACTCGGCCCGCTATGCCGGTGAAAAATGCTCGTTTGCTGATAACGTAAATAAGCTCCTGCACGAAATGCAGGGTAAGGACAACCGCACAGCAAAGTTCCGCACAGTTATTTCGCTGATTATGGATGAGAAGGAATATTTTTTTGAGGGCGTTGTAGATGGTGAGATAACACGCGAAGTGCATGGCACAGACGGTTTTGGTTACGACCCTGTTTTTAAACCCGCAGGCTTTGACAAGACCTTTGCCGAGATGACTTTGGAAGAGAAAAACAAAATCTCGCACCGTGCAAGGGCGGTGGAGAAGTTAGTGGAGTTCCTCTCGTCATTGCGAGCGTAGCGAAGCAATCTCAAAGCAGTTAATTTTATTGAACCACATAGGCACATAGGTATCATAGGGGTTCACATAGTTACTATGTGTATTTTCTATGTTTTCTATGTGCCTATGTGGTAAAAGTTCACTCCATCCGCACTCCCATTACCCAGTTCCGCACCATTTCATCGTCCAGCAGTTTTCCTATAACACGGTATTTGGAATCATTAAGCGGGTTGCGGCCTTTCAGGGGTTCTTTCATTACACCGGTTTCGCGGTGGTAGTAATTGGAATGCACAAACGAAATGTCGTTACCCTTTTTCATAATAAAGCCTACATGACAATCAAGGCCTACAATGTACAGCCCGTCTTCTTTAGCTTTTATCCAGGCCTCTGCATCTTCAACAGCTGTATTGCGAAAGCGTTTTATATCGCTGCAAACTTTTAGAATAACACCTTCGGAAGCCAGCTGTGCCCATTTTACGCGGGGTATATTAAACCCGGCATCGCGCAAAACGGTAGTTACAAAATAGCCGCAAGCAATAGTGCCCTCGCGGGGAACCTGTGTAATGCCGTTAAAATCCCAGGGCGTGCCGTACCACGCACTGAACATATCTTCCGTTATTTTCTGAAACAAATAGGCCCTTGCTACTTTCAGCAGCGAATCTTTCTGTGGCTGTGCAGCCTTCTGATACTGCTCACGCCATTGCTGCTGCTTAAGTACTATGTTATTTTTAAGGGTTTGATAAGTACCCGCGTTTTGCGGAGTAACCTCGCAGCTTTGTGCAAGAAAAAGAAATACTACCGAAAGAAGATATTTTGATTGCCACATTGTTCCCTGGGATTATAGAGTTGGATAACTCTATAATGCAGGAACGGGGGAAAGTAACGGTTATTGTGTTTCTACAGGAATATATTTATCCAATAATTCTTGAAATCGTGGCAAATCTTTTATGTTATTGAGATCTGTATCAGCTGCAATATGCTTACGGGTCATTTTAGTTGCTTTTTTTGATAAACAATCTTCTAAGAACTCAAGTGCTTTATCTTTTATATTCAATAAACTATAGGCACAGCTCAAATTATATGAACTATAATGTGGCTTACACTTATTTGCAATTTCAAATTTTTCTATTGCTTGTTTTAATAATTCAGTATCATTTTTCTTTGCTATAGCTAGTTTAAGCAAACTATTCCCCCAATTATCCCATGCATTATATTTGTCAGGTAAAATCCTTACTGCATCAGCGTATTTTTCGAATGCTTGTTGATACAATTTCTCATCATTCATTTTAAATTCTGCAAGAACTCCTAAAGCATACCCCCAATTATAAAATGCTTCATGGTAATCTTTTTTAATTTCTATCGCCTTTCTATATTTTTCAAAAGCATTTAAATGTAGCTCTTCATCATTTCCATTAGCCATAGCAAGCTTAGTTAAATTTGTTCCCCAATTATACCAAACCTCTTCTTCATTAGGTTTAATTTCCAGTGCACGTGCATATTTTTCAAATGCTTGCTTATGTAATTTTTGATCATTTCCTCTATGTTCTGCAAATTTTGACAAATCTGTAGCATAATTGAACCATGATTCGAATGATAGGGGATTAATTTTTATTGCCTGCTCATACATTTCAAATGCTTTAGCAAAAAGTTTTTCATCAAATCCTTTCAGGATAGCATAATCACATAAATAAATGGCCCAATTGCTCCAAGCTTCATAAAAATTAGGTTTAATTTTTATTGCATTGTCATACTTTTTAAATGCCTCTTCAAATAATTTTTCATTGTTATCTTTTAAACGAGCAAGATTAGATAATACAGTTCCCCAATTATACCAAGCTTCATGAAAATCATGCTTAATACTTATTGCCTCACTAAAAGACTTATTTCCCTTAATAATGTCACCTTTATTAATATATTTTTCTCCCTCTAAAGCATAAGACCAGGCAAGGTTATGAATAGCGTCTTTATTTTTCGATGAGATTATTTCATCCTTTTTCTTTATTATCTCTTTGTATTTACCCAATGTATATAACTCACTTATTTTTTGTTCTAAATCTCCTTTTTTTATTTCTTTAATCTCTTTTATAGTCAAAGGCTTTTTATCTTCAGCTTCAATGGTAGTAATAGCATTATCTATTTTCGAATAGGTTTGTTTTAAAAAATCAGCATTAATAATTTGTCTATCCTGTTCAAATTTTAGTTCACCAATATTTTCAAGTGTCTTTTTAAAATGCGAGAATGGTTTTTCAACAAACTCAGGCAGTTTTAAACCCAATTCATTATTTAAGTCACGAAAAAAACTATCAGCTCCCGCATAATTGATATAACGCACCGAATCTTTACAGCACAAATCACCCTCAACATGTTTAGGTGGTTCATTTGTTCTGCCAACCCAGCAAAGGTTATTATTGTAAATAGGTTGTTCAGCAAGTCCTTTAAAAATAAAGTCTGTCTGACCGCTATAACCAGCAACTATCCATGAATGTTTTTTATCTAAATGGTCGAACAGTCGGGTAAAATATTCTGTTGATTCTTTGGTTTCATCTTCAGTATTCAACATTCTAAAAGCAGTGCCTTGTCCATGCAAATAAAAAATGTTGGGATAGGCAATTGAACTTGGTAAAAACTTTTTGGTATTTGCTAAATCATAAATGGAAGGGTAGATATTAAAAAGGGCTAGGGTCTTTACTAATAAGGGGTCAAAATTGGTAGTAAGAATACAATCCACATATCCGTTACTAACTAATGAACCAATAAAGAAATGAGCAAGATTTATTTTTGCATTTTGAATTTTCTCTCTAAGAAATGACTCACGCTGATTATGCGTCAATGCTTTCATTACTTCATTATAAGCATTGGGCTTGTTTTCGTGTTCCTTCAAATCGTATCCTGGATACTTTGCTATAAGTTCTTCAACCATTTTACCGGCCAAAGGAATACCGGCAGTAACGGAAACCCCTGCACCAATAAGGAGAGCGGTAGATTCTCCGCTTTCTTTCATAGTCTTAACATGATAAGCTAATTGTTTGATTGTATAGGGTTGAGCCATAGTATCTGATGGTTAAATATTCCAAGCCAAAAGTAATCCATTTCTCCCTTTTTAGAAATTTATTCTAATTGTAAATCAATAAATTAAATCATTTAATAAAAAATATTTCTGTCCCCACACAATAAAATAAAAAGTGCCCCCGTTATCTAATCAGAGAGCTTTCTCAGAAATCAAACGACAGCACAAATGATTAAGCAACATACCATCGCAATTTTGCGAACCCACCGCAGAGCTCTGGAATCAACCATCGTGTTTTTCCAGACCTGTTTCAGAACTCTGAAATCGCTTCCGCAGTTTTTCCATGTGCATCTCAGAGCTCTGAAATTGTTTTCGCAATTTTTCCATGTCAATCTCAGAAGCCTGAAATCGCATCCGCAAAATTTCCATAGCCATCGCAGAGCTCTGGAAGCGGGTTGCAACTTTTTGCCGGTGCATCGCAGAGCTCTGCGGCCGGTTCGGAAAAACTTCCATGCCTATCCCAGAGCCCGGGAAACGGTCCGGCAATAGTTCCGGCCCTTGTGCAGAGCTCTGAAACCGCTTCGGAACTATTTCCGGTGCATGCAAAGAGCGCTGAAGGGCAGTTTACCATTCAATAAAACACTAAACGTTTCAGTTTATAAAATCTTAAAAAACATTCAAACATGATTAATATAGTTCGTTTATGCTTTGATCTTTTCGATGACGAAAAGCTGAGCAATGCCAACCTTCGGGGCTTTACCGAAGACTTTCTTATCCGCGTTTCGGGCAACAATCCGGGAGGTATTTATACCGCGCTGATAACGGATACCACCAACAAATACACTAACTTCTTTGGCAAGATAAGCAGTGAGCTGGTAAAAGAAGCCATCAGTCAGGGGCTTACCATTGCTACTACCAACGCTAAAGTGGCCGTTATTGGTGAGCTGAGCAAACTGCAAAATCTGGTAAAATACAGGTTTGGCGAAACCAGTTCAATTTACCAGGAGTTTTATCCCTACGGAATGGAGGAGTATCACCAGAGTAAGATTGATGACCTTGGCCCTATTTTAGACCGCTTTGTTACAGCCGCCAACACGCACCTTTCGGCTGCCGAAGCTGCGCCTGCGGGCACGCTTACCACAGCATTTAAAACTGCGCGCACCGCACAGGTTACTGTTTTTGCCGAAGTAGATGTTCTGGAAACCGGCAAACATGCCGACCGCAAAGAGCTTACCAAGCAGCTTACATTTGATTTTCTTACCATCGCCTCTAATAATATTGATGATGCCGATGCGTTTGATGATTACTATAATCCGCGCTTTTTGCCGCTCAGCGATACCAGTAATTTTACCTTGCGCGAGGGTGATACCACTCCCGGTCAGCTATATGTTATTGATACAAACGGTTTGACTATTGGCGATGGCACTTATCTGCTGCTGGAAAACAACACGGGTACCACCATGCGTTACTTTTTCACCAGCTCACCGGGCAACGGACCTACCGGAAACTATGCTGATATAGCGCCCAACAGCACCGTTGAACACAAAGCGGGCGAACTGAATTTCAGTGCCGCTAATCCTGTTTTCAGTGTGCAAAACGTAGGTGGTGTTGCCGGCAAATACAGGGTTAAAATTTTTGAATAATCTAAGGCGGGTCATGACGCCTGATGTATGCAGTGTTTTTCTTCTCGGGCATTGCATGCGAACCACCGCTCAAAGGGTTAATTGAGCGGTGGTTTTTTTGTTATAAAAATGCAACTGCTATTTACCGCGCCAGAAAATCATCGTAAAAAACCTGCTGAAAGGCTTTTAACTGCCCGGTAAGTTTTGCAATTTCTTCGGGTGATTTTCCTTTCGTGTCAATGGGCTCTTTCAGCTCACGGTGCAGGCTAACATACACGCTGTCGGTAACCATGCCCGCCCCGTAGTAATAACAGTAATAGGCAAAATGAGGAGCTGTGGGGTTAAACATATCTTTTCCCCAGGTGTAGTGTTCGGCATTTAAACCCAATTGTTTTAGTAATGTGGGGGTTATATCCAGGTGCGAAAAGGCTGATTTAATTTCCTTTTTCCTCCATTCGGGTTTTAGTGCGTTGCCGTAAAACACCATGGGTATGCGGTGATACTCTTTGTTAACCAGATCAAAGTTTTTGCGGCTGGCATGGCTGTGGTCGGCCACCATTACAAACAGGGTGTTATTAAACCACGGTTCGTTTTTTACACGGCTAAAAAACATACGCAGGGCCTCATCGGTGTATTGCACCGAGCCTTCGTAATCGCCTGCCTTGCCGGGGTTTTCTTTGTTCGGAAAATCATAAGGCGCATGTGAACTCAACGTGTACCAACAGGCAAAAAAGGGTGATGATGCCTGATTCAAGATAGCCGCTATTTCGGGAACCATCGGCTGATCATGAATGCCCAGTGAGCCGCGCTGCAAATTTTTATCAAAGTCAATTTCCTGTTTCACCACATCAAAATCTTTGTCATAAACATAAGCCTTGAAATTGCCGAAGTTCAAATCTCCTGCATACACAAACGTATTATGGTAGCCTGCCTTTTTAACATCATCGGTAATGCACGGAAGCGATGGAATTTTTTTAGGCTGATTGATAACCGATATTTTAAACGAAGAAGGATAGGAACTGAGAATGGCAGGAAAGCCCTGATCAGACACATATCCGGCAGGAAAAAAGTTGGTAAACTTTATACCTTCATTGGCAAGGCTGTCGAAAAACGGAGTGAAGTCATCACCGCCAAAAGCAGCGGAAAGATTTGCACTCCAGCTTTCGAGCACAATCATAACAATGTTTGGGCGTTGCGTAGTCAGTATCAGTTCGGTAGTGTCTTTGGGAACGGAATACAACTCTTTGAGCAAAGCCCTCGCCTTCTCATCATCCATGTGGCGGTAAGGGTTCGACTTCAGGTTGTGATTATATTCAATAATGTCTTTGGTAAGGTAGCGCAATGAATTTACGGCAGCATCATTCAGCAACTGATGTTTAGAGTAAATGGCATCGCTCTCCGAAAGAGGAAAACGCTGAAAACCACCGCGCACAAAAACAAACAAAACAGCAGCTACAGGTAAACAAAGCAGGCTGTTGGCCATGCGTTTTGCCAGTGCCGGTGTGTTGGTTGTTATAAGATACGGCTTAACAAGTTTTTGGTACGCTTTGATGTAAAAAGCCGTAAACACTACCATCGGAATAAGAAAAAGCAATACCAATCCCCAGGGCGTATATTTAATCACTTCTTCGGGGTTCAGCAGGTGCAGCAGGGCTTGTATGTTCACCTTGGTGCGCCATTCCTGATACAGGCTTATTTCGCCAAAGCTCACCAGGTTGTTGACAGCAATAAGAAAATAAGTGAGCGCATGGCTCAGCTTAACCAATAATGCAGCTTGCGTAATGCTGTAGATAAACGCTAAGAGCAAAGCTACAACTGCAAAATACGAAACAGTAGAAAGGTCGAGCCGGAAAGCAGAAACCAATGAGTAAGCCATTTCGGAAACCGCTGCACCCTCCACAAAATGAAAGGTTGCAGCAAGAAAGATAATCCTGTTGAGGGCGAGTACACAGAGCCAGAACAACAGCAGACGCAACATGTATTTATAAATGTTCGTCATGCCCTTAAATACTCTTATCCCGCAACTTATTTTACCATTAACTTCTTCTGCACTTTCTTTTTGCCGGTGCTGAAATCCAGCAGGTAAATGCCGGGCGAAGATTGCACATCAACCGAAAACGTATTGGCACCTTTGTCCTTTTCAAGGTCAATTTCCGAAACTAATTTTCCGTTGATATCGGTGATGAGGCATTTCTCTTTTCCGGTGATCAGATAATTATCAGGAAGCTTAATGGTAAACATATTATCCGATGGATTCGGGAAAATAAGAATATCAAACCTGTTTGATGAAGTGCCTGCATCTTCTACCGAAGCGATGGTAGAATTAACAATGGTCATGCACGAAATAGTGGTGCCTTCAAAATCAATAATGCAAAGCTGCACCGAGTCATCTTCAAAGATTTCAATCTTCCCGAATGCATTGTTAAAGTTCATGTTTTCTATGCCGTTTCCTCCGCCATTCCAAAGCGAGTCAATCAAACGAGGCTGCCCGAAAGCCTGACCGTAGTAATCAATCCAGTATGCAAGCTGCAGATTTTCTACACTCAGTCCGCTTGCATTAAGCTCGGGAATTCCTGAGTTGGTTCCGTCATCCATAACATTGTGATGCGTATCGCCACTGATGCTGATTACATCTTTAATATTATTGGAAGCAAGAAAATTAAGCAGTTCCTCCTGCTGGTGCGGGTAACCCACCCAGTAATCAGAAAAGCCCGCTGCAAGACGGAAGCCTGTGCCTGTAATTCCGTTCAAATCAAAGGTAAAATTCTGTGCCCCCATTCCAAAGTTTATAATCCTGCGCAGATTTTTATTGAAGGGCACACCGCCAACAATAAATTTCCAGTCAGCCGTGGAAGCAGCAAGTGAATTTTTCAGCCAGTTCATTTGATTCACACTGAGGATACGGTGATTGGTATCGGGATTAAAAGTCCATGTATTGGTTAGCGAATCATATTGATACGCCTCAGGCGCAGGACTTGACGTAGCACGGGTGTCAATGAAAAAAAAGTCGCAATTGCCTAAACTAAAACTATGATAAAGTCCCTCTGATGTATCCACAATGGAGTATCCCGGAAAGTATTCCATATAAGACTTAAACCAGTTTTCGCGGGCACCTTGCGGAACCGGAGTCATTGTCCAGCCGTTCACTACTTCGCCCGAAGAAGTATCTAACGTTAACCCGGTGCGGTAATTGGCGCAGTTGCCATTGTAATTATCATCATCATCTGCAACGTAATCAATGGGAACATAAAGCAGCATGTCTTTCATGCGGTCTTCGTTATACCTGCGTTGCCATGATTCCTGTGCACGGGCGTAATTCTCGGGATAGTCTTGATTCATCTGGTAAGATGGGTAAGTAAAATCGCCCGTATGCAGCATCATAATTGGTTCCAGTTCCAGCATTCGGTCAAACACATCCATGTTAGCTGTTTCCTGACACGAACCAGTGGTAAGCACATAATTTCCTTTCGCTCCCTGCTCAGGAAACGTAGTGAACGAACCTGAACGCTCTTCTTCAATGCCGTCAATTATAACACGGTAATAATATTTAGTGTAGGGCTGCAAACCCGAAAGGGTAACAATTCGCGAATTATCTAATTCAGGTCGTGTACTGTCGCTGAAACTTAACAGTGTACTGAAATTAGGCTCTGTTGAAACATCAATGGTATAAGGCATTGCAGCATCGATGCGCACATACATGCGGGCAGTAGTGGCGGTTAATCCGCCTGTTACCGGGCCGTGGGTGATGTGTTGTGCCAGTGAAATGCAGCATGCAAAATGCAGAATGCATAATGTTGTAAAGAGTTTTTTCATAATTGGGATTGGTAACTTCTTTGTAGATTACAAAGAAAGGGAAATTCAGTATTGGTAAAACAAGCTGCTTGAAGGTTCAGATTATTCTTTAACAATGCCCAACACTTTTCCTGTTTTGCAGTCAAGAAGTAGTAATTCACCTTTTTTTACTCCGTATTTTCCTTCGGGTACACGATAGGTTCCTTCAGAATTTGCAGACGAAGCCATAGTTATTTTAGTTCCGTCACGTTTATCTGTCAGCGGGCTTTTGCAGGAAGTTTCGTCAAGTACAATTCCTTCAGGAGGAAAGAATGCTTCAGGCACATTTTCAGCCTGTCTAATAATGGTATTATGCGAACCCGCCTGTTTAGTAACACCACAGGCCGACAACAGTAGCACGAGAGAAAATACCATAAGTTGTAAATAATGTGCTTTCATTGTTTTTTGTTAATCTGATGTTGTAAAAATATTGAAATTTTATATGCTGATTATTCCCCAACAAGCGTT
Source organism: Bacteroidia bacterium (assembly GCA_050186075.1). Lineage (GTDB taxonomy): Bacteria > Bacteroidota > Bacteroidia > SXHM01 > SXHM01 > SXHM01. Next base: position 68,488 of record JBFWYU010000015.1, read on the forward strand.
TTAACTTCATCTTCAGACAAAAAACGAAAATCACGAAACACAGATGCACCATTACCTCCGCTAAGAGGTCTATAACCAACCATCGTATCCTGCGCAGTTTGCACAATCTGAATTATTACCACTAATTCTTCCTTCTTAGTATTAGAATCTATGTAGTAAGCTAACTTTGGAAGTTGCAGGTTATAAGCCTTCACATCGGGTGTAGGATTAGGATAATACAGCAATGATGTTCCGTTTTTTGCTTCTGCTTCAGTAGGAAGTCGCCCATTCACAACAGGAGTTTTGTCCCATTCTTGTATATTAATGGGAGGAAATAGCTTTGCAATTGTTGCTTCATCTGTTCGTCCATTCTCTGAGTTGTTGCACGAACAAATAGTTGCAATTAAAAAAATCGTGATTGTAAATAGCTGTGTTCTCATGGAGATTAATATAATTGATTAAAGAAATCATTTTCAGAAAAACGCCCTCACCTGCACATTCCCTGTATGAACAGTTTTTGAACCTTCCGATTTTCTGCCGGTGTATTGCACATTCAGTTGCATATTTTTACTCAACTTGGTTTGTCCTGATAGTGCCCAGGTAAAGTTCTGCCCTACTTTTAAACCTTCCAGCATCTCAAAGCCAAGAGGACTGTTTTCAGCTCCGTTAAAACTATTGATAATGTAATTAAAGTTAGCGAGAATACTGCCTTTTGACAGGATGTTATATTTTGCTTCGGTTCCGAAATTGCGGATAAATGTTTTCTCTCCGCCATAATCAATATTGTTGCGCTTCTCCATATATTTAAACTGAACACTGATACGAAAAGCCGTATTGGGTTGAAACGAAAGTTTAGGTTCGCTTTCATTGTAAGTGATGATATAATTATTGGCGTTAAAAAATTCCGATGTACTCGTTTTTGTTCCGTTGTTGTACGTAATATTGAGGGTAAACATGCGTGTTATATTCCAGCGGCTGCGAATTCCGTGTGATGCATTACTGCGCGATTCAAAGCCGTTGGTAAGAAGTGTTTTACTGCGGTTGTCCTGCCAGGTATAATCTACTCCAAACTTGGCACTGCTTCGGTTAAAGAAAAAAGTATTGCGAAAAGATGAATTTAGTGTAAGCAGACTGGTATCGGCTATGCTGCCTGTAAACGGGTTAAATATTTTCTCAATAGCCTCACGTTGGGTTTTTCTGTCAATGCGATAAACAAACTGGTTAGCAAAACGCGAAAGGAATTTCCGTATTCCGGTTTTGGTTGACCATACTGTTGAAGGGTTAATGTTAAACACTTCATTAAATGCATTGGAATGCGTTTTTACATAATCATTAGTAGGCACAAACACGCGCAGGTAAGTAGTATCGGTAGTATTAGGAAAAGGATTTATCTCAAACTCGTTCAGTTCTTTTATTCCGTTGTCGTTGTAATCAATCCAGATATAAGGACCTTGCCCGTTAGTAACGCTGATGTAGGAGAATTCTTTCTTTGCTTCCAGCCCTGAACCTATTTCGTAAAACGTGGTGGAAGTAATAGCACTCTTGAACAAACCAAAAGTATATTCCAAACGACTGATAAGGCTGTTGTCGGCACGCTGCGTTGTAAGCAGCGAATCAAGAATAGTAAGTTTACGATACGTAATACTGCTCTTGAAACGACTGTTTTGCGTTTTTCCCAACTCTGTTGTGAAAGCAATATTTTCACCGAGTGTAGCTCTTTCCAAATCATTTTGCAGCGGAAGTTTTTCCATTCTTCGCCTGTAGCTGATGTTGAATTTATTTTTAGTGGTATCAGAATTCTGCACAAAATAGGTACGGTCGCTGAAATGAAAACTTGATATCAGAAGCGAGTCACTGGCATTGATAAAGCTGCGGTTATCCTCAAACTCATCGCGTATTCCCAGCATAAACCAGCGAATAGTTTTACTTAGTGTTCCGATGTATTTCTTGTAGCTGAAATCTTTTTCTGTTCCGTTTGAGTTAATCAGACTTCCCCTGAAATCCAATTTAAATCCTCGATAGGCAAGGTTTGCAGTTAGCGTATTTTGCAGGGCATTAAACGTACTTCCATTAATAAATGAGTTCACGCCATAAACCATCTCTCCTATTCCATATTTTCTAAATCCGAGCTTACCTCCTGTTATGTGCTGCGGTTCAACTTTAGTTTCATCGCGCAAATTCCAGTCGCGATCAAACTCAACCGAACGAAAACGCTCAATGTAACGGAAGTTTTTATCGGTGTGCTCATAACTCAGTCCTGTTATAATTTTCCAACGTTTGTCAATTGTTGAATCTTTCTTCCCGATTGGAATAATGTGGTTATAAACAAGTCGTCCTGCATAGCCTATATCATTATCGGCATCTAATGCTGAAAAGCGATTGAGATCGGTATTAGTAACTGCACCTTCCAATGTAAGTTTAGCATTTTCAGAAAACATATAATCACCTCCAAAAGTGAACATCTGGTTTAATTTAGGAGCAATCAGAATTTCAACCGGTTCATAATTCCCCTGCAATGCTCCTGTGACTGTATCCGGCTGAAACCATTGAAAAACCTTGCCGTTTGCGCTGCTCGTTACCTGCCTGTAATTTCCATTTCCCTGCCCTACATCTGAAAACCGCAACTGGTACTTTGCTCTCGCAGGATTGGTTGAATACACAAAAATACTATCGTAAGTGTGCGTATTTCCTTTGATGGCAATGGTTGAATCTTTCAGCTCATAAAAAACCTGTTCGTTGTTAAATTCTTCTACCGTAACGGAAGGAACCACCGCGAGATGAAGACTATCACCAACATCTGCAAGAATTTGCTTACGTGCATCGTCCAGGACTTGCAAGAGCGGTTGGTTTTTGCTGTCCTGCTCCGAATAAAAATTGAAACGCAGTTTCAATTTATCGTATTCAAATTCATCACCAAAGTGAAAGAGCGAACGCGCATAATTTTTATCTGAATATTGAAATTCAACAATAATACGCCTGTCTTTGGTGATAATCTGCTTGGGTGTAAACGTTACCTCTGCGGTGTTGTAATCAATCACGTAATCATTCTCCTGTCCGCGAACCATCAGTTGTCCGTCTATATAAACATTCTCTGTTCCGGCCAGCGCAATGATAAAAAGCTCATTCTCATTTCCGCGCAGGCGATAAGGTCCCTGATTACTTTCAATTCCCTGTATGATGTTACGTGCAAATTTTCCGCGCGATATGGCACCACTTCCGGTTACGCGCATCTTCGGAATTTTCTTTTTCGGGTCGGTAGTATTCACCAAACCAAAAGCATGTGAAACGCTCAAACCTTGTGCACGCTTGTAGAAATTCATGAAATAGCCTTCCGGCTTACGCAACTGAAAATCACCAGCTGTCAGTTTGGTACTATCAGTAAAAATCTGAATATACACCTGATCAAAATCCTGAAGCTGCTGTGTGTTTCCCTCGGGCTGAATAGGAATATTGTTGTCGGTAATTGCAGCAAGAATGCTGATATTCTCACTTATATTTCCCGACAACTGCAAATTCAAACTGCTGCTGATGGCAACATCCTGATTATTTCCAACCGTTATTCCTCGTGAAATACTGCCATTCTTGTTCAGTGTACTCATGCTGAAAATATCGTCCGCAGCATTCTTGTCAATAGTTACAGCAAAAGGATTGGGAACACCTTTAGTTTGCGGCTTTAATAAACTGTCGATGCTTTTGTTGTAATATTCTTTACTGAAGTTGTAAGGAAAAACTTCGTATTCCACTTTAATAGTTGGCGTTTCAGGAATATTTGCCTGCCACTTTTTTCTGCGAAGAATTAAGGTTGCAGTTCCCCAGTCCAATTTAAAAAGTGTGGTATCTAATTGAAAGCCGTTAGTGAATTCAACTTTAAATGAGGAAGGGATAATACTAAGTGTGTCTAATCTGATGCTGTCTTTTGCAGCGCTGATTTCAAATGAGCGCTTGCTGCCTGTTTGCGCAATTAAGGCAACAGGCAAAAGCAAAAGAAGAAAAATCGGGAGCGATTTCAGCACCGGGTAAAATTACTATAAACGTTGTTTTGTAGAAATCTCCCAAACTCAATCCGGACTTATAGAATGTACATCATTATTTCTGTGCTCAATCTCATCTTTCACTATCTTAATTTTTTGAGCTATAACAGCAAGTTCGCGGTGATTATTGTCTATCAGCCAATTTAATGCAGCTGTATCACCATCGCCTGCAAGTGCCACTTTGGCCAGTGGTTTCAGATTATATTGTTCTAACCATTTCACAGCCTTTTCTTCGCCTTCTGCTCCCCGAATTACGGCCATCAAATGAGGAAATTTATTTTTCATCAGCCAGTCACGGGCTTCCTGCTGGTTATTAAGTGCGTGAACAAAAAGTCCCAGTTCTTTATAACCGTTTGCAAGCAACCATTCCTTTATCGGTTTATTGCCGCTAATGGCTTCGCCCCAAGCGATGAGGATTTTGCTTGAATAAATTACGTTCATTGATCAAAGATAATGCACCTCGACTATGCTCGGTGTGACATCACGAATTTACAAATCACTTTTCATACTTAATATAATGCCTCCATTTATCAATCACTGCTTGCATATCTGAAGCAATATCGGAATCAAAAAACAATTCCTTTTTTGTTACCGGATGCACAAAACCCAATGACTTTGCATGAAGTGCGTGGCGAGGCATCAATGTAAAACAGTTTTCAATAAACTGACGATATTTTTGAAAGGTTGTTCCTTTCAGAATACTGTCACCACCATACGTTACATCATTAAATAACGGATGCTTGATGTGTTGCAAATGTGCACGTATCTGGTGTGTTCGTCCTGTTTCCAGTTTACACTCAATCAGTGTAACATAGCCAAAACGCTCCAGCACTTTGTAATGGGTAACAGCATGTTTACCATGCTCACCTTCAGGAAAAACATCCATCACCTTGCGGTCTTTCAAGCTGCGCCCGATATGTCCTTCAATAGTTCCTGTGTCTTCTTCAAAGTCCCCCCACACAAGCGCACTGTAAACACGTTTGGTGGTGCGGTCAAAGAATTGTCCGGCAAGATGGGTCATGGCAAATTCATTCTTCGCCACAATCATAATTCCCGAAGTGTCTTTATCTAAACGGTGCACCAAACCCGGGCGCGGAGTTTCCTGATTTTGATTGGGCAAATCCTTGAAATGATAGACCAAAGCATTCACCAATGTTCCCGAATAATTTCCATAGCCGGGATGTACAACTAAGCCTGCAGGTTTGTTCAATACCACCACATCATCATCTTCATGCACAATATTCAGAGGAATATTTTCCGGAATAATGGTGCGGTCGCGGGGAGGATGTGCCAGCACTATACTTATAACATCACCCGGTTTCACTTTGTAATTAGATTTTACGGCAACATCATTTACCAGAATATTCCCTGCCTCAGCCGAGTTCTGAATCTTGTTACGCGAAGTGCTTTCCAAACGGTTCATCAGGAACTTGTCAATGCGCAAAGGAGCTTGTCCTTTGTCAGCTGTAAGACGATGATGCTCAAAAAGCTCGTCCTGTTCGTCTTCGTTTAATTCAATATCTTCCGTTTGATTAATCATAAATTATTTAGGAATTATGTACCCTGAGCGTAGTCGAAGGGCAATTATAAAAATGCTTCGACTACGCTCAGCATGGCAGAAACACAACCTACCTGCTTATAATAAGCTTATAGGTTTTCTGCTCCTGTGTTTCTTTGTTCTGAATGTTGATGAAATAAAAACCCGGAGCAAGCTCTGAAATGTTTACCGAGCGTGGCAGCGATGAAACCTGTTTTACCACACTGCCGGTGCTGTTAAAGATGTTTACAAAGTAGTCATTGCTGTTTCCTGTTTCGTTCATTGCCACAATATAAACCTCATCCGATGCAGGATTTGGGAAAATAGTAAACTCGCTCATCACTGAATTTTCTTCAATGGAGAATACATCAGGAGGAAGTGTGTCGCTGCTGAACACAGGGCGTATCATCCATGCACCCGGCAGTTGTGACTGCAGCCAGCCGCCACCCAGAATATTATAAAACATATTTTCGTTGGCATTCAGGTTGCGGTCGAAACCAACATTCATGCGGTAATTTTCTGTCTGCATCCAACCCACAAAAAAGTTGCCTGCCTGCAATTCAAGAATGGTGTCATTGATAGTATAGGTACGGAAGTAATTCAAGCCGGGTGAATAAGCAGGTGAAAGCGAATCGTTCTGATATATCACGGTTTCAGGTGTTTCATTACCTGTCCAAACCATCAGCGTAAAAAGTTTTTGAGAGACATCATCTAACTGCGGGTTGAAATAAAAACGCACACCGCGCAATGTATCGCCTTTAATCATGTTAAAACGGTAGGCAGCCATGGAGACACCAATGGGAGCCTGAATTTCCAAACCATAACCATTTTCTGCTGTACCATCATCGTAGGCATAATAATTATGAAAAACTTGCGTGTAGTGCAGCGTATCGTTATCTTTTATGTTATCAGGATTAGTAGCAAGACTGGCAATGATTTCAAAGTTTGCACTATCGTTTCCGTTGTCGGGAAAAGTGAAAGCAAAGTCGGGTGACATTGGTAAAGGATCTGTATTATCACACTGCGTTCCTACATTCTGACAGAAAACATCTGCACTATAGTTTTTGCTTCCTCCGTTTTTATCAAAAATCTCGGTATTGCTTTCATCAAATACTTTCCAACGATAGCCTGTATTTTTCACTGCATTCAGATTATTATGAAAAGTCAGCAGCAATGTATCATTCATAAAAAAAGCTGGGTCAACTAAAAAATGGCTCCAAGGCATTGACTGAAATTTATTCAGTAATGAATAAGCAGGATATACATAAGCCACATCTTCATAAACAGTATCCTGATAATGACGTGCATTACTGAAACGCACATAGTCAATATGCCAATGATCAACATTGCCCGAAAGTGTTGAATAGTTGCGGAAACGGAACTGAAAGTCGTTTTCAAACCATACTGTGTCAGTTACCGGAATCATTACCTGTTTAAACATGCTGTCGGCAGGCAATTCGTCACCTTCAGCATTCCAGATATTTGTCCAGTCAAGTGTTGATGACCGGAATTGCAAAATCAATGAATCATTTTGTTCCGGAGCATTTCCTCTACCCTGTGCCTGATAATAAAAACTCAGATACAGCGAATCGGATGGTTCATAAACATCTAGGTTTATTGGTTTTGAAGTAAGATGATCAGCAACACCGTAAGGCAAGCCTGTAGAAAAATCATAAGGCATTCCGTTCTCATCAACACCATCTAAAGTGGCCACACCAACCGAAGGCGGATAAATAGGATATGTAGAATTTAGAAAAGCATAATTATCAAGCCACAATGTTCCTCCGTCAGGTTGATACACTTTTACGGTATCGTTGCTATTTATAAGTGGGAAGTAATCGACTCTAATAGTTGTATCAAGTAGAGTATTTCCTGATGAATTGTAAATTGTATATTTATTATCAGGCCACCAGTAATAAAAAGTATCATTAGGGACAAAAGGATTGTAACCGTTGTAGAAGACTGCTTCATAGGAAGGAAAAGGAATCATACTATCAAGAATCGCTCTTGATGTATCAACTAAGAAAGTATCAGAATATATTGTATCAAGAGTGTAGTAATAATGAAACGTTGTGTCTTCAGTAACTGTTATCGAATCTAGAGCATCTCCATTAATAGTAAAGCGAATAGCCATAGAATCAACCGGTGCAGGATATTCCCAATTGTAATAGCGCTTTAATTTATTCGTTGAAAAATCATCAATAAAAGGAAGATTAAGTGTGTCAAGAATATAATACTCCTGATTATTCATAATGCTTTTCTCCTGATTTTGTACAGCATTTTTTCTGCTTAGTAAAACAGGGTTTACTTCAAGGTCAAGCAACACTTCCTGAGAGAGCACTACAAATGGCAACATAAAAGTTGCCACTAAAAGCAACAGCGTTTTTTTATTCATCATAGTTTTCATCGCTTCCTTCATTCATTTCTCCACCGTCATCAATCGGGTTATTGTGAAGCGAAGGGTCGTATTCAATTTTATCTTCCGTTTCGGTAAACCACAAATCAACAGGGTCACCGATTTTAATTACAGAGTTTTGCGTGTAAGCCGGGCGTTGTTTGTAAACACGTGACTTGAGACTGTCTTTTACATCGGCATCAAATATAAATGCGCCTTTTATCAATGCACCCGATTTAATGGCATCCTCAGCCTGTTCAGGTGTAAGATTAATAAAGTACGGAACCGGAACTTCAGAGTTATTCAATCCATCACCTAACACCAGATCAATGGAAGAACCTTTTACAACAAGGCTATCGGGATGTATTTTTCTGCCTTTCCATAGTTGTTTAAGAATTACATTCTTGGCAATATCGGGTTGATAGGAAGTCTTTCCCACTTTCAGTCCGTAGGTTTCCAGGCGTTGCGTTGCCTGTCTTAAAGTTAAGTCAACAAGGTTGGGCATTTTAACACGCTGTGGTTGCATGGCAACAACGGTAACATAAACCGTTCTTCCTGCTTTTACATGAAAGCCGGGTGCCGGTGTTTGGTCAACAATAGAGCCTTTTGGCCTTTTGTTGTCATAAACCGAGTCGATAATCTGATGCTTGAGTTCGTAATTTGCCAGTGCAGAATCCAACTTATCTTTTTTAACACCGGTAAGATCAGGAATGGCAATGGTTTCGCCATGTCCGGTATAGGCATTAAGGGAGAAAATAATAATCAGAATAAGCACAATAAAAACGCCCAGCGCAATGCCAAGATGCTTTAGAAAACTTTTACTGAATACGAACGAGAAAAAACTCATAAGGTGGCAAAGGTAATTTTTTGTATAACGCTAAATCCAATCACTTATTTCAATCAGTTCTTCTCCCTTATCTAAAATCTCCAACGCTGAAAGAAGTTTAGCGCTGAAAATTTGTTTCAAACTCTCATTTGAAGTATTGCCACAAGTCAGCCAGATTATTTTAGGAGGTGATTTATGCTTTCTCACCAAATCACAAAAATCCGAATCCTTTGTAATGATAATAACACCTTCTGTTTTCCCTTTCATGAAAATTTCATGGTCAGAAGCATCACGCAGTCCCAAGTCGCGGAGTGCAAAGCAGAAAATATTGAAATTGCATTTAATCCAGTCAGCCAGTAAAGGAGAAACCTGTGCATCCAACCAAAGCGTCATGCAGCTTTTAGAATAACGTGATTAAGTTTTGCAGATGCATAAGCAACTGCTGCACGAATATCTTCCTGAACCAAATCAGGCATTTCAGCTACAATCTGTTCTTCATTTAATCCTGAAGCCATCAAATCAAGCACATCTGTAACGCGAATTCGCATACCTCTGATGCAGGGTTTCCCGCCACACTGTTCAGGATTTACTGTTATTCTTTCTAATAAATTCATGTCAGCTAAATTTGTTTCAAAGATAGTAAATTCACTGATTATAGTGCATTCACCCTATTTTCTATCTTTGCGCCTCATTGAAAAAAAATGCTGGATAAATTAAGAGATATATACAAGCGCTGGGAAGACATTGGAATTCAGTTGGGCGATCCGAATGTGGTAGGCGATATGACGCGTTACGTGAAGCTGAACAAAGACTACCGCGACCTTGAACCTATAGCTAATGCTTACAAGGAGTATGATTTGCTGCTAAAGAACATTGCCAACGCCAAAGAAATTCTGAGTAACGAAAAAGATCCCGAATTTCTGGAACTAGCAAAAATGGAACTGACCGAAATGGAAGAGCGTAAACTTCAGCTCGAAGAAGAAGTGCGCCTGATGATGATACCCAAAGACCCTGAAGACGATAAAAATGCCACTATTGAGATACGTGCAGGAACAGGAGGTGATGAAGCAAGTTTGTTTGCAGGAGAACTATATAGAATGTATACCCGCTACTGCGAGGAACGCGGATGGAAAGTAGAACTGATTGACTGTTCGGACGGAACAGCCGGTGGCTACAAAGAGGTAATCATGTTTGTTACAGGCGATGGCGTTTACGGACAAATGAAATACGAATCAGGTGTTCACCGTGTACAGCGGGTGCCTGCTACCGAAGCACAGGGAAGGGTTCATACCTCAGCAGCTACCGTAGCGGTGCTGCCCGAAGCAACCGAAGTGGATGTGCAGTTAAATCCTGCTGATATTGATATGCAAACGGCACGCTCAGGTGGTGCGGGAGGACAGAACGTAAACAAGGTTGAAACGAAAGTGATGCTTACCCACAAGCCAACAGGCATTGTAGTAGTATGCCAGGTGGAACGCAGTCAGTTGAAAAACCGTGAACGTGCGATGGCCATGCTGCGCACCAAACTTTATGAAATGGAATTGCAGAAACACAACGATGCCATTGCTAAAAAGCGCAAAACTATGGTTTCAACTGGCGACCGTTCTGCAAAGATCCGCACCTATAATTATCCGCAAAGCCGTGTAACCGATCATAGAATTGGAATGACTATTCATAGTCTTCCTGCTTTTATGAATGGCGATATTCAGGATATGATGAATGCCTTGCAAAATGCAGAGAATGCTGAACGATTAAAAGAAGGAATGACAATTTAATAAAGAGAAATGGAAACACTTACAAAACCCAAACAAGCCATTGTGCTGAATGCAAAAGCCGAGAAACAACGCAAGCAATTTCTCAATTATTTTCTGTTCAATCTTTTTCTGCTGATAAAACTTCCTGCTGCTTTTTTCTGCGGGCTGAACATTAAAAAATTAGATGTCGATAATTGTGAAGTAACGCTACCTTACGGATGGAGAAGCCAAAACCCTTTTCAGAGTATTTACTTTGCTGCACAGGCAATGGCTGCGGAGATGTCAACCGGTGTTTTGGCATTACTGGCAATAGAAAACTGCAATGCAAACATGGGAATGCTGGTTGTAAAAGTGGAAGGCAGCTTTTCTAAAAAAGCTGATAAGTTAACCACCTTCACCTGCACCGAAGGAGCTAAAGTTTTTGCAGCAATTGACCAAGCTATTAAAACCGGAGAAAAAGTTCCGGTAACGATTGAATCGGTTGGAACTATGCCTGACGGAACAGAGGTTTCGCGTTTCTTAATTACCTGGTCATTTAAAATAAAGAAAGGGTAGTCACTCTGAGCGTAGTCGAAGGGTATAATAATGCTTCGACTACGCTCAGCATGACAGCATCAAAGAAATAAAGGAATTGGAAGAACAAAAACATACACGCGCAGGATGGCTTTACGAGCCATTGTTCCCGGATATTAATACCTGGCCTATTTACCAGCTTACCAAAGAGCGTGACGAATTTCTTAAGCAAGTTAAAGAATCTGCATTTGCTGCTGTAAAGGAGCAAACCAAGACAACACAGGGATTAAACGAAGAATTAGCAAAGACCTATTACTTAGAGCGTATTCGTGTAAAAACTAACGCATGGGCTGCCGATAAAAAAGACGAAGGCCCGTTTTGGGAAGGCGTAAAAAAGAAACTGATAAAAATAAGTCCGGAGAACGAGAAAACTCCCGACCTGAATGAAGATAAAATTCTGGAGAGCATCATTGACCGCTATACCGAAGAGATAGCCGGTTTCTTTAGTCCCGCTGCTTATAATTTCGCAAAAGAAGCTACTACATTCGGGTTTGCACGTTTGCTGAATGCATCGGAAGGAAAGGGAATTTCGCGCTTCTGGAAAACACGACACAACCTTCACGAGAAGATTCGTTTGCAGGGTGAACTGGAACAAATACGCAGCCTGGCAAAAAAAGGAACACTCGTTATGGTTCCCACGCATTTCAGCAATCTGGATTCGATTATGATTGGCTGGGCTATTCAGTCGCTGGGCTTGCGCCCCTTTCTTTATGGTGCCGGATTAAACCTATTCGGTATCGGCATTCTTTCTTTCTTTATGAGTCGCCTGGGTGCCTACAAAGTCGACCGCAGAAAGAAGAACATGATTTACCTCGAAACACTGAAGGCCTACTCAACCATAGCTATGGTGCGCGGTTGCAACAGTTTGTTTTTTCCGGGAGGAACACGCTCACGTTCCGGTTCTATAGAAACTAAATTGAAGTTAGGTTTATTGGGCACTGCTATGGAAGCGCAGCGACTTAATTTTTTAAAGGACAAAGAAAAAGCAACCAAGATTTTTGTAATTCCCGTTGTGTTCAACTACAACTTTGTATTGGAAGCACCCAGTCTGATTGACGAACATCTGAAAAGAACCGGACAACAACATTACTTCCGCGAGAATGACGATTACTCAACATCATACAAACTGGCTAAGTTTATGGTGAAGTTCTTTACCAAGTCTTCTGAGATTTCCATCTCTTTTGGTAAGTGCATTGACCTGTTCGGAAACCCTGTTGATAACGAAGGAAACAGCATCGGCAAGAATAATGAGAAGATAGACATCAGCCGTTATTTTATGACCAACGGTGCTTTTACCCGCGATGCGCAGCGCGATGCAGAATATACCAAAATGCTGGGCGATGAAATTGTAAAACGATTTCATTCCGAGAGCCGCGTGCTGGCAAGTTATGTAGTAGCCTTTGCAGCCTTTGAACTTATTCGTAAGCGCTACAAAAAATTAGATATTTATTCGGTGTTGCGCCTGCCAGAAGAAGACCAGAAACTGACTTACCTTGAATTTACCAATGCCTGCTCGCGCCTGCTTGACCGGTTGCGCGAAATGGCAGCTAACGGAGAAATTCATTTGTATCACGAACTGGAGATACCCGAAATTGATACCATCATTGAAACAGGTTTAAAAAATCTGGGAATGTACGATGCCAAGCGCCCGTTATATAAATCGAAAGACGGCTTTATTATGTCGGAAGATTTTAATCTTTTATATTTTTACCACAACCGCTTAGAAGGATATGGACTCGCAAAATACATCTGATAAACTGCCTGTTGGGGTAATTGGTGCGGGTGTGTTTGGCACAGCCGTAGCAAATTTGCTTGCCGAAAACAGAGATGTTATTCTTTACAGCCGCAGACCCGAGGTTGCCGACAACATTCTGGTAAAGCGCATAAACCGCGGACAGAAAATTAACGAGCGCATACAACCCACCAGCAGCATTGAAGAAATAACCTCGCGTTGCACACTTATTTTTCCGGTGGTTTCTTCGTCCAGTTTCAGGGAAATGATACGCACCTTTTCACCTTTTCTGCGCCCCGACCATATTTTAATTCATGGCACAAAAGGATTGGATGTGCGCCTGAAAGAAGGCGAAACGCTTACCGAAAAATCACAAATCAATCGCAAAATAATACGCACCATGAGCGAGATTATTTTGCAGGAAACAGAGGTAATGCGCGTGGGTTGCCTTGCCGGGCCTAACCTGGCGAGCGAAATAGCCTTAGGGCATCCCGCTGCATCGGTAGTGGCAAGCCGCTTTGACGAGGTGATACGCGAAGGACAACGTGCCCTGCGCAGCAAACGTTTTCAGGTGTTCGGAAATCATGATATTACAGGAGTTGAACTGGCGGGCGTATTGAAAAACGTGATAGCCATTGCATCAGGAGCGCTGAGCGGATTGGGTTATGGTGAAAATGCGCGTGCTTTATTAATAAGCCGGGGAATGGTAGAGATGGTTCACATCGGAAAGCTGATGGGTGGTGAACCCAAAGCATTTTTCGGGTTGGCAGGTGTGGGTGATTTGATTGCCACCTGCTCGAGCGAAAAGAGCCGCAACTTTTCAGTAGGTTTCCGACTGGCAAAAGGCGAAAAGATTGAAGATATTCTACGCAGCATGGACGAAGTGGCCGAGGGTGTAAACACCGTTAGGGTTACCCATGCTTTTATTCATGGTGCCAAAACACGCGCTCCTATGACCGAGACTATTTACAAATGTTTGTTTGGCGGAATGACGGTGAAAGAGGGAGTTGATTACCTCATGAACCTCCCTCTTGGCACCGACCTGGATTATTTTTCCTGATCCTTTTACCTCAACACAAAATTGATAGGCATACGGTAACGTACTGATACGGTTTGTCCTTTATAAATTCCCGGCTTCCATTCGGGCATAAGGCCTATAACACGTTGCGCCTCTTTCTCCAGATTAGGACCGTACTTAACGCCACGTTCCACTACAACATCTTTTATTTTGCCCGACTTATCTACTGTAAAACTGAGATAAACCATACCTGAAACACCGTTCTCTTTTTCCTGTTGCGGATATTTCAATTTAGCGGTTATAAATTCATACATCTTTTCAATTCCACCGGGAAACTCGGGATTGACATCTACAAAGTCAAGCACTTTATTCGACAACGTATCAACGGCTACTACCGTTCCGGTTCCTTTAGGCAGATCAGGAATAAACTCAGTAGTATCGGTATCCACTCCATCTGGTTTGCCGGGCTTTAGTTCGGGATTGAAAGGCTGCGTATCGGAAATGGTGTCCTTGTCATCGCTTACCACAGGGGCAACAAACATTGAACCTTTGGGTGGTGGTGTTGATTTAGGCGGGTCAATTTTTGTTGGCGGAGGCACATCAGGTGTTATATCATAAACCGTAGTTACCACCGGACCGTCAACAGTTGGAACTACAACTTCAATAACCTCTTTAGCCAGATACTGCGAAACTTTTAATGCTACAACCCCGGAGGCAATTAAACCGATGGTAACAAAAAGCGAAAAGAACATAGTGCGCGGATACTCCCTGCGTATGAAATAGGCTCCATAGGCTTGGTTGCGGTGTTCAAAGACTATGTTGTTGCGCACATTTGAAACAACATTTCCCCACTCGCTGATTAAATTGATTTTCATGGTTTGTTTGTTTTTAAAGATGAATAAATGGTGAGACCTTATAGTATGATAACGGAGTATTTTAAACTTTATTGTGTGCTCCGTAAAAAAGATGCAAAAGGGGGTGGATTTCCATAAGAGAGGAAGTATTTTTTTACCGCGGAGGCGGGGAGGCTATTTTACAAATGCTATCAGCCCTAAAAGTTATTGCTTAAGCTCACACCGCGACCTTGCCTTTTTGGCAGGCTGCTGACATTTTTTCAAAATAACCATGCAAAGCTAGTCCCGCTAAGGGTTCACAAAAAGCGGAAGAGGTAGCGGGACGAGCGGAATGGGTAGCGGGGAGAGCGGGAGGGGTAGCGGGGGTAGCGGCAGAGGTAGCGGGGAAAGCGGCAAGAATAGCTGGATTAGCAGTATGATCAGCGGCTGAAACTGAACAGGTAGCTGCCCTTGCCGTATCGGTGGCAACAGCAGCAGCAAGCCTAACCAAGTCAGCGTTAAGCACAGCGGTTGAACCCGCAAAGCCAGCTGGCTAAGCCGCATGTCTGAACGGGAAAGCTGAAGGACTGACTGATAGAGCATTAAACACAGCGGGGTAAATGGTATGCATGGCGGACCGAGCAGAACATCATTTTGTGGGAGTTTGCCGTAAGCAAATATTTCCTTTCGGGATTTGGTGTTAAAACAAAGGTTCACAGAGAAGAATAAAAACTCTGTGAACCTCTGTGCATTCTCAGGCTTTCCTCTGTGAAAGGATTTAAATTCAACGCCTCCTGAACTCCGCACACACCACCCCTGCAGCCACCGCAGCATTAAGCGATTCGGCAGCACCGGATGAAAAAGAAGGAATATGAAGTTTGGTTTTAATCAAGGCAAGCAACTCAGGCGAAACACCATGACTTTCGCTGCCGATAACAATCAATCCGTTTGCAGTTAATGTAGTTTTATAAATATCCGTTCCGTCAAGCGTGGTAGCATAAACAGAAACATCAGCGTTGTTATATTCCTGCACTACCGTTTTCAAATCGGCATACACAACGTTTGTTCTGAACAATGCACCCATTGCAGACTGCACCGCTTTAGGGCTCCAGGCATCGGTAGTGTTGGGTGAGCAGATGATGGTATCCATACCAAACCATGCAGCCGTGCGGATAATGGTGCCAAGATTTCCGGGATCGTTTATAGTATCTAAAGCCAGCGAGAGTTTGTTTTTAACCTGCTGAAAACTGAACGCTGATTGCGGAATGGAAGCCAGTGCCAGAACATTATTAGGCGTTTCAAGGTTGCTTATCTTCTGCAATTGCTGTTCGGTAATAATAATTGGTGCAAGGGATGAGAGTGCTGCTATCTCGTACGCAACTTCGCCCAAAACATACACTGCATCTACCTTGTAAGGCGATGCCAACAGCTCCTTCACCACCTTCACGCCTTCAACAACGAACTGTTGATGTTCGGTGCGGAATTTCTTCTGCCTTAACGAAAGGATATGTTTAATTTGTGAATTGGTAAGCACAGCGCAAAGCTATACTTTTGGGCTGATTGTTGTGTTGGGTCATTGGTCAATTGTCATTAGTCAGAAGTCATGTCACCCTGAGCGTAGTCGAAGGGCATTATAATTAGAAATTGGTGAAGAATAAAACTCTTTTACGTTTTACTTACTGCGTGCTGCTTACTGCCTACTGCCTGCTTGTAGCTTCTTGCGGAGCCACCCGCAAACTAAGCAGCAAAGAGTTTCTGCTCGTAAAAAATAAGATAGAAGTTGACAGCGGAAAAGTCAACAAAGAAGAACTCTCCAAATACATTCGCCAGAAACCTAACCGCAAAATTCTGGGCTTTGTGCGCTTTCACCTGTGGGTTTATAATCTGGTTGACCTTAACAAAGTGGAGGCCCGCAAAAAAGAACTGAAAGAAAAGCGTGAAGTAAAAAATCAAAAACGGGTAGCCAAAAACAAAGAACCAAAAGCTCCGCGCAGAAGCTTTGGCGAGTGGATGCTCAGCATTGGCGAAGCACCCGTAGTGTTGGATTCAACACTTACACTAAGCACCCGCAAACAATTTGAAATTTACCTCAAGAACAAAGGTTTTTTTAATGCCGAAGTAAGCGACAGTGTTGAGTACAAGCGCAAAAAAGTAAGAGTAACCTATTACATAAAGCCGCACATTCCCTACACAGTAAAGAACTTTGTATATGCCGTTTATAACCCCGAACTGGATTCAATAATTTCAGGCAGCGACAAGCCAAACTCATTACTGAAAGCGGGGATGAATTACGATGTGGATATTCTGCAGAAGGAACGCGAGCGTATTGCCAAAGAACTTAAAAACCGCGGCTATTATTATTTCTCTACCGAGAATGTTGTGTTTCAGGCCGACACCACCCTTGGCAACCGCGAAGTAGAAGTTACCCTGCTGATAAGAAGCAATATGGAAAAAGATTTCGGCAGGCCCGATACTACCAACAGTCCTAAAGAATTTCGCCCCTACAGAATCGGAAGAGTTATTATTAACTCCGAGTATTATCCTAAAAACAGTTCGGCTGTTCCTTACGATACGCTGGTGTACAACAAAAACCTGCTTGCCTACCGCAATAAATGGACAATAGATCCTAAAATACTAACGAACTCTGTGTTTTTTAAAGCCGGTGAGCTATACATTGCCCGCGATCTTGAAAACAGCTACCGTCAGCTTTCGAGCCTTAAGATTTACAAGTTCATCAACATCCAGTTCGAAGAACAGGAAAACGATAAATTAGATTGCATTATACAACTTACACCTGCTCCTCGTCAGTCGTTCTCGGTTGAGGCGCAGGGCACCAATACAGGCGGCTTTCCTGGTCTTTTTGCCGATGTAATTTATCAGAACAAAAACATATTTCGCGGAGCCGAAACATTTGAATTCCGCATAAAAGGCGGTTTGGAATCACAGGTTGTTTTTGATGACAGCGAAGATAACAAGACTCCCATTTTCAATACACTGCAAATTGGTCCCGAAGCCTCACTCACCATTCCACGCTTCCTGTTTCCGTTTGCAAAAAAAATAAAAGTGTCGCGCTACTTCCGTCCGCAAACTAAAATCCGTTTTGCTTACGATTATCAGAAGCGTCCCGATTTTACACGCACCATTTTTCGCACCACATACGGCTACGACTGGCGTGCAAGCAACCGGACACGCTGGACGTATAACCCCATTGAAGTTAACTTTGTAAATCTGCCGCCCGAAAAACAAAGTGCAGCATTTAAAGAACGAATAAGCGGCATCAACGACCAGTTGCTGAAAAACACTTTCATCTCTCACATTACCTGGTCCGGTGTACTTACCTATTTATACACCAATCAGGATGTTGACAAGAAAACGAATTTCTGGTATGTGCGCTTAACAGGCGAATCATCCGGTTTGCTTCCTTACGGAATCAGTTCAATCTCCAATGCAGTCGGAGGTGCTGAAAAAAATGAAAACGGAAGCTATCTTGTTTTCAATACACCCTATGCACAATACGTGAAATTCGATTTTGATATAAGACGTTACTTTGCCATCAACAAGCGCAGCACCTTTGTGTTACGTTTTGCTGCAGGCCGCGGAATGCCTTACGGAAATCTTTCAGTACTTCCTTACGAAGCAAGCTTTTTTGGCGGTGGTGCAAACGGAATAAGAGCATGGCGCGCGCGCAGACTGGGGCCGGGCTCATATCCTAATACCTTGCAAAGTTCTATTGACCAGTTTGGCGACATGCGTCTTGAAATGAATGCAGAGTATCGCTTTGATATTTACAAGTACTTTAAAATGGCAGTGTTTGCCGATGCCGGAAATATCTGGCTGGTTCACAAAGATGCCAACCGTCCCGGAGCAGAAATGGAATGGCCAAGGCTTTTCAAAGAAATTGCTTTGGGAGCAGGTGTTGGAGCACGACTGGACTTTAACTTTTTCATTATCCGTTTAGATGGTGCCTATCCCATCTACGACCCCGGCAAACCTGAAGCTGACAACCAACGCTGGATTGGCGTAAACGAACCCCTGCTGCTGAAAAAAGTAGTATGGAATTTGGGAATCGGTTATCCGTTCTAATAAAATAACACTATGCAAGAACAGGCAAAACTTGAACGCTCACTCGGTCCTCTCATGCTCTGGGGGCTTGGCGTTGGCTACGTTATTTCAGGAATGTATTTCGGCTGGAACCTCGGTCTGGAAAAAGGTGGAACGCTTGGTTTAGGCATCGCCACGTTTTTCATCATGATTATGTATATCACCTTCTCGTTGTGTTATACCGAACTGGCCTGCGCCATTCCCAAAGCAGGTGGCACCTTTGACTATGCCGACAAAGCGTTGGGAAAACATTTAGGTTTTGTAGCAGGGATGGCACAAATCATAGAATTTGTTTTTGCTCCTCCGGCTATTGCCTTTGGTATTGGCGCTTATTTTCATCTGCTGTTTCCTGAATTACCGGTTATTGGAGTTGCTGTGTTCTGCTATTTTGCATTCACGTTGTTAAATATTTTGGGTGTAAAAGCATCGGCATCCTTTGAATTGTTCATCACTATTGTGGCTGTTGTAGAGTTACTAATTTTTTCAGGATTTACGCTTCCGCATTTCAATCTACAGAACCTTACCATCAATTCATTTCCCAACGGAATAGAAGGAATTTTTATGGCCATACCCTTTGCCATCTGGTTCTTCCTTGGACTGGAAGGTATTGCCAACGTTGCGGAAGAAACCATCCATCCGCAAAAAAACATAACCATTGGTTTTGCATCTGCTATGTTTACGCTGGCCGTGCTTGCAACGCTTACCTTCAGTTCAGCCGTTGGTGTTGCCGGCTGGGAAGCAGTAGTGTTTGATGCAGACGGAAACATATCCGATTCGCCCTTGCCTTTGGCCATAAAACACATCCCTGCAGTCAGCGATGTGTTTTATCATCTGCTCATCTGGATTGGGTTGTTTGGTTTTGTGGCATCGTTCAATGGTTTGCTTCTGGCAGCAGGAAGAGCAACTTATGAATTTGGCAAATCAGGAAACGCACCTTCTTTTCTTGGAAAAATAAATCCACGATTTAAAACTCCTGTCCTTGCACTTATCTTCAACATGGCCATTGGCATCATTGCACTCTTCACCGGCAAAACAGGCGATATTATTACCATTGCTACGTTCGGAGCACTTTCGCTTTACATACTTTCCATGATTTCGTATTTTCAGTTAAAAAGAAAAATGCCTGAAATGGAACGCCCATTTAAAGCACCATTTTATCCGTTGTTTCCTTCTATCGCTTTAATTATTGCCGTAGTTGCCATCATCAGCATGTCGGTTTACAATCCCATGCTTGCTGCAATCTTCTTCGGTTTAATGGCTGCTGCTTTCGGAGCTTATTATCTTTTTGTTAAGCCTCAGTAAAAATTTGTTTCTACATTTAGAAACTCATTTCTTTACATCATTATCATGAAAAAATTAGCTGCCTTTGTTCTGCTGACAATGCTTTGCACTATGCCTGCTGTATACGCTCAAACATTGTTACCTGCAACATTTGCTTACAACACCAATGCAACTTTTCTTTCCTTTTATCTTCCGGCAAAAGAGTTGCGCGAAAAAATTACAATCACCGAAGAACTCACTGATTTAGTGCAATGCTTCAGCGTAGATTCGATCCTAAAAAAACGCAAACAACGGCATCGTGTTATCGGAAGTCGCATTATTAATGTACTTGGCTGGAACTGGCGTTCCATCAACATGAAAAAGATAAAAGTAGTAGGAACTGTAAGAAAAACCGGAGGCGTTGCTGAAGAATCTCATTTCAAGGAATTAGATATTAATTATGATATTATCCCTCATACGCAGAAATACATTGACATCCACTGGAGCGCCTATCAGGCGCAGATGAAAATAAAAAAAGCTGCGCGACAAAGAGATTTCACACAACCTCCATTCATTTATCCTACACCCGAAACTATTGATAATTACAGAATGCACTGTGAATGTACGCCCTATTTCAAGGATGATTACAGAGAAAAAATTAACACACACCTATATCCTGTTTTTCCGGGCAACAACCTGTTGGCTCACAAAAATTTTATGCACGAACATCCTACAATGGGCTTTTATGGTGCTTTTGTTCTGGATTGCAATCACAGTTGTCATCCGGAAATACATCCTTATGAGTGGTTGTTCTGGCTGGATTTAAGTCCTGAAAAAGATATTGTTCAGGATAAAATTTCATGGATATTCGGTTACCTGCGTGATGTAAGCCAACGCCAGCGCAATTGGGTGAAGAAGATGAGAAGCGGAGCAATTTCTTTTCCGTTTATTTTTAAAACTGATAACAAGAACAAAGAGATTCTTATTGAGCATACCATCATTCAGGAATGGCGACCTGATGACTTCTCACGCATCAAGGGCATTCCGGAAGGTGCTGCAACACTCGACTTTGAAACATTGGTTTTTGATATAGGAAGGCCGGGCAACAGCATCACCGTAAAAACCAATCAGAAACTTCCAGCAGAGGCCGGCAAATTCTGGTTGAGTAACCTGAATGTAGATGAGAAAAACGGTTACGTTACAGGATATGTAAACCTTGCGGTTTCAATTGAAAATATTTACACCGGACGAATTTCTTTTACACGATAAAACATGAAAACGCTGTTTGTTTTACTTTTTCAATTGCTTACGCTTTCTCTTGCAGCACAACAAGCAAAATATATTGTTGTGCTTGGCTTTGACGGCATGAGCCCCAACGGAATTAAAAATGCAAACACGCCCAACTTTAATGAACTGATAAAAAACGGCTCGCACTCATTTCATGCCCGTGCTGTATTGCCTACATCCAGTAGCCCCAATTGGGCATCTATGATTATGGGTGCACCTCCAAAGGAACACGGTATACATTCCAACAAATGGAAACGTGAAGATGTGAGGAAGAAAAGTTTTTGTGGAAGGAAGAAAGGTGAAATCTTTCCAACCATTTTTGGTGTTCTCAAGCAGCAAAAGTCCGAAACTAAAATTGCCTGCTTTTATCACTGGAATGGTTTTGCACGCTTAACCGATAAAGATGCGTTTGAAAAGTTAGACAACACGGCCAACGAAAACATTACTGCAGAAAAAGCTGCTGAATACATTGTAAAAGAAAAACCACATTTTCTGTTTTTGCACTTCGACCATGTTGACCATGCGGGCCATGAAATCGGTCACGGCACTCCGGAATACTTTGCATCCGTGAGCAAAGCCGATTCGCTGGCAGGTGTTGTAATTACAGCATTGAAAACAGCAGGAATTTTTGAACAAACCGTAATTCTTGTAACTGCTGATCATGGCGGAAAAGGCAAAGGACATGGCGGAATGTCGCTTGACGAAATTGAAATCCCTTGGATTATTTCAGGTCCGGGAATTAAAAAAGGATTTGAAATAACTGAAAAGGTGGAGACCTTTTATACAGCCCCAACCATTGCTAAATTATTCGGCATTACTGCTCCTGATTGCTGGACGGGCAAAGCTGTGAACTCTTGCTTTGAATAAGCAAATAGCAATCCCTGCACCATTACAAACCTTAAACGCTATGAATGAAGGCTCAATGGTTTTGTTGTTCCTCGCGGATGTAGTCTGCAATATGAACCAACAACATGGAAATAAATAAAAAAAGTGCTGTGAACATGATTAATAAGTAATGTCTTTATTAATAGAACGCAGTAGTTTGTGATTTATTGTGTGACTTGGAAAGATGATAATTGTTAATTTGGCGCAATCAAAAAACAATCATGAGCGAGCATAAGCAAGAGCCAATAGTTGAACTTTCAAATGTTTCAGTTTTTCAGCGAAACAATTTAGTGTTGAGCGACATTTCACTTAACATTCACAAAGGCGAATTTGTTTACCTGATTGGCCGCACCGGCAGCGGTAAAAGCAGCTTTATGCGCACACTGTATGCAGACCTTCCCCTGCTGAAAGGAAATGCAACGGTTGCAGGTTTTGAAATTGATAAAATAACAGAAGAACAAATTCCATTTCTTCGCAGAAAACTGGGAATTGTATTTCAGGATTTTCAATTGTTGTCTGACAGAAATGTGCACGACAACTTAGTGTTTGTTATGAAAGCCACAGGCTGGGAAGACAAAGCGAAGATGGATGCTAAAATAAAGGAAGTGCTTGAACGAACAGGTCTTTCGGGAAGAGAGAAGAAAATGACACATCAACTTTCAGGTGGTGAGCAGCAAAGGCTTTCCATAGCACGTGCGCTTATAAATGACCCTGATTTAATTCTTGCCGATGAGCCAACCGGAAATCTTGACCCTGATACATCGCTGGGAATTCTGCAACTGATGATAGAAATCAGCAAGAACGGCAAAGCGGTGATTATGGCAACGCACAACTATTCGTTCTTCAAACGTTTTTCATCTCGCACGCTAAAGTGTGAACACGGCATTATCATTGAAATGCCGCAGCGTCAGCAAATCAACCCGCAACAGCAGGTTGAGGAAGATAGATAACCTTTATCAGTTTCAGAATATTTTCACGATTACCGAAACCGCTCAGCAATATTCTTTTTCTGTTCTCCATTTCAGCTTCGCTGAATGTTTCCTTAAATAACTTCTTCACTGTTTCCTGCATCTCCTGCGATGTATTGGCAACAGTACATAATGCTTCAAGTCCGGTATTCTCTACCATAAAAGAATTAACAATACAATGCCTGCCGCTATAAAGTGCAGCAAGCAATTTCAACTTAATTCCGGTAGATTGAAACGTAGGAAGAATGTTAATCTGTGCATCGGCAATCAATTGATAAATCTCATCCGTTGGGCTATCACTGTTCAACGTAATGTGCTTATGTTTTGCAACCGCTTCTTTCAATTCTTTTGATGGTTTATTGCCTGCAATAACGAAAGGAATTTTCAAATTGCTGAAAACCTGATTGACAAGAAACAGAGCTGCTTCATTGTTTTCGCCCACTTCCAGGCTTCCGTGATACAATACAAATTCACCCTTACCCGATTTTATCTCCACCTTTTCATTAGGATGAAAAGCGCTGACATGATTAACATTTCTGTATTTCTCAGTAAAATAATCAGCATCATTTTTTGAAATGGCTGCAATACCTGTTGCACTGCTCAATACTTTTTCAAAGCGCTGCAGCTTGTATGATTCGTTGTAGAAGTAATATTTTTTAAAAACATCACGCTCTACACGTGCAAGGTTTAAGTAATAATCATGCTCAATGTTGTGGGTACGAGCAATCTTTGTTCGTCCGGCAAGACGCTTGTCATCTAAGTAATAACAACAATGCAAACCTTCGAACAAAATCGGATGATTGTCCTTCAATAAATTCTCAATCAGTTCATCTGAATTACGCGTAACAACAATGTACGGCTTCATGCTAAGTAAGCGTTGACGAGTAGTTTTTCGCTTGTAATAATTAACACTTACACAATACTCTTCCAGTTCTTTCACCGGCTTTCTGCCATATTCATAACAATGAAGATGGATTTTAATTCCTTCAGCAGCTAAAGCTTTCAGTTTATAAAAAACATCAATAGCGCCCCCGTAATTAGCAGGCAGCGGAATATCAAATGATATAATATGTAAATGTTTATCAGGCAAGATTTGCAAAGATTTTAAGCACGTTTATTTCTTCATTTTCCCAATTCAATATTTTTGCTGCTTCAACGGTATTTGCTTTCCATTCTGATTGCTTCATCGTATCGCTCAGCATTTCATTCAACTTTTCTGCAATGTGTCGGGCTTCATGTCTTTCAATAAAATCACCAACACGGTAAGCCGTTATCACCTTTTCAATTTCGGGCAAACGCGAGGCCAATACAGGAACACCACACTGTATGTAATCAAATATTTTATTCGGAAGACTGAAACGATAGTTGATGTTCGTGTCTTTATCAAACGATATACCGACATCTGCATTGGTTGTGTATTCCAGCATTTCGTTATAAGGAAGTTTACCTTTAAAAATCACTTTCCCTTTTATAGCCGGCTTATCACTCATGCTTTTCAAGGTATCAATCACATCACCGCTTCCGATAATTAACAAAACGGCATTATCCAGAAACGCCATTGCCTGCACAGCCTCCTCACCTCCCCTGTCCACATTTATTCCTGAACCTTGCAACACAATTATCTTTTTGTTTTCGGGCAAACCGAGTTCTTTTCTTGTTTTAGTTTTAACACCTGCATTCCTTTTCAACGGAAGATTTCTCACAACTCCAAAGTCAATAGCATATTCATCTTTATAAAGCCTTGCAATGGATTCGTTTACAGTATATGCATGTTTAATTTTTGGCAGAATAAACCGCTCAATTCTCTTCCAGGTATTCTTAACAAACGGTCGGTCTTGAATTTCTGGCACTCCTGTAAAGTATTCATGACTGTCGTAAACTAATGTTTGTGATTTAATTTTTGAAGAAAGAAAGTTTGCCGGAAGTGTATCTAAATCATTTGCCAGCAACACATCTGCCTTTGCAAACAACAAAAAGAAAAACAAACTGATATTGAACGAAGCGTAAAAGAGAAAACCTTTTTCAAACCACAATTTCATGCGGTGTGTTTGGTATGCACGAAGGTGTAACGGCTTACTGTTCTTTAATTCCCGGCCAACCAATAACACTTCAAAACCGTTTCGTTGCAAAGTATTGCAAACGCGGTCAACACGCTGGTCGGTGCTGAGGTCATTAGTAACTGAAACGATAATTTTCTTCAATGAGAAATTTCTAAAAAACTTTTTTCGGCAAAGTGTTTAGTAGAAATTTTCTATAGGCGGGATTGTTTAATCGGGAGCAAATTAAACTATTTTTCTTGCAACAAGCAAACCATCACGCACAGGAAATAAAACATTTTCCACACGGCTGTCTGCATGAATTTTCTCGGAGTATGAAACAATGGCTCTGGTATCCTTATCCATCTTCTCTTTGGGCTCTGTTACTTTGCCACTCCACAGCACATTATCAGCAATGATGTAACCACCCGTGTTCACTTTATCAAACACCAAATCGTAGTAGTTGGAATAATTTTCTTTGTCAGCATCAATAAAAACAAGGTCGAAATTTTCGTTCAGCGATGGAATTATCTGCATGGCATTTCCTATGCGGTAGTCTATTTTATTTTCTGCTCCTGCCAGTTTAAAGTATTTGCGAACCATTTCTTCCAGTTCAGCATTTACATCAATGGTGATGAGTTTGCCGCCTTCCCGTAACCCTTCTGAAAGACAAATGCCTGAATAGCCTGTAAACGTGCCTACTTCCAGAATATATTTTGGCTTAATCATCAAACTAAGCATACGCAAAACCTGACCCTGCACATGGCCTGAAAGCATACGAGGCATCAAGACTTTCGCGTAGGTTTCGCGGTTAAGTTGTTTCAGAACATCCGATTCAGGACGGGTGTGTTCTTCAACAAACTTCTCTATCTCTTCGGGCAGAAAATCCATCAATTAAAATCTGAAAGCAATACCCAAACTTGGCAATATCGGCAACTGATTTACACGTTCATATTTTATCCTGTCGAAATAAAATACATTCTCGCGATTGTAAACGTTGGTTACACTCAGGTTAAATTCAAGCGTAGTGTTCTTTGTGAATGTAATTGTCTTTTTTGCTGAAATATCGAAACGGTGATAGTAAGAAAGTCTTCCGGTATTTATATCACCGTAAACAATGCCCAATGATGCGTTATCGGTATTATTAGCTGTTGTGTAATCGGTTGTTATACCTCCTGAAAAATTCAGGTTAGGATAATAGCCTTGTGTTTTGGTAAACGGAAATCCTGAACCTAAATTCCAACGGAAGCTAAGTTCCCAGCTCAATGTTTTACCTAATTTGTAGGCTGCAACTATGTTAACATTATGTCTGCGGTCAAATACCGGTGCATAGGTTCTCAACTCATCGGTACGGGTATTTTTAGCGAGCGAATAAACTCCCCAGAAATAGAAACGTTTGTAATCATATTTCAACAGGAAGTCAATACCCATTGCTTTTCCTTTTTCAATGATGTAATCCTTTTTCAAAACATCAGGAACATCTGCGTTGGCTGCGTTATCATCAAACAATTTATCGCGATTGATGTTGGTCAGTTGCGTAAAGTGTTTCATGTATCCCTCAATATTCAGACTGATACGTTTGGTTAAATCAATTTCAAAACCGGCAATATTGTGAATTGACTTTTGCAGTTTGTGAGTTACATCCTCGCCCTGAAATTGCTTTGGCAGGTTATCAGGTCCTGAGAGAAAACCGTAAAATAAATTGACCACATCTCGGTCTGAGTTAGCACTCAAGAGGTTTTGCGAATAAAAACCTCCTGCATATTTAATCCTCAACCAATCGGTAATATTGTATTTAGCTCCCAATCTTGGCTCAAACGATGGCGTTGAAAGCGAGGCATAATACTGGAAACGAAAACTTGGTTCAAGAACCAATTTACCCAGATTTGCCCGGTACTTAACATAAGCAGCAAACTCTGTTGTGTTTTCAACCTGCTCAATTTTACGGTCGGCTGAATTATAGAACGTAAAATCTGTCTTGAAGCCTAATACTTCCAATCCATATTTCAACTCATTTTTTCCGGTGTAGTAAACAAATGCCAATCCAAGGTTAAATCCATTGATACTGCTTTCACGCGGTTTCTGATCTTGCTCTCCCAATGAAATCTTGTAGTTTGAGTACGCAAAATTTCCCTGAATAAGTGTTGTTGAACCTCCGGGAACAAGTATAAAATTACTTCCAACACCGTACTGATTCCATTTCAGATTTGATAAGGCCTGGTATTTTACATTATCCGTAAAATTAAATCCAAACAGGTTGAATTTACTGCCATTTCCGCCTGTTGCAGAAATTTTACCATACAGGTCGGTGTAATTAAAAGGTAACCCGTTATTGTTGTTGATGTAGGGATAAAATATTTTTGAAGACTGTTGCAGGTAAGATGTTTTTCCGGAGAAAATAAAAGACAATCCACCTCCACCTTCCTGCTTAGGTTTTACAATAGGACCTTCCAGGATTGCATTGGAACCAAATGGACTTGCCGAAATTTTTCCGGAGATACGATTGGTATTTCCGTTCTTGGTAGTAATATCCATGATGGAAGAAATACGGCCGCCATATTCTGCGGTAAAACCTCCCGTGTAAACATCGGCATTGCGGATAATATCGGTATCAAACACCGAGAACAGACCAATGCTGTGAAAAGGATTGTAAACCACCATTCCATCGAGCAATACTTTATTTTGTACAGGCGAGCCTCCGCGAATGTAGAGTTGTCCACCCTGGTCACCGGTAAAAATTACACCCGGTTGAATTTGCAAAACCTGCGCAAAATCAGGCTCTCCACCAACGGAAGGAACCATCTTCATTTCGCGCGGGGTAATTTTATTGATGGATATTTTTACTTCTGTTTTTGCTTCTTCCTTTTCAGCAGAAATGGAGGCGGTGCCCAACTTTATGGCAGCCTTCTCCATGTATAGTTTATCGGACGTGATTTCGTTGGCTTTTATGATAATGTCTTTGTAAATAGTATCATAGCCCAAGCCTGTAACTGCCAATTGGTAAGAACCTGCTGGCACTTTCATGATCTGATAAAAACCGTTTACATCGGTAGCCGAACCAATGGTAGTTCCTTTAAGAAATACATTCGTGAAAATAACCGGTTCGCCCGATCCTTTTTCATATACAAAACCACGCAGCGTTCCGGTTTGAGCAAACGCACCAACACTGCTTATAAGCAACAGCAACAAAACTTTAACTGAATTCTTCATCCTTAAATTAATTTGGCTGGCGAAGGTAGGAAAATTTGGAAGCTGGAGGGTGGAAGTTGGAAAATAGAAATTCGCATAATTATACACTCCCAACCTACTTGCTCAACTCCAGAATACGCTCGTATTCGTCAGCAGTAACCGGCATTACCGAAAGTCTGCCCTGTTTTACGAGCCACATGCCTTTCAGTCTTTTGTCTTCTTTTATTTGAGCAAGGGTTATTGTTTTCTTAAAGGTTTTAACGGGTGCTAAATCCACTACACTCCAATCTTCACCGGGGGCGGTTGGGTCGGGGTAAAACTCTTTCACAACCTTAGTAAGTCCTACAATCTCTTTACCCTCGTTGCTGTGGTAAAAGAAAACGTGATCGCCCTTTTTCATGGCGCGAAGGTGAAGGCGGGCGGCATAGTTGCGCACCCCTGTCCAAACGGTGGACCCGTCTTTAATGAGTTCATCCCACGCATAGGCGGTGGGTTCAGATTTTACAAGCCAGTAGTTCATTTATAAGAGATATTTATAAGAAATCGGGCTTAAAGATAGGCTATAGACTAAAATTCTGGTGGAAATGATGCAAAACCTTGAGGAATTATGAAAAAACCCGAAGGTTTTGTAATAGAACCCGAAGGTTTTATTGCAGAACCCGAAGGTTTTGCAACAGAACCCGAAGGTTTTGTGGTAAAACCCAAAGGTTTTGTGATAGAACCCGAAGGTTTTGTGACAGAACCCGAAGGTTTTGTGGTAGAACCCGAAGGTTTTGTGATAGAACCCGAAGGTTTTGTGATAGAACCCGAAGGTTTGGTGGTAAAACCTTAAGGAAATGATGCGCAACCCCTAAAGAAGGTAATTTAAACTATTATAGGAAAATCGCTTCTTAATTACCTGTCAGACTCTCCTCTATCATCATCCCGAATAAGTCGGTAAGCGAAATACCAACTGAACGTGCCTGCTGGGGAACAATGCTTTGTTCACTAAGGCCCGGAGTAGTATTTACCTCCACCAGATAAGGAACATTTTCTTTGATGATAAAGTCAATACGCGACATGCCTTTTAATCCCAGTTTGTCAAACACCGTTCCGGTGATGCGTTGAATTTCGTCAGTTAACTCTTTGGAAATACGGGCAGGGGTTACCTCTTCCGAAGCACCTTTGTATTTGGCTTCAAAATCGAAGAATTCGTTTTTAGGAACTATTTCGGTAATGGGTAGAACTGTTGTTTTGCCGGCATAGCGAAAAACACCGCAGGTAACCTCCGTACCGGGAAGAAACTCCTCCACAATAGCTTCGGGGTCATGCTCAAAGGCTCTAGCCAAAGCCGATTTTAGTTGTGCTGCCTCTTTCACTTTTGATGCGCCAAAACTGCTGCCACCATTGTTGGGTTTTACAAAACAAGGCAATCCAAGCGTGGAAATTATTGATGCCTCATCAACATTCTCACCTTTTCTAACCACCACTGACTTTGCTGTATTTGCCAAACCCCATGCTTTAATTACCGCGTTGGAAGTGCCTTTACTAAACGTAAGTGCCGACCCCAATACACCTGAAGACGAATAAGGAATACCCAACAACTCAAAATAGCCTTGCAGTTTACCATCCTCTCCGGGCGTTCCGTGTATGGCATTGAACACTGCATCAAACTTTATTTTAGTTCCGTTAATAGTGGAACTGAAATCGTTTTTATCCAACGCAAACTCTTTATCACCCTCAACAACCGCCCACTTCTGTTTACTGATTAAAACCTTGTAGGCTGCGTATTTTTCTTTGTCCAGATATTTCTGAACAACATCTGCACTTTTAAGTGAAATAACCGACTCCGAAGAGTCTCCGCCCATGATGATGGCAATGTTTTTTTTCATTTTTTAATATTCAAAAACTCCGTATTCGCTTTTTATTGTCAGGCTTTTGCCTGTTCCTTCTTCGCATCTGCCCACAATCTGTGCATCAATGTTGAATGATTTAGCAACATCAATAATGGCTTGTGCCTGCTCCGGTGCAACATATACCTCCATGCGATGGCCCATGTTAAAAACCTTATACATCTCCTGCCACGATGTTCCGCTTTGCTCCTGTATCAGTTTAAACAAAGGCGGTGTTGGAAAAAGATTGTCTTTTATAATGTGAAGATTATCTACAAAGTGCAGCACTTTAGTTTGTGCGCCACCACTGCAATGCACCATACCATGAATAGCTTCCCTTGAAACGGTATCGAATATTTTCTTCACTACGGGTGCATACGTGCGTGTTGGTGACAGCACTAATTTACCTGCTTCTTCCAGTTTCATTTTACCTGAATAAACAATGTTATCCGGTAATGAATTATCAAAACTTTCGGGGTATTTCTTTGCGTATTCGTGACTAAACACATCGTGGCGCGCAGAAGTTAATCCGTTGCTACCCATGCCGCCATTGTATTCGCTTTCGTAAGTGGCCTGACCGTAAGAAGCAATACCAACTATAACATCACCTGCCTGAATTCTGTGATTAGAAATAACATCACTGCGTTTCATGCGACATACAACCGTGGAGTCAACAATTATTGTCTTTACTAAATCACCTACATCAGCCGTTTCGCCTCCGGTGGAAATAATATTCATTCCGTATTTACGAAGTGTTGCGAGTGTTTCCTCTGTGCCTTTAATAATCTCAGAAACTACTTCGCCCGGTATCAGAAATTTATTTCTGCCGATAGTAGACGAAAGCAGAATATTATCCAATGCGCCAACGCACAATAAATCATCGGTATTCATCACCACCGCATCCTGTGCAATGCCTCTCCAAACAGAAATATCACCTGTTTCTTTCCAATAGATATATGCAAGTGATGATTTAGTTCCCGCACCATCAGCATGCATTACCACACAATAGTTTTCATCATTGCCCAAATAATCAGGAACTATCTTACAAAATGCCTTCGGAAATAAACCTTTATCTAATTGCGCTATGGCTTTGTGAACATCCTCCTTATCTGCAGAAACTCCGCGCTGTGAATATTTGTTGGGTGTACTCATAAATTGAATTGCAAAGGAAATAAAAAACCCCTCTCGCCTGAGGCGAGAAGGGCTTTTATTTTTTCAACTATTTAAGATTAGTTTTGTTTAGGAACATAATCTGTGCGAAGAACGCGGAACTCAGTTCTACGGTTCATCTGGTGTGCTTCTTCTTTTTGTTCTTCAGTAGGCAGTTTGTTGATGTAAGCTTCAGTGATTACATCACCTGCTTTCATGAACGATACATCAAAAGGAATAACACGTGGAGTAGTTTCACCATAACCTTTAGCAACCAATCTGTCTGCTGCAATTCCACTTTCAATCAGGTAATCAACAACTGACTGTGCACGTTTTTGTGACAGTGTTAAGTTGTAAGCATCACTTGAACGGATATCGGTGTGTGAACCTAACTCAATAACGATAGTTGGGTTGTCATTCAGTACTTCAATCAAACCATCCAAAGCAACTTTTGACTCAGGGCGAAGTTCCCATTTAGCCAAATCGTAATAAATGTTCGGAAGATCGATTGGTTTTGCAATAGGGTCTAATTCAAAATCGTGAACCAATGCTTTATCTTCTTCAAAACCTACAGTTGTAGTTTTTCCTGTTTTGTTCAGGTAAGCACCTGGTTTTCCTGCAGTCAATACATAAGATGTAGCAGGCATCAAATCTACTTTATAGAAACCTGAACCGTCTGTTTTAACCTCTTTTGAAGATCCGTCAGTACCAACAACAGTTACAGTAGCACCTTCAACCGGCTTTTTGGTTTTGTAATCTTTTACAACACCTTGCAAAGTAAATTGAAGTTGTGGCAGGATGAACGAGTAAATATCATCAGCACCTTTTCCTCCGTTACGGTTTGAAGTGAAGTAACCTTTCTCAGCTTCGCGCTCGAAAACGATTGCGAAATCATCACCTGCTGAGTTGATAGGGTAACGCATGTTAGTAACGTTGCTCCATGATGTAGCAGAAGCTTTGTCAGCTTTAAAGATATCCAGACCACCCATTCCGATGTGTCCGCTTGAAGCAAAGTATAAGGTACCGTCAGCGTGAATGAACGGGAACATTTCATCAGCAGGTGTATTGATAGTGCTTCCTGCGTTTACAGGTTTAGTCCAACGTTTTTTCTCTTTGTCAAAAGTTGAAACCCAAATATCTCTTCCTCCTAATCCACCCGGGATATCAGATGCAAATACCAAAACTGAACCATCAGCACTTAATGCAGGGTGTCCGATTGTGGCAATAACTGAGTCTGGTTTTAAAGAAATCAATAATGGCTCTCCCCAAGTGCTTCCCTTAGATTCTGCGCTGAAAATTTCGCAGCCCATTGCTTCTTTCTTTTTGCGTGAGCAACGTGTGAAGTAAAGTGTTTTAAATTCTGCATCGTAAACTGCAGAACCCTCGTTGTCAGCTGAGTTTATAATTGCATCTAAAGGTGTAGGGTTGCTCCATTTTCCTTTGTTGTCAATTTTAGCAGTGAAAACATCGGTAAAACTTTGCCCTGTCCATCCGTCAACATCTGCACCTTCTGCACCATCTCTTGAAGATGTGAAAAGAATTTCTTTGTTGTTTTTGCTTGCATAAGCAGGAGAGAAGTCGTTGTTCTTACCATTGATCTGCGCCTCGTTTTTAACTTCGTAGCGGGTTGGGTTATCAATCCATTTCTGAGCAAGTGCACATGATTCAGCACCTTTAGCACCGCGCGGGTCAGTTGGAACTTTTGCTGCGTAATTGTTGTACTCAACAATAGCGTCAGAATATTTTTCGTTGATTTTCATCGCATCTGCAAGATACAGGATAGCGATTGGATCGGGATATTTAATCTTCACAGCTTTTTTATACCATGTTTCAGCCTGTTTAAGGTTGTTGGTAAGGCGATAGCATTCTGCCACCTTGAAAATGATTTCAGCTTTACGGGCTTTGTCTTTTGCCGATTTGTATTCCTTTTTGTAAAGGTCAATGGCAACATAATATTCCATCACATCAAAAGCCTGGTCAGCTTTGCTTTTGTCGTTGCTCTTTTGAGCAAACGCTGAGAAGGAAACCGATACCGCAAGGGCTAAGAGAGTAAAGATTTTGAAAATTTTCATAGGTTAAATTTTTGTGTTGTCTTTTTTTGTTGGGGTGCTAAAATAAATAAATTATCAATATGCAATGATTAAATCGATTTTTCGACCGACCAAAAGTAGAAAAATATTTATTCAGCAAAGAAAAAAATGAAAATTAATGATAAATGGTAATAAAAAAAAGCCTTTCCGCATGGTGCGGAAAGGCTTTCAGCGTAATTAAATATTATCGGTTGAATAGCAACTCGCGGTATTTTGGCAATGGCCAGTACTCGTCATCCACCAGTAACTCCAGCTTATCTACATGGTAGCGGATGGTCTCAAAGAACGGAACCACTTTTTCGCAATAAGCAATAGCGTGGGCACGTGCACCTTCTACTTTATTGGCTTTTTTGCGGGCTTCTATCATTGCTTCCACTCCGGTTTTTATTGCTGAGATGTGTTCTGATATTTCTTTAATAGTACCTAACTGAACTTCGCCTAAGCTTTTAAACTCAGCAGCCGAGAAGATATTCTTCAAGCCGCTTACGTTAGTAATAAGCAGATTCTGGTACTGAATAGCGGTTGGGATAATGTGGTTTAACGCAATATCACCCATTACACGTGATTCAATTTGGATCTTCTTGCTGTACATCTCCAAATAAATATCGTGGCGGGCAGCAATTTCGCGCTCACTGTGAATATCAAAGCGTTTGAAAAGGGCTTTGCTTTTAGCGCTTACATAGGCATCTAAAGCTTGGGGAGTAGTTTTGATGTTGCTCAAACCGCGTTTCTCGGCTTCTTTTACCCATGCATCGCTGTAGCCATTGCCTTCAAAGCGCACGTTTTTAGACTCTATAATGTATTGACGCAATACCTGCAGAATTGCTTCTTCTTTATCTACGCCTTTGTCAATTATTTTATCTACTGCTATTTTAAAGTCGGTTAATTGATTTGCCACAATGGTGTTCAGCACCATCATTGGACCTGCGCAGTTTTGTGACGAACCAACGGCACGGAACTCAAATTTATTTCCGGTGAAGGCAAATGGTGAAGTTCTGTTACGGTCGGTGTTATCCAAAAGGATTTCGGGGATTTTGCCGATGTTCAGCTTCAGTTCTGTTTTTTCGTCAGGCGACATTTTGCCGGTGTGAACTTTTTCTTCCAGCTCGTTCAACACTGCATCTAACTGTGAACCGATGAATGCTGATATAATAGCCGGTGGCGCCTCATTAGCTCCAAGACGGTGGTCGTTTCCTGCATGAGCAATAGAAGCACGCAACAAATCTGCATGTTCGTGAACGGCTTTAATCGTATTCACAAAAAAGGTGAGGAACTGCAAATTCTTCTTTGGAGTTTTGCCTGGACTTAACAGGTTTTTGCCTGTATTAGTAGCCATGCTCCAGTTGTTGTGTTTACCCGAACCATTAATTCCTGCGAAAGGTTTTTCATGGAACAAAACGCGGAAGTTGTGCTTGCGCGCTACTTTTTCCATCACATCCATTAATAACAGGTTGTGGTCAACTGCTAAGTTGGTCTCTTCAAATATAGGTGCACACTCAAACTGGTTAGGCGCAACTTCGTTGTGACGGGTTTTTACCGGAATACCTAATTTCAACGACTCAACTTCAAAATCGCGCATAAAAGCGTTTACTCTTTCAGGAATAGAACCGAAATAGTGGTCTTCCAGCTGTTGGTCTTTTGCTGAAGAATGTCCGAAAACGGTTCTTCCTGTCAACATTAGGTCAGGGCGGGCTGTGTATAAAGCAGCATCCACCAGGAAATATTCCTGCTCCCAGCCCAGGGTAGCAGTTACTTTGGTAACGTTTTTATCAAAATACTGGCACACCTCCACCGCAGCTTTGTCCATTGCATGTAGTGCTTTTAATAAAGGAGCTTATGGTCAAGCGCTTCGCCTGTATAAGAAACAAAGATGGTAGGGATGCACAGCGTTTTGCCCATTATAAAAGCGGCAGATGTTGGATCCCATGCTG
>JBFWYU010000016.1:0-100258 GCA_050186075.1 Bacteroidia bacterium
CATAGTCATTGCAGCCGCTTCTGCGTGAGCAGCGGATATAGCAGGTGGTCTGGGTGATCTGACCCGGATCGTAGCTTGCATTGTTGCTGTTTGGTATTTCTACCCAACCATTCTGTCCGTTATTAAACGGTACCTGATTGTGGTTGTATAACCATACGTATTCTAAGGTGCCAAGTCCGCCTGTTGGATCTTGTATGCTGGTAATTGCATTCGGATCAAATGGTCCGCAGTTTTCCTGCTCTGTTCCTATCTGGCCTCCGTTGGTTACATTGCAGCAGGGGGTAATGGTTACCGTTGCACTGCACTGGGCTGAACAGCCTTCTGCATCTGTTATCGTTACACTGTAAGTGCCTGCTGTTAATCCGCTGATGGAACTTGCTGTCCCGCCATTGCTCCACAAGTAAGTGAATGGTGCAGTGCCGCTTGTTACGTTTACGCTTGCACTGCCTAAGTTATTGTTTGTACAGGTTCCGTTTACTGAACTGCATTGTGCGGTCGGAACCGGGTTAACAGTAATGGTGATAATGTTACTCTCTCCTATATAGTCGGTGCAACCTGCTCTTCTTGCACATCTGCGATACTGGGTAGTTACGGTTACCGTTGATGGGTCGTAAGTAAGACCACTTGCGCCTGATATCATCGTCCAGTTGCTCCAGTTACTGCCGGTCCAACTTCTTGTTATCCATACGATCTCTAAGTTACCTAAACCGCCTGTTGGAGGTGAAAGTGTTACTAGTTCACTTGGATCGAATGATCCGCAGTTTTCCTGGTCATAACCTATCTCTCCTCCGTTGGTTACATTGCAGCAGGGGGTTACTGTTACCGTTGCTGAACATTGTGTTGAACAGCCTTCTGCATCGGTTACCGTTACACTGTAAGTGCCTGCGCCTAGTCCGCTGATGCTTGATGTGGTTTCTCCGTTGTTCCATGCATAACTGAATGGTGCCGTGCCGCTTGATATCGTTACACTTGCACTGCCCAAGTTATTGTTTGTACAGGTGCCGTTGGTGCTTGTGCATTGTGCGGTCGGTACCGGATTTACGATCATGCATACAACATTGCTTTCGCCTACATAGTCATTGCAGCCGCTTCTGCGTGAGCAGCGGATATAGCAGGTGGTCTGGGTGATCTGACCCGGATCGTATGTTGCATTGTTGCTGTTTGGTATTTCTACCCAGCCGTTTTGGCCGTTATTGAACGGTACCTGATTGTGGTTGTATAGCCATACATATTCTAATGTGCCTAGTCCGCCTGTCGGATCCTGGATGCTGCTAATAGCATTCGGATCAAATGGTCCGCAGTTTTCCTGCTCTGTCCCTATTTGTCCTCCGTTAGTTAGATTGCAGCAAGGGGTTACGGTTACCGTTGCTGAACATTGTGTTGAACAGCCTTCTGCATCGGTTACCGTTACTGAGTAAGTACCTGCTGAAAGTCCGCTGATTGAACTTGTTGTACTGCCATTGCTCCATGAGTAGGTAAACGGTGCCGTGCCGCTTGATACGGTTACGCTTGCACTGCCTAAGTTATTGTTTGTACAGATTCCGTTTACTGAACTGCATTGTGCGGTCGGTACAGGGTTTACAATCATGCATACAACGTTGCTTTCCCCTACATAGTCATTGCAGCCGCTTCTGCGTGAGCAGCGGATATAGCAGGTGGTCTGGGTGATCTGACCCGGATCGTAGCTTGCATTGTTGCTGTTTGGTATTTCTACCCAACCATTCTGTCCGTTATTAAATGGTACCTGATTATGGTTGTATAACCATACGTATTCTAAGGTGCCAAGTCCGCCTGTCGGATCTTGTATGCTGGTAATTGCATTCGGATCAAATGGTCCACAGTTTTCCTGCTCTGTTCCTATTTGTCCTCCGTTGGTTACATTGCAGCAGGGGGTTACTGTTACCGTTGCTGAACATTGTGTTGAACAGCCTTCTGCATCGGTTACAGTTACACTATAGGTGCCTGCGGCTAGTCCGCTGATGCTTGATGTGGTCGCTCCGTTGATCCATGCATAACTGAATGGTGCCGTGCCGCTTGATACGGTTACGCTTGCACTGCCTAAGTTATTGTTTGTACAGGTGCCGTTTACTGAACTGCATTGTGCGGTCGGGTTCGGGTTAATGGTGATGGTGATGATATTGCTTTCTCCGATATAGTCCGTGCAACCTGCTCTTCTCGCGCATCTGCGGTACTGGGTAGTTACGGTTATGGTGCCGGGGTTGTAGCTTAAGCCTGTTGAGCCTGGGATCATTTCCCAGTTGCTCCAGTTACTGCCTGTCCAGCTTCGGGTTATCCATACGATTTCTAAGTTGCCTAAACCGCCTGTCGGTGGTGCTAAACTCACCAGTTCTGCTACATCGAACGAGCCGCAGTTTTCCTGATCATAACCGATATTTCCTCCATCTGTTACATTGCAGCAAGCAGTA
Source organism: Bacteroidia bacterium (assembly GCA_050186075.1). Taxonomy (GTDB): domain Bacteria; phylum Bacteroidota; class Bacteroidia; order SXHM01; family SXHM01; genus SXHM01. The sequence continues at coordinate 2,427 of JBFWYU010000016.1, forward strand.
TTAGTAATGGTAACGCTGCATGATGCTGTACATCCATTCGCATCAGTCACGGTTACTGAATAAGTTCCGGCAGCAAGGTCTGAAATAGATGAGGTAGTAGCTCCGTTGCTCCATCCATAAGTATATGGGGCGGTGCCTCCTGTGGCAATAACACTTGCGCTTCCAAGATTATTATTTGTGCAGGTGCCGTTCACTGAAGTACACGTTGCCAATAGTTGTGCGTTAGGCTGGCTTACGGTTACGGAACAGGTTGCTGTGCAATTGCGTGCATCAGTTATGGTTACTGAATAGCTTCCGGCACTAAGATTATTAACAGATGCTGTTGTAGCTCCGTTGCTCCATAAATAGGATAATGGGGCAGTTGCTCCTGAAGCATTAACTGATACACTTCCTGTATTTCCGCCATAGCAAAGCACATCTGTTTTAGAGCAACTTGCTGTTATATTTCCGCAGCAGGCAAGGTAGCTTCCTGTTACATTTCCATCAACAAAATTTTCATTTACTTTTGATACTGCTTCATTCAATTGTGAGAATGAATAAGAAGAAGAACATCCTCCAAGCTTTCGGTTTGCCTCATCTAATAATTGCTGAACTGTCCAACCGGCAAAGGTTCCGCTATTAATAAGCAGGTTTTTTAATAAAGTAGTTGATGGTGCAAAATTGGCATCATACTGGTCAAAACCAACACTTATTGTTAATGCAACAACCTGACCCGCTAATACATTATTGTATGAATTGCCGGGATTGGTTAGCGTTCCTGAAGGCAAGGCCGATGCAGTGCTTCCTGATGGCAGGAAATCTGTTACTGACTGAGCGGTTGTAAGTCTTAATAAGTTAGTGCAGCCAACCTGTAAGCCTGAAGGAAATGCTGCTGCAAAATTTGCATGTAAATAAACTCCTGGATTTCCTCCGTTTGGTGGTGCTCCCCAACCGCCTTGAGTTTGTGTTCTGAATCCAACACAGTCCAATGGGGGTTGGCAAACGCAACATTCAATAAATGCATTACATCCGTTTGCATCTGTAACTGTTACCGAATAAACTCCGGCAGCCACATTGTTTAATGATGCTGTTGTGGCTCCATTATTCCATAAATAGGTATAAGGTGCTGTTCCTCCTGAAATTGTAACTGCAGCAATACCATTGCTTCCACCGTATGATGTAACATTGGTCATGTTGCATGCTAGTTGAATTCCGGGATTTACAGTTTTAGTAATTATGTTGGTCTCACCAATATAATCTGTGCAACCACTTCTGCGTGCGCATCTGCGGTATTGAGTTGTTACCGTAATAGTTGATGGGTCATAAGTCAAACCATCGGCTCCTGAAATCATATTCCAATTACTCCATGAAGAACCATTCCATGTACGGTAGATCCATACAATTTCCAGATTACCTAAACCACCTGATGGCGGGCTAAGACTAACTATCTCTGCCGGGTCAAATGAGCCACAGTTTTGTTCGTTATAACCAATCTCACCGGGCTGAGTTACATTGCAGCAGGCAACTGTTGAAATAGTTACACTGCATGAAGCTGAACAACCATTTGCTGAAGTAACTCCTACAGAATAAGTTCCTGCTGCCAGACCTGTGATGGTTTGAGTAGTTGCTCCGTTATTCCATAAATAGGTATAACCACTTCCACCTGATGCGTTAACAGTTGCTGAACCAAGATTACCGTTTGTGCAAGTACCGTTTGTTGGCGAGCAACTAACCGAGATTCCTGTATTGATAGTAATTGTAATAATGTTTGATTCTCCGATATAATCGGTACAACCCGCTCTTCTTGCACATCTGCGGAATTGCGTGTTTACACTAACAACTCCGGGATCGTAAGTCAATCCTGTTGCACCTGAAATCATATTCCAGTTACCCCACGAAGAACCGTTCCATGTTCTGGTAATCCAAACAATTTCCAATGCTCCCGAACCGCCTGAAGGCGCACTTACACTTGTCAGCAGTGCCACATCAAATGGGCCACAGTTACTTTGATCTGCGGCAATTGTTCCACCGTTTGTAACGTTATCGCAGCAGGAATTAACAGTTACTGTAACTTCTGAAGAATATCTGCAACAACCGGTTGCTGTAATATTTACAAGGACTTTGTAATTACCCGCCTGCGTTACTGTATAAGATGAAGCTGTTGCACCTGAAATTAATGTTCCGTTTCTGTACCACTTGTAATCATAACCAGTTCCTGTTGAGGCTTGCAAAACAATACTTCCTCCTGTACATAAGTTCAAAGAACCTGAATAGGTAATTTCGGCAGGAGGTAATGGGTTTACTGTTTTAACTACAATGTTTGATACACCAATATAATCCGTACATCCGGCTCTTCTTACCAATCGTTTGTAGCAAGTTGTTTCTGTAATAGTTGATGGATCATAAGTGGCCGAAGTAGCTCCTGAAATTGTTACCCACGGACCTTGTCCAACCAAACTTTGCCAGATGTATTCCAATGCTCCGGTTCCGCCTGAAGGGGAAGTTACATTTGAAATATTGGCAGGATCATAAGGGCCGCAATTTGTTTCGTCTGAACCGATTGTTCCGCCATTAGTTACGTTGTCGCAGCAGTTATTGATTGTTACACAAACCTCAGAAGAATACTGGCAACAGCCGGTTGCTGTAATGTTTACTAAAACTTTGTAATTACCAGCCTGAGTAACTGTATAAGATGAAGAAGTTGCACCTGAAATAACTGTTCCGTTTCTGTACCATTTGTAATCATAACCGCTGCCCGTATTTGCATTTAGCACAATGCTGCCACCTGTGCAAAGGTTTAATGAACCGTTGTAAGTAATGGTGGCAGGAGGTATTGGATTTACTGTTTTAGTAACAATATTTGTCCACAAATAGCTTGAGCAATATTGCCTTTTTGCGCCTCGTTTGTATTTGGTAGTTACAGAAATACTTGAAGGATCATAGGTTGACGATGTTGCACCGGAAATAGTTGTCCATGTATTACCACCATCTGTGCTTTGTTTCCATACATATTCCAGCGTACCGCTGCCCCCGGTTGCTGAAGCCTGATTAGCAATTGCAGCAGGATTAAACGTGCCGCAATTAGCTTCATCATCAGCTATACAACCTGCATTAGTTACGTTGTTACATGTTGCATAAGCCGTAGAAACATTTCCTGCCAATAAAGCAAAAAACGCAAAGGTCATTACGAGCCATTGCGTTTTAAACTTCAGGGAAAATGTATTTCCTGTGGTTTTACAATTTGTTGGTTGATTTTTGGTTGCGTAGAAATTATTCATGCTTCCTTATTTTGGGTTTGTTAATTCTATGATTTACAGTCGGGCAGAAAAAGTATTTTTCTTAAAACAGGAGGCTAAACTAAGTAAAATTTTAATACGATTATAACTTATCGACAAACTGCAAGGTTTTGTCGAAAACAAGCTATGGTTTATGGGGTGATTTGTCGTTTATCGATACAAAATAAGCGCTTTGTGTTATGCGCTGAAAATCAAGCACCGTTTGTGTTTCAGGCTTAAACCATTGTTTTTCGGAAATAGAACTACTTTTGCGCTCTAATCTTAACAGAATCATAACATGAAAAAAGTAGTTGTAATAGACGGAACCCGCACCCCATTTCTTAAAAGCGGAACAGAATACATGGACTTAATGTCATACCAGTTAGGACAATATGCCATTTCGGGCTTATTGAAAAAAACGGGAATTGACCCTAAATCTGTTGACCGTGTGATTATGGGAACGGTAATTTCCAATGTGAAGACCAGCAACGTGGCGCGCGAAGCTGCTTTAACTGCCGGAATTCCTTATACAACTCCCTGCAGCACCGTAACACAGGCTTGCATTTCGGCTAATCAGGCAATTTCAAGTGCCGTGGAGCAAATTCAGGCGGGACAAGCCGACATTATAATTGCAGGCGGAACTGAATGTACTTCCGATGCACCTATTTTGTTCAACAAACCGATGCGCAAAAAGCTTTTTAATGCTCAAAAACTGAAAGGCTTTGGTGATACGCTGAAATTCATTTTCTCTTTACGCCTCAAAGATTTTGTTCCTGATGCTCCTGCCATTGCTGAATACACCACCGGAAAAACAATGGGTGTTGACTGCGATATCCTTGCTGCTAAATTTTCAGTTGCCCGCGAAGACCAGGATAAATTTGCTTTGCGCTCACATACACTTGCACAAAAAGCAGTTGACGATGGTATTCTTGCTCAGGAAATTACTGAAGTTGCTTTGCCTCCAAAATTTGCGGCTATAAAACAAGACAATGGTATTCGTGTTGGCAAACTGGAAAAACTTGCTTCTTTAAGTCCTGCTTTTGTTAAACCACATGGAACATTGACTGCTGCCAATTCTTCTTTTCTGACTGATGGTGCTGCTGTTGTATTAATAATGAGCGAAGAAAAAGCAAAAGAACTTGGTCTAAAGCCAAAAGCATACATCCATAACTACACATTCACAGGTTCGGATCTAAAAGAAGAACTTTTATTAGGTCCTGCTTATGCCATTTCAAAAGTGCTGAAACGTGCCAACCTTGAACTGAAAGACATGGATGTTGTTGAATTGCATGAAGCTTTTGCCGGACAGGTTTTGGCAAATATTAAATGTTTGGCTTCGGATGAATTTGCAAAAGAAAAATTAGGCAGAGATAAAGCTGTTGGACAAGTGAACATGGATAAACTCAATGTTCATGGAGGCTCATTGGCTATCGGACATCCGTTTGGCGCAACAGGCGCACGTTTGGTTACAACAGTTGCCAACCGTCTGCAACGCGAAAACGGGAAATACGGCATACTTGCCGCTTGCGCTGCCGGTGCTCACGGACATGCAATGATTTTGGAGCGTTATCCGAACTAAACAAATGAGATCGGTTTTACTTTTCCTTGTTTTTATCTCAACCGGTTTTTCTGCAAAAAGTCAAATCTGGATTGGGCAGCTTTATGAGGGGCAAAGTATTAATCAGGTAATTTATAACGGAACTTATTCCGCCACGGGAGTCTGTTCAGGACAGGATTACGACTTTGACCTGCAGTATGAAATGATTTCTCCTTTTGCAACGGGAATTGAACTGATGCTGGAAATTACTTCGCTTGGCGGTACGTTGACATTAAACGGAAATGCAGTAACGGAAGGAAACACCTATCCTTTAAACGAACCTGTTGCACCAATGCTTTTTCAATTCACGGGTTCAGGCAGTGTTGATTTTAGTGTTCATGCTTCCGGAACGCCAGGCGTAGCAGCCGAAACGTATCCCTGTTATGTGGTAGATAAAGTTTCGCAGTTTGCCTGCAACAATACTTATAAACTGATGGAAGGCGAAGTGTTTGTTCCGTGTACCGTTGCAACGGCAACAGGTATTTCAGAACAGGAGTTGCTTCAAAACATATTCTTTAATCAGGAAAACCAACTGCTTTCTGTGGAGACAAAAAACGCTGATGAATTAATTATTACCGATGTGCTCGGCAGAATTATTCTGAGTGAAAAACTGAAAAAAGGAAAACATACCATTTCATTGCCGCAACTTTCAACCGGGGTTTATGTTGCAAGGCTTGAAAGCGGAAATACAATCTTAAAATTCATTAAATCCTAATATGAAAAACCAATACGCAGAAATTGAAAAACGTGGCGACATTGCCATTCTTTGGCTTGACCAACAAGGCGAAAAAATAAACAAGATCTCTCCTGAACTGATCGATGTGTTCACCAAACTTTTTGAAGAAGTTGATAATGACCCTTCGGTAAAAGCCGCAATTCTCATCAGCCGCAAGAAAGATTTTATTGCGGGTGCGGATATTGAAGCATTTCAGAAAGTGAAAAAACCGGGCGACTTCGCACCCGTTACCCGCAAAGGTCATGAAGGCTTAGCGAAAATTGCCAACTCTAAAAAGCCGGTGGTGGCTGCTATTCACGGTGCGTGCTTGGGTGCCGGATTGGAAATTGCGTTGGCTTGTCACGCGCGTATTTGTGCGGATGAAGGAACAACGCTTGCACTTCCTGAAGTGCAACTTGGTTTGCTTCCCGGTGGTGGCGGAACACAACGCCTGCCGCGCCTGGTGGGCATTCAAAAAGCATTAGACATGATGCTTACCGGCAAAACTATTTATGCCCGCCCTGCTTTGAAAATGGGCTTGGTTGACCGCATGACACAAAAATCGGAATTGCTGAACGGTGCTATTGCCTTGGCGCAGGAACTGATTAAACGCCCATTAGTTCGCAAGCGCAAAAAGACTTTAGTTGACAGATTGTTGGAAGATAATCCAATCGGCCGCAACCTTATTTTCAAGAAAGCAAAAGAGATGGTTGACCGCCAGACGCAGGGCAATTATCCTGCGCCTTATAAAATTTTAGAGTGCGTTCAGATTGGCATGAACCAAGGCGAGAAAGCAGGTTATGAAGCCGAAGTAATCAAGTTTGAGCAACTCGTTCTTTCGCCTGAAAGTGCGCAGTTGATTAATATTTTCTTTGCCATGACCGAGATGAAAAAGAATCCGATGGCGGATAAAGTAAAACCTTTTAACCGTGTTGCCATGTTGGGTGCAGGCTTTATGGGTGCAGGCATTGCGGAGGTTACGGCTGTGAAAGGCGTTCCTGTAATTCTTAAAGATTTGAAAGACGAATATGTTGCCAACGGCAAAAAAACAATCTGGGATAATCTTTACAAAAAAGTAAAACGCAAAGCCATGAGCCGCACCGATGCTGACAGCATTATCGGGCGTGTTTGGGGACAAACCGATTTCAACGGTTTCGCGCATTGCGACATTGTTATCGAAGCCGTGCTGGAAGATATTAAGGTGAAACAAAACGTGCTGGCCGATGTGGAGGCAAACACTCCGGACCATTGCATTTTTGCGTCTAACACTTCTTCGTTGCCCATTACGCAGATTGCGAAAAACGCCAAACGCCCCGAGAATGTGATTGGTATGCACTATTTCTCCCCTGTTCCTAAAATGCCGCTTTTGGAAATTATTGTTACCGACAAAACTGCGGATTGGGTTACCGCCACTTGCCTTGAACTGGGCATCAAACAAGGCAAAACCTGCATTGTGGTAAAAGACGGTCCGGGTTTTTACACCACCCGCATTTTGGCGCCTTACAGCAATGAAGCATTGCTACTTCTTGACGAAGGCGCAGATGCTTTGCAGGTTGACAAAGCCTTGAAAAAATTCGGTTTCCCTGTGGGACCAATAACCCTGATGGATGAAGTAGGCATTGATGTTGGCGCACACATTATGAAGGGCGAGCTGACCACCGAATTTGCCATGAAACGCGAAGGCGCAAAAATATCACAAGGTATTGCACGCCTGTACGATGCCGGTTTTAAAGGCCGCAAAAACAAAAAAGGTTTTTACAAATACGATGAGAAGGGCAAAAAGCTGAGCGGACAAATTGACCCCGAAATGTATAATCACTTTGGCGGCCCTAACCGCAAAAAGTTTGACGATTTAGAGATTCAACAACGCATGGCTATGCTGATGGTGAACGAAGCCGCGCAATGTTTGCAGGAAGGCATTCTTGCTTCACCACGCGATGGTGATATTGGCGCTATCTTCGGGTTGGGCTTTGCACCGTTTACAGGCGGACCGTTCCGCTACCTTGATACTTTAGGCGCACAAAAAGCGGTGGATATTATGAATGCCCTGACACAAAAACACGGCCTGCGTTTTAAACCTGCTGATATTATTGTGGAGAAAGCGAAGAGCGGGAAGAAGTTTTATGAGTAAGAATGAGGACATTATTTAGTTTATTTCTTGTTTATATTTCGTTTGAAAGCGTAATTGCTCAACAATATGACTGTGGTGAACTACTATTAAACTATAAAACAGCCAATGAAAATGGTGTGAAGCTCTTAGTTGAATGGACAGAAAATTCTGAGGTTATCACCAAAATACCAAACAACACTATAATTAAGGTTTGTGGCGAAGTTACTTATGATTACAAATGGGTAAAAGCATATTATAAGGATACTGTCGGATATGTTGAAAAGGGTTCTATCAAAACCGAAGAACAAATTAATGTTGTGATATTAAACCGTTGGAGAGGAGAACAATTTCCTCATGCTGATAATTATTACGGAATTTTTAAAAAGGCCGATGAATATGGGACAAATCATACAATAATTGAACGTTGTTTAACAAAATCTGATACTGTTACTACTTACAAAGGAAAACTTGATTCAATTTCTGTTATTAATCAGGATGCAACTCCATTGATTTTGGTCTCTGGGTTTAACGTTGAAACTGGGCCTTACGATAACGGTGAGTTGTTTTCATCAAAATTTCTCTATCCCGGGGAAGGTGTTATCTATAACTATGCAGATAATTTTTATCTGATTTATGCTAAAGGAGACATTCAGCAAAATACCGATACTTCAGATTTCAGCCCATTTACAGGAATAAAGAATTATGAACTTCATGTTAAACGCACCTTAAATGGAAAAACTGAAGATGCTTTGCTTTACAAAATGGATTTGCGTTCGTGGAATGCATTCCAATATGAAGGTGGCGTTCATTTACATTGGATTGGTGATATTGATGGGGATAAACAATTAGATATCATACTTACAACATCTAATCATTATGCTTGCTGGGTGGTTTCATTCTTTTTGTCATCACAAGCTGAGCCTGGGTATTTTTTTAAAGAGGTGGCAAAATATCCTGATTGTGGATGTTAAATTAACTTATTACAAAACCACACTTCGCTCGTAACACAAGATAATTTGCAATTATCTTTTCCCAATCACCTCCCAATACCTATCCCCCTCCTTCCCCACCTTTATACTATTCCCAAAAATTCCACGTTAGTATTAGTAAACCTAATACCTTAAAAATGGAACTTCCCAACATTGTTCGCATGGAGCACTTTGCAACGCTTCAGGAATACACTGAAATGGGCAATCTTGCCCCTGCAACGGTGCATAACCGCATCCGCAGCAAATCAATTGCTTATCTGAGAATTGGCGGTAAAGTAATGATTGACATCAGAACCAGTCCGCCAAAGCGCACCTATTACAAAAAGCACCGCGAACCTGAGCTTCCGGTGCTTACCGCCTCAGCTAATGTTAAGGAGCTGGTTCACGTTATTTCTTATTGCAACCGCAAAAGCAGACGCGCCAATTTTGTTTTCAATGCTATCTTAACCGGGCGCATCCGCGGTGTTATTCTCGGCAACGAAGTATTTGCCTACAAACACGAGGTGGAGAGTTTAAAATAGTCGTATTTCCCGGAAATATCACGATAATGAACTGCTTTCTGCAGTAATTTTCAGAGATTTATAAATAACTGTACCATTATTTATAAATGCAATACACAATTTATCGATTGCCGTCTGATATTTATAATCTGCAAAAACAATTTATAAATAACGGTACCATTATTTATAAATTCAATAGAAGATTTATAGTTATTCGTCAGCAATCGCTAAACTTTTTACAATGTTTATAATTAATGGTACCATTAATTATAATTTTATCGCTGTTTCGGGCTTATGCAGTTACTAACCGCTGTGTTCACCAAAAATATTAAGTGCAGGTAAACGATCAATTGAAAAGAACCATCATTATTGATGCGGGCAAAAGCCAGCGCATCATTTCCCTCGTGCCCTCGCAAACCGAGTTGCTGTTTGATTTAGGTCTGGATGAGGAAGTGGTGGGCATCACCAAATTCTGTATTCACCCGAAAGAAGAAGTGGCGCAAAAAGAAAAGGTAGGCGGCACCAAAAATCTGAACATCGAAAAGATACGCTCGCTGAATCCAACACTGATTATTGCCAACAAAGAAGAAAACGAAAAAGAGCAGATAGAAGAATTAGAAAAGCTTTTCCCGGTCTGGATAAGCGATGTTACAGATTTGCAAAGCGCATTGGAAATGATTGCTGCCGTTGGAAAAATGACAGGAAAAGAAAAAGAAGCAGAAGAACTCAGCAACAACATTTCAAAAGCCTTTGCGTCTTATGCGCCTTTGCGAGAAACAAAAAGCACTGCCTACTTTATCTGGCAAAACCCCATGATGGTTGCAGGGAACAACACATTTATCAACGATATGCTGAAACGTTGCGGCTTCAACAACTGCTTTCAAAATCTTGATGGGCATTACCCCGAAATCAGCCCAGCGCAGTTGCAGCAGGCAAATCCCGAAATAATTCTGCTTTCATCAGAGCCTTATCCGTTTCAGGAAAAGCATGTGGAAGCTTTCCAAAAAATATGTCCCGCTGCAAAAATTATTCTTGTTGATGGCGAGCTGTTCTCGTGGTATGGCTCGCGGCTGTTGCAGGCTCCCTCCTACTTCCAAAAACTGGCCGAAAGTTTGCGCTCCTGAAAGCCCTGCAAATTTTGTAGGTTTGTGCATCTGTGAAACCCAACTCAAAAAAACTTAGTCTTTATCTGCTCTCGGCCCTGCTGCTGCTGGCGGCTTCGCATGTATTTAACAGGGGCAACTGGTTTCATCCCTCGCTTGAAAAACAGGCTAGCCGTTTTCAAAACAACCTACAGGAAAAAGAAACGCTGCTTGAAAAAAAGTTAGGCGAGCTTGTAAACCAAACGCAGCACAGCAACGATTACAACAGTTTTACGGGCCTAAAATTCGGAGAATTGTTTCCCGAAGAAGGCATGTTGTTTCTGATTTACGAAGAAGAAAAACTAAAATTCTGGAGCGATAACTCTGTACCCGCCATTGATGAACTTACCTCCCGCAGGAATTATGAAGAACCGCTGCAGAAACTCAGCAACGGCTGGTATCTGAGCAAAACACAAAAGGCAGGAAACAAAACCTATATCGGTCTGCTGCTCATCAAAAACGAATACCCGTTTGAGAATAATTATCTGCAAAACGGTTTCAATAAATGCCTGAATATTGATGACGAACTACTAATACATGCTGAACCTGCTGCGGAAACACTTGAAATAAAAACAACAGCAGGTGCATATCTGCTCTCTGTAGCCAAAGGAAAAGAAGCACCGCACATTGATACGCATCAGCTTATCAGCATTGCGTTATTTATTGCCGGACTATGTTTCCTGCTGCTTTTCGTTTACGGAATTTTCAACTTCACTACTGCGCTAAAACCGGTTTTGTTTTCGTTGGTTGTGTTACTCCTGCGTGCTGCAATGCTGTATTTTCAGTATCCGGCATCGCTGTATTCGCTTCCGCTTTTTGACCCCGCGTATCATGCTTCTTCTGCCCTTTTTCCTTCGCTCGGTGATTTTTTGCTCAACATACTTACCCTTGCCGGGCTTACTATTTATATCACCACTAAAATTACGTTCAGCAAGTCAGCAAAAGCTATAGCAAGTTCTGCTGCGCTGCTGCTCTTTGCATTGAGCCTGCATTTTCCGATTGCTTATTTGTTCGAGCGCTTGATTGTGGACTCGGATATTGATTTCACCATCAACAATCTTTTTACCTTGAATTTTTTTAGCTATGCCGGCTTGTTTATTACGGGTCTGATGCTGCTTACCTGGTTTTTAATTTTCAATAAAACTGTTGAATATATTTCTGCAAACAGTCTCCTGCAAAAACTAAGTTCTTATTCCATTGCTGTTATAGTTTTTGCAGGAATAGCAGTGCTTACAGGCACTTTCAATTGGCAGGCATTGGGAATTACCGTTATGATTTGCGGAGGAATTATTCTCATCAACGAACGCGAAAAATCCTCACGCTCTGTTTTTTCGGCTGCTACATTGCTGTTGGGGTTTTCGGTTTATGCAGCTTATTCACTCGCAAATTTTCACAAAGAAAAGGTAGAAATAAAAGCACGCTTCTTTGCAGAGAAATTGGCTGCCGAGCGCGACCCCGTTGCCGAATATGTTTTTTCGGAAGTAGCAGATGAAATAAAAAACGACCGTGTCATCAAAAACTTTATCACGCTGCTACCGCAGAAGCAAGACGAATTCTTTTCGCGTGTTGAACAAAAATTTCTGAACGATTACCTGCAAAAATATGAAGTGCGCATGAGCGTGTTTAACACCAACGACACGCTGATTGCATCTAACAACAAACTCACACGAACAGCCGGTTTTTACACATCACTTGAAACTTCATCCAAGCCAACTTCGGGCAAATCATTGGTTTATTCTTACGAAACCACCAATGAAATCAACTACCTCGGAAAAATAATTTTCACAAACAACAGCCGCGATTCGGTTCAGAAGCAAACTACGGTTTACATTGAGTTTGAAGAAAAGAGTTCAAAAAATGAATTGGGGTTTCCCGAGTTGCTGCTCGACAAAAATGTGGACGATGACAAGAGTTTAGAAGATTACTCCTTTGCCGTTTACCGCGATGGAAAAATTGTTTCGGCAAACGGTGATTTCAGCTACAGCGCAGATGAGCCTGCCGTGCAATTGCACAACGAAAAGTTTGAGTTCCGTTCTTCCGGCAACTGGCGGCATTTGTTCTACAAGCCCAACCCCGATACATTGATTCTATTGAGCCGTCCGCAGCTTACAACATTTCAAAAACTCACGGGTGTTTCATTTCTTTTTCTGTTTTATTCTGTTCTGCTTCTTGTTACGTTGGCGGGTTATTCACTTGTTAATTCGCAGAAACCTGAAACGGAAAACTTCAGGAACAGAATTAACATTTCTGTTATCTCCATCCTCACCATTTTCCTTTTGCTGATTGGTTTTGCCACCATCTATTATGTTGAAACAGAATACCGTCACAAGAACAGCGAAGCCATCAGCGAAAAAATCCGTTCGGTGCTGATAGAACTGGAAAACAAATCAGCGAAAAGCGAAAACTTTTACGGCAACACCGAGCAATTAGGCTATACGCTCAACAAATTCTCAAAAGTATTTTTCACCGATATTAACCTGTATGATACTAAAGGAAATCTCATTGTTTCCACACGTCCGCGCCTGTTTGACATCGGACTTATCTCCGGAAAATTAAATTCAGATGCGAGCTTCTCCATGCAGGTGCAAAAGAAAACCTTGTTTGTTCACAACGAAAATATTGGTGAGCTTAGTTTTCTTTCTGCCTACGCACCGCTTACCAACAGCAACGGAGAAACAGTTGCTTACCTTAACCTGCCTTATTTTGCGAAGCAAAGCGGCTTGCAAAAAGAGATTTTAACACTGCTTTCTGCGTTGGTCAATATCTATGTGTTGCTCATTATCATTGCCGTTGCGGTTGCCATTTTTATTTCGCGAAAAATCACGGAACCTTTTGATGTGATCGGAAAAAATATTCAGCAAGTAAAACTCGGAAAAGAAAACAAACCGATTGAATGGAACAGCAATGATGAAATCGGGCGGCTTGTAAAAGAATATAACAACATGATTGAGAAATTGGGCGAAAGCGCTGAAACCCTTGCAAAATCAGAACGTGAATCAGCATGGCGCGAAATGGCAAAACAAGTGGCGCACGAAATTAAAAACCCGCTTACACCGATGAAACTGAGTGTGCAGCATTTGCAACATTCTTACAAAGAACAACGTCCGGGCTGGGATAAAAATATTGAGCGCATGACACAGACGATGATTGAGCAGATTGATACACTCGCACACATTGCTTCTGAGTTTTCGAACTTCGCAAAAATGCCGAAAGCCAACAATGAGAGAATAAATATTGCAGACACCATTGCCAATGTTGTTGCGCTATACAACGAAACAGATAATTGCAAAATTGAATTCAATGCTGCCGGGAATAATCTCTTTGTTATGGCCGACCGCGAACAATTGCAACGTGTATTCAACAACCTGATTAAAAACGCCATTCAATCTGTTCCCGAAACGCGTGAAGGCAAAATTCTGATTACGCTTGAAAAAGACAACAACACTGTTGTAATAAAAATTCAGGACAACGGAACCGGCATCAGTGATGAAATGAAAGACAAAATATTTACACCCAACTTCACCACTAAAACAACAGGTATGGGGCTTGGACTGGCAATGGTGAAAAGCATAATTGAAAATGCCGGTGGACAAATCCGGTTTGAAACTACTGTGGATGAAGGCACTGCATTTTTTGTTTCGTTGCCCTTAACCGAAGCAGGAAATTAACAATTGCTTAAAGCAATTCCCTTAAATTTGCAGCAATTACAATTGATATTTACATGTTAGAAACACAAGCGGTAGCATTAGAGAAAAAGCAAACCGGATATAACGAACTTCCCCCTTTCCCGAATGGTTGGTATGCCGCCTGCTCGTCAGCACAACTGAAAAAGGGACAGATTATTTCAAAGAAATTCTGCGGACAGGATATTGTATTATTCCGCACCGAAGCAGGTGTTCCTGCTGCTGTTGATGCTTACTGTCCGCACATGGGTGCGCATTTTGCTCACGGAGGAACCGTGCAGGGCGAAACAATAAAATGCCCTTTTCATGATTTTTGCTTTGATGTAAAAGGAACTTGTACTTCCACCGGCTACGGAACAAAACCACCGCCAAAAGCAGTGTTGCGTTCATGGCACTTGCAGGAGAAGAATGGTTTTGTATTAGTGTGGTTTCACAGCGAAGGAAAAGCTCCTGACTGGGAAGTTCCCACAATTGATTTTGAAGGCTGGACACCGGTAATTACCACCGAATGGGAGTTGAAAAGCCACCCACAGGAAACAACAGAAAACAGTGTTGACCTTGGTCATCTTTCCATTGTTCATGGCTATAATAAAGTGGAGATGCTTACCGAGTTAGAGCTTGACAAACATTACCTGAACGCAAAATATGCCATGCACCGCAAGGCGGATTTTTTTGGAAATGCGAAACATTTATTGCGTGCAGAGTTTCACGGACATGCTTACGGATTGGGCTATTCTTATGTGGAAGTAAGCGTTCCTGAATACGGTTTGCAGTATCGCAACTTTGTGCAGCCTACACCCATTGACGGAGAAAAAATTCTTCTGCGAATTGGCTTGTGCATGAAGAACATTGAAAATCCGGGGAAAATAAATCCCTTGTTGAGCATTATTCCAAAATCGCTCATTAATAAATTTTTACCGAAAATTTCGTTCCGTGCTTATGCGCATGATGTTTCACAGGATTTTAAAATATGGGAAAACAAAGTATATGTAACCCAACCTGCATTGGCAAAAGGTGACGGACCTATAGGAAGATACAGGCAATGGGCAAGACAATTTTATTCTGAAAATCATTTAGCAGAAAATTAGAATGCTGTTCAAAGAAATTGTAGGACAAGAAGACATAAAAAAGCGGTTGATACAAACGGTGAGAGATAACCGTATCAGTCACGCCCAACTGCTGCTTGGCCCTGCGGGCAGCGGAAATCTGGCGCTTGCCTTTGCTTATGCGCAATATATTTTTTGCAGCAACAAAGGCGAACATGATTCGTGTGGTGAATGTTCTTCGTGCCTGAAAATGCAGAAGATTGCGCATCCTGATTTTCATTTTGTTTTTCCGGTTTATAAAGTAAAAGACGGGCGCGAAACCATCAGCGATGATTTGATTGCGGATATGCGCGAGGCATTAACGCAAAATCCATATCTGGAACTGGATGAGTTTCTTGACAACCACGGAATAGAAAACAAACAGGCGCAGATTTATGTGGGCGAAAGTGCCAGCATTCTGCGCAAACTTTCTTTTAAGGCGTATGAAGGCGAATACCGGATTGTAATCATCTGGAAGCCTGAAAAAATGAATGTGCAGGCTGCTAACAAGATTTTAAAAATGATTGAAGAGCCGCCTGAAAGAACGCTGTTCATCATGGTTGCAGAAAATACAGACCTGATGCTGGCCACCATTCTTTCGCGCACACAAATGGTGAAAATCAAAAAGATAGACGATGCTTCCATGCAAAAAGCATTGGTGGAGAAATTCAACCTTGCGCCCGAAAATGCGTTGCGCATTACCCACCTTGCGGATGGCAATTTTAGTGCTGCCATGAAAATGGCTGCGGAAGGCGATGATTCAACAGACAATACCCAACGCTTCCGCGACTGGATGCTGGCCTGTTACAAAAACAATATTCCTGAAATGCTGAACTGGTCTGAGAAATTAGCATCAACCGATGAAGGCAGGGAAAAACAAAAAGCATTTTTAGCGTTTTGTCAGAATATGTTTCGCAAAGCACTGATGCAAACCTATTCTACTCCCGAACTGGCAAGAATGACAGAAAACGAACGAAGTTTTTTTCTGAAATTCTCAACCTTTGTGAATGGTAACAACATCATGGAAATTGCTGCCGAACTGGATACTGCCTCTTATCACATTGAGCGCAATGCTTATCCTAAACTGCTTTTCTTTGATCTTTCGCTGAAATTGGGGAATCTTCTCAGAATGAGTCAGCAGGTGGTTGTGAAACCATAAATGCTAAATTTGCCATCTTAATACTTGATACTTACTACTTGATACTATATAAAGATGGGATGTAGCGGATGCAGCACCGGCAGAGGAAGCGGAACACCGGGCGGATGCAATAATAACGGCAGTTGCGGCACAGGCGGTTGTAATAAACTAAACGTTTTTGACTGGCTCAGTAATATGCAACTGCCTTCGGGTCAGGAGCCCTTTCCGTATGTGGAAGTACGCTTTAAAAACAGCCGCAAAGAATTTTATAAAAACGAGGCAAAACTTCAACTCAATGTTGGTGAAATAGTGGCGGTGGAAGCCTCGCCCGGACACGATATCGGTTCGGTTTCCATAACAGGTGAACTGGTGCGTTTGCAAATGCGCAAGAAAAAATTTGACCCCGCCAGAGATGAAGTAAAAAAGATTTACCGCAAAGCCAACAACAACGATGTTGACAAGTGGAAGGCTGCCATGGCGCAGGAAAAAGATACCATGTATAAAGCACGTGTTATCGCCACTGCGCTTGGCCTGAAAATGAAACTGAGCGATGTTGAATTTCAGGGCGATAAAACAAAAGCCATTTTTTATTACACCGCTGATGATCGTGTTGATTTTCGCGAACTGATAAAACGCCTTGCAGAAGAATTTCGCATTCGCGTAGAAATGCGCCAGATTGGTGCACGGCAGGAAGCCAGCCGTTTGGGCGGAATTGGTTCGTGCGGAAGAGAATTATGTTGCTCTACCTGGCTCACCGATTTCAGAACGGTTTCAACCAGTGCTGCAAAGTATCAGCAGCTATCACTGAACCCGCAAAAATTAGCCGGACAATGCGGCAAACTCAAATGCTGCCTCAATTATGAATTGGACAGCTACATGGATGCTATAAAAGATTTTCCGGACACCAAGCTGCGATTGGAAACCAATCGCGGGTATGCGATGCACCAGAAAACCGATATTTTCAGAAGAGTAATCTGGTATTCGTTACCTGATGAAAGAGACACTTTTATTCCACTCAGTGTTGAGAAAGTGAAAGAGTTTCAGGAACTGAACAAGCAGGGAATAAAAGCAGATATTACGCCTGCCAAACAAGCTGCTTTACCCGAAGAGAAAAAGCCGGATTACGAGAATGTGGTTGGTCAGGACAGCCTTACCCGTTTTGACAGAGACAAAACCAAACGTAGTAATAACAAGAACTGGAAAAACAAGAAGAAAAAAGGGAATACTCCTCAGGCTAATACCCAACAACAAGGCGAAGCCAAAGCACCTTCTCAACAAAAACCTCAGCAACAACGGCCGCCACAGCAAAGAAGAAGCAACAGACCACCACGCCCGAAACCACAGCAGGGCGAACAAAACAAACCTCAGTAAAATGAAGCAGCTTTTTTTTGCCTCTTGCCTGTTGATGATTTTTGCCTCATGTGATTCAAAACGGATTTATGAGCAAAACACCGAAATAGCAGGCAACACATGGGATGCTGCTCAAAAAATAAAATTTGAGGTAAACATTACCGATACGGTTTCGGGAAACAATGTTTTAATCAATATTCGTCACGCAGGACTTTATCCTTACAGCAATTTATTCATGTTTGTAAACACCACCTTCCCGAACGGAAAAACAACCCGCGACACCGTTGAGTGCCTGCTTGCGGATGACAAAGGCAAATGGCTTGGAAATGGTTTGGGTGATTTGTGGGATGCGCGAATTCTGTTCAAACGAAATGTGCGTTTCTCGCAAAGCGGAAACTACACTTTTGAATTTGAACAGGCCATGCGGGTTGAGCAGTTACCCGGAGTTATGGACATTGGATTAAGGATTGAAAAACCCTGATTTTACTTCGCAGTTGATTATCTTATTGCAAATCTTACATTTGCTTCATTAATTTTTCATTCATTAAAACCACAAAACCAAAAACCATGAAAAAACTTTTACTCCTTTTTACTGCTGCACTAATGTTTGTTTATTCAAACAGCAGTGCGCAAGATTGCACCCCAACTCTTCCTCCAGATGGGATTCACAGCCATATTGTTCCCGACACAATTGTTAATTTACCACATGCTACTGTAGGACAACCTTACAGCACAGACATACAAATTCGTGTGGGTACAGACACTATGGTTACCACTCCTATTAGCTGCAACATGCATATTGTAAACTATACCTTAACAGGTATCACCGGAATGCCTTCAGGATTTAGCTATACTTCTAATCCTGCTAACGGTGTTTTCCCCGGAGGTAGCTCTGCTTGTATTCATGCAGTTGGTACTGCCCCTACAGCAGGTATGGAAGGAACTTATCCTTTAGTAGTTAACGTTACTGCAAATGTTACGTGTAATACTTTCCCATTATCACAAGCATCAACTTTTAACGGCTACAAGATTGTAATTGATCCTGACGGAACTGTTGGTCTTTCAACAAATGCCGCTGAGAAATTTGAATTGGGACAAAATATTCCAAATCCTTCTTCAGATGTAACGCGCATAAGCTTTACTTCGCCTGTTGCAGAAACAATGAACCTGAACATTTATAACTCGGTAGGGCAAATTGTTTTGCAAAAAGAAATTGATGCAGAAAAAGGTTCAAACGAAGAGTTCATTTCAACTGCTTCTTTTGCTGACGGAATTTACATCTACACTTTGCGCAACTCAACTACTACACTCACCAAAAGAATGGTGGTTGCGAAAAAATAATTACAAACCCATGAAAAGAGCTGTCGAAATCCGGCAGCTTTTTTTTTGAATTTAATCGTGAAAAAAAATCTACTTCTTCTATTACTAAACCTTACAACCGTCTGCGCATTTGCTCAGGAATATCAATGGGCAAACGCTGCCGGCTGGATCGGGCAGGATGCTGCACGTGCAGTTGCTGTTGACGATAATGGCAATGTTTATGTTGCGGGACAGTTTGGCGGACAGGCAGCATTTGACACCATTTTTATTACCGGAAACGGAACGTATGACGCATTTCTTGCTAAATACAATTCGGCAGGAGACATAGAATGGGTTAACTATGCAGGTGGCCCGAATGACGATTATGCAACGGGTGTTTGCATTGATACGGAAGGATTTATTTACATAACCGGTTATTATCTTGACTCCATATTTTTCGACTCGCAGAAATTAGAAAGCGAAGACCTGCACGATATTTTTATTGCAAAATATTCACCTGCCGGTGATTTGGTTTGGGCAAAAAGTGCAGGCGGAAGAGGCGAAGACAGAGGCTATGCCATTACTGCCGACCCTCACGGAAATATAGGAATAACAGGAGCTGCAACAGGCACCTCACGTTTCGGATCTAACTTTATATGTCAGCCGGTGATTACGATGCATTTATTGCAAAGTATGATAACAACGGAA
Source organism: Bacteroidia bacterium (assembly GCA_050186075.1). Lineage (GTDB taxonomy): Bacteria > Bacteroidota > Bacteroidia > SXHM01 > SXHM01 > SXHM01. The sequence goes on from JBFWYU010000016.1 coordinate 21,997, forward strand.
ACTGCCAATGGGTAAAACGTGGCGGAGGAAATGATGAAGACGCATCAAAAGGAATAAGTTCAGATGCTGCAGGAAATTTTTTCATCACCGGTTATATTTATGGTAACACAGTATTTGACACCACCCATTTAAGTACTACTAATCCAACAAGCACCGATGTATTTATTGCAAAATATAATCCCTGGGGTGGCTTTGAATGGATACGGAAATGCGACAGTTACTTAGGCGATAATCCTTATGCAATTGCTACCGATTGGCAGGGTTACAGCTATCTTACAGGATATTTTCAGAATGAAACCACCTTCGGCAATCACACCATTTATGCTGAAGGGTATAACGATGCTTTTCTCACAAAATACAGCCCAAACGGTACTTGCGAATGGGCAAAAGCAATTGGCGGAAACGATCTGGATGTAGGCACTTCGGTTTGCGTTGATGACTTTGGATCGGTTTATATTACCGGATTTTTTGATTCAGCTTTGGTTTCTCAGGATACAACCTACATCGCTCCGGGCTACGAAGTTTTTATTTCTAAATACTGGTGGAACGGGGATGAAATATGGACACAAATTGGTGGTGGCGGAGGCAATGATTTCGGAAATGCAATTGGCGTAAACAAGTTCGGAGAACTTGCTGTGGCAGGATATTATAATCTTTATGGATACTTTGGTGATTTTGTTTTGCCGCTAACTCAGCAGCAGGATATTTTTGTTGTCAAACTTTCTAACACCGTTGGAATAAATGAAGTAAACAACAACGCTTTTGCCGCTACTTATCCCAATCCTACAGATGGAGAAATTACGATTGAAAGTGCTTTTGAAGAAAATGAACTGTTAACTGTTACAATCACCGATGCAACCGGAAGAGTTATTTTTTCTTCCATTGAATTTCCACAGAATAACAAACTGAACATTAAACTGCGTGAAGAAATTTCCAATGGAATTTATTTTCTGAATGCTTATAACACCCAACAATCTTTTTCAGGGAAAATTATTTTGAACAAATGAGAGTTTTCTTTCTCTTAATTATCAGTTGTTCATTATTCATTACTGATTGCTCCGCTCAATCTGTCCTTACTAATGCCCATGCCCATAATGATTACTGGCATACAAAGCCCTTATTGCAATCATTAGAAAACGGTTTTATGAGTGTAGAAGCTGATTGTTATTTGATTGACAATCGCATGTTGGTGGCACATGAAAAAGCATTCACCAAAAAACGCAGAACGCTTCAGAAGCTTTATCTGGATCCACTAATGAAACGAGCAAGTGAAAATGCTTTTGCAAGCATTTATAAAAATGGTCCGGCTGAATTTATACTCTACATTGATATTAAAGCCGACTGCAAAAATTTTATTCCGCACCTAGACAGTGTGCTCAGAAACTACGATACTATGCTTACCAAATTTGTTGACGGCAAAAAAATAACAGGCGCTGTGCGTGTGTTGGTTGACCATTGCGGAGATGATAATTATGTCTTGACATCAAACCCGCGCTATCTGTCGCTTTCGGGAAATTTGGGTGATGCAGATAAAAAGCCTGGTAATGATATAATGCCGCGCATCAGTTTTTCTTACAACAGCTTATTGCAGTGGAGAGGAAAAGGAGACATACCGGAAGCAGAAAAAGAAAAACTACAAACCTTTATGCAACTGGCACACAGTAATAACTACACAGTTAGAATGTGGGCAGCAGGAAATAAAAAAAAGGTGTGGAAAGTATTAGTTGCTGCCGGTGTGGATTGGATTAATGTTGACCGGCTGAGAAAGTTCAGAAAATTTATGGTTGAGGAGAATTAAAGCCTTACCCCTATCACCAGCATATCGTCCACCTGCTCCAGTTCGCCAATCCATGATGTCATAGTTTTTTCGAGTAGTTCTTTCTGGCGGCTCATTTTAAATTGCTGATTATCGGCAAATAAATTTTTCAGTCGCTTGTACCCGAATTTCTTTTCGTCTTTGCCGCCAAACTGATCAACTATACCATCGGAGAAAATATAGAAACAGTCGCCTTTTTCAAATGGAATAGTAAAGCAAGTGTAATTTCTTCTGCTGGTATGTATCATTCCGCCAATTGCATTTTTGTCGCCTTTCAATTCTTTAAACTCACCGGCTTCATTAAAGAAATACAACACTCTGTTAGCCGATGCAAATTGCAGTTCTTTCTTTTTGTAATCAATGCAACAAAGCGCAATATCCATACCGTCATGGTTTTCGTTTAATCCATCGCGTTGTTTTAAGGCAAACTGCACTTCGCGATGCAGGTTGTTAAGCATTTCACCCGGATTGGTAATTCCTTCAATATTAGCAATCTGATTGAGCAAATCATTTCCAATCATACTCATGAATGCACCGGGAACTCCATGACCAGTGCAATCAACAGCAGCAATAAAAATTTTATCGTCTTTTTTATTGAACCAATAAAAATCTCCACTTACAATATCTTTTGGCTGAAAGAAAATAAATGAATCCGGTAAGGCAGCACGTATATCTTCCAGCGTTGGAAGAATGGCTTCCTGTATACGTTTAGCATACGTTATGCTGGAAGTAATAACCAGATTTTTATCTTCCAGAATTTCTTTTTGCTGCTCAATTTCGCCTTTCGCCTTGTTTATGGCTTTATTTTTCTGTTCCAACTCCACGTTTATTTTTTGGTTGGTTTTATAACGGCTATAGATGGTACCTGCCAGAATTACAATAAGAATAAGCACCGCTACTACAAGGTATAAAACCCTGCGTTGATTTATCTGAGATTCTTCTTGTTTTAGCTTTTCTATGTTAAGCAGTTCTATTTCTTTTTCTTTTTTCTCGGTTTCATATTTCGCCTGCATTTCAAGCATGGCTTTATCATTCTGTGCTTTCTGTAAAGAATCATTAAGACGGGTATACAGCACCTGAAACTCATATGATTTCTGGTGATTACCCATTTTTGCATACGTTTCGGCAATAATGTAATAAATCCCTTTTGCCTGTTCCATTGCACCACTTGCTTTTACAATTGCAAGTGCCTTTGTAAGATATTCAAGACTTTTAGAATAACTGCCCTGCAACTGGTAAAGCAATCCGATAGACTGAAGCGTTTCAGAATATTTTTCATTGTAACCGATAGTTTCCATCAAAGTCAATGACTTGAAATAATATTCCAGGCTCTTATCAAAATTTTCCTGTAAACTGTAATATTCACCAATGTTAATCAATGAACTTACCATTCCTTTTTTGTCGCCAATTTCTTCCTGTATTTTTAAAGCGCGGGTAGCATTTTCCAATGCTTTTTTATAATTCCCTTCTTCTTTGTAAACACCGCCAATATTGAGCAAAAGATTTGCGATTCCGCTTTTATCACCAAGTATTTCTTTTATCTTCAACGACTTCTGATAATACTCCAGCGCCTTGATGTAATTGCTTTGTTTGTAATAAATATTTCCTACATTATTGAGTGTACTGGATTGTCCAAGTTTATCTCCGATTTCTTCAAAAATTTTAAGTGAGTTCAGGTAATTTTCAATTGCTTTTTCTGCATTTCCTTTGTGCAGATAAGTCATTCCAAAATTGTTGTAACTGTTGGCTATTCCTTTCTTGTCATTAACTTCCTTAAAAATCTGATACGAGTTTTCGTAATACTCAAGTGCTTTATCATAACTACCTTGATTCTTGTATGCAAGGCCAATGTTGTTGAACGAAATAGCTATTCCGTTTTTGTCATTTATTTCTTGTCGCAGCGCAAGTGATTTAAAATAAAACTCCAATGATTTATCATATGCGCCCTGGGATATATAGATATTTCCAATGTTATTAAGAGATAGTGCCTCACTGCTTTTATCACCAATTTCATGATCAATGACCAGTGCTTTCTGAAGGTAGTCTAATGCCTCTTTGTATTTACCCTGCAATCTGTAAACATTTGCAATGTTATTGTAGGCAAGCGATATTCCCTTTCTGAAATTATTTTTTTCAGAAAGCTCAATAGCCTCATTGCTGTATGCAATAGCTTTATCAGGATTAATGCGTAAATTCTGTTTTGCAAGCTCATTGAGCAACTTAATCCGAATGGTGTCTTTGCCATCCGGGTGTAGCGAAAGAAGTTGTTCCAGACTATCAATAGCTGGATTTTGAGCAAACGAATTTGCAGCAATCAGCAAAACAAAAGTGTAAAGAAAATATAGTATCTGTTTTCTCATTCTTTCAAATCAAATATACGCTAAAGCCTTATTCCCATCACTAAAATATCATCCACCTGCTTGTAATCACCTTTCCAGTCCTCGTGTGCAGCTAATAATTTTTTTCGCTGCTCTTCCATAGTAAAGATGTTATTTTCAATAAGCAATTGCTTCATTTTTCCGGTCATAAATTTTTTACCCTTTGGTCCGCCAAACTGATCGGCATAACCATCGGAGAATAAATAAATACAATCACCTGTTTTCAGTTTCAGTTTATTGGCGGTATAACGGTAACTTGTGTCGGATGTTCCGCTGATAGACGATTTGTCGCCTTCCACTTCTTTAAAGTCTCCGTTGCTGATTATGTACAATGGTCTTAATGCACCTGAAAAATTTACTTCCTTGCTTTTTAAATTAATAGAGCATATAGCAACATCCATTCCTTGCTGTGTTTCAAACTCGCGTGCACTTTGCTTGAAGGCAAGTTTGATTCCAAGGTTAAGTTCTGTCAGAATATCTGCAGGTTCAGTAACTTGCTTTTCAATGATAATCTGGTTAAGCAAGTCTGTTCCAATCATACTCATGAAAGCACCTGCAACGCCATGTCCGGTGCAATCCACGGCAGCCACAAAAACATAATCGCTATGACGGAAGAGCCAGTAAAAGTCGCCTCCAACAATTTCTTTTGGGCGATATAAAATAAAATGTTCGGGAAAAACTTTATTGATTTCTTCACCGCTTGGCAAAATCGCCATCTGAATATTGCGCGCATAGTTAATTCCTTCGGTGATGTGACGGTTTTGCTCCTCAACAATCTCCTTTTGTTCCTGCAATTCATGCGTGCGTTCTTTAACTTTTTCTTCCAGTTCAGCTTTTTCGCGAAGCAGTTTTCGTTCTCTCCATTTCACATAAACTACAATTGAGGTAATCACAAAAACGGCAACCAATGAATAGAACCACCATGTTTTATAAAATGGAGGCGTAATTACAAAATGAATTTCCACCGGATCAGACCAAACTTTTTCATCGTTGCAGGCACGAAGAATAAATGTGTAGTTGCCCGGAGCCAGATTTGAATAATTGGCTTCACTAATTTTGGTTTCGGGCATCCATTCTTTGTCTGAACCTTTGAGCATCCATTGATAAAAAACCTTGTCCGGATTTTTGTGACTTATGGCGCTGAACGTAAACAATAAATAGTTTTCATTGTACGGAAGTTTCATATTTATCGGCAAACCGGAAACAGAGTCAATACGTTCTGAATATTTTTCTTTATCAAACTGTTTAAAGAAAAGCAGAATATCATTCACCACCAGTTCTGGCGCTTTTGTATTTATTTTTTCTTCGGATTGTGTAAACCTTGTTATTCCCTTTGCTGTTCCAAACCAAAGATGTCCATCACTATCAAATAAGGCTGCGTTTGAATTACACTCCAATGATTTAAACCCTTCACTAAAGCCATATGTGCGAACTCTGATTTTATTTTCCGAGTCAAAACTGATTTTATTTATTCCGCGTTGTGTTCCTGCCCAAAGTGTTCCATTATTATCAAAAACCAAAGAACGAACAGCATCAGAACTCAAGCCGTCTTTCTGAGTGAATGATGTGAATTTATTTTCACTGAAAGCAAGAAAACCACTCTCTTCAGTACGAAAAAAAATAGTTCCACTTTTACTTTTAATAATGGTCTGAACAGGTGACTTATTTTCATCAAACTTTTGAATTCGTTTACCATCATACCGATAAATCATTCCATCAAAGCCTCCCATCCAAATATTTCCTGAATTATCTTCCATCAGTGAGACTATGTTATTATCGGTAATATCTTCACTGATTTCAATTTTCGAGAATCCCGAACTGTCAGACTTTGCAACTCCGTTTGGCGTTGCAATCCATATTTTCCCTTTGCGGTCGCAGATAATATCATTTATGTTATTGGAGGGCAACCCAACATCTTCCGTGTATTGCGTAACAGTAATTTTTTTGCCTTGCTCTAAAACATAAGCACCTTCAAAATCAGATGTTCCAAACCAAATCCTTCCAAACTTATCCTCTGCAATGCAACTGATAACACGCTCGTTCAGCGTTTCATCAATTTCCCATTTAGTAAAATTATCACCGTTAAAAATATATACTCCGCCTCCCCGATTAGCCGCAATAATTTTTCCGGATGACGTTTTGAAAATTTCGGCAGGACTAAAACCGGGCTCAGCATAATGAACAAAACTGCGATCGGCCAATTTTGCCAAACCTTTTTTGGTGCCCAGCCAAACATTGTCTTCGCGGTCAACAAATGCACAGTTTACTTTGTTATCTGGAATTCCAACCTTTTCGGTAATGTGCGAAAAAGTTTTACCGTCATATTTTGTAACACCGTAATCCGAAGCAAGCCACAGATTTTCAGAGCCATCATAAACAAAGCCGTTTAACTGAAAACTCAGCAGGCCTTGTTGCTGCCCGATGTTTGTGAATTTATTTCCATCAAAAACACTTATGCCTGAAGTAGTGGATGTAACTATTTCACCCTTCTTATTTATTTCAACATGCGTTACATAATTATCTGCAAGTCCATCGGTGGTTTTAAAAAAGACGACACTCTTTCCGTCATACCTGCCCAAACCACCGCCATAAGATCCGAACCATAGATTTCCTTTCTTATCCTCACATATCGAGTAAATAAAATTGCCGGCAGAACCATTATTCAGCTCAAGATTTTCGAACTTTCCGTTTGCAAATTTTGTAACACCGGCAAAAGTTCCGAACCAAAGATTTTTTCTTCCGTCTTCAAAAATTACACGAACATCATTGGAAGCCAAGCCATTTTCTTCGGTGTAACGAGTAAACTTTTTTCCATCAAAACTTGCCACACCTGCATTTGCACATGATATCCATAAAACTCCTTTATAATCCTGCGTAATTGCAAGAATATTAGCAGAGGGCAGACTATCCTTTACCGTCCAGGATTTGAAATTCTTACCATCATAACGTGACAGTGCGCCATTGGCACCAATCCAGATATAGCCTTTTTTATCCTGATAAATAGTGTTTACAGGGCTTTGTTCCAGTCCGTCTTCAATTGAAAAATTGCGGAAATTATATTGCTGCCCGAAAGCTGCAGAGCCAAAAAGAACAAGAATAAAAATGAGAAAATATCTCATCATGTAATAAGGGTGATTTAGAGAGGTTCTGAACAAAGCGAAACCTTTACGAAACTTTAGTTATTAAGTTTCCCGTTTAAATTGTTAAAAAAATAATAAAATTAGTCGTTACGTTTTTCAAAAAAAACTACATTTACCAACGTTTTAACGATAAAAAATCATCTTATGTCAAAGATAAATATCCTGGTGGTTGAAGACGAAGCCATTGTGTCAAAAGACATTCAGAACAGCCTTAAAAAATTAGGCTACAATGTAGTTGCTGCGGTTGATTCGGGCGAAGCCGCCATTGTTGCAGCAGAACAACATAAGCCGGACTTGGTGATGATGGATATCATGCTGAAAGGAGAATTAAGCGGCATTGAAGCAGCTGACCAAATACGTCAGCGTTTTAATGTTCCGGTAATTTATCTAACTGCTTATGCCGATGAAAGCACATTGGCTAAAGCAAAAGTAACTGAACCTTACGGCTATATCATAAAACCTTTCAAGGAAATTGACTTGCATACAACCATTGAAATGGCATTGTATAAGCATGGCAAAGAAAGCGAAGTTCGGAAGGAACGTGATATGTACTCATCCATTGTTTTAGATAAAAACGCAATAGACTGCATTTTTGTGAAATCAAACTCACGATTGGTTAAGTTGAAAACAGCCGATATTATGTATGTAGAAGCGCTGAAAGATTACGTGATTATTCATGCTATTGGCGCAAAATACACGGTTCACTCCACCATGAAAGATATGCAATCAAGCCTGATGGACAAAGACTTTATCCGCGTTCACCGCTCGTACATTGTGCGCATTGATAAAATTGCCGCTATTGACTACCCGAACCTGATTATGGAAGACGACAAAAAGGTGATTCCTATTGGCGGCTCCTACAAAGACGATTTGAACAGCAGGCTGAAGTTTGTATAGCGCTGAAAGGCTGCTTACATTTATCCTGTGAAAGTCCTTATTCTCCGTTTCAGTTCCATTGGTGATATTGTTCTAACATCACCTGTTGTACGTTGCCTGAAACAACAATTGAAATCTTCGGAAATTCATTTTCTCACGAAAAAACCCTTTGTCTCAATTATTGAGAAGAATCCCAACATTGACAAGATTTTCAGTTTTGAGAAAGATGTAAATGAGGTTCTTCCCGAGCTGAAAAAAGAAAACTATGATTGGGTAATTGATTTGCATCACAATCTGCGATCAATGCAGGTGAAACATGCATTAGGAAAATCATCAAAATCATTCAACAAACTGAATATCGAAAAATGGCTGTTGGTTAACTTAAAAATTAACCGACTACCCAAAAAACATATCGTTGACCGTTACTTTGAAACCGTTACCCACCTTGGAGTTAAGAACGATCAGAAAGGGCTTGATTTTTTTATTGATGCAAAAAATGAAGTTGACATTTCTTCTCTTCCAAGAGAATTTCATAACGGCTTTATTGCTTTTGTGATTGGCGCAAAACACACCACTAAAAAACTACCCGTTGAAAAAATAATTTCCATTTGCAAAAAATTAAATCATCCTGTAATTTTAATTGGGGGAAAGGAAGATGTTGAAGTTGGAAAGGAAATAGAAGCAAGAGTTAAGAATCAAGAGTCAAGAATTTTAACCACCTGTGGTAATTTCAATCTTCAACAATCCGCTTCTTTAATTAAACAAGCAGAGCATGTGATTACACACGATACAGGCATGATGCACATTGCGGCTGCATTTCAGAAAAATATTATTTCTGTCTGGGGCAATACTGTTCCTGAATTTGGAATGTATCCTTACATGCCTGGCAAGGAAAGCCAAATTGTGGAAGTCAAAGACCTTTCATGCCGTCCTTGCTCAAAAATTGGTTTTGAGAAATGTCCGAAAGGGCATTTTAAGTGCATGAATGAAATTGACGAAACAGCGTTTATAACTTAATTTAAAGTTCAGTTTCTGTATTTTTCTGAGACCTACCTTTATCCTATAAATTAAACGGATTACTCTTGTCTTCACTGAAAAAACTTGCGGGACAAACCGCCATTTACGGGCTTAGCAGCATAGTAGGAAGATTTCTGAATTACCTGCTTGTTCCGCTGCACACAGGGGTTTTCAGCACCGACCAGTTTGGGATTATTACCGAAATGTATGCCTATGTTGCCTTTCTGGTGATACTGTTGACTTACGGCATGGAAACAGCTTTTTTCCGTTTCTCTACCAAAGAAAATGACAACAAGAAGAAAGTTTACTCTACCATCATTTCATCACTTGTTTCCAGCACATTTTTATTCATTGCGCTATCTGTTGTTTTTCAACATTCAGTTGCCGACTGGCTGCGTTATCCAAACAACAGCGAATACGTTGTTTGGTTTGCCATTATTGTTGGTTTGGATGCCCTCTCTTCTATTCCGCTTGCGCGATTGCGGCAGGAAAACAAAGCTTTCCGTTTTGCTTTTGTGAACCTGAGCAACGTGTTTGTAAACATTGCGCTAAACCTGTTTTTTATCGGTTACTGTTTGCCCATGCATCAGGCAGGAAACAGCAATTTTCTGATTGAAACTTTTTATAACCCAGAGATTGGTGTAGGCTATGTTTTTATAGCAAATCTGGTGGCCAGTATTTTCAAATTTCTGTTGCTTGCACCCGAAATGCTGAAAGCCCGTTATGGTTTTGATAAGGCTATATTAAAAGAAATGCTGATTTATTCCATGCCCTTGTTGGTTGCAGGGCTTGCAGGAATCATCAACGAAACGCTTGATCGCATTATGCTCAAACGTATGCTGTTTGATTCGCTGGGTGAAAAAGACACTATGAGCATTATCGGTATTTATGGTGCGAACTACAAGGTTTCTATCATCATCACGCTTTTTATTCAGGCGTTTCGTTATGCAGCTGAACCGTTCTTTTTTGCACAGGCAAAGGGTAAAGACCCTCACTTGCTGTATGCACGCATCATGAACTATTTTGTGATTGTATGTGCCACCATTTTTTTAGGTGTGATGCTTTACATTGATATTCTGAAATATTTTATTCCAAATCAATCGTATTGGGTAGGTTTGAAAGTTGTTCCTATACTTTTGCTTGCCAACGTTTTTCTCGGCATTTACTACAACCAAAGTGTGTGGTATAAGCTGACCGACAAAACACGCTATGGTGCATTGCTTGCCATTTTTGGTGCTATGATAACAGTTGCTATCAATTACATTTTTATTCCTGAATATAATTACATAGCATCTGCCTGGGCAACACTCGCCTGTTATGGAAGCATGATGGTTGCATCTTATTTTCTGGGGCAACATTTTTACCCTGTTCCATACAATCTTGGAAAAATATTCGGGTACATTATAGCTGCGATTTTGCTCTATTTTATCAGCACAAAAATTCCGGATTACGGTGAATTGGTTCATTACTCGCTGAATAGCCTATTGATGCTGCTTTTTCTTACAGGAATTTACATAATGGAACGACCGAAAAAAATTTAACTTTGCAGCCCTTTAAAAGCCTCACCCTAACCCTCTCCAAAAGAGAGGGAACAGAGAAAAAATGAAAGTAAGAATAGTAAACACCTCACAACACGAAGTTCCGGCTTATGCCACGGTAGCTTCGGCAGGTATGGATCTGAGAGCAAATCTGAGCGAACCTGTTGTTTTAAAACCATTAGAGCGCTCATTAGTTGCTACAGGACTATTTATTGAGTTGCCCGTTGGATACGAAGCACAGATACGCCCGCGCAGTGGACTGGCCTTTAAAAAAGGTGTTACCGTATTAAACTCACCGGGAACCATTGATGCAGATTACAGAGGCGAAATAAAGGTGCTGTTAATTAATCTTTCCAGCGAAAATTTTACCGTTGAAAACGGTGAGCGCATTGCGCAAATGATAATTGCTACACACGAAAAAGTGGAATGGCAACAAGTTGAATCATTAGAAGAAACAGTAAGAGGTGCCGGAGGCTTCGGGCATACAGGAGTAAAATAAATTTAAGCAGAGTATATGAAAATTATAGTGCCAATGGCGGGGATGGGAAAACGGATGCGCCCGCATACATTAACAATTCCAAAACCATTGTTGCCTATTGCAGGTAAACCGATTGTTCAGCGTTTGGTGGAAGATATCACCAAAATTGCTAACGAAAAAGTTGAAGAAATTGCCTACATCATTGGTGAAAGTTTTGGTGAAGAAACCGAAAAAAACCTGAAAGATATTGCGGCAAGTCTTGGTGCAAAAGGCACTATTTATTATCAGGACGAAGCTCTGGGAACTGCTCACGCTATTTTGTGTGCAGCACCATCGCTGAGCGGGAAAGTGATTGTAGCTTTTGCCGACACACTTTTTAAAGCCGACTTTGTTTTAGAATCAGAAAAAGACGGAATTATATGGGTGCAGAAAATTGCTGACCCGCGCGCTTTTGGTGTGGTAAAAGTAGATGCCAATAATGTAATCACCGACTTTATTGAAAAGCCCGAAACCTTTGTTTCTGACCTTGCTATTATTGGTATTTATTATTTTAAAGACGGTGCATACCTGCGCAGCGAGCTGCAATACCTGATTGACAATAACATTAAGGAAAAAGGCGAATACCAACTGACCAATGCGCTGGAGAACATGAAGAAAAAAGGTACCAAGTTTTCGCCCGGTGCTGTTACCGAATGGTTAGATTGCGGAAATAAAGATGCTACGGTTTATACCAACAAACGTATCCTTGAATTTAACAAGCATACAAATCTTGTTTCGGATAAAGCTGAGATTACAGATTCGGTAATTGTACAGCCTTGTTATATTGGCGATAATGTGAAAATTTCCGGGTCTGTAATCGGGCCCTATGCATCTATAAGCAAGGGAAGCGTGATTAAGGACAGCATTATAACAAACAGCATTATTCAGGCTTCGGCAAAAATTAAAAATTCGCATTTAGACAATTCAATGGTGGGAAACAACGTTGAGTTAAACGGAACCGCCCATCAGGTTAGTATTGGTGATTATACCACGGTGAATAATTAAACGAATTTGAGTTTACGAACTAAAATATCAGCGCTTGCATTTATCTTTCTTTTAGCAGGCGTTTCCGCTTTCGCGCAAAAGAAAAAGAAGGGCGAATTATCGGAACAGGAAAAAGCAAAAGTTGAAAGTCTTTTTATTGATGCAACCAAAGAACGCTTGCTGGGCAATCCTGCCAACGCTGCTGAATTATTCAAAGAATGCTTAAAAATTGATGCCAACAATTCAGCGGCAATGTATGAGTTGGGTACTATTTATTTCAATGCACGCAAGGATAATGAGGCCATAGCACTTATTACCAACGCCATAAAAATTGATCCTGAAAACGAGTGGTATCGCATGTTACTGGCTGATATTTATTCGCAACTGGGCAAAAATGAAGATGCTGCCAACGTTCTGGAAACACTGGTAAACGATTACCCTAAAAAACCCGAATATTTATATGAATGGGCTACCGAATTACTGAAAGCCGGCAAGTACGAAGAAGGTATAAAAGTGTATAACCGCATTGAAGAAATAATAGGAGTTTCCGAAGAAATTTCCATACAAAAACACAGCATTTACCTGAGCATGAAACAGGGTGAAAAAGCTGCCGAAGAAATAAAAAGGCTGATTGCTTCATTTCCGGACAACTCACGCTACCTAGGCATTCTGGCCGACCTTTATCTTTCATTAGATAAAAAAGACGAAGCCTTTGCGCTGTATGAAAAAATGGAAAAACTGAATCCATCTGACCCCTTGCTGCATCTTTCGCTGGCCAACTATTACCGCGATAAGGGCGACAAAGAAAAATCGTATCAGGAACTGAAAAAAGCATTTGAAAATCCCGACCTTGAGATTGATACCAAAATAAATATTCTGCTTAGTTACTATGTGCTTACCGAGGTAGAAAAAGAACTCACTTCGCAGGCGTTGGAGCTAACTCAGATTTTGGTTAATGTGCATCCTAAAGAAGGAAAAGCACACGCCATGCATGCAGATTTTTTATTCCGCGAAGGCAAAATGAAAGAGGCGCAGGAAGCTTTCAGGAAAACCATAGCATTGGATAACAGTAAGTTTTTGGTGTGGAGTTCATTGTTACAGGTAGATTACACCTTAGGCGATTATGAAGGTTTGCTGAAAGAAAGCAATGAGGCACTTGAACTTTTTCCTACACAGGCATTGGTTTACCTTTTTAACGGGCTGGCTAATATGCAGCTGAAAAACTACGATGATGCCATTTCCATATTAAACTCGGGAGTGGTATATGCAAAAAAAGACAAACAACTTTCCGGGCAATTTTATACATCACTGGGCGATGCCTACAACTTTGATAAAAAATACAAAGAGAGCGATGCCGCTTATGAAAAAGCATTGGAAATTGACCCTGCCAACGCAACTGTGCTGAATAACTACGCCTATTACCTTTCGCTGCGCAAAGAGAATATGGAAAAGGCCGAAGAAATGTCAAGAAAATCAAACGAGCTAGAACCTAACAACGCATCGTTTGAAGATACGTATGGCTGGATAATGTATCAGCAAGGTAAGTTTAAAGAAGCCGAAATGTGGATTGGCAAAGCCCTGAAGTCAAGTGAAAAACCAAGTGGCGTAGAATACGAACACTATGGTGATGTGCTCTGGCAATTAGGCGAAAAAGAAAAATCCAAAGAATACTGGAACAAAGCTAAGGTTGCAGGTGGTGGCTCAGAGTTGTTAGAACGCAAACTGACAGAAGGTAAGCTCGTAGAGTAATTTACCTGCTGCTTCATTTCATTTTAACCCGACAAATTGTTAGTAACCTTCGTTTAGGTGTTTTTACTTTTTTAAGTGGAACCATCGTAAAACCCTTTACTTGCAAGGGAAAAAGAAATTTCGACAAACAACAACTCTTTTATTTTACATACGTTAAACCTTCGTTCAAAAATAAACCTGACTGATAATTTTGCTTATATCAGGAAAGATGTATTTTTATCCTGAATTTACACCCGTTCCAACCCGTAACAATATGGAAAAATCTATACGCCCTATGAATACTATTTTGAAAAGCGCAACCCTGTTGCTTGCAGTATTCCTCACCACCTTCTCAACTAACACAGCACAAGCACAATGTCCCTTGAGCTTTACTTCTGTAACCATGACACCGGTTACCTGCTTTGGAGGCAGTGACGGAAGTATTACCATAGTAGGTGCCGGAGGTGTAGCGCCTTACGACTTTGGTGTGGTACAGGTACCTTCCATTTTCCTGACCTTTACCTCAAACTCATTAACCCACACCTTTACCGGTTTACCGGCAGGAAACTACATTGTGGTATTTGAATCAGACAACAGCGGTTGTTCACCAACTCAAATTTCAACAACCATAACTATTACCCAACCGGCTGCAGGGGTTTCAAGCACTATGTCATTTACACCCGTTAGTTGCAACGGAGGCGCAAATGGAACAGCAACTGTAACACCCTCTGGCGGAACACCTGGCTATACCTACTTATGGTCAGCATCAGCAGGCAACCAAACCACACAAACGGCTACAGGCCTTTCAGCAGGACTTCACAGCGTAGTAGTTACCGATGCCAACGGATGTACAACCAGCAACAGCATTACCGTTACCCAACCTGCCGGCATGAGCCAGAGCACCGCCATTACCAATGTACTCTGCAACGGACAAAGCAACGGAGAAATTGATTTAACAGTAAGTGGCGGAACAGCGCCTTACGACTATTTATGGTCGCCAGGCGGTGAAACAACACAGGATATTACAGGACTTGATGCAGGAACATTTTCTGTATTAATTACCGATGACAACGGTTGTACACTCAACGTTCCCAATCTGGTTGTAACAGAACCCACCATTCTTACCAGTTCCGAAACCCATGTAAACGTAAACTGCGCAGGCTCCAACACCGGTTCTATCAATTTATCGGTTGCAGGCGGAACAAGTCCTTATACGTATGTATGGAACACAGGCGCAACAACACAAGACTTATCAGGATTAGCTCCCGGATTTTATTCGGTTACCGTAACCGATGCCAACGGATGTACTACTACCGAAAGCGTTACGATTACCCAACTCTCTAACCTCAGCGTATCATCCTTAATTACCGATGCAACCTGCGGAGTAAATGACGGAGCAGTAAACGTTACCGTTTCGGGTGGCTCAGGAAACTATACCTATTTATGGACACCAACAGGAGCTACCACCGAAGACATCAGCAATTTGGGAGCAGCCGTACACACTGTAACTGTTACCGATGTAACATTTGGTTGCACAGCAACATTGGGCAACAATGTACAAAGCACCGGAAACCCTAACGTTTCAGGAACAGTTACCAATGCCTCTAATTGCACCTCAACCGATGGAGCAATTGACGTTACTGTAACAGGTGGTTCAGGCAGCTACTCTTACTTATGGTCGCCAAGCGGACAAATTACACAAGACCGCACCAACCTTGCCGTAGGAAGCTACACTATAACTGTAACCGATAACACAACAGGTTGCGTTGCCATCGGAACATTTGCAGTGGCAAACAATAATCCCCTTTCACTTTCAGGCGCAGTTACCAACTCCGATTGCAGCACCAACACGGGAGCAGTTGATTTAACTGTATCGGGCGGAACAGGTCCTTATACCTATTTATGGAGCAACGGAGCAACAACGCAGGATATCAGCAGCATTGGAGGAGGAGTATATTCAGTTACTGTTACTGATGCCATTGGTTGCACATCCAACAGTGTATTCCCTGTAAGCGGATCAAACGGTATTACCGTAACATTTGTTGAAACCGATGTTACCTGCGCAGGTCAGGCCAACGGAAGCGTTAACCTTACCGTATCAGGCGGCTCAGGAAGCTACACTTACTCATGGAGCAACGGAGCAACAATACAGGATATCAGCAGTCTTTCACCCAACACCTACACGGTTTCGGTTACCGATGCTGTAACAGGATGTTCATCATTCCTTTCATTCACCATTACCCAGCCAACCAACTTCAACGGCTTTGCAGATATTACACATGTAAGCTGCAACGGAGGTTCTAACGGAAGTATTGACCTTACACTTGGAGGTGCTACCCCACCCTACACTTATTTATGGTCACCCGGTGGACAAACAACTCAAGACATCAGTGGATTAAGTGTCGGAGTAAATTCAGTAGTGGTTACCGATGCTAACGGTTGTACAGCCGGTGCAGGATTTACCGTTACCCAACCGGCAGCTATCGTTTTAACCGAAACACATGTAAACGTAAGCTGCAACGGAGGAACAAATGGTTCTGTAAACCTGAGCGTATCGGGTGGAGGAGCACCTTACACCTACGGCTGGAGCAACGGAGCAACTACACAAGACATTAATGGCTTGGCAGCAGGTTTTTATTCAGTTACAGTTACTGATGCAAACGGATGTACATCCAACCTCAATGTTACTATCACCGAAATTTCAAACCTTACTGTAAACATTGTAAGTGTAGTAAACTCACAATGCAACGCCAATACCGGTTCTATTGACATCAGCATATCAGGAGGCTCAGGAAATTATACATACTCATGGACAGGTGGCGCAACTACACAGGATATAAGCGGGCTTGCACCCGGAACATATACCGTAACGGTTACCGATTTAACACTTGGTTGCACTCAGGTGCAGGCTATCAATGTTTCAGAAACAGGCGCTCCTTCTGTTTCAGGAGTGGTAACTCCTGCTACTGATTGTTCTGCCAGCAACGGAGCCATTGATATTACCATTTCGGGTGGTTCAGGAACTTATACTTACTCATGGGCTCCCAGCGGACAAACAACACAAGACCGCACCGGACTTGCTCCCGGAACTTATAATGTAACCGTTACCGATGCTGTATCGGGCTGTTCAGGAATTTCAAGTTTTGTGGTTACTGCAGGCAGCAGCATGACACTTACAGCAAGCACCACCAACTCGAGCTGCAGCTCAAGCACAGGTGCAATTGACCTCACCGTATCTGGCGGAACCGGTCCATATACTTACCTGTGGACAAACGGAGCAACCACACAAGACATCAGCAGTTTGCCGGGAGCTATCTATAACGTAACAGTTACCGATGCAAACGGTTGCACCGCCAATTCATCTTTTACAGTTAGCGAAACAGCTGCATTCACTCTTTCTGTAGCAATCACTAATATCAATTGCGCAGGAGGAACAACCGGAGCCATCAACTTAACAGTTGCAGCCGGTTCAGGAAACTATACCTATGTATGGAGCAACGGAGCAACTACTCAGGATCTATCAACTATCCCGGCAGGTTCTTATTCAGTTAGTGTTACCGATATAACCACAGGTTGCACATCCTTTGCAATCTATACAGTTACCGAACCTACACCTATCATCCTTTCAGCCAATATTATCAATATACCCTGCAATGGCAGCGGAACCGGTTCTATTGACCTTACTGTTAGCGGAGGTACTCCAACCTATACATACTCTTGGTCTAACGGAGCAACAACACAAGACCTTGCCGGACTTGCAGCAGGAACTTATATTCTTACTTTCTCTGATGCCAATGGTTGTGGCGGAGTTTATTCCTATACAGTTTCTCAACCAACGGCTATCGTAATTACCGAAACACATGTAAATGTTACCTGTAACGGAGCCAACAATGGAAGCATTGACATCACCATTTCAGGTGGCACAGCACCTTATGCTTATCTATGGGCTACAGGCGGACAAACAACACAAGACCTCACAGGACTTGCTCCGGGAACATACACCGTAACCGTAACAGACGTTAACGGCTGTACCGCTAACCTGCCTGTAACTATTACAGAACCTGCCGTTTTATCAGCATCAGAAACACATACCAATGTTACCTGCTTTGGCGCTGCCAACGGAACAATTGACGTAACTGTAGCAGGCGGAACGGGGCCTTATACTTATTTATGGACACCAAGCGGACAAACCACACAAGACCGCACAGCTCTTGCTCCGGGAACGTATTCTGTTGTTATAACAGATGCAAACGGCTGTACCACTTCTATTAATAATATTGTAATTACCCAACCGGCCTCTACGCTTACTGCAAGCATTACTTCAAGTTTTAACGTAACCTGCTTTGGACTTTGCAACGGTAGTGCTACCGTTACTGCAAGTGGCGGAACGGCACCTTACACTTACGCATGGCCGGGCGGACAAACCACACAAACAGCAACCGGACTTTGCTCAGGCGTTTTCACCGTTACAGTAACGGATGCAAATGGTTGCACTGCTCAGTCAAGTGTTACCATCAGCCAACCTGCAGATTTAATTGCTTCAGCTACTCAATCACCTGCAACCTGTCAGGGAATATGTGACGGAAGCGCAACTGCATCGCAAGTTGGAGGAACAGCTTCTTATACTTATCAATGGTTGCCCGGATTACAAACTACTATCAGCATTACTAATCAGTGTGCCGGAACTTATCAGGTAGTGGTTACCGATGCTAATGGTTGTGACGATACCGCTACTGTTGTAATTGCTCAGCCGCTTACTGTTACTGCTACTACCAGCAGCACACCTGCTACCTGCACCGGAATCTGCAACGGAACTGCAACGGTAACTCCAGCGGGCGGAACTCCTGCTTATATTTATGCATGGAATACTGTTCCTGTTCAAACAACACAAACAGCTACCAACCTGTGTGCAGGAGTTTACAGCGTTACTGTTACCGATGCTAACGGATGCTCAACTATTGAAACAGTAACCGTAAACAATGCTACAGCTATTGTAATTAATGTCACCTCAATCGACCCAACCTGTAACGGAGTTTGTGACGGAAGTATAACTGCCAACCCTTCAGGAGGAACAGCGCCATACACTTACCTCTGGAGCAACGGACAAACAACACCAACCATTTCTAACCTGTGCGCAGGAAGTTATACGGTTACAGTAACAGATGCAAACGGATGTCAGGAAACACTTGTTATCAATTTAAGCGAACCCGCTCCTATAGTAATCACACCAAGTACAACCGCTGCAAGCTGCAACGGAGTGTGTGATGCTTCGGCAAGCGTTTCTGTATCAGGAGGAACCGGGCCTTACACTTATCTGTGGACACCTGGCGGTGAAACCACTTCTTCGATTACAAATGTATGTGCCGGAAATTATCCTGTAACAGTTACAGACGCCAACGGATGCCAGGAAACAATTAACATCTCCGTTCCTGAACCTTCTATCATAGTTCTGAATGCAATAGCCGATAATATTTCTTGTAACGGAAATACCGATGGTTCAATCGACCTGAGTGTTGCCGGTGGAACTGCTCCTTATACCTACCTCTGGAGCAACGGACAAACCACACAAGACATCAGCAATCTTTCAGGCGGAACATATACTGTTACTGTTACCGATAATAACAATTGTACGACTACAACATCAGCTACTATTATAGAACCTTCAGTTATTACCATTAGCACTAACTCAACTCCTGCAACCTGCGGATTGTGCGATGCAACCGCTACCATAACACCTTCTGGCGGAACTGCACCTTATACCTACTTGTGGGGAACAGGCGCAACCACTGCAACAGCAACCAATCTTTGTGCAGGTGTTTATCCTGTATTTGTAACAGATGCAAATGGATGTGTTGGAAGTTTTGCAATACCTATCAGCAACCTTGGCGGACCAGCCAGTGCTAACGTAACAACTACTGATGCAAGTTGCTTCGGAGTTTGTGATGGATCTGCTACTATTACACCTGTTGGGGGAGGTGCCCCTTATACCTTCTTATGGATACCGGGAGGACAAACCACCAACAGCGTTTCAGGTTTGTGTAGCGGAACTTATAACGTTCAGATTTCAGATACCAACAACTGCGTATTAACACAGCCTGTTACTATTTCAGAGCCTGCACAAATTCAGGCAAACGAAACAGTTGTAACTGCTGACTGCGGTTTGTGTAACGGAAGTATTGCACTTTCACCTTCGGGTGGTTTAGCTCCATACACCTACTTGTGGGGTGGCGGACAAACAACAAACTCAATCACCGCATTATGTGCCGGTGTTTATACAGTTGATGTTACCGATGCCAACGGTTGTACCGAATCGGTTGTAATTCCTGTAAACAATGTTCCTGCTTCAAGCATTGTGCTTTCAGGCACAGATGCAAGTTGCAGTGGTGTTTGTGACGGAACAGCAACTGTAACGGTTACACTCGGAACAGCTCCTTTCACGTACCTCTGGAGTAACGGAGGAACTACTGCTACCATCACCAACCTGTGTGCAGGAACTTACTCTGTTCAGGTTACGGATGCCAACGGATGTGTAGCAACTGACTTAATCACCATTTCAGAACCAGCACCTGTTGCTCTTAGCTTCTTAGTGGTGCAAAACAGCAGCTGCTCAGGTTCATGCAATGGAACAATTGATGTTATTCCTTCGGGCGGAACACTGCCTTACTCCTATTCATGGTCACCAAATGTGAGCTCTACTTTTAATGCTTCAGGTCTTTGTGCAGGTGTTTACAATGTAACCGTTACGGATGCAGGTGGTTGCTCACAAACTGCAAGTGCTACCATAACAGACCCTACAGGTTTAACAGCAACAGCATCGGGAACCGATGTTGATTGCAACGGAAACTGCAACGGAACTGCTACAGTTACACCTGCTGGTGGAACTCCCGGATACACGTATTCATGGAACACTACCCCGATACAAACTACACAAACAGCAACAGGTTTATGTGCCGGAACGTATACGGCAACTGTTACCGATGCCAATGGTTGTATTGTGTTGGCTACTGTAACTATCAACGAACCTACACCATTAACTACTTCTTTCACCAATGTTATTGATTTGTCTTGCAGCGGAACCTGTGACGGTCAGGCAACAGTAGTTGCTTCAGGCGGAGTTGGTCCTTACACTTATCTGTGGAATGATATTCCGGGAACAACCAACGATACCGCAACAGGTCTTTGCGCGCAGACTTATACTGTAACTGTTACCGATGCCAACGGTTGCTCGGTTCAGAATACCGTAACGCTTTCTGCACCTAACGGATTAACACTTACAACTGCTCAGGTAAATGTAAGCTGCTTCGGATTATGCGATGCTTCGGCAAGTGTTTCTGTAAGTGGTGGTGTTCCTCCGTTCACTTATCAGTGGAACGATATTACCAATTCAACCAATGATACTGTTACAGGACTTTGTGCGGGACAATACATTATCACCATTACAGATGCAAACAACTGTCTGGCTTCTGCAGTGGTAACCATTACCGAACCTCAACTGCTTACTGTAAACGTTTCAACAACAGATGTTCTTTGTAACAGCGCATGTGACGGAACGGCTACTGCAAACGTAGGTGGTGGAACAGGCCCTTTCACCTATTTGTGGAACAACGGACAAACCACACAAACTGCAACAGGATTATGCCCTGGCGAATACTATGTGGATGTTACCGATGCTAATGGTTGCTTTGCAACCGATACTACAGATGCTGATATTACTGAACCAACACCGCTTGTTCTTTCCATTGCATGGACAGACGCTCTTTGCTTTGGTGCGTGTGATGGAACAGCTACCGTAACTGCTTCTGGCGGGACACCGGGCTACAATTATTTGTGGAGTGACGGACAAACCACACAGACCGCAACAGGTCTTTGTGCCGGAACTTACACTGTTGATATTACCGATGACAACGGATGTTTGGAAACTATTTCAGTAACCATTGGTGAACCAACCGACATTATTCTTTCAACCGACATGTTGCCTGCAAGCTGCAACGGAGTTTGCGATGCATCGGCCTGGGTAGTTGCTACAGGTGGTACACCTTCATTAGTTACTGGTTATACTTATTCTTGGAACCCAAGTTCACAAACAGGTGATACTGCTACCGCTTTATGCGCAGGTATTTATACGGTTTCAGTTACTGACTCATTAGGTTGTGTAAGATCTGCTACTATAAACGTTACTGAGCCGGCTGCAATCACCATTGCATTTGCAACAAATGATGTAACCTGCTTTGGTTTCTGCAATGCTGATATTACTGGAACTCCTTCGGGCGGAACAGGTCCTTATACTTATGCATGGACAAACACACCAAACACCGAAACCGGAAATTTTGTAGATAGTCTTTGTCCGGGAACGTATGTGTTGGTTGTAACCGATGCTAATGGTTGTACCGGAACCGACTCAGCAACTGTTACCGAGCCTACACTGCTTACTGTTGATGCAATAGTAAACAACAACGTAAGCTGCGGTGGTCTTTGCGATGCTTCTGCTACTGCAACTGCAGGAGGCGGAACACCAAACTATTCTTATCTGTGGTCGCCTTCAGGACAAACTACTGCTACTGCAACAAACCTTTGTGCAGGTACTTATGTAGTTGAACTGACTGATGACAACGGTTGCGTAACTACCGACACTGTTATCATCACCGAACCGCCAATTCTTACTCTGTTCCCGACCTCAACCAACGCAAGCTGCGGTGGTGTGTGTGACGGAACTGCTACTGCCAACATAGGTGGCGGAACTCCTCCTTACGATATTTTATGGAGTGACGGACAAACCACACAAACTGCTGTTGGTCTTTGTGCAGGTACTTATTCGGTGTTGGTAACTGATACAAATGGTTGTACCATTTCAGTAAACGTTATCATTCTTGAACCACCGGTTCTTAGCTCATCAATAGATAATTTCAGTGAAATTCTTTGCGCTGGGAACTGCGATGCTTTTGCTGAAGTTACGGTAAATGGCGGTGTGCCACCATACAATTATCAGTGGGACGACTCTAACAACCAAACCGACAGCATTGCGATTAATCTTTGCATAGGAACGTACAATGTATTGGTAACCGATGCTATCGGTTGTACAACTACTGCAACCATTACCATCAGCGACCAGAATGCATTGGCAACTGCCATTCCTCTGGTTCAGAACGTAAGCTGCTTTGGCGAGTGCGATGGAACAGCAACTGCAATTGCAACAGGTGGTGTTGCTCCTTACACCTTCTCATGGGATAACGGCCAATCAGGTGCAATGGCAACTAATCTTTGCCCGGGCACTTATACCGTTACTGTTACGGATGCAGCCAACTGCGTTTCAACTTCAACTGTAACTATTACCGAACCTGCATTGCTTACTACTTCTGCTACAGGTGTAGATGCAAGTTGCGGAGGAACCTGTAACGGAACTGCTACTGTTGTTCCTCAAGGCGGAACTACACCTTATGCTTACCTGTGGGTTCCGGGCGGACAGACTACTGAAACTGCAACAGGTCTTTGTGCAGGAACTTATACTGTTACTGTAACCGATGCCAACGGTTGTACAAGCCAAGCAACAGTTACAATTGATGAGCCGCCAATTCTGCTGGCTTCTGCTTCGGTAACTGCACCAACCTGTACCAATACAGATAACGGTGCTATTGATCTGACTGTATCAGGTGGCATACCGGGTTACAGTTTTGATTGGTCTAACGGAGCAACAACGGAAGACATCAGCAACCTGCTTCCGGGTGTTTATACCGTAACGATTACCGATAACACAGGCTGTCAGGTAACTCTTGCTGTAACAGTTATTGAGCAGATAGTAATTGATGCCAATGCCGGTGCAGACGTTACAATTTGTATTGGTGAACAGGTGCAGCTTCAGGCAACAGGCGGAAGCGGTTACTTATGGACTCCTGCTTCGGGTTTAAACTACAATAACATTGACAACCCGATTGCAACCATTACCACTACTACAACTTATGTAGTGCAGGTTACCAACTTCAGTTGCGTGGATTACGATACCATCACTATCACCGTTAATCCGCTGCCTGTAATTGATGCAGGTGCGGGTGCCGAAATTCTTTCGGGAACTACGGTTCAGTTAGAAGCTTCGGGTGCGGGAACCAATGGAACCTATTTATGGTCGCCAAGCGATGGTCTGGACAATGCAAACATCTACAACCCGGTTGCATCACCTTCTAATACTACTATTTATTATGTAACAGGTACTGATGAAAACGGATGTTCTGCAACCGACTCATTAACCATTGATGTTTCACCGGGTATTGAATTCCCTGATGGTATTACGCCAAACAATGACGGAATAAACGACACCTGGATTATTGACTTTATCAATAACTTCCCTGAGGCAGTGGTAATGGTTTACAACCGCTGGGGTCAGGAGTTGTTCTACTCAAAAGGATACGGAACACCGTGGGATGGAAAATACAAAGGCAACGATCTTCCTGTGGGAACATACTATTATGTGATAGACCTGCATGATGGACAAACAGAACCTTATACCGGACCTATAACAATAGCGAGATAAAAATAAATTAACTACTAAGTGCACTCAGAACACTTAGAATTACTTAGTGAGCTTAGTGCTCTTAGTGGTAAAAAACAATAAAACACCAGAACTATGAAAAAACTATACACCCTTCTTACAGTAATTGTTTGCACTGTTTCAAGCCTTAAAGCCCAGCAGGTGCCGCAGTATGCTCAGTACATGCTGAACGATTATATCCTTAACCCCGCGGTTTCGGGTATTTATGATTACTACGATGTGAAATCAAACAACCGCTACCAATGGGTGGGGGTTACCGATGCTCCGCGCACCTATATTCTGAGTGTGCATGGGCCACACCGCAAAAAGAGCATGGGCTTCGGAGGCTCGGTTTACAGCGATGTTACCGGACCAACCAGCCGCACGGGTGCATATCTCTCCTATGCTTATCATGTAAAACTTTCACAAAAGCTGAAACTTTCATTCGGTTTAGGTTTTGGAGTCATGCAGTTTAAAATTGACGGATCAAAAGTTACGCTGAAAGATGAAAACGATCCGGCAATGAGTAATGGCGTGATGAGTGTTATTGTTCCCGATGCAACATTCGGAACCTACCTCTATACAGAGAATTTCTATTTCGGAATTTCTGCTCCGCAACTGATTGGCAACAAGCTCAACTTTTTTGATAACGTAGCCGATTCACAAAGCCGTCTGGCCCGCCACTTATTAGTTCAGGCAGGTTACACCTTTCACCTGGGTGAAAAATGGACCGTGCAGCCTTCATTGTTATTCAAATACGTTACTCCCGTTCCTCCGCAGTTTGATATTGGTTTGAAAATCGGTTACAACGATGTGGTTTGGGCAGGTAGCACCTTCCGTATCAACGATGCCGTTTCGGTTATGGCAGGTTTCAACATCGGCAAAAACGTTATTCTGGGTTATGCCTATGACTTTAATACTTCAAGCCTGCGCAACTACAGCAACGGAAGCCATGAAGTAATGATTGGTGCCCGTTTTGCAAAAATCCGCCATCAGGAAACTCCTGCCGAAAGTCCGGTGGAAGTACCTACTAAGGAAGAGAAATAAATCAGCTTCTTTCACAACAAAAACAAAGGCCCGCAGTGATGCGGGCCTTTGTTTTTTAATCTGTTTGGTTTAACTCCCAAGCTATCATGTATGCTCCCATTCTTCAGAACCCATATGTAAAAGTTTGCAGGTGCTTCCGGAATGTTCAGAACCTATATGTAAAAGTTTGCAATGCCTTTCTGACAGATTTTATCAACATTAAAATAACCTTTTCTGTCAAAATATCCGGTTGTGTTTGTTTTAGATACTTGTTACACCGTTCTGGCAATAAAGATTTGTTGCCCTATTAATATTTATGCAGCAGTTGGGGCAGATTTTTTTAAATACTTTTGCTGCAAATTTTATACATGTCCGCCCAACCTGCCCTTTATTGCAACAGCCTCACTTCCTACTCACGCTATCAAACCCGTGCAGTAAAAGTGGGCAACGTATTAATAGGTGGCGGCAACCCCATTGTGGTTCAAAGCATGACCACCACCGATACCATGGACACCCTCAAAACGGTGGAACAAAGCATCCGCATGATTGAAGCCGGTTGTCAGCTCGTTCGCATTACCGCACCCAGTATTAAAGAAGCCGAAAACCTGCTCAACATAAAAAACGAATTGCGCAAGCGTGGCTACACTACCCCGTTGGTTGCCGATATACATTTTACCCCAAATGCAGCCGAAGTAGCTGCCCGCATAGTAGAAAAAGTGCGCGTAAACCCCGGCAACTATGCCGATCGCAAAAAGTTCGAGAATATAGAATATACCGACCTGAGCTACGAAGCCGAGCTGGAACGCATCCGCGAACGCTTCACCCCTTTGGTAAAAATCTGCAAAGAACACGGCACCGCCATGCGCATAGGCACCAACCACGGTTCGCTTAGTGACAGGATTATGAGCCGTTATGGCGATACCCCGCTGGGCATGGTTGAATCAGCATTAGAGTTTGTGCGCATCTGCGAAGAAAATGATTTCCGCGAAATCGTTCTTTCCATGAAAGCCAGCAACACCCTGATAATGGTGCAAGCCTACCGCCTCCTTATTAAAAAAATGCACGAAGAAGGAATGAATTATCCCCTTCACCTTGGCGTAACCGAAGCAGGCGAAGGCGAAGACGGCCGCATAAAATCAGCAGTGGGTATAGGAACATTACTGGAAGACGGTATTGGTGACACAGTACGTGTTTCGCTTACCGAAGACCCCGAGTTTGAAATACCTGTTGCCAAAGCATTAGTAGAACGCTACAACACAAGAGCAGAAAAGCAAACTTCCATTCCTGCCATTGAAAACTATCCGGTAAATCCTTACGAACATAGCAGAAGAAGTACCCGCGAAGTGCTGAATATAGGAGGACATAAAGTACCTGTTGTTATTGCTTCATTAAACAACAAGCAAGAGATTACACCCGCAAACTTCTTCAGCCTTGGCTATAATTATGCTGCAACCCTTGATAAATGGAATATTGCCGACCAGGCCTGTGATTACATCTATACAGGAAACACTCCCGTTAATTTCAAAACTCCCGGAACCCTTGGAATTATCTATGATTACACTACATGGATTAATCACAAAACAGAAGAGAGAAGATATCCGCTGCTTACCAATAAAGAATACCTTTCTGCAAAAGAAAAATCTTCTGTACTCAATTTCGTTTCAGCAACCATCGCTCAACTTTCTCCTGCCTTTATTGAAAAACTAAAAACTGACACAACTGCTGTCCTTATTATAACAACAGCTAACGAACACGGCATGGCAGAACAGCGCAGCATGTTTGCAGCATTGATGAACAGCAATTGCCAAGCACCTGTCATTATAAAAAGAACATACTCCAAGGTAGACGAAAACCGTTTTCAACTTCATGCCTCCACCGATACAGGCGCATTATTAATTGACGGCTTAGGCGATGGAATATTGATTGAAGCCAATGGTATTGCTTCCAAAACTATCAACGCAACCGCCTTCGGAATTCTGCAGGCTGCGCGCACTCGTATATCTAAAACAGAATACATCTCCTGCCCCTCCTGCGGCCGCACATTATTTGATTTACAGGAAACAACAGCTAAAATCCGAAACCGCACCAGTCATCTTAAAGGAATAAAAATCGGCATCATGGGCTGCATTGTAAACGGTCCGGGCGAAATGGCCGATGCTGATTACGGTTACGTTGGTACAGGAGTGGGGAAAATAACACTTTACAAAGGCAAAGAAGTAGTAAAACGAAATGTTGCTTCCGAAAATGCGTTAGACGAACTGATAGACCTCATCCGCCAGCATGGCGACTGGGTAGAAGCAGAACCTGTAGGACAGGAATAAAAGATCAGGCTTCTTTCTTGGAAAAACCCTGACTTATAAAATCAGCAACAAATAATCCAATAAAAACCCCGTATAAAACAACTGAAAAGAGGTTTGAGCCTGTTTCACAATCACCGGAAACGCAAGTGTTACCGTACCAATAACCAAAACCTCCTACCCCACCTAAGAGACATCCGAGAAACATGAAAACAGACTTTAGTTTCATTTAAGTTTTGCTGCTTAATAAATGAAGTATAAAAATACAAATAATTAACAATCTGCTAATTTACCTGCTTGATAATTCCCTGACTTAATAAATCAGCCAAGAAAATTCCGATAAATACACCGTACAATAATGTGGAGAAAAGAGTAGAACCTAATTCACAATTACCAGAACCACATATAGACGTGTACCAATAAAGAACTCCCCCCAAAGCGCCTAAAAGGCTTCCTAAAAACATTAACAGAGACCGAAGTTTCATAATAATTGATTTTTAAGGGTTAATAACTGATGCGTTAAAATCACCCTAAAGTTAACCAAAAATTAATTTTAAAACAAAATCATTTTATTGAGTTGTAAACATAACACTGTTGATTCACTCATGCCTATTCCTCTTTTTCACCCTCCTTTCCCATCGAATCCTTAGGCGCATTCTTGTCGCGTTTCTTTCCTTTGTACCATAATACTTTGGGCTCAAACAAATCGGGTTGATACTCGCGCTGAACAAATTGCTTTTGTTTGGAACGCGATGCAAAAGGGTTCTCCTCTGCCCTGCTGTAGCTTGCTCTCTTCTTGTTGGAGGTGCGCTTCAGTGAAAAATAATCCTGACTTCCAACCCTGTTTTGCTTGCGATAAGGCGATGAAAAATGATCGGCCTCACGCTGCGCTCTGGTTTTTCGGGGCTTAGAAGCAAACGCATCCATATCGCGGTATTTATTTTTGCTGTTAGAAAATGTTCCGAAAAAATTTCGCTCAGTATCAGCACTTCTTTTCTTTGCAGTTGTTGCAAAATAATTCTTCATGGTTGCATTGGTGCGATAGGTATTGGTGCGCATGGCAAAAAATTCTTTTTCGCGGTAGTTGCTGCTTTTCTTTTCCTTAAAAGCAAACCAAGTCTTTACATCGCGCTGACTGATTTTGGTCTTGGTAATAAATGTAGAAGGACAACCCGATGGACGGCTGCAGGAGGCAAAGACCATTGCCGCAACAATCAAAAACAAAAGTGTTTTAAAGATTTTCATCCTTGCAAATAGTGTAGTTTTGCCTCCTAATTCATACAAATATACATGGAAGCCCCGAAAGAACTGTTTCAGAACATCATCGAAGAATTTATACCCTTTCACAAGGTAATTGGTTTTAAATTAATAGATGTACGTGAAAACTTTGCTTCCCTGCTCATACCCTATAAACCCGAACTGATTGGCGACCCGCGCAGACGCAGCATTCACGGAGGTGTTATTGCCACTGCCATGGATGCCGTTGGCGGTGCAGCAGGAATTACCACGCTGAAACATTATGACGATAAACTTTCCACCATTGATTTACGGGTAGATTACCTGTCACCCGGTTTAGCAAAAGACCTGATTTGTGAAGGCACCATTGTAAAAAGCGGCAACAAAGTAATCTTCACACGAATGATTGCCTATCACGACAGCCCTGAAAATATTATTGCAGAAGGACGCGGTGTTTACAGCGTTTCGCGTGTAAGCCACACCAAAAGTTAACCGTTTGAACGAATTGCTTCCACCGGATCAAGGCGTGAGGCTATCCATGCAGGAATAATCCCGGAAACAAGCCCGATGCCTGCCGAAATGGTAAGCCCGAGCAAGACATTCTTAAGCGACAAAGCAATGTCTAAGTCTAAAATATTGCTTCCTGCAAGACTCAGGAAAAACACAATCAGTAGACCTGCCGCTCCCCCAATCAGGCAGAGGAAAACTGCTTCAAAAAGAAATTGTAACAGGATGAAATAATTCTTTGCACCCAGCGATTTTTGTATACCAATAATATGTGTTCGTTCCTTTACAGAAACAAACATAATGTTCGCTATTCCAAAACCTCCCACCAGAATAGAGAACAACCCGATAATCCAGCCGGCACCGTTAATTACATCAAACAAACCTTCCATGCTGTTGCTGAGTAAACTGGTTTCGTTCAAGGCAAAATTATCATCAGCAAGCGGTTTTTGTTTCCGCACCGAGCGCATGATTCCGCGCAGTTCATCTTTCAGTTCTTCGTTACTTACACCTTCTTTCCCTTTCACCTGAATCATGGGATTAAAACGTTCCTTTCTCAAATCAACCAAGGTTCGGGCATACACTGCCGGAATTACCACCTGATTGTCGGTTGAATTACCAAAAAGACTTTCACCTTCTTTATCAAACACCCCAATCACATCAATCTTTCTGCCCATTGTTTTTATGGTTTTACCAATCGGATTTGCTTCACCGAAAAGTCCCTCTGCTACCTGACTTCCTATGATGGCTACGTTTCTCCCGCCTGCTGATTCAAAAGGAGTAAAGTATCTGCCCTCCCTCAATTCAAACGATTTAATTTTCTGCCAGTCGTGCGAAACACAGACAATGCTTACATTCTCAAGGTTGCTGCTGCCATACTCTACCGTTTTCTGCATATAAGCCATAAAGGCAAGCGCCTCTGCACTTCTGGTTCTGCTTTGTACTTCATGCAATTCCTTTATAGTAGGAACAGGACGTTGCCAGTATTTCCACCAGGGATAGCCCTGCCCGAACGTCCATGGCCATTTCTGAATAAATATAACATCATCCCCCAACGACTCAACGCTGCCACGAACCTGCTTTTCCATGGAGTCAACCATTGTAAAAACAGATATAATGGCAAGAATTCCGATGGTGATTCCCAACAACGAAAGTATGGTGCGCAATTTATTTGCTACCAAGGCTCCAACTGCCATTACAATGCTTTCGTTTATTAACTTAAGGTAAAGCCTCAAAACTTGGGGTGTTTAAAACTTGAAAATAATTCTTTAAAAATCGTTTACAAATGTAGGCTTTAAATGTAGAATTATATCTACTTTTGATACGCCTGAAAAACGGCATTTTCCCGAATTTTATTTTTGATAATTGATTAATTGAGCGAATGAAAAAGATTAAGAACGCCCTGATTTCTGTTTACTACAAGGATAATCTTGAACCGATAATTTTAAAACTGCGTGAACTTGGTGTGACTATTTATTCAACCGGAGGAACACAAAAATTCATTGAAGACCTTGGCGGGGCTGTTATTCCGGTGGAGCAACTTACCTCCTACCCCTCTATTCTTGGCGGAAGAGTAAAAACATTACATCCGAAAATATTTGGCGGAATACTTGGCAGACGTGAGTTGCAATCTGATTTGTTGCAATTAGAAGAATATGAAATACCTGAGATTGACCTAGTGATTGTTGACCTTTATCCGTTTGAAGCAACGGTAGCTTCAGGTGCTGCGGAGCAAGACATTATTGAGAAAATTGACATTGGCGGCATCTCGCTTATCCGCGCAGCTGCCAAGAATTTTAAAGATGTGCTGATTATCTCTTCACGTGATGAATATCCTGCACTGCTTGAATTGCTGAACGAAAAAAACGGCTACACAACATTGGAAGAGCGGAAGCAACATGCGTTGAATGCATTTCACATTTCATCCAACTACGACAGTGCTATTTTCAATTACTTCAATCAGGGGAAGAAGAATATTTTCAAGCAAAGCATTGCGCAGGCGCAAGTATTGCGCTATGGTGAAAATCCACATCAGCAAGGCGTTTTCTATGGAAAGATGGAAGAGTTGTTTGACAAATTGCATGGAAAAGAATTATCTTATAACAACTTGCTGGATGTTGATGCCGCAGTTGCGTTGATTGCAGAATTTACAGAACCAACCTTCGCCATCTTAAAACACAACAACGCCTGCGGAATTGCGAGCAGAGCCAACTTAACCGATGCGTGGAAAGCTGCACTAGCAGCAGACCCCGTATCAGCATTTGGCGGTATTCTTATTACCAACCGCGAAGTGGATGAAGCAACGGCAACTGAAATTAACAACCTGTTTTTTGAAGTGATTATTGCGCCTGCTTATTCTGCTGCTGCACTTGAAATTCTGAAACAGAAAAAGAACAGAATTATACTGGTACAAAAGCCTGTTGAGTTTTCTAAAAAACAATTCCGCACCTTGCTGAACGGAGTGATAGAGCAAGATAAAGACCTGAAAACAGAAACCATTGCCGACATGAAAACGGCAACCGTAAAAGCACCAACTGCAAATGAGTTGAGCGATATGGAATTTGCCAACAAGATTGTGAAACACACAAAGAGCAACACCATAGTTTTGGCGAAAAACAAACAGCTTTTAGCAAGCGGTGTAGGGCAAACTTCGCGCGTTGATGCCCTGAGACAGGCGATTGCAAAAGCAACTTCATTTGGTTTTGACCTCAAGGGTTCGGTAATGGGCTCTGATGCATTTTTTCCCTTTCCTGATTGTGTGGAGATTGCACACAACGCAGGAGTTACAGCAGTGCTGCAACCCGGAGGCTCGGTAAAAGATCAGGAATCAATTGACTATTGCAATAACAACGGAATGGCAATGGTGATGACAGGAACAAGACATTTTAAACACTAAAATATTTCAACAAACTAATTCATGGGACTTTTTAATTTTTTAACACAGGAAATTGCAATTGACCTTGGCACCGCCAACACGCTGATTATTCACAACGATAAAGTGGTGGTGGATGAACCATCTATTGTTGCAATAGACAGGCGTACCGAAAAAGTGATGGCCGTTGGTAAAAAAGCGATGCAGATGCATGGCAAAACACACGAGAATATTAAAACCATTCGTCCTCTGCGCGATGGTGTGATTGCAGATTTCCAAGCTGCGGAACACATGATTCGTGAAATGATTAAAATGGTGAATCAGGGAAAAGGCTCACTGTTTCAGCCTTCGCTGAAAATGGTTATTTGCATTCCGTCAGGGATTACCGAGGTAGAGAAACGTGCGGTTCGTGACTCGGCTGAACATGCCGGAGGAAAAGAAGTTTACTTAATTCAGGAACCTATGGCAGCTGCAATCGGTATCGGGATTGATGTGGAAGAACCGATGGGAAACATGATTATTGACATTGGTGGGGGAACCAGCGAGATTGCGGTTATTGCACTGGGCGGTATTGTTTGCGACCGTTCTATCCGCACCGCAGGTGATGATTTAACTGCCGATATTGAAGATTACATCCGCAGACAACACAACGTATTGGTGGGTGAACGTACGGCAGAGAAAATTAAAATTGAAGTTGGTTCTGCATTAACAGAACTGGAAAATCCTCCGCCTGATTTAGCTGTTCACGGACGGGATTTAATGACCGGAAAACCAAAAGAAGTGAAAGTTACTTATCAGGAAATTGCACAGGCGCTGGATAAATCAATCATCAAGATTGAAACAGCGGTAATGAACGCACTGGAGTTAACACCGCCTGAACTTTCGGCTGATATTTACAGAACAGGACTTTACTTAGCAGGTGGTGGTGCGTTGTTGCGCGGACTGGATTTGCGTATTTCGCGCAAGACAGGATTACCTGTTCACATTGCAGAAGATCCGTTGAGAGCAGTTGCACGCGGCACCGGTATTGCACTTAAAAACATTGACAAGTTCCCGTTCCTGATGAGGTAGTCACCCTGCCAAAAGGGGATTAAGAAAATGAGAAACATATTTGTATTCATCTGGCGCAATCATTTTGTTTTTCTGTTTCTTATTTTACAAAGTTTTGCCATTTACCTGCTGATACAGAACAATAATTATCAGCGCGCAGGGTTTATAAATTCTGCAAACCGAGTGAGCGGAAATTTTCTGAATGCTTACAGCAACATTACCGAATACTTTTCGCTGAAACAGGCTAACGAAATACTTGCTGCAGAAAATGCGGAACTGAAAAAGCATCATCCTAATTCGTATTTCAAGTACGATGTGCAGGTGTTTAATGTTAATGATACCGTTTTCAGGCAGCAGTATAACTACCGCGCTGCGCGGGTGGTAAACAAATCTGTGAATAAACGCAACAATTACCTAACGCTGAACCGTGGCAGTCTGCACGGTGTTGAACAGGACATGGCGGTGATTACTCCATTGGGTGTTGTGGGGATTGTGAAAAATGTTTCGGAAAATTTCTGCACAGTGATTTCGATGTTGCATGTGAACTCAAAAATAAGTGCGCAGATAAAAAACAATAATTACTTCGGCTCGATGGTTTGGAACGGCAACGATGCTTCGGTGGTAAATCTGGTTGATATTCCTTCGCATGTGAAGCTGCACAAAGGCGATACGGTTGTTACCACTTCGTTCTCCACTATTTTTCCTGAAGGCATTATAATCGGAACGATTGAAGAGTTTGAACTGAAAGCAGGCGATAACTTCTACACGATAAAGGTAAAACCCGGAACCGATTTCCGCAGTGTTACCAATGTTTATGTGGTAGGCAATCTGCTTAAAAACGAACAACTTCAATTAGAAGCATCAGAAGAAGAACCGGACAATGATTGAGCTGCTGACAAGAAATGCGTTACGTTTTGTTTTTCTCATCTTCTTTCAGGTGCTGATACTTAACAACGTGCAGCTGGGTGGCTTTATTAATCCTTACCTCTACGTTTTATTTATACTGATGCTGCCGGTTGAAACGCCCGGATGGATGCTGCTGCTGCTTGCATTTGCAATAGGCTTAGGCGTTGACCTGTTTGAAAACACTGCAGGTATGCATGCTTCGGCAAGTGTATTCATGGCTTTTTGCCGCCCTTATTTACTGAACATGATTGCGCCCCGCGAGGGATTTGACCGCGGCACTAAACTCACTATTCAAAAGTTTGGGGTGCCTTGGTTTCTTACCTATGCCGGTATTCTTATTGTGCTGCATCATCTGGCGCTTTTTTATTTAGAGATCTTCAGGCTTTCGGCATTTTTCTCAACGCTGTTGCGCGTTTTGCTGAGCTCTGTGTTTACACTGGGATTGGTTGTGATCACACAGTTTCTCTTTAATCAGGTTAAAAAGAGCTAATGGATTTACGCTATTCCGACCGGAAACTTGTTATCGGTGGAGTGATTGTGGTCACCTCGATTATTTTTCTTATCCGTTTGTTTTTTTTGCAGGTGATGGACGACAGCTACAAGCTTTCGGCAGAAAACAATGTGTTGCGCCACATGACGGAATATCCTGCGCGGGGATTGGTATATGACCGCAACGGAAAACTGCTTGTTTACAACGAAGCGTATTATGACCTGATGGTAATTCCCAAGCAGATAGCCGATTTAGACACACTCGATTTCTGCAATACGCTGGGCATAACGGTGGAAGATTTCAAGCAGCGGATGGAGAAGATAAAAGCGTATTCAAAGTTTAAGCCTTCGGTTTTTGAGAAGCAACTCTCGTCTGAATTTTATGCGATGCTGCAGGAAAAGCTGCATCACTACAAAGGTTTTTTTACGCAGACACGTACGTTGCGCAAGTACCCGAGCAGGGTGGCTGCGCACCTGCTAGGTTATGTGGGTGAGGTGGACGACCGCATGACCAAGAACAACCAGTATTACAAATCGGGCGACTACATTGGAGTGAGCGGCATTGAAAAACATTACGAAGAATATCTGCGCGGAGAGAAGGGCGATAAAGTGATGATGGTAGATGTTTACAACCGGCCGAAGGGGAGCTTTAAAGATGGCGAATATGACAAGCTGCCTGTTTCGGGGTTGGATCTGATTTCTACGATTGACCGGGATTTGCAGGCTTATGCTGAACGATTGATGCAAAACAAAATAGGAAGCGTGGTGGCTATTGAACCATCAACGGGCGAAATTCTTGTGCTGGCCACCAGCCCTACGTATGATCCTAATCTACTGGTTGGGCGGGTGCGCAGTGAGAACTATGCACTGCTGGCAAAAGATGTAACCAAGCCGCTGTTTAACCGCGCGCTGATGGCGCAGTATCCGCCCGGCTCTACTTTTAAACTGGTGAACAACCTGATAGGACAACAGGAAAAAGTGGTGTTTCCGCAAACTTCTATCGGTTGCAGAATGGGATATCATGCCGGACCTATTCGGGTGGGTTGCCATCAACACCCTTCACCGCTTAATCTGATGCAATCGGTGCAGCACTCGTGCAACGCTTATTACTGCACGGTGTTTCGCAGTATTCTTGACAACAAAAAAACAGTGCGCGAGAATTACGACATCTGGCGCAAGCACGTTATGAGTTTTGGTTTCGGGAAAAAGTTTAACACCGATTTGCCGAGCGAGCTGAAAGGATTAATTCCCACGGGCGATTATTACGACAAGATATACGGCAAGAACCGCTGGAAATCACTAACGGTGGTTTCGCTCAGTATCGGACAGGGGGAGCTGGGCACTACGCCTTTGCAACTGGCTAATCTGGTTGCCATTCTTGCCAACCGGGGCTTTTATTATCCTCCGCATCTGGTGAAGAAGATCGGTAACAAAAAGATTGAAAACGAATTTACCACCCGCAATTACACTACCATTGATAGCCAGTATTTCCAGATTGTGATTGACGGCATGGAACAGGTGGTAGAGGCCGGAACGGCTGCCCGCTCGAAACTGAAAGGTATTCCGTATTGCGGAAAAACAGGGACGGCACAAAATCCGCATGGCGAGGATCACTCGGTGTTTGTATGCTTTGCGCCTAAAGACAATCCTAAGATTGCGCTGGCGGTGTTTGTTGAAAATTCGGGCAAAGGCGGTACGTATGCCGCTCCTATTGCCAGTTTATTGATTGAAAAATACCTGACCGATAGTTTGAGAAGGCCTTTGGTGGAGGAGTTTATATTGAATGCGAACCTGATGCCGAAGCAAGAAGATGTGAAGCTGAAAATTAAAAAAGAAACACCGATAGATTGATAAAAGAAACCTTCAAGGTTTTAAAAACCTTGAAGGTTTACAGGGTGACAAGCAATGAGAAAACAACGTTCCATATTCGATAATTTAGATTGGGTGATGGTGGGCATTTACCTGGTAATGGTTTTTCTGGGCTGGATAAATATTTATGCTGCGGTGTATAACGAAGAGCACAAAAGCATTCTTGATGCTTCGCAAAACTATGGCAAGCAACTGATATGGATAGGCACTTCGCTGCTTATGGCCACTATTATTCTGCTGCTTGACGGCAAATTTTTTACCATCTCGGCCTACCCTGTTTACGGGCTGGTGATACTGACGCTGATACTGGTTCTTGTTTTCGGGCGCGAGGTTTCGGGAAGTAAATCGTGGTTTGAGGTGGGCAGCTTTCGCATACAGCCTGCCGAGTTTGGCAAGTTTGCCACTGCGCTGGTAGTGGCCAAATTTTTAAGTACCATGAATATTAAGTTTGAGGATACGCGCACCAAACTGATTACAGCCGCTTTTATAGCTGTGCCTGCCGTGCTTATTCTGATGCAGAACGATACGGGCTCGGCCCTGGTTTACGGGGCATTTTTGTTTGTGCTGTATCGCGAGGGGCTGTCGGGCAACTTTTTGATGGCGGGTGTTGCGGTGGTGGTGGTGTTTATTATTACGCTGCTGTTTGACCCCAAAACGATGATGTGGATTGTGGGGGTGCTGGCCTTTCTTATTTTTATTGCGGGCAAACGCACCTGGAAAAATGCGCTGCTGGTAGGGGGCACCGCGGTGGTGTTTTCGGGCATGTCTTACAGCGTGGGGTATGTGGTTGACAACGTATTGGAGATACACCAGAAAACCCGCATTAACGTTATGCTGGGCAAGGAAGACGACCCCAAGGGTGTGGGCTACAACGTGAACCAGAGTAAAATAGCCATAGGCTCGGGAGGCTTCAGCGGCAAGGGTTTTTTAAACGGTACGCAAACCAAATACAAGTTTGTGCCCGAACAAAGCACCGACTTTATTTTTTGCACCGTGGGCGAAGAATGGGGTTTTATGGGAGCCTTTGTAGTGATTGTGTTGTTTATGGTTTTGCTGGTGCGCATTATTTATGTAGCCGAGCGGCAGAAGTCTCCTTTTACACGCATCTATGGCTACGGGGTGGCCTCGGTATTGTTTTTTCACTTTGCAGTAAATATTGCCATGACCATAGGGCTTGCACCCGTTATCGGTATTCCGCTGCCGTTTTTCAGCTACGGGGGTTCATCGCTGTGGGCCTTTACGCTGCTGCTGTTTGTGTTTATTAAGCTGGATGCGTATAGGATGCAGTTGTTGAGGTAGTTGTTACACAGAGGATGAAGGAGGGAGCACGGCAGGATGCCGGTTAAAGTAAGCGTAGTGGGATTCTGCGCCTTAAAAAAGACTAAGACCAACTGAGAGAAATTATTTATCTTTTCTAAAAATAAAAGGCGTAATCCTTCCGGATTACGCCTTTTGGTTGTAAGTGAATAGAATATCAAATTTTCAGATTATACCCTAACTGACCATAGAACGGTATAGTTGGTGCAGTTTTAAAATCCTGGGTAAGTATTTTTCCTGCTCTTAAATAAATGTCGTGCCTTTTGAAGGAAAAACCTGCCTGCATACCGTAATAAAAGTTTCCTCCGGTTGCGGGCTCATACCAACCATCTAAAACACCCGAATATTGTCCTTTATACATTTCTGAATGTTTGAAGTGGGTTATTATGGCTTTGTCAAAACCAACTTCACCGGCAACAAACCATTTGGGACGATAATATCCAACAGCGCCTGAAAAATCGCTTCCAAAATTAACAAGGCGAACAAAATTGTTTTCATACCTACGGAAAACACAATGTATTTTGGTGCTGAATTGGAAATTATGAAATTCAATCCATCTTACCTGTACTCCGATTTTAGTTTTGAAATCGTCAACGATTTTATTACCGGAAGGAAAAGAATATTCAAGATTAGCAACAATGGGAAATAGTTTGGTTTTAAATTTATAGCCATAGCCCAGCCCGAAAACAACACCATGTTCCATTCCGGCATTGATGTTAACTATATGTTTGTTTTCCTCTTTTAAACTTGCCCAGTTAATGGTTTGGGCATTTGCTGAACAGATATACAGCGTTAGCGCTGTTAAGAGTAGATGTTTAATTAAAGTTTTCATGATTGTTTTATTTTTAAAGGTGTGTGAATTAATTAATTGATTCAAGGTAGCTAAGCATTTTTGGCAGAGTAACTTCTGACCATGCATTGTTGTCGATAATGATACCTGTATGTCCAACTCCCATAACCTGATGTAGTTCTGCTGAATTATAAGTGCTGGCTATTTTTTGAGCCCATGAGGTAGGGTATGCCTGGTTTTGTTCGCTGTAGAAAAAAAGCACAGGCACATTAAAATTGCTGATGCCCTCAGAGAAATCAGGTTCGTGTGTCATACCTATTTCTATAAATGCATCCATTATTACCGCACCCATTCTCCAATAGCTGTTGGGTTCTGAGATTATTTCTCCCGTAACAGGATTATCACCTGCCGACATAGCCATTTTATAATCCAGGATTTGATGCTCATCCTCTTCGCCTGTAATAAACTGGTCTGTGTAAGTGCTGTTGTTCAGGGGTTCTTCCATCATATTGAATGCACGCGATGCTTTTCTGTATTCGAAAATGTCATCCCATTTAAAACCACCCGGTTCGGCAACAATCAAACCTTGTATTGCGGTTGGATTTTTACCTGCATACCCGGTAGCTAAAATTCCGCCCCATGATTTTCCAAACAGAATTACTTTTTGATTTGAGTTTGTTCTGTAATGGGCAATTACTCCGCTCAGCTCATCATACATAACATCCAGTGCGCCAAGACCTAAGGATGTGTATGAGTTTCTTGAAAACCTTTGTGAAAGGCCTGAACCCCTTTGATCATAAAACACAACACGATACCCATAATCCGCAAGTTGTTTGCAATTCATAAGGTAACGGTAATCACTTCCGGGTCCGCCATGCAGGCAAATAACCAGGGTGCTATCGGGATGCCCAAAAGCCTCAGCATGAAGCATAGCCCCATTCACCGTTATGGATGGAAGGCTTGGGTCCTGGTCCACAGTCCGGGGAACCAGATTTCCGGGTTCATTAATTAATTTCTCTTTTGTGCAAGAGATGAACAGTAAGGCAAATAATGCCAGCATTGAGATTTTTGTTTTTGTTTTCATTATTTTTAAGTTTAAAATTGAGCCGCAAAAATGGGGACAACTCTTCCCTTAATCGCCTCAACATGTAGGATGAGACCTGTTTGCAAGGCCTGTTTAAAAATCAGAATATCAGCAGATTATGAGCGATGAGACCTTTTTGCAGAACGATGATACTTCGCCTATTGCATTACTACCTGTTTTTTCAGGTAATCACGGGGAGTAAGGCCGGTATATTTTTTAAAATTCCTGTTAAAAGAAGCCTTTGAATTAAAACCGCAATCAAAGGATATTGCCAGCAAGGTGTATTGCTGATTAGAGGATTGTGTGACAAGGTTTCTGAATTCTTCTACCCGCCATTCATTAATCAATTCATAAAAGTTTTTTCTTTCTTTTGAGTTAATGACCTGTGACAGGCTATTTGGGTGAACTTCTAAGCTTTTAGCTAATTCATTAAGTGTTAAATCAGGATTTTTGAATGGTTTTTCCTCTACCATTAATTGCTTCAGCCGTTCATGAATCAAGGTTGCTTCCTGTTCACTAAGAGTTGATTTTTGATATTTTGAACCATCTGAATTTCCAGTTGATGATACGGAATTATTTTCTGTGGCATTTTCAGCGTTGCCAGAGCTGTTTTCCACTGGGTTAGTATTAACAGTTTCTGAAGGTTCAATAAGGAGCGGAGGAGTTTTTTGACTAAAAACCTGAACCTGCTTTATGCCAAAATAGCCTAACCAGAGAACAAAAAATGCAACTGAGCCGAATATAAATTTATCTCCTTGAACAAATAAAACCACTACCCAGATAACCACCATCCAGAGTATTAAATACAACAGCCAGTTAAAATTTATTTTTTCGGTATTAGAGAATTGGTGAACTATGTTTTTTCGATACTTCAATAACCTGACAAGGGATAGAACTATATAAACTATCCCTGAAAGATAGATAGCAGATATATTAATGAATGACTGTGTTTCATAACCCTGCCCTTTTTGTTTAAAAACTTCAATTTTTTGCTCAACCGGCAAAAAATAAAATTTTGCAAACAGCAGGTATGACAGCAAAAGCGGTAAAAAATGAAGTAATTGTTTTTTATTAAACGGAGTAGCGGAGGTTTGTCGGGTAGTATATAAATATAAAAAGGGTCCGTGGCTCAATGGTAATGACATGCCAAGCGCAGCAATGTTAGGATAATCTATATACCTGTTTGTAAAGAATATATAAAAGCTGAGTAAATGAAATCCAATAATACCCAGCCATGCAGCCAATATATAATCACCCTGAGATTTGTTATTTTTAGTGATTAAGACAAAAGCAAGAAAGAAGGAGAGGATAATTGCTGACAGATAAAGCATCATTTATTATTCCTGATAGTTTAACCTTTGTACAATGTTTTAGTTCAGCGAAAACGGCAGTTAGTTGTACCGCATCAAAGTTAATGAAAAGCAGATTGATTTTTATGAAGTGATGAGCGTTTCTTTAGGATCGCATTTCATTTTTTGCTGAATAATGAATGTTTCTCTCGGTATAACTATCATTTCTTTAGGGACAATGATTGTTTCTTAAAGAACGCATATCATTTCCTGAGGGACAACGATTGTTTCTTGCAGATCGAAGAGTGTTTCTTTGGAAGTGATGACTGTTTCTTTTGGAACGCATATTGTTTCTTGCGGAACGATGACTGTTTCTTTGGGAACGTATATCGTTGCACGGAAAACGATGACTGTTTCTTGCGAAACGCATGTCATTGCGTCAGGTGAAGGGAGGTTTTCGCGAAGTTAAACGGGGTGTTCGCGAAGTGAAGGGAGGTGTTCCTGACTTGAAGCGAGGTGTTCGTGAGTTGAAATGAGGATTTCTTTGTTTGAAACGAGGTGTTCGTTACTTGAAGCGAGGTGTTCATAACCTGAAGCGAGGTGTTCTTTAGTTGAAACGAGGTGTTCTTAACGTGAAGCGAGGTGTTATTGACCTGAAGCGAGGTGTTTTTCAGGTGAAGCGGGCTTTGTCACGAAGTGAAACGGGGATTGCGCGAGTTGAAGCGAGGTTAATCACGGTAGTAATGAGGGAGTTATAAAAAAGAGGGTAGTTTGATGGAATCGGACATTTTGGCAATCAAAAAGCCCCTCGCCTAAGGCGGGGGGCTTTTCTTTTTTATTACCCCTTCGCTTTCGCACTTACTCGCTCAAATGTCCACAGGACATTTGCCGTGCTCAGGGTGACAAACGCTTAATAAAACTTCACGCGGTTGTCTTTAACCTCAGCTTTGTCTTTCAATGCTTCGTACACCTCGTAATCGGCACGTGAAGAAAGGGTTTGTGCCAGTTGTTTTTTTACCGGAGCCAGGTCGGTTACTTCGGGTGCTTCCACTACATTGTCAACATACACTACATACACCCCCGACAAACCTTTGATGGGTTTAGAAACAGCGGCAGCTTTCAACGCAGCAATGGTGCCCAGCACTTCGGGTTCTTTACCCATACCGGGTATAGAGCCTGCGCTGAATACTACGTTTTGTGCTGTTTCAACGGCTGTGTTCATTTTAGCGGCAAGAGCATCGGCTGCAGGGCTGCCGGCAAGGGCTGCTTCAAATTCTTTGATAAACTGTTCGGCCTTCTTTTCTTTACGCACTTCGGCTTCCAGTTCTTCTTTAATGGTCTCCAACGGTTTAACACCTTTCTCGTATTTCTCGGCCAATACAGCAACTACATATTTGTTACCTATTTCATACACATCGGATACATCGCCTTTTTTAGCGGTGTTGTAGGCCCACTGAATAAGTGCACGGGGATTTTCTAATCCGGCCACTTTACTTTCCATTGGTTTTACGTTGGCAGCAATGCGCACATTGTAACCGGCTTCGGTAGCTGCGGCTTCAAATGCTTCGAGCGTGCGGTTTTTAGTAGAAAAATCGCTTGCTTTAGAATAAATGTTCTGGAAGGTTTTGTCGCTTGGCTCGGTCAGGCGCTCTACAGTGCCTATGTTCAGCCTGCGTGCTTCTTTGCTTCTGTCGGTTATCTCAATCAGGTGAACACCAAACTGAGTAACAACAATGGGCATATCGCCTTTTTTGCCGTTGAAGCAGGCATCGTTAAACTCAGGAACCATAACGCCTTCTTTGAACCAGCCAAGGTCGCCACCATTAGCACCCGAACCAAAGTCGGTTGAAAGGGCTTTAGCCAAATCAGCAAAGTTGTTTTTTGATTTGATTACTTTTTTCAAGCTGTCGGCAGTAGCTTTAACCTGTTCAGCTGTTTTGCCGCCTTCCACTTTCAACAGAATGTGGCGGGCTTTTACTGAGTCAACAGCCATTTTAGTACCCAACAGTTTAGATACTTTCCAGCTTGCACCGTCTAAGTAAGGACCTGCAATGGTACCTACTGTTGCTTTTTTCAACGTATCAACCGCAGCAGGCAATGCTGTTTCGGCATACCACATAGCTGAATAAGGTCTGTCTGAATTGATGTTGATGAACAGGGTATCGTTGTCGGTAAGTTTAAACTCTTCGGTGGTTTTGTCAATCCACTGTTTGGCAGCCTGGTTGTCTTCGTCAGAAGGTTTAATGTCGAAGGATACATATTTAAGATCCACTGCCTCCTCTTGTTTGTACTGCTCTTTGTAGTTGTTGGCAGCATAGTATGCTTTTATTTCTGCATCGGTAACGGCAACAGTGGTGTCGGTTGAAGCAGCATAACGCTTAGCCACAAAACGGATATTAGCCTGTTTGTTTTTAGCAACGTTATCGGCTTTAGCCTCGGCAGTGGTAACATAAAGACCTTTTTTAACCAGCGTGTTGTATTTGGTATATACCTGTTGTTTTTTCAGGTCGCGCTCAAAAGCCAGCCAACGTTTTTTGGTGTCACCTGTTTCGTCTTCGTCCATTCTTTTCAGGAAGGCAATTACGTTACCGGGGTTAAACTCGCCTGTTTGCGGATTGCCAAAAGCCTGACGCACCTGCGGGCTTGGGTTGGGCCCCTGAATCATGTCGAACAATTCTTCGGCACTAACGGAAATGCCCAGTTCTTCGTGCTGTGCACCCATTACAATTTCCTGTATCTGCTGCTCCCAGGTCTGGTTGCGGATAGCCTCTTTGGTGGCTTCGTCAATGTTGGCCTGCTGGTAGTTGGCTTTATAATTTTCAATGGCCTCCTGAACTTTCAGTTCAAAATCCTGCCCTTCAATTTTTTCACCTGCTATAACACCTACGTGGGTTTCGCCACGCTGTGAGCCACTGAAGATGGAACTGGGATCAATAACAAAAAGGGCAATACCAAGCCCTACGAATATTAATGCTAAATAAGTTTTTTCTCTGATTTTCTGTA
The DNA here is from genome assembly GCA_050186075.1 of Bacteroidia bacterium. Classification (GTDB taxonomy): domain Bacteria; phylum Bacteroidota; class Bacteroidia; order SXHM01; family SXHM01; genus SXHM01. The sequence continues at coordinate 66,242 of JBFWYU010000016.1, forward strand.
GAATAGACATCGTTTACTTTTTTATTTGGGGCTGCGAATATAGAATTAAGTTTTAAAGTTAGAAAATAAGTCCATGGTCGATAGACCATAGTCCTTAGTCTGTGGACAACCGACCACAGACTAAGGACTACCGACTCTACTTCATATTATGATACACCGCCTGCACATCGTCATCGTCTTCAAACTTCTCGATGAGTGCATTAATTTCGGCTTGCTGGGCTTCGTTCAGTTCAACCGTGGTGGTGGGAAAACGCTGCTTGGTAGTGCTCAGGATAGGAATACCTTTTTCCTCCAGGGCTTTCTGCATTCTTCCCATGTCCACAAAGTCGGTGTAAAGGAAAGTGCCGTCTTCGTCTTTGTTTATTTCTTCCAGACCGTGGTCAATCAGGTCCAGTTCCAGTTCTTCAATATCTTTTCCGGTATCGTCAATCTTGAAAACACCTTTGCGCTCGAACATAAAAGCTACCGAGCCATTGGTTCCCAAGGCACCGTTTGCACGCGAAAAATACATACGTACGTTGGCAACAGTTCTTGTATTATTATCTGATGCGCACTCAATCAGCATGGCAATTCCATAGGGACCATAACCCTCAAAAATGCTTTCTTCAAAATCTTTTTCCTCTTTGCTGGATGCGCGTTTAATAGCAGCATCCACCCTGTCCTTAGGCATGTTAATAGCCTTTGCATTCTGGATGGCGGCACGCAGGCGCGGGTTTCCGCCCGGGTCGGCACCACCTTGTTTTATAGCTATAGCTATCTCTTTACCTATTTTGGTAAAGCCTTTGGCCATCTTGTCGAAACGGGCAAACATGGTGTGTTTGCGTTTTTCAAATACTCTTCCCATTGCTTTAGTTTTTAATGTTTAAAGTCTGATGTTTATTGTTGGGGGCCGCAAAAATAAGAAAGGCTGCGAATTATTCCACTTTTGCCAATGAACCATCGTTATTTACATAGCGGAAGTGTGCCCAATCCCCTATTCTGCCCTCGTCAAAACGCACTCCGTAGCAAAAGCGGGTAAACCCGAAACCATTGTCCATAATGCAATAGCGGTAGGTCATTAAATCGGGGCTCCATGCTTTAGTGTAGTCTGCAGATATATCGGGCGTGAACTTGCAATTATTAAAAACTAAAAGGTAAAAAATGGTAGCGGAGTCTTTTCCTGCAAGCAGCTTGGTTTTTTCCTGCCATAATGCTTTTGCCAATTCATTCCAATTGGTATCAGCACTGAAATAGGTGGCCGCAACAATACTGTCATCGGAATAAAAAGAAACTTTTTGAAGCCGTTCACTATCGCCCTCGCCCGGACAATTGGTTTTGTTTCCACAGGAATAAAGCAGGCCGATGATTGGAAGAAAAAAGAAAAGGCGATGGAGATGCGGCATAAAATATTGTTCAAACCTAAGTAAAATTGATAATTGTTAGCGTTATTTGCGGTATGAAGAAACTAAGCCTCACCATAGATTACCTTGAATACGACAGCATGGACGAACTTACTGCCGAAGACAAAAGCCTGATGCAACAGGCGCATGAAGCAGGCAAAACAGCGTATGCTCCTTACTCCAACTTTAGTGTGGGAGCAGCTGTGCTGCTCGAAAACGGAGTAGTTGTAAAAGGCAGCAATCAGGAAAATGCAGCTTATCCTACCGGACTTTGTGCCGAGCGGGTGGCGGTATTTTCAGCCGGTTCGCATTATCCGGGTGTGGCCATAAAAGCCATTGCCATCACCGCTAAGTCTTCGCGTATTGCCGTAACGCAGCCTGTCACTCCCTGTGGCGATTGCCGACAGGCTATCTCGGAATACGAGGTGCTTTATAATAAGCCTATCCGCTTCTTATTAATGGGCGAAACCGGAAAAGTACTGGAACTGAAAAATGTGGAAAGCCTTTTGCCGCTGCGTTTTGAAGGGAAGAATGCTTTTCATTCGCGTTAAATTACTTTTCACACAATAATAGTATCGAATCACACGTTATTAAATTATGAAGTTGACATTAATCATGTTGGCGATGGCATATTAATTGTTAAAAACCATTTACATTTACCCAAAATTTTTTATTCCTATGAAAAACACAAAATCAATCCTTTTCCTTGCAGTACTGAATATTGCAGGAGCAACTCTTTTCTCGTCTTGTTTTAAAAACAAGAACAATGCACAGCTTGATGCCAACATTGAGCAGCACAACAAAGATGCAAACGAATACAAAGGCCAGTTAGACCAAACCGACAACGACATTAACAATGCGTTGAGCGACATTCCTGCTTTCGGTAAAAACGAAAGCGGACTGGAGATTTTCTCAAGCCCACTTTGCGGTTGCACCATTGACTCAACCGACATTGCCAACAAAATTCTGTACTTCAACTTTGACGGTGTTACTCCTTGCTTCTCGCCTTCAGTAACCCGTTCAGGACAAATTAAAGTGCAACTGACCAGCGGCAACTACTGGCGCGATGCAGGTGCGGTACTTACCGAGACATTTACCAATTACAAAATCACACGCCTGAGCGACAACAAATCCATCATGTTCAACGGTGTTAAAACATTGGAAAACATTAACGGTCACGACTGGTGGGCTTTCCTTACCAGCACAAGCTCATTCAGCTACCGCGAGCGTGCTTTTAACATTGATGTAACGTTTGACAACAACCAACATGCTACCTGGAACAGTGCCCGCACAACTGAATGGAGTTATGTTCAGCAATCGGGCAACATTCCTGCAAACATTTCTTTTGAAGCAAACGGTGATACCACTCTTAATGGTTTCAACACTGTTGACTCATGGGGAACAAATCGTTTCGGAAGTCCTTTCACCACGTATTACAACACCCCTATTTTCTCTAACACCTACTGCGGTTTGTGGAGATTTAAATCAGGCGAGTTGGTTCACAGTGTTGACAGCAACGAGTTCACACTTACGCTTGGTGTTGACCAAAACGGAAATCCTTCTACACTTAACTGCGCTTATGGCTTTAAAGTGGAATGGACTAACGGCAACAACAGCTACGATGTAGTGTTGAGCTACTAAAACCTGTTTAACGGGCTAATAAAAGGAAAAGCCCCTCGCCTAAGGCGAGGGGCTTTTCCTTTTTTAATGTTTTAACATTGAATCAAAAACTATTTTTGCGTCTTATTGTTTAGTAGCCAATGAAAACTCTGCGCAACGTTATAATTTTTGTTCTTGTAATTGCAGTTCTTGTAATTGTAAAAATCAAATTCTTTCCGTCAAACACACAACAGGCTATGCCGCAGCAACAAGGCAAACCAATGCCTGTGAATGTTACGGCATACATTGTAAAGCCCGAGAAATTAGACAACAAAATTTATATCTCGGGAACCCTGCTCTCCAACGAAGAAGTAACACTAATGCCCGAAGTAGCAGGAAAAGTTTTATCGATTGTATTTAAAGAAGGAAGCGCGGTTAAGAAAGGTGATTTGCTGGTAAAAATTAATGACGAGGACTTACAGGCACAATTAAAGAAACTGCAATTGCAGGAAAAATTAGCATCAGAAAAAGAAGCGCGTCAGAAAAAATTATTAGCCATAAACGGCATCAGTCAGGAAGAATACGATGCTGCGCTGACGCAATTAAATTCATTTGCGGCAGATATAGAAGTATTGAAAGCACAGATTGCAAAAACACAAATCACTGCGCCTTTTAACGGAACAGTTGGTTTGAAAAACATCAGTGAAGGAAGCTATGTAACGCCCGGCACACCCATAGCAACTGTGCAACAAAGCGACCCGATGAAATTAGATTTTTATGTTCCTGAAAAATATGCTGAGCTGGTAAAGGTGAACGGCAAACTTACCTTCACCACTGAAGTGGGAAATGAAAAACATGATGCTGTTGTGATGGCAATAGAACCAAAAGTAGATGCGGCAACCCGCACCATACAGGTTCGTGCAAAAACAGAAAACAAAAACGGCAATTTGTTTTCAGGTTCGTTTGTTCGGATTGAATTTTCACTCGAAGAAACAGAAGATGCCTTGATGATACCAACCGAATCCATCATCCCTATTTTGAAAGGACAAAAAGTATTTGTAAGCCGCGGAGGAAAAGCCGAAGAAGTAAAAGTAGAGACCGGTTTGCGTAGCGAAAACAAAGTACAGATCTTAAAAGGTTTGGCTATTGGTGATACAGTTATAGCAACAGGAATTATGCAACTGAAACCCGGAAGCATCTTAAATATTTCATCCATTAAAGAGTAGCGATATCCTGTGAGCAGCCTTTCGACCATCAGTATTCAACGCCCCGTTCTCGCTATTGTGATGAACCTGATCATCCTGTTGTTCGGGTTTATCGGGTATAAGTATTTAGGTGTTCGCGAGTATCCTTCTATTGACCCGCCAACCATTACGGTAAAGACCACTTACCCCGGTGCAAATGCCGATGTAATTGAAGCAGAAATTACCGAGCCCTTGGAAAAAGTCATCAACGGAATTGAAGGCATCCGTTCTATTTCATCTTCCAGCAATCAGGGTTCAAGCTCTATAACCGTTGAATTTGAATTGGGCGAAAGCCTTGAGGCGGCTGCCAACGATGTGCGCGATAAAGTTTCGCAGGCGGTGCGCAGTCTGCCCCGCGATATTGACGGAATGCCAGTAGTAACAAAATCAGATGCCAACTCCGATGCTATTCTTTCCATGACCATTCAAAGCGATTCGCGTTCGCATCTGGAGGTGAGCGACTACGCTGAGAATGTGATTGCGCAACGCCTGCAAACTATTCCTGATGTGAGCAACGTGCAAATATGGGGACAGAAAAGATATTCGATGCGCATCTGGATTGAGCCTGCAAAACTTGCAGCTTACGGACTAACACCGATTGATGTGAAGCTGGCACTTGATCGTGAAAATGTGGAATTGCCTTCGGGAAAAGTGGCAGGAGATAACACCGAACTCACGGTAAAAGTTTTAGGGCGTTTGACTAACGAAGAGGAGTTCAACAACCTCATCATCAAAAATGAAGACGACCGACCTGTTCGCTTAAAAGATATTGGCTATGCAGAACTTGGTCCCGAGAATGAAGAAACCATGCTGCGCCAATCAGGAGTTCCCATGATTGGTCTGGGTGTGGTTCCACAACCCGGAGCAAATTACATTGACATTGCCGATGAGTTTTACAAACGCTATGAGCAGATAAAAAAAGATTTGCCCGGTGATTACAAAGTAAACATTGCCATGGACAACACCACCTTTGTAAGGCTTTCCATTGTTGAGGTTCAGGAAACATTGATGATTGCAATCGGATTGGTAATCCTGATTATTTTTCTCTTTTTCCGCGACTGGGTTGTTGCCATTCGTCCGCTGATTGATATTCCCGTTTCGCTGGTGGGAACATTTTTCGTGATGTATTTATTTGGCTTTTCTATTAATGTATTGACACTGCTTGCCATTGTGCTCGCAACAGGTCTGGTTGTGGATGACGGTATTGTTGTTACCGAAAACATCTTCAAAAAAATTGAGCAGGGCATGTCGCCCATGGAAGCGGCCATTAAAGGTTCTAACGAAATATTTTTTGTGATCATTTCAACGTCTGTTACGCTTGCAGCCGTGTTTCTCCCGATCATTTTCTTAGAAGGTTTTGTAGGTAAATTGTTTCAGGAATTCGGAATTGTGCTGGCAACGGCTGTGCTGATTTCTGCTTTTGTTTCGCTTACGCTCACCCCTATGCTTAATGCGCACCTGTTGCGCAAAGGCAACAAACACAATCGCTTTTACGAAGCCACCGAACCCTATTTTGTGGCTATGACCGATAGCTATTCCAGCTCACTGAAAGGCTTTATGACCAGGCGTTGGTTGTCATTCATCATTCTTGTTATTGCAGGCGGAATGATTTATTTTTTCGGTAAAAACATTCAATCGGAACTTGCTCCGTTGGACGACCGCAGCTGGTTCCGCATCATGGCTACTGCTCCCGAAGGTGCTTCGTATGAATACACCGACCGCTATGTAATGAAGCTCACGGATTTCATCAATGATTCAGTGCCCGAGAAAAAAGTGTTGCTTACCGTTACTGCTCCCGGCTTCACGGGTTCCGGTGCGGTGAACACCGCTTTTGTGCGACTGAAATTAACCGACCCCGATGAGCGCCAACGCACGCAGCAACAGATTGCCGATTACGTCTCAAAAATCACGCGCGGCTTTCCCGAAGCAAAAACATTTGTGATACAGGAACAAACCATTTCGGCAGGTGGCGGACCGCGCGGTGCGCTGCCCGTGCAATTTGTTTTGCAAGCTCCTAACTTTCAAAAGTTGCAGGAAAAACTTCCGCTGTTTCTTGCCGAAGTTGCTACCAATCCAACCTTCGGTGGAATTATGGATGTGAATTTAAAATTCAACAAACCCGAGTTGAACATAATTCCTGACCGCGAGAAAGCAAATAACGTGGGTGTTTCGGAATTAGACATTGCGCAAACCTTGCAATTTGCATTGAGCGGACAACGTTTTTCGTACTTCACCATGAACGGAAAACAATATCAGGTAATAGGACAAATGAGCCGCGAAAACCGTGACGAACCGCTTGACCTGAAATCAATTTACGTGAGGAATAACAAAGGTGTGCTGATACAAATGGATAATCTGGTAAACGTGGAAGAACACAGCAGTCCGCCACAGTTGTATCACTACAACCGCTACCAAAGTGCAACCGTTTCGGCAGGACTGGCACCCGGAAAAACCATTGCTGACGGCATTAACGCCATGCGCGAAATTCAGGCAAAAGTGCTGGACGAATCTTTTTCTTCTTCGCTTACCGGACCTTCACGCGACTTTGAAGAAAGCTCTTCTAACATTCTGTTCGCTTTTGTGCTTGCCTTGGTTTTGATTTACCTGATTCTGGCGGCACAATTCGAAAGTTTTGTTGACCCTTTTATCATCATGCTCACCGTTCCGCTGGCTATTGCCGGTGCGCTGCTTTCGTTGTGGTATTTCAATCAAACGCTGAATATTTTCAGTCAGATCGGTATCATTATGCTCATTGGTCTGGTAACCAAAAACGGAATTCTGATTGTTGAATTTGCGAACCAGTTAAAAGAACAAGGCAAGAGTGTGAAAGAAGCCATTCACGAAGCTGCTGCCGCCCGTTTGCGCCCTATTCTTATGACCAGCATTGCCACCGCCCTGGGTGCTTTGCCCATTGCACTGGCTTTAGGCGCAGGCGCTAAAAGCCGCATGAGCATGGGCATTGTGGTAATTGGCGGACTGATGTTTTCGCTAATGCTCACGCTCTATGTTATTCCCGCTATTTACTCGTACCTGTCAAGAGATAAGAAACATGCAGAGGCTTAGTATCATCGCAATTTTTGTTTTTGTTTTTGCGGGAACCATTTTCGCGCAGGAAAAACTGACGCTGGAAAAAGCCATTGAACTGGCACTGAAAAACAATCATTCCATTTTGATTTCGCAGGGCGAAAAACAAATTGCCGCCAATGATGCAACCGTTGGAAACGCAGGCATGATGCCGCAGATAAGTTTTAATGCTTCGGGCACGTATGCCGCCAATAACACCGACCAGAAATTTGCCACCGGAACCGAAATAAGCCGCAAGGGAGCCGTTTCTACAGGCGTTGCAACGGGTGTTGCACTCAACTGGACCTTATTTGACGGCATGAAAATGTTTGCCACCTACGACAAGCTGAAAACCTTTGACGCCATGAGCGAAATCAATCTGAAAATTGCGATTGAAAACACGGTGGCCGAAGTGATGAACACCTATTATGCACTGGCAAAACAAAAACAATTACTCGCCACGATTGAAAGCAGTTTGCAATTGTATGAAGAGCGCGTGAAAATTGCCGAAACCAAATGGAAAATAGGTTCGGGTTCTAAGCTGGATTACCTGCAGGCCAGGGTGGATATGAATGCGCAGAAATCGAATCAACTGCGGCAAAAAAATGTTTTTGCCGAACAAAAAATTGCGTTGAACAAATTGCTGGCGCAGCCTGTTGACACCGATTTTGATGTGGACCAAACCATTGACATCACCTACCAGCCGGCTTACAACGATTTGAAAACTTCGGTGGCAAACCAGAATAACAGCCTGCAGTATTTGCAGAAAAACATTTTCGGAAATGAACTGGCACTGCGCGAAATGCGCTCGCAGCGCTACCCGCGCCTGCTGCTGAATGCCAACTACAATTTTTCGAACACACAAAACCAGGCGGGCATTGTGCTCAGCAACCAGATGCTGGGCTTTAATGCGGGACTAAACCTGAGCTGGAACCTCTACAACGGCAGCAATGCATCACGACAAATAAAAAATGCGCAGGTGGCGGTAAACAATTCGCAACTGCTGTTTGATGAATTGAAATTTTCGGTAGAAACTTCGGTGCTGCGCGCTTTTAACACCTTTATCAATGCACAGCAGCTGCTGAAACTGGAAGAAGAAAATTATACGCTGGCAAAAGAAAATGCCGATGTGGCATTAGAGAGTTTCCGCCTCGGTGCTATTAACACCTTGCAGGTAAAAGAAGCGCAAAACAGTTTGGATGCCGCCTCGGTGCGCTTAGTTAATGTGCGCTACGAAGCCAAAGTTGCAGAAACAGAGTTGATGCGGTTGAACGGGGTGTTGGTGAAGTAGGCTCTCCGTCATTGCGAGGGTTTTTCACCCGAAGCAATCTTTTCTTTAGTTAATATATTGGCTGTTTTTCATTTCAATCCACAAATAACTATCGGGATTAATTTGGGAACCCATTATTGTGAACTTGTAAATTCCAATCAACACCCAACAGGTCGCTCCTACGGAGCTAAACAAACCTGACTTTTGGGTTTTCTACAAACAGGTCGCCCCGCTGGGGCTACAACAGCATCAGATTACTTAGGAACAGCCTCGTAGAGGCGACCTGTTTGTAGAAAAGGTAACAGAAGATTAATTTAGCTCCGTAGGAGCGACCTGTAAAATGCCAAACACCTATTCACAAATTTATATTCAGATTGTTTTTGCGGTAAAAGGAAGATCAAATCTAATACCCGCAAAATACAGGGAAGAATTGCATAAATACATAACAGGTATTGTTCAAAAGCGTGAACAAAAAATGTTGTCAATCTTTTGCATGCCTGACCATGTGCATATTTTAGTTGGTTTAGAACCATCAATTGCAATTTCAGATTTGGCGAGGGATATTAAAGCAGGCTCGTCAAAATTCATTAACGACAACGGCTGGATAAAAGGGAAATTTAATTGGCAAGAAGGCTTTGGTGCATTCTCGTATTCAAGAAGCCAAATTGATAGCGTAATCAAATACATTATAAATCAGGAAGAACATCATAAAAGGAAAACATTCAAAGAAGAATACATTGATTTTCTTAAGAAGTTTGAGATTGAATATGATGATCGGTATCTGTTCGAATGGATTGAATAATCAGAGGTTTTAACAGGTCGCTCCTACAGAGCTAAATTATATTCCTACTACTATTACTACTACAAACAGGTCATCCCTACGGGATTAAATAAAAAGAGATTTTATGGTTGGCGATTCCCTCATTATGTTTATAGATATGAATAGCTTTTTCGCTTCCTGTGAACAGCAATTTAATTACTATCTGCGTAAAAGACCTGTTGGCGTTTGCGTTTACACCGGTAGAAATGGTTGTATTATTTCTCCATCCATTGAGGCAAAGAAATTTGGGGTGAAAACCGGGATGCGTTTGCCTGAAGCAATGAAGCTTTGTCCTGATTTGGTTCCGCTAGAAACTAATCCTGCCCGCTATCGAGAAACGCATATTGAAATTATGAAAATGCTGCGTAGTTATTGTCAGGAAGTTTACCCAAAGAGCATTGATGAAGCGATTATTGACCTTTCTACTTATAAGCATATCTATAAAGACCCTTTGGAACTGGCAAAAGAAATCAAATACAAAATCAGTGATATTGGCGATTGGCTGAAGTGTTCTATCGGAATTGCACCTAATGCTTTTCTTGCCAAACTCGCAAGCGATTTGCAAAAGCCCGATGGACTGGTTACTATTTTCCCTGAAAACATTGATGAAGTTTTGTCAAAACTGCAGCTTACCGATTTGCCCGGAATTGCAGGAGGCCTCTCGGCACAACTGATAAAGGCAGGAATAAAAACTCCGCTGGAATTGCGTTATGCCTCATCGGATAAATTAAGGTCAGCACTGAAAAGCGTGGTTGGAATTTATTGGCACGACCGTTTGAATTTCAAAGAAGTGGATATTGATTTTCACGAATATAAAACCATGCAGGCCATGCGTCAGGTGTCGGCTTCGCAACGGCAGAATGTGCAAACGATGGAAAACCTGCTCGTCTCCTTATGCATGATGCTGGAAAAACGCATGGTGGGTCAGGGCGTATATGCAAAAGACATAACCGTGTTCATCAACTACGAAGACAACAAAGTATGGAGCGACCGCATTCATGCCGGAAGCCCCGTGCAGGAAGGCACAAAAATTCTGGACCTCATTAAAGCGCGGATGAAAAAATTCCGCGAAACTCACCATTCCGATGCGCTGATTAACACGCATATTTCGGCAATGGGCGTAACGGTTTCTAAGTTTGTGCCTGCCGATGCGCTGGTGCTGGATTTATTTGAAGACACCGTGAAACAGGACAAGCTGCGCCAAACCGTTTACAACCTGAAAGACAAATTCGGCTACGACAAACTGCTGAAAGCAATTGAACTGAGTGACGATAATATTATGAGTGATGTGATTGGTTTTGGCTCGGTGAAAGATATGTACGACAAGAGCAGCCCGAGCGTGGTTTAAATGCTGTTGAAAAAACGGAAAGGACACAAAATTTTGTGTCCCTACGAATCCTATCTTTGCGCAGTTTTTCAAAATCCCCTACCTTAAAATGACACAAGATTCTTTCTTCTACCGCCACACCGGACCCCGCAAAACTGATACTGAAAAAATGCTTTCAGTAATTGGTGTTGATTCTATTGAAACCTTAATCAACGAAACTGTTCCTGCAGGTATCCGCCTTAAAAAGCCACTGAATTTGCCCGCTCCAATGAGCGAATATGATTACTCGGCACACATCAACGAGGTGGGCGGAAAAAACAAAGTTTTTAAAACCTATATCGGGCAGGGATATTACAACACGATTATTCCGGCTGCCATCCGCAGAAACGTTTTGGAAAATCCGGGTTGGTACACTGCCTACACGCCTTATCAGGCCGAAATTGCACAGGGAAGACTGGAAGCGCTGCTGAATTTCCAGACCATGGTTTCGGATTTAACGGGCTTGCCGATGGCCAATGCATCGCTGCTGGACGAAGGCACTGCAGCTGCTGAGGCGATGATTATGTTTTACAACACCCGCGAAAAAGAAGTGAAACAACGCGATGCAAAAGCATTTTTTGTTTCAGCAAATTCTTTTCCTCAAACCATAGATGTATTGCGCACCCGCAGCAAACCATTGGGTATTGAACTGATGGTGGGCGATGAACATAACTTCACTTTTCATGATAATGTGTTTGGTGCTTTGCTCCAATATCCTGCTGCTGATGGTTCGGTAAACGATTACAAAACATTCACCGAAACTGCACACGCAAAAGGAATTAAAGTGGCGGTTGCTTCTGATTTATTGAGTTTGGTTTTATTAACTCCTCCCGGAGAATGGGGCGCAGATGTAGTTCTTGGAAACAGCCAGCGTCTGGGTGTTCCGATGGGTTATGGTGGTCCTCACGCAGCATTTTTTGCCTGCAAAGAAGATTACAAACGCAGCTTGCCCGGACGTATCATTGGTGTATCAGTAGATGCCAGTGGTAACCATGCTTTGCGCATGGCGTTGCAAACACGCGAGCAGCACATCCGCAGAGATAAAGCTACTTCCAACATCTGCACAGCACAGGCTTTGCTGGCAGTGATGGCAAGCATGTACACTGTTTACCACGGCCCTGAAGGATTGAAACGCATTGCAGGAAATGTGCATTCATTAACTTCATTGCTTGCTGCTGAACTGGAAAAACTCGGCTACAAAATTGAAAACAAAACATGGTTTGATACGCTTACTTTTTCATTGCCTACGCAAACCAATCCAACAGCTATCAAAGAAATTGCGGAGAAAAATCACATCAATTTCCGCTACGATGAAAACAACAAGCTTGGTATCAGCTTAGATGAAACCACATCGGAACAAGATGTGGCGGCAATTATTGCTTTGCTGGCAGAAGTGGTTGGAAAGACACCGGCAGCGCTTGCTCCCTCAGAAATAAAATCACCTCTTACGGAAGCGATTGCAAGAACAAGCACATTTTTAACGCACCCTGTTTTCAATACCTATCACAGCGAATCAGAAATGATGCGTTACATCAAAAAATTGGAAAACAGAGATTTGTCACTTACTCATTCTATGATTTCATTGGGCTCATGCACCATGAAACTGAATGCTGCGAGTGAACTTTATCCTATTACCAATCCTTCATTTGCCGACATGCATCCATTTGTTCCGGCTTATCAGGCCAAAGGCTACCATATTGTTTTTGACGAATTGGAAAAAGCACTGTGCGAAATCACAGGTTTTGCAGCAGTTTCGCTTCAACCCAATTCTGGCGCACAAGGCGAATATGCAGGTTTAATGGTGATTGCAAAATACCACGAAAGTCGTGGTGATACACATCGTACCATTTCATTGATTCCGCAATCTGCACATGGCACCAACCCTGCCAGCGCAGTAATGGCAGGCATGGAAGTAGTAGTAGTAAAATGTGATGATAACGGAAACATTGACCTTGCGGATTTAAAAGCAAAAGCAGAACAGCACAAAGACAATCTTTCTTGTCTGATGGTTACCTATCCATCTACACATGGTGTGTTTGAAGAAACCATTATTGAGTGCAATAAAATCATCCACGCCAATGGCGGACAGGTTTACATGGATGGCGCGAATATGAACGCACAGGTGGGATTAACCTCTCCCGGAAACATCGGTGCGGATGTTTGTCACCTGAACCTGCATAAAACATTTGCTATTCCGCATGGCGGTGGTGGTCCAGGTATGGGGCCAATCGGAGTGGCAGCTCATCTTGCTCCTTTCCTGCCCGGACATGCTGTTGTAAAAACAGGAGGAAGTCAGGCCATCAATGCCGTTTCGGCTGCTCCCTGGGGAAGCGCACTTATCCTACTTATCTCTTATGGCTATATTAAAATGCTGGGCGCAGAAGGTGTTACCAACTCTACTAAAATTGCCATCCTGAACGCAAACTATATCAAGACAAGATTAGAGAAACACTATCCTGTTTTGTATCAGGGCAATAAAGGACACTGCGCACACGAAATGATTTTGGATTGCCGCGACTTTAAAAAAGATTCGCATGTTGAAGCAGGAGATATTGCTAAAAGACTGATGGATTATGGTTTTCACGCACCAACCGTTTCTTTTCCCGTTGCAGGAACGTTAATGATTGAACCAACCGAAAGCGAATCAAAAGAAGAGTTAGACCGCTTTTGCGAAGCCATGATTTCCATCAAAAAAGAGATTGATGAAATTGCTTCAGGCAAAGCAGATATTAATGATAACGTTCTGAAAAACTCACCGCATACCGCAAAAGAAGTGGTGGGTGATGAATGGAAACATTCATACTCAAGAAATAAAGCCGCATATCCGTTAAAATGGATCGCTGACAATAAATTCTGGCCACCTGTAAGCCGCGTTGACAATGCGTATGGCGACAGAAATCTGGTTTGCGCTTGCCTGCCTATTGAAGAATATATGACTGAGGAACAGGCAGTATAATTTTCAGTTTATCTATTTGTTAAATAAAGACCATGAAGTTCTAAAAAATGTTAATTTTGCATTAAATAATTCACATAATCTATAAACCTTAATTTTAAAAAATGAAAAAACTCTACACACTTGCATTAGCCCTTGGAATTGCAGGAATGGCGAATGCACAAAAAATCTCAAACACATTGCCGCTTAACAGCCGCTTAGACCGCACTACAACAGGCGAAAGAACACCAACCGATACACTTGGACTTGATGCTTTTTTTCAAGGGTCACCAACATTGAATGGTTCACAAGGTGGTGGTTACGTAGTTGGTAACAATGCTTATGACGACAAACAAAAAGCACAGGTTTACTTACTTACAGAAGGAACATTAGTTGAAGAAATTCTTTTCTGGTTTGGTGCTAAAGAAAATACTTCGGGAAATGCAAGTTCTAAAGTTGTTGCTAAAGTTTATGCTGCTGACGGACCCGGTACAACAGATGCAGGACCAATAACAACAGGTGCTCCCGGAAGTGTTCTTGCTTCAGTTGATGTATTTATTTCTGACATTGATACTGCAGGAAACTACACAGTAGCTGCATTGCCTTCTCCACTTTATGTTGGTGGTGACTTTGCTGTAGGTTTCGATGTTACTACTATCGCTTCGGGCGACACTGTTGGTTGCGTTGCAACTGCTGACGGAGATGCAGGTCAAACTGAACTTTCATGGGAACAGTGGGATGACAACTCTTGGCACACTATGTTTCAGGCTTGGCCTCTTGATATTGACTTTGCTATCTGGCCTGTTGTTGACAACAGTTCTGCAAGCATTGATGACGAAGGTTTCTTTGACGGAATTAAATTAGGTCAAAGCCAGCCTAACCCTGCAGGTGCTGAAACTACTATCCAGTATGAGTTGCAGAACAATGCTAACGTTACTTTCGAAATGTATGATGTAACCGGCAAAAAAGTTATTTCAATGAACGAAGGTGCTCAGAACAAAGGAAAACACACCCTTAACCTTACAACTGAGAAACTTGCCAGCGGTACATACTACTATTCTTTGAAAGCTGACAATAACAGAATTACTAAGAAGCTGGTTGTAGCAAAATAACAAGGCTAACGACATTTTAAAAAAGTCCTCACGCCTTAAGAACGTGAGGACTTTTTTATTTCAGTCTTAAAAAACACTATTTTTATCCTTGAATTTTTAACCTCCAAACACTTACTAAATGAAAAAAATTTTTACCTCAATCAGTTTAATTATTGCAACTGTGTTTTCGGGCTCTGCTCAGAACGACACACTTTTATTTGAAAATTTTCAGGGCGATTCTATTGATTATATTTTTACCGGCTTCCCTACTGAAGACAATCTGTGGCCAAACTGGGTAAATTATGACTTGGATGGATTAGCTGACCAAAGCGGTGCAGACAGACCCGATGAATGGTTTCTTGCATTGGCATGGGCTGATCAGGATACCAATTACATGCCTTTGACTTATTCAGATTCAGACAACGTTGTTATTGCCAGCAATTCATGGACATTAGATGCAAATAATCCTGTTCTTAACTATTTAGTATTACCTAAAATTTTCATTGAAGACGATCAGGCTGTTCTTCGTTGGAAATCTGCACCATTCCAAACTCCGCGCTATCTTGATGGATACCACGTTTTGGTTTCGGTTGGAGGAAATGAAGATTATGAATTCACTGATACCCTTGCAACATTTGCAGAATTCTTAGATGCTACTGATTTGGAAGATACCAATACCTACACTTTCTCTTCAGGCAATCGTCACACATTGGTTGAGATTGACCCAGCTGACATTACCCGTCAACGCGGAGTATTGCAGGAGTGGGAAGTTTCATTGGCTGATTATGCAGGTATGAGCATACATGTTTGCTTCCTGCACCGTTGCTTTGATGATAACCTGATCGGACTTGATGATATTCTTGTTCTTGGAACAGGTAACGTGGGCATCAACGATAAACCGGCAAATGAAATAACCTTAGCACTTAGCCCTAACCCGGCAAAAGACATTATGCAGGTAAATTATTATCTCAATAAAACTGCACCGGTAACAAGCTACGTTTATGATATCAATGGTAAACTTATTGACTCTAAAAACAGAGGAATGCAGTTGGCAGGAAACCAGCAATTCAGCTACAACACTGCTAATCTTGAAGCTGGTTCTTATTTCTTTACACTGGATACAGGCAAAGAAAAAATCACTCAGCAATTTGTTGTTGTGAAATAATTTCAGATTACCTGAACAATAAAAAAGGGGACAAAATTTGTCCCCTTTTTTATTGCTATCTGGTGCATGTTACTTCTTCACAAACCTTATTGTTTCTGAAAAGGCTTGTCCTGAAACTCTGCAGAAATAAACTCCCTGAGTTAATGATTCAGTATCTATTACAATGTTTTTGTTTTCAGAAGTTAAGTTCAATTCAGCAACTGAATAAACTTCTCTTCCTGCTATATCAATAATCGAAACAGATACTTTCTCATTCTCATTTTCAGAGATTGTTAATGTTAAGTTCTCATCAACCGGATTTGGAAATAAACTAACCATGCGATTTAGGTTTTCAGAAATTCCGCTTGGATTAAACGTGATCAAAAAACCCATATCAAGATGATAGAAACCTGCGTTCCATGCGGTGCCCGGAATATAGCTGCCATTCCAGCCGTTGGTATTAATATTATACCTGACATCGGTAGTAGCATTTAATTGGTTGTTGTAATACCCGGCTTCTAAATTGAAATCATTATCTCTGTATTCATAAACAATAAACGCATTGCGTTGATTTGTTGGTGAGGGTTCAACATATACATCAAGTGTATCTCCAGTGTTGAAAGGATTTCCCGGAATGTAAGTAATCGTGGCAGCAACTTTTTCACCTGCAGGAATAGAAATATTTACGGGAAAAGTAAGATATCCTTGAGTAGTTGAAATAGTGTCATCGTTGGTCAGCAGGTAGGTATATTGTTGGCTGGGATTGCTTCCTATGCGTGTTTCGTAATCATACTCAACCGTTGCGTATGAGGCTCCTGAAGTCCAACCCGGGTCGGGTTGAAAACCAATTTTATCATCTTCATAAACCTGAACTATAAGTGTGTCAGGAGCAGAATCCTGAAAACGATAGTAACGATAAAAGAAACCTATTGAATCCAATGTATAATCCGTAAATTGATTCACCTCAGGGCTCAATACAGAAAACAAAGGACCTACCGGATCAAAAACCTGCCCCAACGAGTGCTTCCATGGAGAACCAAGTCCATCCGAGAACTCAACTAAAACTGTAGAATCAGGAAAAAGAAAATTACGGAAATAGCTAACATCGCCACCTTCTGCATCAGCTATTTCCCAAATATCTTCGCCATAATTAAACCAATAAGAAACATCACCTCCTGATGTTGAATTTGGAGATGGCGTTCGCTCAAACTCAACGGGAATTTCACCCTTAGATGTTTGAATACTTTGTGCTCTTGCAAGAGAGCCTGTAAAAAAGAACAGGATTGCAGTCATAAAAAATGAAAGCAGATTTTTAAGTTGTAGATGCTTTTTCATGTTATTTAATTTAGGTTAGAGATAATTGTAAAGGTCATTAAAAAAAATCATTTTACCATCCTGTCTTATTGTTATTTAACATTTTTTCAGAAAACTGTTTTAACTTCGGGCTGTATGCTTGAAGCATTAAAACAATTTGACCGCAAACTATTTCTTCTCATTAACGGCTGTAATTCAGAGGTTTTTGACAACATTATGGTTGTTATAAGCGGAAAATTT
The DNA here is from genome assembly GCA_050186075.1 of Bacteroidia bacterium. GTDB lineage: Bacteria > Bacteroidota > Bacteroidia > SXHM01 > SXHM01 > SXHM01. Next base: position 83,704 of record JBFWYU010000016.1, read on the forward strand.
TCGTGGATTCCTTTTTATGCTTTTCTGCTATATCTGTTAATTCGTGTGATTGGCAAAAATATAGTCTACGCGATTCCGATTGTTATTCTGCTGATAACGTTAAGTGACCAGGGAAGTGTAATACTTTTTAAGAACTACTTTCAGCGTTTGCGACCTTGTCATGAAGAATCACTGAAGCCACTTGTTCATTTGGTTAACGGAAATTGTGGCGGACAATTTGGTTTTATTTCTTCTCATGCATCAAACACGATGGCAATCTCTTTTTTTGTTTTTTTATTTCTGAAAAATACTTTCGGAAATAAAATGATGCTGATTTTTGTTTTTCCTTTAATTGTGAGTTACAGCCGAATTTACCTTGGCATTCATTATCCGAGCGATGTTGTTTGCGGAATGATTTTCGGAGCCACTGTGGGCTATTTAGTTGCTGTATTAACTCAAAAAATTATGCCTCAGAAAATATAACAACATGATGAATATATTAGCCGTATTTATAGGTGGTGGTTTAGGAAGCCTTGCCAGATATGGAGTTTCAACAGCTGTTGCTGCTGCAATTAACTCAACACTTCCGATCGCAACACTGATTTCAAACCTTGCAAGTTGTATTATTTTCGGAACAGGTTTTTATTTCTTTCCTGAAAAAATGGCCGAAGATTCAATCTTTAAATTATTGCTGCTAACGGGTTTTTGCGGTGGGTTCAGCACTTTTTCTACATTCAGTTATGAAACACTGGAACTATTCCGCAATGGAAATGTTTATTACGGAATAGCCAATATTGCTATTAGCATTATTACCTGCTCAGTCATTTTGTATTTTTTAGTTTCCGAAAAAATACTTCGTTAATCGTATAACTCAAACTTAATGTCTTTTCGATCATAACCCAGATTATGGAGTATATCGCGCGCTTCCATAATCATATTTTTCCACCCGCAAATATAGAAAACAGCAGGTTGTTTATTGGCATATAACCTTTCGTAAACCCCGTGAACATAGCCCTTCTCACCTTGCCATGCATCAGATTGACGGGAAAGAACAGGGTAGTAATTGAAGTCAGGAAATTCTGAAGCTAATTTTTCAAACTGTTTCCTGTAAAGAATATCCTTTTCAAAACGGCAACCAAAAATAAGATTCACCTTTTTATCTTTCAGCGTTCCCTTGCGTTCCATATCCATTAACATAGACCGGAAAGGAGCAATACCTGTTCCCGTGCAGATAAAACAGATCTCTTTTTCTGTAGTTTCATCTAATGTAAATTTACCCAATGCCTTTGAGCATTTAACCTTTGTTCCCGGTTTAATAGTCTCTTCATTAAAAAGGTAATTAGTCCCCAACCCATCAGGCTTTAAAACCACAACCAATTCAAATTCATTGTTTTCAGTAGGGTTTGATGCTATAGAATAACTGCGGTTATTAACTTTTGAGTTAAGCGGTAAATCAAGCATAACAAACTGTCCTGCTTTGAATGTAAAATTATCAAGTCCGGTAACTCTGAAGAAAAAACGTTTAACCGTATCGTTTTCGTCTAAGATTTCGATTACTTCTGAATCAAAATATTGATAAGCCATGTTTTAATTTTTTTCTGCCGCAAAAATGCTAAGAAAAAAATGAATAGCAGAAAAACTTATTTCTAAGTTATTAAGAAAAAGAAAAAATTTAAGATAGAATTTTGACCTTGATTTGGCCACCGCCAGCCGAGCAGTTCGCTCTTACTGAAACGTATTTGGAGATAATCATTTGTCCTTCGTCATAATCTTGCCAGGCTTCAAATTCGCCTTTTTTAACTTGCAGATTAACGCGGGCGCAAGGAGTTTGGTTGTCTGTAACAATGACGCTGCATGGCGAAGGTTCGGCAGAAAAGAAAACTTCTTTTTCTGTTCCGTAGCTATGACCGTTTCCGGTTTCTATTGAGAATGTATCTGTCAGCACTTCGTTATATTCCATGATCATAATTAAAGATCTTTTATTTGTAATACTATATTAAGCTACTTTCTCGTATTGGTATTCGTAGTTGTTATAAGAAGCCAGATTGTAAACAACTCCATATTCAGTTACCATTCTAACTTTTGAATTTGAGTCGCAATTGCTATAAGCATACTCAACTTCATCCCAGATGTCTCTTAACAGCTCATCAATGATTTGACGAAGTGAACCGGCAGCGTTTTCGTTCTGACCACACTCGATCTCATTATTTAATTTAGTAATGAATGGTTTCAGATATTTCATCATGTCTGATGAGAACGCCAGGTTTTCTTTTGGAGTAGTTACCGCTTTTTGGTAAGCAACTTTAAGAGCTTGTAATCTTTCAGCGTCTGTGTGGGGTAATTTTCTGAGTTCCATAATGTGAAGTTTTAAATGTTTACTTGTTTTTCAGAAACCGTTTCGTTGATTTCTGAACCAAAAGTAGCCCCACTATAATGGTATGACAAGGAAGGATAGCCCCTTATTTTGACAATAGGCTTTAGCAGACAATGCTATGCAAAAAAGTGAAGCACAGCAACTTATATACAGTTACTATGCACCACTATTGACACGGATTAAACGTATTTTCCGTGCTTATTTTATTCTCCAGAACCTGATTTTTCAGATTCTGACATTCCACATTTTCAAATCCGGGTCAATTTTGGTTTTACCCGGAGGTTGAGAATTTTACTTCTCGTTGGTTTCCCAAATAATGTTGTTTGTATCAACACCATTTGCTTTTGCCACACCTACAGCCTGATCTTGTGTGATTGTTTTTGATTGTTCTGAAGTTATCAGGTTAAGGCTTAATAAGATTGCGAGTAAAGTTGCCATGATTTCTTAATTTTTTTAGGTTAATGTATTGATTAACAATTATTTTTCGTTAGTTTCCCAAATGATGTTGTTTGTGTCAACACCGTTTGCTTTAGCCACGCTAACAGCTTGGTCTTGGGTGATTGATTTTGATTGTTCTGAAGTGATTAGGTTCAGGCTTAACAAGATTGCGAGTAAAGTTGCCATGGTTTTTTGTTTTTTAGGTTAGTTATTGATTTCGATTAATTATTGTTTTTTGTAGTTTTTTTAAATTTTAGTTTCGATTAACTTGTGTTTTTCTTCGACTAAAATCTGAGGCAAATGTATATCAAGAGGCACCCCTTGTCAAGTGTTTTCGTCTAAAATGTTTGAGTGAGGCACTTAACTTGCTGTAAATCAATTAGAATAATTTCTATTTTTTTCATTTAAGTGTAGATAAAACCATAAAATATATAGATTAATCTGGGTTAATCTTCGACCAATTCGTCTGTTTCTCGACTAAAATTATAAACATTGGGTATCTTAAAAATAGATAGAGAGCAATATATCTTCGATGAGTTTTTTCAATAAGATTGGTGCCTGATGAAACAGCTCGTTCCATTAATTAAAGTGTTGAGGCCAGGCGAAATACGCCTTATTGTTCATTTTCTCAAGCTGGAAAGCAATGCCGAAGTGAAGAAACGGCTTGAATTATTTAATCTGATAGCTTCAGGAAAGGTTGATACTGACAAAAAAGCCTTAAAAAAGCTTTATAAAACAGGGAAAAACAATTCAGCCTATTCACATCTGAAAGAACGACTTAGGAAAGATGTTCTTAATATTCTTTTTCTTCAGGATGCATCTAAAAAATTCAGCACCAAATACGCAAATGCCGAGTTTGAATGCCGCAGAAATTATATTCAGGCTGATATATTAATTGCACGTGGTGCTTATTTACCGGCAATAAAAATACTAGAACGAAATATTCAACTTGCTGATAAATACGAACTTGCAGCTGAAAAAACGCTTACTCAGCAATTGGCAAGAACAATGACCCACCGGATTAAAAGCGAAAAGAAGCTGGAAGACTACAATACAAGTATCAGAAAAAGCCTGGAATTGATGACCGGATTAAACCGCATGGAGGAAATAACCCACTATTTCAGTTATCCTCAACTATTTAAGGCCAACAAGATGGTTAATCAACCTGAATTTAAAATCAATGCTATTCAGGAACTGAAAGGTCTTTACGAAAAAACGAATTCGCCAAAAATCGGATTTTGGTACCATGCTACCATGGGCGACTATTATACTCTGAACAGAAAAAATACCGAAGCGCTTGAAAATTACCTGCAATTTCTAAAATTAATCGAGAAAAGTCCTTCCATTAATTCGCAAGCCAATCTTGCAGGGGCTAATATGAATATTTCCAGTAATCTTATTTCATTAATGCGCTATGATGAGTCGATTGAATATGCAAAAATTGCAGTTCGTTCGTTCCGTAAAGGTGGTATTAACCAATTCATGGCAATGGAAAACCTGTTTTTCGCCTATTTCAGGAACAAAAGTTATGAGGCTGCGGAAGACCATTTGAAAAAGGTTTTTGAGCATCCCGCCATAAAAGCAAATGCTTTTTATCCTGCAAAATGGCTTTACCTGCGCGCTTGTTTAGAGTTTTCGCAAGGCGAATTCAATAAATCATTAAAGACATTGAACGAGAGTACAGAGTTGAACAAAGACAAATCGGGTTGGCTACTCGGTTTACGAATGCTTGAACTATTGATAATGGTTGAAATAGGAGATTTTGAATGGTTTGATTTTAAACTCGAAAATTTCAGAAAGCTCCTGCAAAGGCAAAAAGAAGAAAATGTTCAGCGAAGCAAAGTAATTTTCAACGTGCTGAAAACATTATCAAAAATGGATTTTGACTATTTCGATACGCTGGAAAAAGAAAATAAAAACATACAACTTTTAGAAGAAGCACAAAACGAATTACAATGGGACCCGAAAGGTTTTGAAGTAATCCGTTTCGATGACTGGATTAAATCTAAAATGGATTAACCCAGTTTTTTTAAAACAGCTTCTACTTTCCCAAGCATATCATCATTAAAATCTAAATGCGTAACCATACGTATGACTTGGTTATCCAAAGAAATCACCCTGATATTATTTTCTGCTAGTTTTTGCTGAAAAGCTGCACCCGAAAAACTATCCGCCAGCCTGAAATAAATAATGTTGGTTTCGGGAAACATTACTTCCACAACGTATGGCAACGCCTTTAAGATATCAGCAAGTTTTTTTGCGCGGGCATGATCCTCTTTCAAACGCGCTATATTATTATCAAGCGCATAAATCCCAGCTGCAGCAAGGTATCCCGCCTGTCGCATTCCACCGCCAAATACTTTTCTAATTCTTCGTGCTTTGTAAATATGTTCTTTATTTCCCAGCAACACTGAACCAACGGGTGCTCCCAAACCTTTTGAAAGACAAACCGAAATGGTGTCAAAAATTCTACCGAAGTCTGATGCTGCATTGTTGGTTTCAACTATTGCATTGAAAATTCGCGCACCATCTAGGTGAAATGCAAGTTTATTATTCTTGCATACCTCCGCAATTTTCTCTAACTCATTGAAATCATAAATACTTCCGCCACCCCGGTTGTGCGTATTTTCAACTGCCACCAAACTGGTGCGCGGAAAATGAACATTGTCGGCACGAATTGCATTCACAACATCTTCTGCCGTAAATTTTCCACGTTCGCCATTCAATAATTTAGTTGAGCAGCCCGCATTGAAAGCAATTCCTCCACCTTCGTAATAATAAATATGCGCGTTGGCATCGCAAATTACTTCATCACCAGGTTGTGTATGCAGTTTTATTGCAACCTGGTTGGTCTGCGTTCCTGACGAACAAAAAAGTCCGGCTTCCATTCCAAAAAGTGCTGCACATTTTTCTTCCAGTTTATTAATTGTAGGGTCTTCTCCAAAAACATCATCACCAACTTCAGCGCTGAACATCGCTTGAAGCATAGCTTTAGTTGGTTTGGTTACTGTGTCACTTCGTAAATCTATGGTCATTTATTTTATATTTTTACAGCGTTATGATTAAAAAAATAATTGCCTTTCCATTTATATTTTTTGCATTGTGTTCATTTGCACAAACAGATTTTCCTCAAGGCCACAACAAGTATATGGTATTTTTCAAAGACAAGAAAAATACCACCTTCAATCCACATGAATATTTTGATACAAAAGCCATTGAACGCAGATTGAATCAAGGTCTTCCGCTTTCCGATTCATCTGACTTTCCTGTAAATGTTGAATACATAAAAACAGTTTCTTCCCTTGCTGATTCTATTTCCTATTCCAGTCGTTGGTTTAATTCGCTCACTGTTTTTGCAGATGAAAACTCATTGCAAAAAATCACTGATCTGCCTTTTGTAAAAAGTGTTGAACAACTTTCCGCACAATTAATTCCTGCAGGAAATGATAAAGGCGAATACAATATAACACTGAATAAAGATCAACTAAAACTTTTACAGAAACAAACCGAACGATTAGGGATTTCATCTTTCCGCGAAAAGGGTTTTGATGGTAAAGGCATTCGCATTGCCATATTTGATGCAGGTTTCCCGTCTGTTGATGTTAACCCCTGCTTTGAACATATCCGAAAAGAAAACAGAATTATTAAAACATTTGATTTCGGAAAAAACAGAGAAAACGTTTATGCATTTAACGGACACGGCACAAACGTTTTCTCGTGCATTGCAGGTATGGTTGACAGCCTACCGATTGGTTTGGCAACAGGTGCAGAATTTTTGCTTGCACGCACAGAAAACGCTTTGTACGAGCCTTATGGCGAAGAGGAAAATTGGTTAGCCGCTGTGGAATGGGCTGATAAAAACGGTGCAGATATTATTAACAGTTCGCTTGGCTATACCGTTCACCGCTATTTCCGTGAGGATATGAACGGCAAAATCAGTTTGATTTCAAGAGCTGCAAACATGGCTGCCGGAAAAGGAATTTTGGTTGTGAATGCAGCCGGTAATGAAGGCGAAAGCGGTTGGAAATTTATAGGTACACCTGCTGACGCAGACAGTGTATTATCAATCGGTGGTATTGATCCGGAAACAGACATTCACAGCTCTTTCAGTTCGTTTGGACCAACGGCCGACAAACGATTAAAACCAAATGTTTCAGCTTATGGTTCGGTGATAGCTGCCGGCAAATTCGGATTGGTTTATACGCAAGGCACTTCATTTGCAAGTCCTTTGGTAGCAGGCTTTGCAGCGTGTGCATGGCAAAGTAATCGCAACCTCAGCAACATGGAATTATTTCGTGAAATTGAAAAATCTGCAACACTGTTTCCCTACTATGATTATGCACATGGTTATGGAATTCCTCAAGCAGAATATTTCATCAACGGAAAAAATAACACTGTACCCACATTTGATATTGTAACCGAAGGAAAACTAATTACTGTTACCTTAACAGATAGCGCATTCAATGGAAATTCATCGGATAAATTCTACTACCATATCCTCAATGAGGAAGGATCTATTGACGAATATTTTGTACTGAAAGTAACAGATAAAATAGTACTGGAACTCGACTCCTATCAATACGATAGCGGTAAAAAATTAGTGCTTTTCTATAAAGGCTATTTTCAGGAATTTTTATTCTGAACACTATCCCGCAATCGCGCTGATAAGATCATGCTTGGTAATAATCTTAAACTTACCGTTATGGTCTTTGAATAACACCGCGCTGTTGTTTTTAGTAAACTTTGCTGTTATCTGTTCAACGCTTGCACTTGCATCCACAACCGGAAAAGATGGCTGCATCACTGTTCCTATTTTTTCATTTTTAGCAGCAGGATTTTCCATTAGCAATGAAAAGAGCTGACCATCATTTACCGAACCTACCGGTTTATCACCACTAAAAACTGGCAATTGAGAAACATTGTTTTTTGTGATTTTCGCAATGGCTTCTGCAACCAATGCACTTTCATCAATCGTTATAATTTCCATGCCGTTATTTCCGGCAATATCGCTGATGGTAACTTTTGGTTTTTCTAAAAATCCACGGTCACGCATCCAATCGTCATTAAATATTTTACCAACGTATCGGCTGCCGTGATCGTGAAAAATAACCACCACCACATCGTTTTCCGTTAATCGGTCTTTCAGTTGCAGTAAGCCCTGCACAGCACAGCCTGCGCTGTTGCCGACAAAAATCCCTTCTTCTTTTGCCAGCCTGCGCGTCATCAGCATTCCTTCCTTGTCTGTTACTTTCTCAAACAAATCAATAACACTGAAATCAACATTTTTAGGTAAAATGTCTTCACCAATTCCTTCTGTTAAATACGAGTAAATTTCTTTCTCATCAAAAATTCCGGTCTCATGATATTTCTTAAAAACCGAACCATACGTATCAATTCCCCATACCTGAATATTCGGATTTTTTTCTTTCAGATATTTTCCTGTTCCCGAAATAGTTCCGCCTGTTCCTACGCCAACAACCAAGTGCGTAACCTTTCCTTCAGTCTGCTCCCATATCTCAGGTCCTGTCTGCTCATAGTGAGCAACCGTGTTGCTCAGATTATCATATTGATTCGGATAAAAAGAATTCGGAATTTCTTTGTTTAATCTTCTTGCAACCGAATAATACGAACGCGGATCATCAGGCTCAACATTGGTTGGCGTAACTACAACCTCTGCTCCCATCGCACGCAACATGTCCATTTTTTCTTTGCTTTGTTTATCGGGCATCGTGCAAATCAGGCGATAGCCTTTTACAATTGCGGCAATAGCCAAACCCATTCCGGTGTTTCCCGAAGTTCCTTCTATAATAGTTCCGCCCGGTTTTAAAACACCTGCTTTCTCAGCGTCTTCAATCATTTTCACAGCCATGCGGTCTTTAATGGAATGACCGGGATTAAATGTTTCTACTTTGGCAAGAACAGTTGCCTTTACACCTTTTGTTACTTTGTTAAGTTTCACCAAAGGTGTATTTCCGATTGTTTCTAAAATATTGTTGTAGTACATGCGGGCAAAGATAGATTTTTTGGGATTTAATATTTGTCAGGGCTATTCAGGAGATTGCCATATTTGTCGCTACAATATTAAAGTAAAATAAAGATGAATTCATTACCTCTTGCCGGAATAAAAATTCTTGACCTCAGTCGCCTGCTTCCCGGCCCTTTGGCAACACAAATGCTGGCCGATATGGGTGTTGAAGTAATAAAAATTGAAGACCTTAATTCTCCCGACTACATTCGTTTTTTCCCACCTTTTGTGGGCGATAATTCTGCTTTATACCTCTCACTCAACCGCAATAAACGCAGCATTGCACTGAATTTAAAATCGCAGGAAGGCAAAGAACTTTTTTTTGCATTAGTAAAATCGGCTGATGTAGTAGTGGAACAATTTCGTCCCGGTGTTTTAGATAAAATGGGGATGGGCTACTCTCAGGCAAAAGCAATAAACCCTAAAATAATTTATGTCTCCGTAACCGGTTTCGGACAAACAGGTCCTTATGCCCAAAAAGCAGGACACGACCTGAATTACATTGCTATGTCGGGCCTGCTTGCCAACATCGGAACAAAAGAACGGCCGGTAATTCCCGGAGTTCAGATTGCCGATGTTTCAGGCTCCTATGCAGCCGTAAATGGTTGCCTTGCCGCTTTGCTTCAGCGCGCAAAAACAGGCGAAGGACAACATGTAGATATTTCCATGACCGATTCGGCTATGCCTTTTGCAACATTGATTCATGCTGCTGCCTGGGCCGATGGCCGAAACATTGAACGTGAAAATTTTCAACTCTCGGGCGAACTCGTTAACTACAACGTTTACGAAACTGCTGACGCAAAATTTGTTGCGCTTGGCGCATTAGAACCAAAGTTCTGGATGACTTTTTGCGATGCTGTAAATAAACCCGAATGGAAAAACAAAAACTTTGGTCCCGCAGACGAAATACAAAAACTGAAAGAAGAAGTTTCATCTCTTTTTAAAAGCAAAACACGAGCAGAATGGGAACAATTCTCAGAATTGCACGATGTATGCCTCTCCCCTGTTTTGGAAAATTCTGAATTAGCGCAAAACGAAAATTTAATTCACCGGAAAATGGTTTTAGCAAACGAAACCGGAACCAAAACACTAAACACCATTGGTGCTGCAATAAAATTTTCTGAAAGTGAACATCAACCACCTAAACCTGCTCCAAAATTAGGAGCCGATACAACCGAAATACTTTCCGAAACCGGTTTTTCAATCGAAGAAATAAATTCGTTCAGATCTAAAGGCTTAATAATATAGCTACTTCGCACAAGCCATAGTAACCACACTTACTTTATTTCCGGCTGCTTTTAATGTTTCGCAACATGCTTCCAACGTTGAACCCGTTGTAACCACATCATCCACCAATAAAATATGCTTGCCCGAAAGCGGATGATTTTCTTTTAGTTGAAAAATAGATTCCACATTTTCAAAACGCTCAAACCTTGATTTTCTGGTTTGCGTGTCGGTGGCTTTTGCGCGATAAACCGAACTAAAATCAGTAGGAATATTCATAGTCTGAGAAAGCCCCCTTGCAAAAAACTCACTTTGGTTATACCCCCTTTTCCGCTGTTTACTTTTATGTAAAGGAACCGGAACAATAATATCAGCAGTATTATAAGGTGTAAAATTTTTAAGTTCTGCTCCGTAGTGCTTTCCAACTTCAATACCTATTTCTTTAAAGCCTTTGTATTTAAATTTATGAATAAGCTGCTGAACATGTCCTCCTTTTTCAAAATGAAAGTAAGACGCGGCACCCTCAATTTCACTTTTACCCCAAAACAAACGACTCACCGGGTTATCACTTTCTGTATGAAAACCGGTTTTAGGCAACCCGTAAATACAAAAAGTGCAAAGACTTTCTTCCTGCTTAAGTAAAGGCCTGTCACAGGCCATGCATATTTTTGGATATATCAAACCAATCATATCCGTAAACCATTCGCCCACAGACCGAATAATCGATTTGACCGCACCTTTTACCACGTTAAACAAAAATTAAGATTAGTGTACACAAATTTTATACTTTTGCGCCAAATAACCTAAACAAAAAACCAAAACACACAAATGGAAACCCAAGAAAAACAGTCTTCCGGAAACAAGATATTCATGATCCTCACCTTTGTACTGGTGGCGATTTCAGGAGTTCTTGGATGGCAACTTTACAGCCAGAAAACACAGAAAGAACTGGTGATTGTAGAAAAAAACAACCTGATTTCAGAAAAAGACCAAATGCAATCTGAACTTACTGCCATGTTGGCGAAGTACGATAGTTTGCAAACCACTAATGGTTCGTTAAGCGCTGATTTAGAAGCTGAAAGAGCAAAAATCATTGAATTGCAACAGCAATTGGAAAAAGCTACTTCTGATGCAAGCAGCATGCGTAAATACAAAAACGAAGTTGCTTCTTTAAAGAAAAAACAAACAGAACTGGAAACTGAGATAGCTGCTTTAAAACAAGCTAACGATCAGTTGGTAGGCGAAAACACAAAAGTAAAAGGCGACCTTAGCCAGCAACAAAATGTAAACAAAGAACTTACCAACGAAAACATGAACCTGGCTTCAACCGTAGCAAAAGGTAAATTGCTTGCTGCTTACGAAGTTACTGCCGAAGGTCTGCAGGTTAAAGGTTCAAAAGAAAAAGCTACTACCAAAGCTAAAAAGGTTAATAAAATCAAAACCTGCTTTATACTTGGCGAAAACAAAATCGCTGACCGCGGAAACAAAGAAATCTATGTGCGTATTCAGGATCCAACCGGACAGGTGTTGGCAAAAGGTCTGGGCGAAGGAAACGAGATTTCTGTAAACGGACAAAAAGTAGCGGTAAGCATGAAAGAAGATGTTGAATACAACAACCAGTCTATGCCACTGTGTGTTAACTACACTGCTTCTACACCGCTTAACGCAGGTACATACAAGATCACAGTGTATGCTGATAAAACAGAGATTGGCAACACAACTTTCGATTTGAAATAAGCATCACTTAACTTAATTGAAAAGTCCCCTCGCCTAAGGCGAGGGGACTTTTTTTTATAGGTAGTTTCGCAGTTTGGCTTTGTGGCATAATTGATTGTCACCCTGAGCGTAGTCGAAGGGGTTTATAATAAAAGGCTTCAACTACGGTCACACCTTCCTCAAACCGAAAAACTGCATTTTTATTTACAAACTTTATTGTTTGCAATTAATTAGTATTTTCGCAGCCCGTTTAAATAAAACGGTCGCGTGGCCGAGCGGCTAGGCAGAGGTCTGCAAAACCTCGTACAGCGGTTCAAATCCGCTCGCGACCTCTAAAGAGCTTCACATTACTGTGAGGCTCTTTTTATTTTACTCCTTGTTTAGTATTTGCCTCCCCCGCAAGAAGTAATAAAGATGTAAATCTTTTCAAAAATTGTGTAATTCTTTAAGGCCCATTGCTGCTCACCTTTGCAGGAGGCTATTAATTCACCTAACCATGAACGCAAATTTTTTCACATCAGCGCTTGCTATACTCATCAGCAGCATACCCGCATTTGCACAAAACCAACTGGAAGTAAAAACTACACCGGCAACTCCTGCAGCAACAGTGTCGCTGGCTGCCGAAACGCAACAACCTTCCCTTAATTACAGTTGCTACACACACCCCGATGTAAAAATGAATAAACCCGGCAGATGCTCACAGTGCAACGTGAAACTAAAAAGACAAAGTTTAAATGTGACCGGAAAAAAATCTGCAACACCATCGGATAGCGGATATGTGAATGATGCAACTTTTTTCAGAAACTGTATAACGCTTTCTTTCACAAGCTCACCCACCTTTGTACCGTAAAAATTCTTTGACATGAAAAAACAAATTCTGATAACCGCACTTGCTTTACTAATAAGCACCACACTGCTATTTGCACAAGGCGAAAAACAACCCAACAAAATAAAACCAAGGGAAACAACACCCGAACTGAAAAAGGATTCAGCGTATTATACCTGCCCCATGCATCCGGAGGTACGGAGCATTAAACAGGGTATCTGCACAAAATGCGACATGAAATTAGTAGAACATTCTACCATAACTACTGATATAAGAACGGGAGAACAGGATGCAATGAAAAGTTATACCTGCTCCATGCACCCCGAAGTTAAAGAACACCAACCCGGTAAATGCCCTGCATGTGGAATGGAATTGGTTGAGAAAAAGTAATTCAATAGCAGCAGAATGCCCCGCAATACTGCGGGATTAAAGCGAACGCAACAAGATGCTCCCCTGGAATATTCAGAAAGCGCACACACCTTGTCTGCTTCTGTTTTCTAACGCTCCGATGGATTGAAATCAATGGAATAGAGATAGCTGCGATTTGACATAGTTTTTTGAAGTAGTGTTTCGGCTAAAATAAATAAAATGCAATTTCTTCTATGTTCTAAGCGGCAGACGCTGATTTCATTTTAATTTTTCTTTGTATCAATAAAAACAATAGTGATGCTACTAAAGAACTGAATATTCCAATAAAAAATCCAAAAGCTCTTTCATACCATACATCATTTCTTTGTCTTTTTTCTTGTGCAATAAAAACGGCTTCAAGCATTTTTTTGTCGGCTTCAACTAACGGTTCTAAGTTCGCTTTTTCTTCTTTTAAATTTTTTAAAGCAATCTCCTCACTAACTAAGTTTTGCTTTTGTTCTTCAATGAATATTTGTAGACCTTTTAGACCTTCAGACATTTTGGTTAAATTTTCAACCTGCACTTTTACACTTTGAGTCTCTTCCTTTGTTTTTATTTTTTGATATGATGACAAAATGCCAAGAAATGATGCAACAACGCCCATTAACATTGGGAAAATTAATGCAGAACTTTTTATTGCTAAATTAATTATATCTCCTTTTGAGGTTTTAGTTTTCGTTTCTTTCATTTTATTTAGTTTTTGATATTTTGAATAAATCTCCATTTATAAAAACATTTTCCATCAGTCGGATATCTTATCCAAACCTTACTAGCTACAAGGTTAAAAATCCTTATACTCTTTGGGAATAATATATTCTGTGCAGCCCGATTAGTACAAGCTACGCTAAACTATGGGGTAGCTAAAAATGAAAAATAATCGTCCTGCCTTCATGATATATATTTGACTTATAAATTAAATATAGCCTTTATTTATCAGTAAGATAATAACCATAACATACTATAGCTAATACACTAATATAAATTAAGCTAATAATAATTATTTTCCAAATAGATAACTTAGATTTCGAATAAATAAACTTTACTTTTTCTTTTTCTTTAGTTATTTCAGTTGCAATAGCAGAGTTTATCATTGTTTCATATGCTTTATATGTTCTATAATAATTCAAAAAAACTAAAAGAATAAAAATCAAGTAACCTAATATACACCAACCAACTGAATTGTCAATTTTAACATAAGCTCCGTTATTTTTTAAAATCAAGAAAGTCACAAATGAACATATAGCTGCAATTAGTGTTGTTGCTAATCCAGTAGTCAAATCAGAATAATATGAATCAAGTTTTAAGTGAACACCTTCTACAGATTTTACCCACTTAGTTCTACTATGCCATAATACATTGGTGATATACCAAGCATCTCTTCTATTGATCATTTTAAAGTCTATTCCATTTCCATTGTCATCTATTATTTCGAGTTTATCTGATGAAATTAAACCTTGTAATACATTACGATGATTATATACATGCTTTACTGTAAGGTCTGACAATAACCAATTTAATCCAAAATAAATAATAGAAAATATATATCCTAATCCACCAGATAAAACAAAAATCCCAAATACTTCAGCAATATTTATATTATACTTCTCTGGGTGTGCAATTAATGATTTTACATCTGAAGTTCTAAGTATAGCAAATGTTAGACTTAATAATATTATATAAACCATTCCTGGCAATATATACCTTATTATCCTTTTTGCTTCTTCCATGATTAAATCATTTTTTAAGTGTTATCAACTGCTTAGCTATGACTATTATCTATATTTTCTAAACGCTTGAATAAATTGGTAAATACCATAACCCACAATTAACCTTCCACAAAAGTCCCATATAAAATAACCTACCGCTGCTTTTTTTAATTCATCTCCATCTATGTAATTGAAATTGTGAGTTAGCAACAAAAATTGCATAAAAAAACTAAGACCACGCTTAAAGGTTGACCATGACAAGTCCCATGTAAAATCAAATGTATTGCTGCTAATAGCTGAAAGATAAAACGAAATAACACTAACTACTAAAATAAAGAATAAGGCTTGCCCGTAGGAACTCCCATGCTGGTTTGATATCCAATTTAACCATAGATTAAACTTCTCCAAATCATTCTTAACATAAAACCACCTTTCTTTCCACCATGTACATTTTTCATTTTTAACTTTTTGCTTATAGGTTTTATTGTCTAATTCTTTTTTAAGAGCATTCTTCTCCAAAACCTTGAAGTAAATGGACTCTGAAATATTATTCTGAGAAACCAACGTGTGCTTTAAAATCCTAAAGGTTTCTCTTTTGTTTTTTAAAGGTATTAGACCTTCTTCTGATACACAATTATCGTAAGTTAATTCATATTCTTCATCTAAACTATTTATTATTTCACTTTCAAAATCTTTCAGCTGAATATCAAAGCAATTAATATCTCCTTGACGAATTGACAATGATAGGTCAAGCCCTTTTTCAAAAATAGTTCCGCGAAAAATGATTAGTTTCTCAATTAATGAGTAGGTGAACAATACATTCTCATAAAACTTAGAAGCTGAAAATACAGTTGTGCCAATAAAATCAGTTTTAAAGAAGATGACTGTATTATGAAATTCACATCTATAAAAATCTGCTAAATCCTGAAAAACAGCATTGTCAAAATTTGTTTCGTAAAAATGACAAAATCTAAATTTTAACTTTCCTTCAAATTTTGTGTTCTTAACATTAAAGCCTTTGTTGAAATGACAATCAATGAATTCAAAGTTATGTTTGTTGTTATCAGGTATTTCAAAAACACCTTCAAACGTACAATTTTCAAATAAAAATGATCGTTTTATATCATTAAACCCAACATCATGATTTTGGTGATGTTTGTAATATGTTTCATTTAAAGTTTTAAAACTAAAATCAATACTGATATTATAGTTTTGTAGAGCATAAAAAGTTTTATATCTCTCAATAAGAGCATGTAATTTATTAATATCATCAATGATTTCCATTTTCTGTTCTTCCATAGCTACACAAACATTTGTTGCATCAACCCTTTTTTAATTTATCGTTGGTCTCCCGCAGACGCGAGGCTCTTTGCCTCGTGTCGTCTATTCCTTGCCGTCCCGGCAATTCCGCTATTCAAGATTTGCAATCCTTGCACACCTTCAACTTTAAATAAAAATTTTACCCCCTTCATAGAAGAAATAGTATTCGATCCCTTGCTGTGTTTTAAGGCACAGTTAAAGGTTATGTGGTTTAAATACCAAGGGGGGCACATGGTATTGGTCAGCAATATTAAAACTATTTTTGATAACTACAAATACTAACAACACTTTTTATTTTCAGAAGCTGTTGAGCCTTAACCCTTCATCCCAGTTTCAAAACCTCTGCGCCCCTGCCTGCCCCTCTGCTTCCATAGCCATCAACTCAATCTCGTCCCGCCTCAGGCGGGTGGGCGGGTGTCCACGCTGTGCGCGTCCGCGTTCCCCCTCCTTTTTTCAAGGAGGGGGTTAGGGGGTGGTCGCTTATGGTTGGTCAGCGTGGTGCCTTTTCTTTTGTTACTTTTCGTGCCTGTCCCGCTTTT
>JBFWYU010000017.1:0-91104 GCA_050186075.1 Bacteroidia bacterium
TGAAAGTACACCCCAAGAATTGGCTTCAAACATATACTCACTTTTTGTGTAACCTATTTTCTTGATCACATCGCGTGCTATGGTCTGCACATCTAAATAGGCTTTTGATTACACCTCTCCGGCAAGCACCACCTGACCTGTTGTTACTAATGTTTCGCAGGCAACCTTTGATTGCGGGTCGAAGGCAAGAAAATTGTCAATTAATGCGTCTGAAATCTGATCTGCAACTTTATCGGGATGTCCTTCCGATACTGATTCTGATGTAAATAAATAAGCCATTGTTTTAAGTTAAATGTTTAAAAGTTTAATGTATAAAGTTTAAACTTTGCGGGAAAATCTGAGGCAGGAAAGCCTGTAAAAAGAATGGTTTTAGCATTTTTTTACGTGGTTGCAAGCAATCAAATCGTTCCACAAAGCGGGGCAAAAATAGGAATATTTAATAAACCGCAAATCCTTTTAAACTCTTTCCAAAAACCAATCCCACAAAACATCTTTTGGAGGAGGCGCAATGAGGGTAATCTGATTTTTTGAAACAGGGTGAATGAACTCTGTTTTGCGTGAATGGAGATGAATACTTGCATTCTCATTACTACGCGGAAAACCATATTTCAAATCACCTTTTATAGGGCAACCGATGGCAGCAAGCTGTGCGCGGATTTGATGATGGCGCCCCGTTTTCAGGTTTATTTCCAGCAAATGATATTGGTCTGATGAAGCAAGAATTTTGTAATCCAACTCAGCACGTAATGAATCGGGAATTTCTTTTTCATAAGCCTTCGACATATTCTTTTGCTCATTCTTTTTCAGATAATGAACCAATGTTGCGCTTTCCTTTTGCGGACGGTTTTTAACTACCGCCCAATAGGTTTTCTTAATTGTTTTATCACGCAGCATTTCGTTGAGGCGCACCAGAGCTTTGGAGGTGCGGGCAAACAATACGACACCACTTACAGGTCTGTCCAAACGATGCGGAACACCAATAAAAACCTCACCGGGTTTATTGTATTTTTCTTTAACGTACTCTTTAACAAAATCGCTCAGTGGCTTATCGCCTGTCTTGTCACCCTGCACAATTTGCGAGGGCTTTTTGTTGAGGACAATGATGTGATTGTCTTCGTACAGAATTTCAATCGCAGAATTAATATTGCTCACTGTCGTTCGGAAAATCTTTCGCCTTTACATCCTTGACATAATTTTGAACAGCAGCAGTCATTACCTCATACAGGTTGGCGTATCTGCGCAAAAAGCGCGGACTGAATTCGTTGTTGATACCCAACATGTCATGCAGAACCAAAACCTGTCCGTCCACTCCGCCTCCGGCACCAATACCTATGATTGGAATAGTTAATTCAGATGCAACCTGCGCTGCAAGTTTGTATGGAATTTTTTCCAACACAATAGCAAAACAACCTGCTTCCTGTAAAATATGTGCATCCTCAATCAATCGTTTTGCTTCTTCGTCTTCTTTTGCACGAACGGTATAAGTTCCGAATTTATAAATGGATTGCGGTGTTAAGCCTAAATGTCCCATCACCGGAATTCCAGCAGATAAAATACGCTCCACAGATTCTTTTACCTCTCTCCCGCCCTCTAATTTAACAGCGTGTGCCTCGGCTTCTTTCATAATACGAATAGCTGAATTCAACGCTTCTTTTGAATTTCCCTGATACGAACCAAAAGGCAAATCAACTACCACCAAAGCTCTGTTGGTTGCACGAATTACAGAACCTGCGTGATAAATCATCTGGTCAAGTGTAATTGGCAAGGTAGTTTCATGGCCTGCCATTACGTTGGAGGCTGAATCACCAACAAGAATTATATCAATGCCGGCAGCATCCACTATTCTTGCCATAGAGAAATCATAGGCTGTAAGCATGGAGATTTTTTCTCCCTTCAACTTCATCTCCTGTAAAATGTGCGTGGTGATTTTCTTTACTACTTTGTGAACTGACATGGTGTTATCCTTTTTTAATTGCGGTTCTTGTTTTTACCGATAGCGGCCTGGCTTCAACTTTCTTTTCTGATGCTGTTACTTTAGGTTGGTCAGCAATTTTAACCGACTCTTCTTTTTTAGCCTGCACCTTAGCAGTTTCAGGTTTCTGCTCTTCTTTGGTTGCCGGAATTGCCTGCTTTTTTGCCTGTTCTTTTTTCTGTTGTTCTATCAGATCAGTCACCTGCTTCATCTTTAAATCATTGTATTTTTTATTGGCAACCGAAAGAGAATCGCGTATCTCCTCAATGAATTTATTCAGCTTTTTATTCACCTCCATCTGTTCTTTTACCGAGTTAGAGAGGGTTAGAAAAACGTCTTCGTCCATATCTTTTATCACACTGTTCTTATAAGTACTCAAACTGTTTACCTCAATTTTCAACTGTTCTATTTCTGCTTCTCTGTTTTTAACCTGCTCCTGCATGGTCGAAACTTTTAAGTCGGCTTGTTGCTTTATCAGTTCAACATTATCCTGAGCAATCTGGCGTTTCAGTTTCTCGTTCTCTGCTAAAAGAAATTCAATTTTTTCATTGGGTGTTAACTCACCAAACTGGCGGTTGGCATTTACATCAGAACTAACTTCACGCGTTGCATACACATAAAAATAATCGGCTTTAGCTTTGGTGTCAGGGCCTATTAAAATACCCATAGCGCCTGGTGCATAATCCTGAACAGGTGCTGAAAAAACAAAGCCCCCATTGATGTAAAAATCATTTAATCCTCCCGAAGATTTTACTTCCAGTACATTGTACTCACCGCTAACATCAACATACTTGGATTTTACCCAGCCCGCATCAGTAGCCTCGCCTGTAAGAAATTTATAATAAGCACCCACCAATTGCTTAACTCGAAACTTCTTGTCTTTGTTGATTTCAAATACCAAAGCTCCTTTTCCATCGGACTGGATATAAAAGATGATACCAATTGTTTGTTCAGCCGATGTTGCAGGACCGAGTTTCAGTGCAGCTTTTACATGAAACATGGTTAAATCATTCTTCCAGTTGGTAACCAATGCATAGGGCTTGGTTTCGTTTCTGCGGTGCATGAAGTATTCACCTTTATCCAGCACAAAAAGATTTTCGGCTGTGGTAAGGTAATCCCACAAATTATTTTCTGATGAAAAATCATCAGAAAAAACCTGAACCGAAAAATTTTCATTTACCTGTTGCGCGTCTGTTTTAAGGGCAAACAACAAGGTTAACAGAATGAAAAAAGTCGCTTTTAATTTCATAATAATATGCAAACCTAAGTGAAATAGCCGAATAATCTTTTACGGGTCTAAATTTTACTATTTTTGAACGCTTTCAGTAAAACGTATTAAAAATAAATTCATACATGAATAAACTAATTACCCTGGAAACTGTTGCGTTTTTAATAATTTCAACTCTTACTTTGTGGGCAAATAAAAGTTACAGCCAGTGTGGTACTATTCCCGTAACAGGAGATTTAATCATTTCATCAGACCAAAATTTATCGGGTACATGGAATATTACCGGAACTTTCCAGGTAGATGCCGGTGTTACGGTAACCGTTACACCTTATTCAACAAACGGCTGCGGTGAATTGATTATCAATGCTACCAACATCAATATTCAAGGAACAATAAACGGTGATTTTGCAGGCTACACAGGCGGAAGCGGTGGAGCCGGAGCAACTACAGGAACCAACACAACTTATCTTGCCAACTGCGCAGATAAAGACAATTGTTACACCGTTACCGTTAGCGGTGGCACACAGGGAGCAGCCGGAAACGGAACAGGTGCCGGAACCAACGGAACAGCTGGCGGAAGTGGTTTGGGACCTAAACAGGCTTGCGAAAATTTTGGTGACACTTATGGGCTTATTGGTGCAGGTGGCGGAGCAGGTGCAGGTGGTGGCGGAAGCTACGGAGCCAATGCCAATGCCGGAGGTGGTGGCGGTGCAGGTTCTGCATCAGGCAGCTTTACAGGCATGAGCCTATCAACCTGTTCATCACCAACGGCCGGAACAGCAGGTGCAGGCGGAACAGCAGGTACAGCTTACGGAACACCAACAGGAAATGATATTGACATGGGAAGCGGTGGTGCAGGCGCCAGCGGTGGGGGAAAAAGCTACAACAACGGAGCTAATGGTGGTGCAGGCGGAACAGGAGGCGGAAAAATTATATTAAATGCAACAAGCACTTTAACCGTTGCCGGAACAATATCGGCACAGGGAAGTGTTGGCGGAAGCGGTGGAAATGGCGGTGCGGGAGGGAAAACAGGTCGCTGCTGCGATGATGGTTGCGATGGTTGTGATGAAACTACTTACTCTGCAGGAGCAGGTGGTGGCGGTGGTGCAGGTGGCGGCTCGGGAGGTGGTATTTATTTATCAGCAACCGGTGATATGACCTTAACCGGAACCCTGCGTGCCGAAGGCGGTAACGGTGGTTTGGGAGGGCAAGGTGGTGCTGGCGCTACGCCTTGCAACTATGGCGGTTCAATCTTTTGTGGAAGCGGCAACAGCGGAGCTACCAACGCAGGTGCCAATGGTGCTATGGGCGGTGGCGGAAGCGGTGGCCGTGTAAAAGTATTTCAGAACCCTTGTCGCAATAATGTAATTAACGCAAATGTGCTTTTGAGCGGTGGTAACGGAAATGGTGGCGCTGCAGCTACAGGAACGGTTCACTATGGAAATCTGCCGGGCATTGTAGCACCAACGGGTGCTGCTGTAGCTACAAACATCAGTTGTTTTGGCGGAACAGACGGAACAGCAACGGCAACAGCAACAGGCGGACTTCCACCCTACACTTATCTGTGGGATGATGTAAATGCACAAACAACAGACATAGCAACAGGACTTTCTCAGGGAACTTATAACGTAACCATTACCGATGCCAATGGTTGCAGCGCAACAGCTTCAGCAACATTGACAGAACCGGCATTACTTACAGCAAGTGCTTCGGTTGTTTCAGATGCAAGCTGCAACGGTGCTGCCGATGCAGTTGCTGATGTTTTAGCAGGTGGAGGAACACCTAACTACTCTTACCTGTGGGATGACAGCAACGCACAAACCACTTCCAGCGCTACAGGATTGGGTGCAGGAACTTATACCGTTACCGTTACCGATGACAATGGTTGTACTGCAACCTCATCGGTTACAGTAAGCGAACCGGCTCTGCTGAGCGCAACGGTTGCTGCGGACAATAATGTTTCGTGCAACTCAGGATCTGACGGACAGGCTACGGTTACCGTTACAGGCGGAACTCCGGGATATATCTACGAATGGGACGACTTACAATCAAACCCTACAGCAGTTAATTTACCTGCAGGAACAATAGGATGTTTGATTACAGACGCTGCCGGTTGTACTACTACTGTTTCGATTACTATTACAGAACCAACTCCGGTTATAGGAACAGCAACGGAAACAGTTGCTATTCTTTGCAATGGTGGCGGAACTGCTTCGGCTGTGGCGGTTGGCGCAGGGGGAACTCCGGGATATACTTACACATGGGATGATAATGCAACAACGGCTAACGATACGGTTGTAAATCTTCCTGCGGGAACTTATACCGTTACCATTACCGACAACAACCAGTGTACAGGAACAGCAACGGTTAATATTAATGAACCGGCTGTGCTTACCGCAACAGTTGCCGTAGACAGCGATGTGGATTGCAACAGTGGCAACAACGGACAACTAACGGTTACTCCTGTTGGCGGAACTGCACCTTACACCTATTTATGGAACGACCAACTGGCACAAACCGGACAAACCGCAGCAGGACTGGAAGCAGGTATTTATGCAGTAACCGTTACCGATGATAACGGTTGCGAGGTAAACGTATCCAATGTTCAGGTGGCTGAACCAACTGCTCTGGATGTTACAATAAGTTCAACTACCAATGTTACCTGCAACGGTGAAGCTGACGGACAGGCTACTATTGCAGCAAGCGGAGGTGTTCCACCTTATGTATATGACTGGAACGATCCTGCGAACCAAACGCTGGCAACTGCAAACAACCTTGCTCCCGGAACGTATGATGTAACCGTTACCGATGACAACGGCTGCACCTTTAACTTATCAGGTATTACCATTACGGAGCCTACTGTGCTTACAGCAGGTATTGCATCGTTCCAGAATGTGAACTGCAACGGTGGCAATGACGGGCAAGCTACAGGCGGTGCATTTGGAGGAACAGGTCCTTACACGTATTTCTGGACACCTTCAGGTTCTTCGGATGCAACAATTACCGACTTAACTGCTGGCGAATACATTCTGCTGGTTACCGATGCCAACGGTTGCACCGATGCAGAGATGGCTATTATCAGCGAGCCGGTAAATCCTTTGGTGGCTAACTTTACGGCTAACCCTGATACAGGCCTACAACCATTGGTTATCACCTTTACTAATACCAGCGTGGGAGCTAGTTCTTACCAATGGTTTTTTGGCGATGGCGAAACCTCAACTGAAGTGAATCCTACGCATACGTATGTTGACTCAGGTGCATTTACTATCATACTGGTAGCTTACGATTCAATTACGGGTTGCACCGATACGCTTTCGGTTACGGGTGGTATCTATGTTATTCCTACTTCTATTTTTGAAGTGCCTAACGTGTTTACTCCAAACGGTGACGGGCTGAATGATTTATTTAACCCCAACTCACGCAACATTGTGCAGTTTGAAGGCGAGATATTTAATCGCTGGGGCGAAAAGGTTTATGGCTGGACACAGCCGCAGGGCGGATGGAATGGCCGCACACCAAGCGGAAACATTGTTCCTGAAGGAACCTATTTCTATACGCTGAAGGCAGTGGGCGTTGATAACCTGAACTATGAACAGAAGGGTTCGGTTACGTTGGTGAGGTAGTACTCTTTTAATACTTCCGTGAGATTGCTTCGGGTGAAAAACCCTCGCAATGACGAAAGAAGAAGCCCTGCAGTAATGCGGGGCTTCTCTTTTTATGCGGGTTTAGTAAAGCGCTTTATAAATGCATACACCAACAGCCCTACTGAAAGGAGGGCAGAAATCCACACAATATAATCACCGTGCCGGGTGTAGAAGGTTAGTTCTTCGTTGTAGTTAAGTGTTCCTTTAATAACGGCAGGCACCCAGAAATCGGTGGCCTGGTCCATATCGCCACGCTGATTGATGAAGCACGATGTTCCGGTGTTGGCAGAGCGGGCAATGCTTCTGCGTGATTCAATGGCGCGCATGCGGGCATAGCTGTTGTGCTGACGGTAACCGGGGGTGTCTTTCCACCAGCCATCGTTGGTGATGATGAAGATAAGTCCTGCGCCTTTGTTGATGTAATCACCGCAATACTCACCGTAAATGCTTTCGTAGCAAATGGCAGGGGCTATCTTTTTGTTGTCGCTGTAGGAAACAAAGACGCTTCTTTCTTCCTGCACGCCTAAACTTCCGGGCATGCCGCCTAAGTCGATGGCATACTTTTCTAATGGCTTTAATAAGGAAGGGAAAGGCATTTTTTCTACGCCCGGCACCAATTTGGATTTGTGATACAGTTGTATGGGCTGCTTGTCCTGCATCTGCATACCGGTGTTGTAGGCATCCCACGACATGTTCTTTTTTCTGCGCCAGGGGCGGGCGGTTGAGGATGGCTTCTCGCCTTCTTCGTACATGCGGTACGATGATAATCCCAACACAAATTTCAGGTTGGGATAATCGGCCAGATACTGACGGATGCGCTGTATGCTGTTGCTGGTTTCTATCTTGTTTTCCCAGATGCCTTCTACCAAAGCGGTTTCGGGGCCTATGAGGTAATCGGTGGTGGAATCTACTTTCTGGTTGGCAAGGCTGAGCATCTTTTCCAGTTGATCGCTGGCGGTCATGCCATCAAACTTTTCGTTGTAGGGGTCTATGTTGGGTTGCACCACTACTATGTTTACGGGGTTTGGGGTTTCGGTGTAGGTGTGGTAGATGGCTATTGAAATAATAATTGGGATGTTTATCCAGAGGGAAAGGAAAACAAATTTTGCTCGCAAAGGCACAAAGGCGCGAAGGGTAAGGTATTGTTTCAGGCACAGAAACACTACTATATTACTAACAAACATCCACACGTTGCCGCCAAACACACCTGTGTATTCATACCATTGTATCCAGGTATAGTATTCGGAGAAGCCATTGCCGAAGGTGAGCCAGGGCCATGATAAATCCCATTGCAGGTGAAAGTATTCCCAGGCAATAAAGTAAACTACTAAAGAGGTGTAGCCGAGTTTTTCGCCCGTATGTTTCTTGGTGAAATGAAAGAGCTGAAACACCAGCGCCTGAAACAGCGCGTTAAGCGTAAAGGCAATGATACCACCAAAGGCAGAAGAATGATAGACCCAATAGGTGGTTAATATATTCCAGACAAGAAAGGTAAGGTAGCTGTAGGGAAAGAGTTTTATGCCCGAATACGTGTAGTCTTTTGAGGCAACATTTTGCTCAACCCACAGCAAAGGAACCAACGCTACAAACAGCAATGGCGCAAAGCCACCTGCAGGCCATGCCACCGAAAGCAGCACAGCACTTAGTAAAGAAAGCCCGAGGTTTTGAAGTTTTTGCAAAGCGGGACAAAGGTAATATTTTGTCACCCTGAGCGTAGTCGAAGCACCTTAATAATGCCCTTCCGCTTTCACACGCTCTCGCCCGAATGTCCACCGGACATTTGTCGTGCTCAGGGTGACAACACTTAGCCCTCTCCTACTTCAGATATTCGTAAATCTGATCTTTCAGATGCACGCGTTTAAGGCGCAGGTCGGTCAGCACCTCATCGGTGGTTGCTTCTGCTCCGGTTTCAATGCGATGGATGTCGTTGTTGGCAGCATCATACTCATCAAACAGTTTGCGGAAGTGATGGTCGCTTACTTTAAGGTTGTGAATCTTTTCTTTGTGTTGCGGGAACTCGTGTAATAAATCGTGTTTTTCCATGGGGTTTAGTATTTGATGCAAAGGAGAACAAAATGATTAGCCGCAAACATGAGGTTAGTCAGCCCCGCAGATGATTAACATCAGTAGAAGTAAACGTTGGCAGTTTACGTAATCCCGGAAGTTGATTTGGTTCAATAGGTCGTGACCTAAATAATCCGTTTACGCCACTTGATTCATGAAATTACGAGACATTGAAGCAAATGAGGTCATTGGGTTCAATCTGTCGCGAGGTATTCCATCCAGTGAGCTCATCGGGTTCAATGTGTCGCGAGGTATCAGACCCCTTGCGGATGATTGGGTTTGATAGGGCGTGAACTATTGTATCCAATCAGGCTATTTGGTTCAATGTGACACGAACTGTTGAAGCAAATAGCCTCATTGGTTTCAATATCCCGTAACCTTCGATATAAAAACAGCCCATTTTACAGGGGTTTCAGCCAAAATACATGTAATAACATATAATTGGGGACTTGGCTGAAGACCGGGAGCTACCTCCTCTCCGAGTTCCTCTTAATCTCCTCTACCAATACATCGGTATTGGTGCTGCCGGGTAATATCTGCAGGAAGTTTCCTTGTCCGCTTTCGGCCATCTTCTTCATCAACTTTACGGCTTTTTCGTTTTGCCCGAAACCAACAATGCTTAGTTTGGTTCCTTTGGCTGCATTCAGTTTTACCATCTCAGTAAAACTGCCCTCGGTAACATCGCCCTGGTTAAACTCACCATCAGTAGCCAGAAACAACTGGTTGTTGCCATCGGGCACAAAATGCTGGTCAATGGTTTCGTAAGCCGTGTTCATACCGCTTACCCCGTTGGTCCAGCCATAGGGGATTAGGCTGTCAATGAGTGAATAGATTTCGTCTTTTTTATCGGCAGTAGTAGTGGGCAGCAACACCTCTGCACTTGCGGCATAAGTAATGATGGTAATCTTATCCACCCCCCTCAATGCTTTCACCAATTCCTTAATAGCGGCTTTCAACATCTCCATCTTTTTATCGCGTTTCATAGAACCCGATTCATCTATAAGGAATACAATATTATTCACCCCGAATTTATCACGGGCAAGTTCGGTGGGGTTTTCAGGCGTTGGAATAACCGTATCTGTGAGCACAGTTTCTTCTACAACTTCTTTTTGAGGAGTTGGCTCGGGCGTAAGCTTCGTAATGCTCTCATCATATTGGTCATTTATATTACTGGAGATAATCTCGGTCTCATCATACTGGTCATTTATATTACTCACAAACGTTTCGGCAGATGGTGGTAGTTCTGCTCCCCTCTCCTGAAGGAGAGGGGTCGGGGGTGAGGTTTGTGTGGCCGGGGGTGAGGTCTTCGTACTATCAAACTTCTCAGGTCCTCCATACCCCGCAGTAGTCTGCTTGGGAATAAAAACAATCTGCGGTTTATCTTCTTCATCCGGCTTATGATTCCAAAACGATGGACAAGCAGTCAGCGCATTTTTGTAAAGTGATTTAATATTTCCGCGAACGGTAAGCTCCATCGGGTCGTTGCTCTTGTCAATCCACACCGTTGCTTTTTTAGTGAAAGGACCTGTTTCGTTGGTATAGAGGTACACTTTTACCTCAGCCGATTCGCCCGGCTCAATTTTGCGCTTGGGAATTTCCACATACATCTCGCGCTGATAAAACATGGGAAGAAACATAATCTTCTCCTTGCTGGTGTTCGTGAATTTAAACACAGCGGGTGGCGAGTTCCAGTCCGTTACCGTGCCATGGTCAAAGCTGCGGTCTTCCCACTTCACGTGCTGTGAAAAGGATAAATGCGGAAGAAGAAAAAGGATTAGTATAATTCTCATAAACTGTGATGGCACACGGATGACACGGATTAGACTGATGATCGCTGATTATAAATCCGTTTTTATCCGCTCAATCCGTGTCATCCGTATGCCATTATTAATAACTCAAAAAAAGCCATCTTATTGTGTTAAGTGTAAAAGTAATGAAATTCATCATCATCAATTTATCATTAATTTCGCCCCTTCAAAAATCAAACCATGATAAAGATTGGTGTTTCAGCAGGTTTCCTCTATCCCGATGTAAACCGCACCTCACACGGAAAAAAGACCTTAACTTACTTTGAGCGCGATATGTCGCGCTACCTTGCCCGCAAAGGAGTTATGCCCATCCTGATCCCCGACCTTGAAGGCGATAATCTCCTTGAGTTTCTGGGCGAGATGGATGGCTTTGTCTTTCAGGGAGGCGCAGATATTGCACCCGAAACCTATGGAGAGCAACCCATCCTTGATGGCAAGTGGAAAGGCGACCCTGAGCGCGATGCCTACGAACTGCGCATCATGGATTATGCCGTGAAGAACGATAAACCTGTATTGGCAATTTGCCGCGGCTTTCAGTTAATGAATGTGTATTTTGGAGGAACGTTGTATCAGGATTTGCTCACGCAAAAAGCCGATGCACTCAAGCACCGCGATGCCGAAGTATATGATCGTGTTAATCACGAAGTGGTATTTACCAAAGGCGAACTGTTTGACAGAATGTTTGCCGGTGAAAAAAATCCTCACGTAAACTCTGTGCACCATCAAGGCGTGAAAGATTTAGGAAAAGACCTGAAGGTATTAGCCGTTTGTCCCAATGATAATATGGTAGAAGCCATCACCTACACCAAAGCACCGGAAGGAAAAGTAATGGGCGTGCAATGGCACCCCGAGTTTTTCCACACCATTAAAGAACAACTGATAGATGCCGACAAGGTGTATCTGCACTTTTTAAGTTTTATTAAATAAATAGCCAATTAGCCACAAGGCACATAGGATATAGCAAACAACATGAAAATAATAAACCCCGCCACCGAAGAAATAATTACCGAAGTAGCTGAAGACAGCGCACAAACACTTCAAACCAAGTTTAACAAACTTCAGGCTGCACAACCGGCATGGGCTGCTAAGCCCCTGACCGAGCGCATTGCCTGCATCCAACGCTTTGCTGATTTACTGACCGAAGAAAAAGATGAGTTAGCCAAAACACTTACGCAGGAAATGGGAAAACCCCTGAACCAAAGCAACAACGAGTTGAACGGAGCACGCACCCGCATCAAATTCTTTGTTGAGAATTCAGCGAAGTATTTAGCAGATGAATGGCTTGTTACCGAAGGCGACACCAAAGAAAAAATAAGCTATGAACCATTGGGCGTTATCTGCAACATCTCGGCATGGAACTATCCATACCTTGTTGGAGTGAACGCCTACATCCCAGCACTGATAGCAGGCAACACCGTGTTATACAAACCATCGGAATACACTACGCTTACAGGTTTGCACGTTGAAAGACTATTAAAGAAAGCAGGCATCCCCGATGATGTTTTTCAGGTTGGCGTTGGCGCACGTGCCGTTGGCGAAGCCTTGTTGGCATTGCCTTTCAACGGCTACTTCTTCACCGGCTCTTACAAAACAGGTAAATATATTGCGGAGAAAGTAGCAGGCAAAATGGTTCCTGTCGGTTTGGAGTTAGGCGGCAAAGACCCTATGTATGTTGCCGATGATATTACAGACATTGCTAAAGTAGCAGCCTCAGCAGTAGAAGGTGTTGTCTATAACAACGGACAAAGCTGCTGCGCGGTAGAGCGTATTTATGTACACGAAAACATCTTCGATAAGTTTGTAGAAGCCTATGTTGCCGAAAACAAAAAACTAAAAATAGGCAACCCTATGGACTCGCCTGATATTGGTGCTATGAGCCGCCCCGAGCAATTATCGTTTCTGGATTCACAGGTAAAAGATGCAGTAAGCAAAGGCGCTAAACTGCTGGATGGCGGTCACATTGTTGAAGGCAAAGGCTACTTCTTTCAGCCAACCGTTTTAACAAACGTAAACCACAACATGCGCATCATGACCGAAGAAAGTTTTGGTCCCGTTACAGGCATACAAAAAGTAAAAGACGATGAAGAAGCCTTGCTATTGATGCAGGATACAGAATACGGTTTAACTGCTGCTATTTATTCATCCAGCAAAGAGCGCGCAGAAAACATGATGCGCAAACTAAACACCGGAACGGTGTATTGGAACTGTTGCGACCGTGTTAGTCCTAACCTGCCCTGGAGCGGAAGAAAGAATTCAGGAATAGGAAGCACACTTTCACACATTGGTATTCGTGCGTTTACCCAACCAAAGGCCTATCATTTACGCGGCTAAAAACTGAAATCATTAATTATATATTTGCGCCAAACTAATTTCTATTCATGAAAAAATTTCTGCTTTTTATTTCTTCGGTTGCGATACTTGCAGCCTGCACCAATCCAAAAAAGAACACTGCTATTTTACCTTCCGAAAACGATGACAAAACCGTTCAGGAAGCATTTATAAACGCTAAACCGGGCGATACCATTCGCTTTGAAGAAGGAGTTTTTAAATTCCGCAATACTGTTTCATTAGAAGGGATAGACAGCGTTACCATTATAGGTGCAGGGATGGATAAAACCATTTTCTCCTTTGCCGGACAAACCGAAGGTGCGCAAGGCGTATATGCAAAAGCCAACAATTTCACCATTCAGGATATTGGTATTGAAGATTCTAAAGGCGATGGAATAAAAGTACAGGCAAGCGAAAACGTAATTATTCGCAGAATACGCACCGAGTGGACAGGTGAGCCTGACAGCTCCAACGGAGCTTATGGTTTATATCCTGTTCAGTGTAAAAACATATTGATGGAAGAATGCGTTTCCATTGGTGCTTCCGATGCCGGTATTTACCTCGGACAAAGTGAAAACGGAATTGTGCGCAGAAACCGTGTAGAGAAAAACGTTGCCGGTATTGAAATAGAGAACACAAAAAACGCTGATGTTTATGAAAACAAAGCCATCAACAACACAGGCGGAATAATGATTTTTGATTTGCCTGATTTGCCAAAAAAGAATGGAACAAATATTCGTGTTTACAACAACGAAATTATCGGCAACAACCACTATAATTTTTCTGCAATGGGCATTTCGGTATCTATGGTTCCTTCCGGAACAGGTCTGCTCTTCATGGCTTGCCAGAATGTGGAAGCATTCGGAAATATTGTAAAAGATAATAACACAGTTGCGCTTTCTATTCTAAGTCTGAATACTATGGGCAAACAAACCAATGACTCGCTGTTTGATAAATTTCCCTCTTCCATATATGTTCACGACAATGTGATTGAGCGCAGCAAAAGTGTTCCCGATACCTCGCGCCAGTTTGGAAAAATGATGTATCAGTTATTTGGTAATGATTTACCGCTTGCAATTAGCGATGGCGATTTCAATCCCGCTTATCTTGAAAACGGAAAGCTGAAATCAGGAAAAGAAATCTGTGTAAAGAATAATGGAAATCTGACATTTTACAATCTTGCAACTAAAACTTCCGGGATGCCATTGTTTGATTGCGAAGGAGCTACGCTTGAGGCTTTAAATCTTTATCCGGAGAAGTAATTATTAAACTGTAGCAGTAATAATAGCTTTCATTGTAAAAAATGAAAGTTCATCATTAATTTTTTCAAACTCGGCCTGCACTTTATTTCCTGATTTACGGAGAATATCAATGAGACCCAAGCCTGCACCGCCTTTGGGCGAGAAGCCTGTGTTTACCATCGTGTCTTTATAAATTTCTTTCAGACCCATTCTGTCGAGTTTGTTCAGCACTTCAATTTTTTCTTTCAGCCACTTTGCGTTCTCGTTATGAATAAGGTTTCCTGTGGTTATAAAAAAATGATTGTCACTTTTGCCTAATACCACCACTGATGGTCGCTTCAAACTCTCTGATGCAGAAATCTCGGTATGGTGGCTGATGTTTTGCAGGCATTCAACCAATACATTAAACACTTTACGCTTTACCTTTTTATCTGCACCTGAAATATTCAGACGTATTTCCGTAATGGACAAAATACTTTCCGAAGTCTTTGCATTTACTGCATCCTGATAAACAAAAAGCAACTCATGATCAGTCATTACCTGACTGATTTCTGCTATTTCTTTTGTAAGCGCTTTTGATTTTTTCACAGGAACATCCAGAATTACAGGCATAGCTTTAATTTGAAATTAAGCCCTTTATAAGTAAAAAAGAAGATAAAGTTTCAATGCTTGTATTTTAGTCGAGATGTAATTATCTTCTGCGTTTTCAACAATCGCCAAAACTTTTCAACTGCGATTACAAATTTAATCCCTATTAAATTTGACTTATCCGATAATATACATATCTTTCGCCAACCAATACAACCATGGCCGAAACAGATTTTCTTTATTCGGATAAAACATTTCCATTAACCATTATTTCATGGTAAAACAAATACTTTCTCTACTCAGCTGCTTTGCAATTCTATTCTTTTCATTTACAAAGCAAGTCAGGTCACAATGCAACAATGCCGGTCTCGAAAGCGGCAATTTCACCGGCTGGACCGGAACCTGGGGCGATGGGGTTTGTACTCAATCTTTACTCGGAATATGTATAACAACTGCTCCTGACCCATTTCAAAACTCAGGATTAAACCAAGGCACACTCAATCAGGCAGCCAATGCAACACCGGAAAGAAGCCATACAATTATGAGTAGCGGTTTCGACCCTATTGTTGGAGGAACCACTTTGCCTGTTGTTTTTCCGGGAGGCGGATCATATTCTATGCGATTAGGAAATGCACAGGCTGAAGATGGCGGAGAATCTATCAGCTATTCATTTAATGTAACCAGCAGTAACTGTAATTTCACCTATCACTATGCAGTAGTGCTTAATGATGGCGGGCACCCAGCCGGAGAACAACCCTATTTCCAGATACGAATGTATGACGGAAGTAATAACCTCATCAACTGTGCTACTTATGATGTGGATGGGACAACTGCACCTACAATTGGCGGGTTTTTAACTGCTCCGGGCGGTGAACTATATAAGCCTTGGTCATCGGTTTTTATTCCTTTAAATAATTACATCGGGCAAAATGTGCGCATTGAATTTGTTACCCGCGATTGCGATGCTAACGGTGGAAGCCACTTTGCCTATGCTTATCTTGACGCAACCTGCTCACCGTTGGAAATTATTTCTTCGTCCCCAACTGTGTGTGGCGGACAGGATGTAACCTTAACAGCTCCTGCCGGAGCTGCAACTTATTCATGGACAGGTCCGGGAGTAACACCTCCTGGAAACACTCAACAAGCCACAATTACACTTGCAGGAGCATACACTGTTACCATGACCACATTTGGAACAGTTCCTTGCACATTTACATTAGATACCATTATTCCCGGAAGCCCTGGGAATCCTGTAGCTAACTTTACTGCAACATCAGCATGTGCCGGTGACCCCATACAATTTTCGGATGCATCAACGCCTGCAGGCTCAATCACACAATGGTGGTGGGATTTTAATGGTGATAACACACCCGATGCCACCACACAAAATCCGGCATTTGCATTTGGCTCAACAGGAACATATCCTGTTCGGTTATTAATTTCATGGCCACCTTGTTTAGA
Source organism: Bacteroidia bacterium (assembly GCA_050186075.1). Taxonomy (GTDB): domain Bacteria; phylum Bacteroidota; class Bacteroidia; order SXHM01; family SXHM01; genus SXHM01. The sequence continues at coordinate 16,335 of JBFWYU010000017.1, forward strand.
TGACACGATTATAAATGTCACCGTAATTTCAAACCCTACTTCAACATTTACTACTACTTCACCTGTTTGTGCCGGTATTCCTTCTACAATAACGTATACGGGTAGCGCTCCTCCAAATGCAACCTACACATGGGATTTTGACGGGGGTAATGTTGTTTCCGGAAGCGGACAAGGCCCTTATCAAATCAGTTGGCTCACAGGAGGAACAAAAGACATAACCCTTACTGTTACCGTTGGTTCATGCTCATCACCTGTGTCAACCGAACAGGTTGTTGTAAATCCTTTTCCGACAATTAATTTAACACCTGATTTAGATATTTGCGAAGGCGAAAGCACAACACTCACCGCATCGGGAGCAACCACTTATAGCTGGCTCCCTGCAACAGGATTAAGTTCAACTAGCGGTGCCAGCGTTACAGCAACTCCTGCTACTACTACAAACTATACTGTAACAGGGACTGCAAACGGCTGCAATGGAACAGCAGCCGTAACCGTTACGGTAAATCCATATCCAACTGTTACTGTTACACCTTTGACTACAACAGTTTGTGCCGGAGTTACAACAACACTTACAGCAGCAGGAGCATCCGCATATACATGGTCTCCGGCAACAGGATTGAGTGCAACAACAGGAACAAGTGTAGATGCAACACCGCTTGTTACTACCACCTATACTGTAACAGGAGATAATAACGGATGTACTGCTTCTGCAACTGCCGACATCAATATTGATCCAACTCCTACTCTTGTTCTCAGCCCGGATGTAACCATTTGTGAAGGACAAACAACTACATTAACTGCAGGCGGAACAGGCGCCAACTCTTATGACTGGTCGCCTGCAACAGGGCTGAGCGCGATAACAGGAGCAAGCGTTGATGCTAATCCTTCTTCTACAATAACCTACACCATTACAGCAGTTGGTAATGTTTGTAATGCAACAGGAACGATTGTCGTTACTGTAAATCCTTATCCGGTTATTAATGTATCACCTGCAAGTGCAACTATCTGCGAAGGCGAAACACAAACCTTTACAGCAAGCGGAGCTGTTGCTTTTACATGGTCACCCGGAACAGGTTTAAGTTCAACTACTGATGCTGTAGTTGATGCAAGCCCGCTAACCACTATCACTTATGAAGTTATTGGTTCTGATGCGGGTTGCAATGATACCATTGATGTAACGCTAACTGTAAACCCAATTCCAGTAACAACAGTAAGTCCTGATGTTACTATTTGCAGCGGCACTTCAACACCATTGGTTGCAGGCGGAGCAACTACTTATGTGTGGTCACCAACAACAGGGTTGAGTTCAGGAACAAACCCTAATGTTACTGCCAACCCGGGAACTACAACAACCTATACGGTAACAGGAACAAGTAACAACTGCTCTTCAAGTGCTGATGTAACAGTTACAGTAAATCCTACACCAACAGTAGGAATTCTGCCACTTACCTATTCCTACTGCGAAGGCGGATCAGTTGATCTGGAAGCCTACGGAGCTGACACATATGTGTGGTCTCCTGCAACAGGTTTAAGTGCAACCACAGGCACCAATGTTACCGCAAATCCGATTGTTACCACAACCTATACAATTACGGGAACTTCCCTAGGATGCATTGATGATGAAACCATAACAGTTACAGTTTACCCAAATCCGGTTGTTGATTTTTCAGCAAGTGATACCATAGGCTGCCAGCCGCTATGTGTTGATTTTACTAATAACAGCACTATTTCTTCAGGAAATATTGCAAGCTACTTCTGGACATTAGGAGACGGAACCACAAGTTCTGCTACTTCATTAAGCCATTGCTACAATGATACAGGCATATATACTGTTGAATTAACTGCAACCTCTGACAATAACTGTGTTACAAAACTTACCAAACAGGGATATATTACCGTAAATCCTCTTCCTGTAGCTAACTTCAATTTCACTCCTGAAACTGCGAGCATACTTGACCCTACAATTCAGTTTGCAGACCAAAGCAATGGAGCAACAGAATGGTATTGGTATTTTGGTGACGGAGATTCAATTAACAATCTGATTACAACACCGGAACACGTTTATCCCACAACACAGCACGGAACATATACTGCCAGACTTTTAATTGTAAACCAGTTTGGATGCACTGATGAAATTACGCATGATGTAGTAATTACACCTGTTGTAACACTTTATATACCTAACGCATTCTCGCCAAACAGTAACCGAATCAATGATGATTTTTATGCTTATGGCGAAGGAATTGTTGAATTTGAAATGGCTATATTCAATCGTTGGGGCGAATATATTTTCCGCTCACAGGATATGAATATTGGCTGGGATGGAACTTACAACGGTATTGAAGTTCCTAATGACGTTTATGTTTATGTCGTAAATTATGTAGGTATTGACGACAGCAACGGAACTAAAAGAGGTATGGTAACGGTTGTGAAATAATAGCTGCTATCTTTGCAGTTATGTGCGGAATAGCAGGCTACTTTTCACCCGAAGGGCTCTTTAAAAAACAGGATTTAGAAACAATAACCAATGCATTGGCTCATCGAGGGCCTGATGCTTCTGGTTATTTTCTTGAAAATACTGTTGGCCTGGGACACAGAAGACTGAGTATTATTGATCTTAGCGAAGCCGCTAATCAGCCTTTTTTTTCAAGTAACAAAAGATTTGTTATTGTCTTTAACGGTGAAATCTACAATTACAAAGAGATAGAAGCTGAACTAAAAAAAACAGACAAAAATTTTCATCCTAAAACAACATCTGATACAGAAATAATTATAGAAGCTTTTGCTGTATGGGGCGTTGATTTTGTGCATAAACTCAACGGCATGTTCACCATTGCTGTTTATGACCGCGATGAAAAAACATTATTCCTTTTCCGCGACCGAATGGGAATTAAAGCAGTTTACTATCACTACGATGGTAAAAATTTCGCCTTCGCATCTGAACTAAAAGCACTCACAAAAATCGGCATTGAAAAATCGATTGACCTTAATGCCTTAAAAGATTATTTTTTTCTCGAATACATTCCAGGAGAGCAAACTATTTTCAAAAAGATAAGGAAACTGTCGGCTGGTTATTATTTGAAACTATCAGAACAAGGATTAGAAAAAAAGCAGTATTACGACATTGCTGACAAGTACCTTGAGAACAATGCAAACACTGAAGAATACTACAAAGAAGGATTTATTGAACAACTTAATAAATCAATAAAATACCAGAGCATCAGTGATGTTCCGATTGGCGCCTTTCTAAGTGGCGGAACGGACTCTTCACTCATATGTTCAATTTTTCAGGAACAAAATACACAACCTGTAAATACATTTACTATTGGTTTTGATGTTAAGGAATTTGACGAAACAGCTTATGCAGGAAAAGTTGCTGAAATATTGAAAACCAATCATAGCCTGACACGGGTTGGAGAAAAGGAAGCACTCGGAATCGCAGAACATATCTGTGACTATTACGACCAACCATTTGCTGCACCATCTACTATTCCGAGTTATGTTGTTTGTAATAAGGCACGTCAAAATATTACCGTAGCCTTAAGTGGAGATGGCGGTGATGAACTTTTTATGGGATATGGTTATTATAACTGGCAACAAAGAATTGAAAAAGTAAATGCAGTAGGTGGTTATCCTGCGCGCAAAATTGCTGCTTCACTGCTGAACTTGCTGAATAACCAAAGCAAACGTGCAGCCCGGGTTTTTGATTACGAAGATTACTCAGCAATATGGCTGCACATCTGGAGCCAGGACCAATACATGTTTTCGGAAAAGGAAATCAGCAGTCTGTTTGGCGAGGATTACAAACATTCAACCTTGTCAGAAAACTGGAAAAATATCAGTGCTTTGAAAATGCATCCCTTTGAAAAAATTGCGCTGTTCGACATCAAAAACTACCTTGCCGATAATTTGCTTTATAAAATGGATATTGCCTCTATGGCTTCAAGTCTCGAAGTGCGCGTGCCTTACTTAGATCATAATCTGGTTGAATATGCTGTAAATGTTCCGATTGAATATAAAATCAGAAAAGGCGAACAGAAATACCTGATGAAAAAAGCGCTGGAAAAATATTTACCCAATGATTTAATTTACCGAAAAAAATGGGGATTTCCTGCACCTATTGGTAGTTGGCTGCAAAGCGAATTGAGTTTTATGATTGATAAATATCTTTCTAAAGAAGAATTAGCCAAACATAGTTTATTCAATCAGGATTTTATGAAAAATATAATATCGAAATTCCGCAACGGTGAAACATTTCACTACAAACGGATATGGGCACTAATAGTATTTCAGATGTGGTTTAACCGATACATTGGAAACGAAAAATGAAAGCAAATATTTTCCTTTTTCACCGTGTTTCACCACAAAGAGATAAACTATGGGATCCACTTTCACCGGAACGATTTGATGAGATATTAAAGTATCTGAAAAGCAAATTTGAAATTCATCAAATTGAAACTCTGTTAGCAAATACTTCTTTGACAAGAAGCAAGAAACCACTTGCTTCCATTGTATTTGATGACGGATACAAAGACTATATTGAATACGCATTGCCTATTTTGAAAAAACACAATTTATCTGCAAGTATGTATCTTGTAACAGATTGTGTCGAGAGCGGAATTCCACCTTGGACTTATGTTCTAGACAATGCAATAGTAAGCACTAAGAAAAATAAAATTGAAGTTGACAACTCTTTGTTTCCCGAAAAATTAAAATATACTGCATGGAAAAATGAAACAGAGAAAATAGCATTTGCAAAAAAATTAAAACCATTTTTAAAAACTGTTTCCAACGGAACCAGAGAAAAGATTTATAAGCAAGTGATAAAATCTCTTGATGACGTTCATTCACCTGAAAAACTAATGATGAACTGGAAAGAAATAAATGAGATAAAAACTGCCGGTACTATCATTGGTTCACATACTGCAAAACATCCACTACTTGCCAAAATTGAAACCGAAAGTGAAATTGAAAATGAATTAAAATCCTCGGCAGAAAAAATAAAAGAACATATAGGCGAGTTTCCACTTACCATCTCCTACCCTATCGGCAATTTTGATGAGCTAGTGAAGAATAGTGCGAAGAAAACAGGCTATAAATTCGGACTTGCTGTTGAACAGAAAATATATGATAGCACAAAACATGATTTGTTTGCTGTTCCACGCATTGAGTTGTATAACGAACCTATGCTGAAAACAAAATTGCGCATAAACGGAACATTGGAAAAAATCAAAAACGTGTTGCGATGAAGATTGTATTGCTTTGCGGAAATCAGCCCAACCATATTGCACTTGCCCATAAAGTAGCTGAAAAGCATGAACTCATTGGAATTATTATCGAAGAAAAACCCGCAACCGGCATTACACTATTTAATGCAATTCCAAAATTTATTGACAAACTCCTTTTCAGTGAAATAAATAATGCGTGGCATAGATTGATGCAGCATTACAAAAACAACTACAAAGGGTTTCCGATAACTGAAATTTTCAAAACATCATCAATCAATTCTGCCCGTGTAGTTGAAATTATTGAACGCTTAAAACCTGATTTGGCAATGGTTTCAGGAACTTCACTTATCAGAAAACCATTGATTGAAATGAAAGTCCAGAAAGGAATTATTAACCTGCATACGGGAATTTCTCCTTACGTTAAAGGTGGGCCCAACTGCACCAACTGGTGTATTGCAAATGATGAGTTCCACTTAATTGGAAACACGATTATGTGGCTGGATGCTGGAATTGATTCGGGCAATCTAATTGCTACGGAAACTGTAGATTTTACAGGACATGAGAATTTATTTGAAATCCATTTAAAAGTAATGGAAAATGCACACCAACTTTATCTGAAAGCTGTTGACCAAATTAAAAAGGACAGCAGTAAATGTCCATCTATAAAACAAAAAGAAATCGGAGAAGGGAAACTCTACCTCACTAAAATGTGGGGGTTCTCTGAGAAAAAAGCATTGCTAAAAAATATTTCAGAAGGGAGATTTTCAAAAATAATTCTGTCAGCTGAATATCGCGAAAAGAAAAATAAACTTAAATTGGTGAAAATTTCAAACTGATGAAAATACCGCATTTAATAGTATTTGAGCAGATTGACAATGAAGAAAAGGGGAATTTCTCAGTAGTTAATACTTCTCAAATCCCTTTTGAAGTGAAGCGTATTTTCTGGATTTTTAACGGCAAAGAAAATCGCATTGCAGGTGAGCATGCACACAATAAAGCAGAACAGACAATTGTTGCTTTGCAGGGAAAAATCAAAATTACAACTGAAACTAAATCGGGTGAAAAACATAATTTCATTTTAGATGATAGCAACAAGGCCCTTTTCATCCCAGCACAATGCTGGCAAAAAATAGAATACATAGGAAATGCAGCTTTGATGTGCTTTTCATCAATTGAATATGACCCTGCGGATTATATCAGAACCTACAATGAATTTAAAAAACTGTGAAGTTTAACGGTAAAAATATCACTTTAGGTAAGAACGTAAAACTTGGCAAAAATGTCAGGATAGGCGACAATACTGTTATTTACAACAATGTTGAAATTTCTGACAACACCACTATTTGTAATAACTGTGTTATTGGCGAGCCTCTTGCTGATTATTATGAAAACAAAAAATATAAAAATCCAAAAACCAAAATTGGTGCAAATTCGCTTATCAGAAGCCATTCGATTATTTACGCTTCAGTTGAAACCGGAAAAAATTTCCAAACAGGTCATAGAGTAATTATTCGCGAAAAAAGCAAATTTGGGAACTATTGCATGATTGGAAGCATGAGCGATATTCAGGGTTTTGTAAAATTTGGAAATTATTGCCGCTTGCATAGCAGCGTTCACATTTGTCAGCATTCTGAAATCGGAAATTTTGTGTTCATTTATCCTTTTGTGGTATTTACAAATGACCCGCACCCGCCTTCAACCATTTGGAAAGGGCCTAAAATTGGAGATTACACACAGATTGCAGTTAGTTCAGTTATTAATTCAAATGTAAAAATCGGAAACAACTGCCTGATTGCTGCTAACTCATTTTTAAAAACCAACATGCCCGATTTTACTGTGTTTGCCGGAACTCCGGCCAAAAAAATTGCTGATATAAAAGAGTTAAAATCAAAACAAGTACCAGGAATGCATTATCCCTGGATGAAAAATTTCAGCAAAGGGATGCCTTGGGAAAAGATTGGATTTGAGAAATGGCTAAAGAAGCAAAATGGATAGAATATCTTTTGTTATTCCATGCTTCAACAATGCAGAAAATGTTGATGACTTGTTTTATGCTTTGCTTGAAAACGAAAAACAGTTTTCTGGAGTTGCCTTTGAATATGTAATGGTAGATGATGCTTCAGAGGATAGAACTTATGAAATATTGACAACTTGGCAAAAGAAACTTCCTGACAAATTAAGACTGCTGCAATTGAGAAAGAACATTGGTTCGCACAAAGCTGTTTTCAAAGGATTAAATATGGCAACTGGAGATTGTGTTATTGTTATGGCTGCTGACCTGCAAGATCCTCCAAAATTGAGTTTTGAGTTAATTAGAAAATGGGAAATGGGAAGCAAATTGGTATTGGCAATTAAAAACAATTCACTTTCCGTTACTTCAAAATTGTTTCACTGGATTATGAGAACTTTCTTTGTCAAATCTGCTCCTTATGGCGCATTTGACTATGCACTGTTCGACAAATACTTAATTCCTAAATTACAAAACAAATCAGTTAAAAACTGCAACCTTTTTTACAGATTAGTTGATTTACAACCTAATTTTTCCTATCTCATTTATACCAAACAAGAACGAAAAAAAGGAAAATCCGGGTGGACATTCACTAAAAAACTATTCTTTTTTAGTGAAAATATTTCCTCTTACTTCATTTCATCTATAGGAATTTTAAAGTAAATCTTACTTTTATCCGCTGTAAATGCTAAAAGAAATAATAAGTAACAAAAGACTGATGCTGACAATATTTGTCGGTTTGGTGTTGCGTGTGCTTTTTGTTCTTGTTGGTGCAAAATTTTATTTTGGAAGAGAAAACATCTTTGTAGACGGTGACACTCAGGTTTGGGTTGCCTGTATTCAAAACCTGATTGAAACAGGAACATATACAATGAATCCCGGACACGAGTATGGATACTTTGGCAGAACACCAGGCTACTCGTTTTTTATAGGTATATTTTATTTACTAACAGGTAAAGATTGGAATGCAGCATATCCTTTAATTGCCTGGACACAGGTTGTATTAGATGTAATCGCCATTTATTTTGTTTACAAAATAGGAATTAAACTATTTAATGGAGACAAAAAATCAGCTGTAATTCCCGCATTTCTTTATGCAACATATCCTTTTATTATTGTTTGGAATCCTGTAGTTTATTCGGAGTTATTGAGTGTTTTCTTTCTGATTTTGGGCATTTACTATTTCGTTTATGAAGAAAAAAAATACAACTATTTTTTTGCCGGAGTTTTTGTCAGCCTTTCGGTTCTGTGTCGACCACAAATGTTATTGTTGATAGCAGTGATTGGTATTATCATCCTCATCAAATACAGGAAAGACTATTCTAAATTATTAAACAAATCATTCCAATTTGGAATGGCAGTTCTGATAGTTTATGGTTCATGGCCAATGAGAAATTATTTAAATTATGGAAAAATTGAGTTAACTCACACCCTTCAAGCATGGAACACTTGGCAACCTGATGTATCATCGTTCATGTTATACATTTATTCTGTTAAAGCCGAATGGGAACCGCAGTTTAGCCAAATAATAAAAAACGAGGAAGTAACTTTCCCAAAAGAAGCCTACAGGACAAAAGAAGATTCAATATTACTTGAAAAGGCTGTCGCCCTTTCAAAAACTTGCGGAGGTGGCTTTAGCAATTGGCGCGGGTATTGGAAAGAACCCGTTAGTGAGAACAATTGCAATGAAGAAATAAAATTGATTTTTTTGCAATTAAGAGCAAACCAGATTAGCTACAACCCTCTTAACTTTTACTTGGTTCTCCCACTGAAAAATTTGACAAAAACAATATTTAAATATAAATTATACGATACGTCTACTTTACCAAGGAAATTTGCATCGATTTTGTTTATACTCCGAAGTATTTTGATTTTTATGGGTATTTACGGCATCTTAGTTTTAATGAGAAAAAGGGGATCTACATACTACACAGGTCTACTCATTCTTTTATTTTTCATTTCATTATATACGGCACTCTGTGCCGGTACCGGACCACAGTTCAGAAACATTGAAATGCGCTATTTTTTACAAGCCGATATTTTACTTTTATTGACAGCTTCTCTGTCAATAGAAAAACTATTAATTTTATTTAAACCCAAAAAGACCTAAACTTGAAAGATCCTTTACTATCATTAGTAGTTCCACTTTTTAACGAAGAAAAATTGATAGACATACTTTTTGAAAGAACGGTTGCTTCAATGAAATTCATTTCTGAAGATTTTGAAATAATTTGTGTTGATGACGGCAGTAACGACAGAACGTTAGAATTACTTTTAGAGAAAAATAAAGTCGAAAAAAGATTCAAGGTACTTCAGCTTTCAAAAAACTTCGGACATCAAGCTGCATATACTGCCGGATTAAATTACGCAAAAGGTGAATTTGTTGCAATGATAGATGGTGACCTGCAAGACCCTCCAGAACTTATAAAGGACATGCACAATCTAATGTTACAGAAAAATTTAGATGTTGTTTTTGGAAGAAGAGTGAGCCGCAACGAAAGTATGGTTAAACGACTGATGATAAAATTATTTCACTGGATTTTCAATAAAATGAGCAACATCAACGCACCAGCCGATGTAGGCAACTTTTCACTTATGAATCGCAAGGCACTTGGCGCACTCATAAGTCTAAAAGAAAAGAACCGTTACCTGCCAGGTCTACGCTATTTTATAGGGTTTAACCAAGGATATGTTGATTACGAACGCCCTGACCGCGAAATAGGTGAAGTAAAAATGAATTTCCGTAAACTATTACGGTTAGCCTTAGACGCCATGTTTTCCTTTTCAAAAGTACCAATAAGGCTATGTCTTTATCTAGGAATATTAGGAATATTATTTTCTCTTACAGGAGGAGGTATTGTGGTAATAAAAAAAATACTTGGAGATGCCATAACCGGGTGGACATCGATTTTACTAAGCATTTATTTTCTAGGGAGCGTTCAACTTCTGTTTATGGGAATATTGGGAGAATATATTCACAGGATTTTTGTTGAAACTCAAAACAGACCTATATTCCTGATAAAAGAATATTATGAGTAAACTACTTTAGATTAAATTTCAAATTATTTTGCAGCAATTTATGAATTACAATCAATCGGCTAAACCTTCCTGCTTTGCAAAGTACTCCCTCATAATATAAAGTGCTGACAAGTAAAATGGAATGCATGGAATTTTATATCTTACAAGTGCACCAAAATTAGATGTGGAAAGACCTATACCAAAAGCAAAAAAGATAGCAAAGGTCAGCGAAAACAATAATAATGGCTCTTTTGAGATATACCTCAACACTTTTATTGGGCCTATACGAAATAAAAAAATCAAAGTAAATATCAGCAAAAAGGTATTCTCGATTCCGGATATAAGCATAACAGGATTTCTTGCTTCAAAAATAAAGGGCCTGAAAAGACCTGCTGTTATAGCCAGTGGAAATTTACTTATAACACTGGAAAAAGAGCCATCAAATGTGCCAATATCAAAAGAATTGCCTTTATTGTATTCTTGCTTCAGATCCTGCTGGCTGACAGCAGCTTTACTTAATACACCATAAACTGTAGAATATTGATTAAAATTAGCAGATAAACTACCAAACACAAAACTTCCTCCAACAAGAAAAATCGAAATAATAAATGGTGTTGCTAATAGTTTGAAAACGGGATTTTTTATTAATTGTATTCTTTTAAAACTTACCCAAATCAATGTTCCGGGCATAAGCGCAATAAAAATGTATGGTTTAAAAACTATCATAACATAGCTTGCTATTATTATCCAAAAAACATTGGCAATTATCTTTTCACGTCTTATAAAAACCATATAAATTGAATAGGTAAACCAACAAGCTGCAGCAAGGGTATATGTATCTTTCATAATACCAGATCCCCAAAAAACCAAAGAAGGGAAATATAAAATTGCAATAGCAAATTGCTTTTCAAGTCCCGGAAATTCCCTAGTAAATAACAAATACAATCGCCAGATTCCAGAATACGCTAATGCTGAAAGAAGCAAAGTGCAAGTGAAGTAACTTTTAATAGTCAATAAATATAACGGGCTTGTAAATCTCACAGTTGAAAATGATTGAGGGTCTTTCCAATAATCAGGAAAACCCATTGTACTGTCAAAACAATAAAGATTAGTTTTTGTTAAATTACCTGTCATAATATCTAAGTATACAACGAAGTATTTGCTCATCATTTTATTCAAAATTCCTGCACTCTGCCAATAGGCATTGGTATCTCCACCATCATAATAAAAACAATAAATACAGCAAAAAATAAAGCCGCCAAATATCTTTACTAGAAGCCCTTTCAAGTAATACTCATAGGCTACATTTTCTTTTACATATTTATTTTTAATAGCATTAGCTATTGCATAAATTATGAAAAAATAAACAGGGTATAAAATAAAATCCCAAATTGTAACGTATTTCATTAAATCTAAATAGAGATTTTAGTTCAATATCTTCCTCTTATTCAACTCCTGTTGAAACTTCCGTGCATTTACCAAATGCTGATCGTATGATTTCGCAAACACATGTGTGAACGACATATCAGGATTTGCGCAGAAATAAAGGTAATCATGTTTCTCGTAATTCAAAACAGCTTCAATGGAACGAGCATCAGGAATGCAAATCGGGCCGGGTGGTAAGCCTGCATATTTATAGGTATTATAAGGCGAATCGATTTCTTTGTGAACATTCAAAACCCTTGTAATACTAAAATTGCCCGAGGCAAAAACCAAGGTTGGGTCAGCTTGTAGCAACATGCCTTTTTTTAGTCGATTTAGATAGACACCTGCAATGGTTGGCAATTCATGACGTTTACGTGTCTCTTTTTCAACTATTGATGCAAGTATTGAAACATCTGCTTGGGATAACTTCAAGGCTTTTGCCTTTGCTATTCTTTCATCTGTCCAGAATTTTTGATGCTCTTTTCTCATTCTTTCAATAAACTCTTCGGCACTCGTATTCCAGTTAAACTCATAAGTATTAGGAATGAAAAGGGTTCCTGCGTTTTCCTTATCCAAGCCATATTTACTTAAAAATTCTTCGTCATTCAATATAGCAGAAAGACGCATTGAATCTGCTTCCAACTGTTTTCCAACCAATGAAATTATTTCTTCTTTTTTCCTAAAATTATTAATCACCAGTTTCACAGGTACTTGTTTCCCTGATCGCAACAAATTCACCAATTCATTATTATTCATTCCTGCTTTAATCAAATATTTCCCGGGATAGATATTGTCTTTATATTTCTTTCTCTCTGCCACCCACTCAAATGAATTGATATCAACCACAATTCCTTTTTCGCTTAAAATATTTTTAACGGTATTTATATCTGCTCCGGTTGGTATGTAAATAAAAATTGACTTCTCCCCTTTTAATGAAACGTTGGGCTGATAAATTATTTTGTAGAACTCCCAACCTGTTATGCCTACACCTGCAATCAGAATCAGAATAAAAATAATTACTACTTTTTTAATGAATGAAGATTTCCCCTTCTTCTTTGCCGCCATAAATTTTACTCGTTTAGCAGTTGCAAAAAGTGAACATCACCCCATGACTTTCCGTTTTTCACCCACTTCTTTTTTGTGCCGACAATTTGAAAATTATGTTTTTGAAAAAGCGCAATACTTCCTGTATTCTCTGCCCCTATGTCGCAAAAAATCTGATTTAAGTTTAAGGTATTGAAAGCATACTTGATTAAAATATCCAGTGTTTCACCTGCATATCCTTTTCTGCGGTGTTCTGCAGCAGAAATCAAAATACCAATACCTGCGCGCAAATGCAAAGGATTGAAATCATACAAATCAATACAACCGATTGCATTTTTATTTTCAGTTTCTATAATCAGGCGCAACTGTTTGGTGGTGTAAATATCCAAATGAGCGCTCGATAAATATTGCTTTATCACCTCTTTTGAAAATGGCGCAATGGTATTGCTCACATGCCAGACAGAAGTATCGTTTTCCCACTCATAAAGCAGATTTGCATCCGATGGCTCAACGGCCCTTAACTTTATTCGTTCTCCCTGTAATATCATTTATAATTCTATTTCTCCTTTAAAAACAAATTCCGCAGGACCTTCCAACCAAATATCTATAAATGATTTTTCCTGCTTTTTATATTTCACTTTTAAACTTCCGCCCGGAACTGCAATTAAACATTCTTCTTTTCCGTTTACCAAATCTGCCGAAGCTACCGCCAAAGCAGAAGCAGTTACACCTGTTCCACATGAAAGTGTTTCATCTTCCACACCACGTTCGTATGTGCGGACATTCAATATTCCATCTTTTAATTCTACAAAATTCACGTTGATCCCTTTTGCAGCAAACCGTTCGCTTCTTCTTATTTTTCGTCCTTCAGAAAACACATCCACATCTGAAATTTTGTCAACAAACCTGACAAAATGAGGCGAACCTGTGTCAAGAATAAAATCATTTACTGATTTTTCAATTACAGAAACATCTTTCATTTTCAGACTTACAATTCCACTATCATAGATTTCAGCTTCGTGTCCGCCATCTATTGCAATAAAATTTGCATTTTTTTTTATCACACCTAAAAACGCTGCAAACGCAGTTATACAGCGTCCTCCATTACCACACATGGTGCTTTCATTTCCATCAGAATTGAAATAGACCATACTAAAGTCATAGTCTTTTACGTTCTCTAATAAAATCAAACCATCAGCACCAATGCCAAATCTTCTGTCGCACAGTTTTTTAATAGTGGGTAAATCGGCTACAAACTTTTTGTCACGATTATCAATCATGATAAAATCATTGCCCGTTCCCTGGTATTTATAGAAAGTAATCATGGTCTAACCCTTTTATTCATTAACATTTTTTAAGACTGACATCAGAACCCAACGGCACGCTCTTTGTTAAATTTGTAATCCTAAAAAATAAAGTCCAAAGTTAAACCTTAAAATAAATAAAAAGATGAAAAGATTTCTGAGTTTATTTATAGCTGCAATTGCCGGAGGCTTTGCATCGTTAAGTATTTACAATTATGTAAACCCGCAACAAACTGCTTATTACAGCACAGGTGGTGTTCAAAATGCCAAGCCTGTATACTTTGCCGTTACTCCTCCCGAAGTTGGAGTTGATTTTACAACCGCTGCCGAAATGTCGGTGCATGGCGTGGTTCACGTTCAAACCACACACCAACAACAAATGGGTAGCTACTTTGATTTTTATGATCCGTTCCGTAATTTTTTCCAAGGGCATGGCGGACACCAGCCAAAATTTCAGCCACAGGTGGCAAGTGGCTCGGGAGTTATTATTTCCGAAGACGGTTTTATAGTAACCAATAATCACGTAGTGGAAGATGCTGAGCAGGTTGAAATTACTTTAAATGACAATAAAAAATATCAGGCAAAAGTGATTGGAACCGACCCCACAACTGATTTGGCTTTATTAAAAGTGGATGCCCACGATTTGCCCTATGTTGCCTACGGAAACTCTGACAATCTGAAAGTTGGTGAATGGGTTTTAGCAGTTGGAAACCCTTTTAACCTGACTTCAACCGTTACCGCAGGTATTGTGAGTGCAAAAGGCAGAAACATCAATATTAATCAAGAGCAGTTTGCAATTGAATCATTTATCCAAACCGATGCTGCAGTAAATCCGGGAAACAGCGGAGGAGCTTTGGTAAACAGCAGCGGTGAGTTGATTGGAATTAACACCGCTATTGCTTCTCAAACAGGCTCTTATTCAGGTTATTCATTTGCTATTCCCGTAAATATCGCACGCAAAGTTGTGGATGATTTAATGGAGTTTGGCGAGGTTCAACGTGCTTTTATTGGCGTGAGCATCAGAGATATAGATGCACAATTAGCGGATGAGAAAAACATTTCGGTTCAGAAAGGTGTTTATGTGAACGGACTTACCGATGGAGGTGCGGCAGCAGAAGCTGGAATAGTTGAGGGTGATATTATTACCCATATAGGAAACCATACTTCAGACAATGTGCCACAATTACAGGAAATGGTAGCCCAATACCGTCCCGGAGATAAAATTCCGGTAACGGTTTTGAGAGACGGAAAAGAGAAAACGTTCACTGTCGTTCTTAGAAATAAAAATGGTGATACCGGACGGATTATAAAAGACCTGAACGCAAACATCACTGTTTTGGGTGCAGATTTTGAGCCTGTGAGCAAAGAAGAAATGACAAAACTCAAAATTGACAAAGGCATGAAAGTTACAGGCATGACAGGCGGGAAACTGAGAAGTGCTGGAATAAAAGAAGGGTTTATCATCACCAAAATTGATGGCAAACCGATTAAAACAAAAGAAGATATCAGCATGGCGCTGGGAAATAAAAAGGGAGGAGTTTTGATAGAAGGTATTTATCCTAATGGCTTTAAGACATATTATGGTTTTGGTTTGTAAATTTCTGTTTTAAAGTCGAGAAAGGCTCTGCGAAAGTGGGGCCTTTCTTATTTTTATCCGTTTAAACATTAACCTTAATTTGAGTGTTGTATCATAAGTATATTTTTATACTTTTGTGCGCCCTAAAAAAGCGTTCACACAGAATTAACATAGTTCTTATCATAATTTAAAGCAAAGGAGATATTTCAATGAGGCAGCTAAAGATTACCAAATCCATTACCAACCGCGAAAGCCAGTCGTTAGACAAATATTTACAGGAAATAGGACGTGAGGAACTTATCACAGCAGAAGAAGAAGTAATATTAGCGAAGAAAATCCGTGATGGCGACCAAGCCGCATTGGAGAAGCTGACCAAATCAAACTTACGTTTTGTGGTTTCGGTGGCTAAACAATATCAGAATCAGGGATTAAGTCTACCCGATTTGATTAACGAAGGAAACCTTGGTTTGATTAAAGCGGCTACCCGCTTTGACGAAACCCGTGGTTTTAAATTTATCTCTTACGCAGTTTGGTGGATCCGTCAATCTATTCTTCAGGCTTTGGCTGAGCAATCACGTATTGTTCGTTTGCCGCTGAATCAGGTTGGTTCACTGAACAAAATCAATAAAGCATTTTCAAAATTAGAACAGGAATTTGAGCGCGCCCCGACAGCTGAGGAGTTAGCAAAACTTCTGGAGATACCCGAAGACAAGGTAGCTGATACCATGCGCGTTTCAGGTCGTCACGTATCAATGGATGCACCATTCCAAGTGGGTGAAGACAACAACCTGTTGGATGTATTGGTAAATCCTGATGCACCAAAGACCGACAGCTTTTTGATGACCGAGTCATTACAAAAAGAAATTGAACGCTCGCTGTCAACATTAACAGAAAGAGAAAGTGATGTGGTTCGTTTATTCTTCGGTATTGGCATTCCACACGGATTGACACTGGAAGAAATCGGAGCTAAGTTTGACTTAACCCGCGAACGTGTTCGCCAGATCAAGGAAAAAGCTATCCGCAGGCTGCGCCACACTTCAAGAAGCAAACACCTGAAAGCATACCTCGGCTAATCTTAAAACCGAAATGATTATAAAAGCAGGCACAGAAAAAACCGATTTGAGTTTTCTCTGTGCCTCTTCATTTTAAGTATAACACAACAACTAAATAAACATGTCAACTGAAACAACTGCATCTGTAAAAAGAACCTCAAAAAAAGGCTACGAAGCCGAACTGAAAGAATGGATACGCTATGAGAAAGCTGCTACCGAACTGATTAAAACAGTTTGTGATTTGTGGTTAGACAAAAGCGTTGAACTGATTGTGTTCAGACGCGAGCTTTACAACAAAAGCATCAGCGAAATTCTGGACATTCACGATTACGCGAATAAAATTGTGCGCAAGCCCATCAGCATTATGGATACGCTGCTGATTGCAAAAGAAATTGCAAAGCTTGACCTCTCCCCTGCCCGAATTGATTTGGGAAAATTGACCAACGAATGGATACAGGAAAAAACAAAATTTGAAAATGAAACAGCATTTGCAAACAACAAGCTTGCTGATTTCATCGGAAAAGAAAAACGTGTATTGGAGCCTAAAGACGTTGTGCTTTATGGTTTCGGAAGGATTGGAAGATTGGCTGCACGCGAGTTGATTACCCAAGCAGGTAAGGGCGAACAACTGCGCCTTCGCGCTATTGTTACCCGCAGCAACAGCGAAGCAGATATTATTAAACGTGCTGACTTGCTGAGAACCGATTCGGTTCACGGACCTTTTCCAGGAACTATTGATGTTGATTCGGCAAACAAAGCGCTTATCATCAACGGACATTATGTGCAGATGATTGCTGCAAAAACTCCGGAAGAAATTGACTACACCGCTCACGGTATTGACAATGCATTGGTAATTGACAACACCGGTGTAAGCCGCGACCGCGATGGTTTGGGCAAACACCTGAAAGCAAAAGGTGTGGCTCAGGTTTTATTGACTGCTCCGGGCAAAGGCGATATTCCTAACATTGTTCACGGTGTTAATCA
This sequence comes from Bacteroidia bacterium, assembly GCA_050186075.1. Taxonomy (GTDB): domain Bacteria; phylum Bacteroidota; class Bacteroidia; order SXHM01; family SXHM01; genus SXHM01. The sequence continues at coordinate 33,974 of JBFWYU010000017.1, forward strand.
GGAGAAGTTTGACATTAAGAAAGAAAACATTTTCTCTGCTGCTTCGTGCACCACCAATGCAATTGTTCCTGTATTGAAAGTGATTGAGGATACATTGGGTATTCACCACGGACATATTGAAACCATCCACTCGTATACCAACGACCAAAACCTGCTGGACAATTATCACAAAAAATACCGCAGAGGCCGCTCGGCTGCTTTGAACATGGTTATTACCGAAACCGGTGCAGGAAGCGCTATCACCAAAGTTATTCCGGGATTGAAAGGTAAGTTTACTGCCAACGCAGTGCGTGTACCAACCCCTAATGTTTCATTGGCTATTTTAAATCTTACTGTAAACCGCGAAACCAGTAAAGAAGAAGTAAACGCTATTTTGCGTGAGGCTTCACTGAACGGTGATTTGGTAGAGCAAATTCAGTATTCGTATTCCAACGAGTTGGTTTCTTCTGACGTTATCGGAAATCATTGCGCTTCGGTGGTGGATAGCCCTGCAACGCTTATTTCGGACGACAAGAAAAGCACCGTTATATATGTATGGTATGATAACGAGTATGGGTATACCCGTCAGGTTATCCGCCTTTCAAAATACCTTGCGGATGTTATTCGTTTGAGGTATTACTAATCTATTTTGCCACAGATTCACAGATTAAACGTTGAGAGAATAAAAGAAATCTGCGAATCTGTGGCAACACAACTATATAAGCCCCGCAGTAATGCGGGGCTTATTATTTAAAATATCTTTGCCGCCATGGAACTATCACCAACACGCAAAACCGAGATTGTTTTCGGTATTCACCCGGTTATTGAAGCAATTAAATCGGGTAAAGAGATTGATAAAATTGTTTTGCAGAACGGGGTTAAAAGCCCGCAGATGGCAGACCTGCATCAGTTGATTAAAACGGCCAACATTCCTTTCCAGTATGTTCCGCTGGAGCGCATTAACCGCATTACGTTTAAGAACCATCAGGGTGTGGTGGCTATTATGTCGCCTGTGGTTTACCATAAACTGGAGAACATTTTGCCGGATATTTTTGAGCGTGGCGAAACTCCTCTTCTTGTTATTCTTGACGGCATAACCGATGTGGGCAACCTGGGTGCTATTGTGCGTACAGCCGAGTGTGCCGGTGTTCACGCCATTATTATTCCCGACAAAGGCTCGGCACAAATTAATTCACATTCTATTAAATCATCGGCAGGGGCTATGTTTAAAATACCTATTTGCCGTGCTTCGTCACTGAAAGAGGTAGTGCAACTGCTGCGCAACAGCGGACTACAAGTTGTGGCCTGTACCGAAAAAACCAAAGACGCTTATACCTCAGTGGATTATACCCTGCCCACTGCTTTTGTAATGGGCTCTGAGGAAACAGGTATCTCCAACGACATTCTGCGCAATGCCGATAAGTTGGTGGCTATTCCGCTGGCAGGCGAAATATCATCACTTAATGTGTCGGTTTCGGCAGGGGTGGTGCTGTATGAGGCGGTGAGGCAGCGGGGGAAGTAAACAATTATTTTCACCCACCTGTTGTTTTTGTCGGTTAAGTTTTATACATTAGCCGTCCGAATGAATTCAACAGCCAACAGCCAACAGCCAACAGCCAACAGCCAACAGCCAACAGCCAACAGCCAACAGCCAACAGCCAACAGCCAACAGCCAACAGCCAACAGCCAACAGCCAACAGCCAACAGCCAACAGCCAATCCGCCTCAGGCGGACCAATCAGACCAACAGCCAACCTGTAGGGCTTACTTCTGAGTTACAAACACTACCCTACAGACCCGTAGGCTACTCTTCTGAAATACAAACACTACTCCACAGACCTGTAGGGTACTCTTCTGAAATACAAACACTGCTCCACAGACCTGTAGGATACTCTTCCGAATTACAAACACTGCTCTACAGACCTGTAGGGTGCTCCTCTGAATTACAAACACTGCTCTACAGACCTGTGGGGTGCTCCTCTGAATTACAAACACTGCTCTACAGACCTGTAGGGTGCCTTCCGGCATTTAAAACACTACCCTACAGCCACACAATCAATCACTTACATAAACCATCACTAAAACCAATTACAAACTACTAAACACCAGTATCTATGTCAATCACACGCAGATTACCTACCACCATCATCACCCGACAAACGGCTATTAATAACGCCAATGAGGCTAACACTAATCCACCCGGAGGGGTAAACGCGCTTACCGCTGCCACACAGGCGCGGGTGGTAGCCCAAACTCCGCTGTATAATCAGGCTATACAGGCTTCGGCAGCGGCCAAAGGCAATTTAAACACCCATACGCCTGTAAAAGATGGGGCTGTAAACACCTGCCGCATGCTTAACAGTCATTTTATACAGGTGTTTAACCTGGGGGTGGCGCGCGGAAAATATCCTGCCGGCCACCGCTCGTACTATGGGTTAGAAACAAGCAGCGATGCCGTACCCGATATGGGCACCGAAGACCTGGTAAAACTATGGGCGCATCGTCTTATAGATGGTGATGCCGATCGCCTGCTTAACGGAGGTTTGCCTATGGCAAACCCCGACATAGCTGAAGTGCAGGCAGCACTTACCGCTATGGAAACACAGATGACCGCCCACGATAACTTTGTATTTTTATTAGACCAAAAGCAGGAAGCAGTAGAAAGCATGAACGCATTGGTTGACCCTATCATAAAAAAGGTATGGGACGAAGTGGAAACCTATTTTAACGAAGAAACACCCGAAAGCAAACGAGCCAACGCCCGCCTGTGGGGAGTAGTATATGTTACCGAAGGAGCACCCGCAACGCTGACAGGGCTGGTAAAAGACCCGGCAGGTGCGGTAGTACCCAATGCCTTAATAACCATAGACGAATCAAGCGCCACCGCTACCACCAACAGCGAAGGGCGCTACGTTATTGAAACTACCGTATTAGGCGAAGTAACCCTGCGCACCGAAGTTGGAGCCCTGGCCGGAAAAATAACCCTTACCATACCCGACCACACCACCGGAATTGATATTAATGTGGCAGATATTGTGTTGGAGTAAATTGATAATCCCCTGCTATGCCATCTGATACTTAATATGCCCGATTGCCCCCGTCAGCAACCTCCGTGATTAAATTAAAAAAAATCACGGAGGTTATCATTAATACCAATAACAACCAATTTAGTCTACTAAAAAACCATATTAGTCTAAAATTAATCAATCAGTATAAACTAATATGATTTTTGCAAACCTATAAAAGTATATGGAGGAAGATCACTGGCACCAACACCAACGCAAACAACGCCTACACAATAAATTACTCATAATGGCTGCCACACTCATTTCATTAGTACTGCTCACACTAATCATTATAACATCATGCAAGTAAGCAACCCGTTTAATCTTGTTGAAAATGCCTGGAGTTTAAAAAACCTGATGACAGAAAACAAACTCATTATGGTTTACAGCGACCATATAACACCCCGCACCTATGAGCACCTGATGAACCTTGCCGAAGAAAAACTTGACCACCTTAACACCTCCTTAAAACACAAAAAGAAAATACTGCACATACTGGTAGAAGCCCTGCAAAACATAGCCACACATGGCTATAGAGACCATACCAACACCGTAGCTTCACTCTTTGTTATAGGCATGGAAAGCGATAACGCATTCTTTGTTATATCGGGCAACACCGTAACAACTAAAATCGAAGAATACCTGCGCGAAAAATTAGACCACCTTAATACACTTGACAACCAAGAGTTGCGTGCTATCTATAAAGACACCATACAACATGGCGAATTTACCGATAAAGGCGGAGCAGGACTTGGGTTTATAGACATCATGCGCAAATCACAAAGCAAACTTGACTATAACTTTGCGCCCGTAAACAGCAGCCTCTCATTCTTTACCTACAAAGTAAACATACAAGGTGCGGAAACAGATAATAACTAAATTCTACCCGGTATTGCAAAAAGTGCAAGCTCTAAAACCGGGCGAAAGCTTTATACTATACCGCAGCGAGTGGGATTCCATATACTCACCCAGCGCATTTTTGCTGCGCGTAGGAAAAAAACTGAAAACAAAATACAGCTACAAAAAAGCAAACAACGATATTGATTGGGAAATAACACGCCTTTACTGATAAATCACTAAAACAAAATGGAAAACCTACACCTGTCCCCAACTAAAACAACCCCGCTCATCAACTTCAATGCAAGCACCGGAATACTGGAGCTGACAGGACGCTCCATACACGAAAACCCTGTAGTTTTTTACGAACCCATACTGCAATGGCTGCACGATTACACCAAATCACCGGCTGCCCACACCACCCTAATCGTTAAACTTGAGTATTTCAACACCACCTCATCCAAATGCCTGCTTGATGTATTCAAAAAGGTAAAAGAAATAACCCTCAACACCGGTAACAGTATTACCATAAAATGGAAATACAGCCATGGTGATGAAGATATAAAAGAAGCAGGAGAAGATTATGAAACCATTATAGGCATACCGTTTGAATTTATTGAGGAAGAGTAAAGCAAAACAGCTATAAAAAAGAAGCCCCACGCCTTAGGCGTGGGGCTTCTTTTTTATAGCAGAGCTTACCCCTACTCTATCTCCGAAATCTTCAGCGTAACGCTGCGGTCTTTAGTGTTAAGGCGCACTAAGTAAACACCGGCACTCATACCATTTGCTTTGGCGCTGAAATTCAGTTCGTGGCTGCCCACGCTTTCAATGCCGTTTACCAAAGTTGCCACACGCTCGCCCACAATGTTAAACACCTCTAAAGTAAGAGGCGTTTTGCCATCCGAGAAATAAGCAATGGTAGTAGCATTGCGGTAAGGATTAGGATAAGCGGCCAGCAAACTGCTGCGCTGCTCATACGAATCGATGCCGGTGGTAAAAATGTTTACATCGTAGGTAATGTTGTCCACATCACCGCTGCAATGGTTGGTAACGGTAAGCGTAACATCGTAGTTGCCATCCACCGGATAAACGTGCGTTGGGTTTTGTGCGCTTGAAGTTGTTCCATCACCAAAATCCCAATGGAAAATACCGTTTACATCGGGCGTATTAAAAAAGTGAACCGTAGAACCGCTTACCGAATAGGAGAACTGCGCTACCGGAGGCGTAGGTGCCGTTTGCATGGTTAAGGTAATGGGTGCCACCGCAGTGTTGTTATTCTCATTGGTTTCCAGAAAATCGTTGTTAGGATCGGTAGTTGAAACCACATAATAATCACCGTTGCAAATGTCGGCAGGAAACTGAATATCCATACCCGGCAAGCCTTCACTGTAAATATCCAAATTACCGGTATAAATCCCCTGGTCTTTACCGCAACCGCTTACCACACCAAAAGGAGCGTTAGGAATATCGGCCATTGAAAGTGTATCTTCTCCGTCAATGCACCAACCGTAGTTGTTGGTACAATCACCTAAGTTAATAAGGCAGAAACTCACCTTTTGCCCTTCGGCAACAATATCCCAGTTCAAAGGATTAGGGTCGCCATTGTCTCTGCGCACCGAAAACTGCGCCCAGTCATCAACGTGAACGTGTCCGTGGTCGGGGTGAAAACTCATCATTCCCGCAGGACGAGTATAAGAAGTCATGGTATTTCCTTCTCTGCGGTAAATAGTCTGGTGTACGCGTTGTTTCACATAGCTGAAATCAGGGCAAACAAAGTTGGGGTCAACAGGGCAGGGAATATAATCGGTACCGCAAAAGCATGAATCAATACCGTGAATTTCCATTGGTCCCCAGCCGATATTTGGAGTTGCATTACTCAAACGCATGTAACCAACATACTCGGTATGTTCGGCAGCAATAATAGCAGCGCTAGCCGTCATATCAGGAATAAGGTCGCAGGTATCACTACCATCAGGACAAAGGCAGTTGCCCGGACTGTTCAATCCGCAAGGCCCCGGAGGAGGCAGCGGATCAGTGGGAGGATTGGCACCAAACGTAATGCTGAAACTGTTTACTGTTCCTATATCAGCACCCGCCAGATCCTGCACACACAGTTGCCATATTCCGTTGGGGTTCATACCTATATTAAAGGCATTAAGGCTTTGGTCGGGAATATAAGTACCGGTAAAAGGAGCAGCACCTTGGGAAACATAACCGTCCTCGGCATCTTCTCTGAAACAGGTTGCGGTAAAGTTATCACCATCGCCACCATGTCCGTTGGCAAGTATGGCTTCAAAGCCAAGGGGCGAGCGTAAGGTAATGCGGAGGTCGCCATCCCAGGTATGCGTAATATCAATACAGGCAGTTGTAATTCCCCATGAAGAGTTGGCAACAGTTGGCAAACCCGAAACATTCAGGTCAAAACAAACTTCATCAGCAGGAGCATCGGGAATAGCGCCTCCGGTGTTGTTAGTAAAGGTTTGCGCCATTGCAGCATAACCAATCAATAAGGATGCGAGAGTAAATAGTTTTTTCATGTATTGTATTAAAGATTACTGATTCTAAAAGGTTTTTAACAGCGTGAATTTAGCAAGTATTTTAACAGCTATTGCCTGTGTGGACAAAATATCTTTACATTTATGGACGTTTTACAACCTGTTTATTAAACTTTGTAAATATAAAATACCAAAAACCATGGTAAAAAATCTACTCGCTGTTATTTGCCTTTTAGTTGCTTCGTTCTTCATTGCAACTGCACAGGAAACCGAAACACCCGCAACACCACAACCCAAAATAAACCCTGAGCAAAAGGATGCCACCCACAAACCCCGCATTGGTTTGGGTGCAGGTATTTTCACCTATTTTGGTGAAGTGCGCGACAATAGTTTCTCGCACCTGTTCACCAGCAGTCTGGGTTACGAACTCACTGTTTCGCGCAATATCTCCAAGTCATTTGGTGTTGATTTAAGAGTTATTTACGGAAATCTAAGCGTGAATGAGCGCGGTGCAGGAAGCAACTACAATTTTAAATCAACCGTTTGGAACGGAAGTGCCAACATTGTTTATAATTTTTCGGGCTTGTATAAAAAGCCGCGTGTTATCCAGCCCTTTGTTTCTGCAGGCTTTGCATACCTCAGCTTCGATTCCAAAACAGATTTATACAGTGCTACGGGAATAAAATATCATTTCTGGAATGACGGAACTATACGTGATATGGAAGAAACAGCTGCAAACGCAGAGAATGCTGTTATACTTCAGCGCGACTATGAGTACGAAACTGATTTGCGCGAACAAAACCTTGACGGGTTAGGCAAATACAAACTGTCTGCTATAAGCGTTCCATTGGGTGCAGGCTTTAATATTAAAGTGAGCGACCGTTTCGGAATGAAACTTTCAACAACCTACTTCCTGAACTTCACTGATTTGATTGACAACATCTCTGAAGCAGGCGAAGGCGATCGCAAAGGCAATTCAGCAAACGATAATTTTATGTTCACCAGCCTTTCATTCAGCTATGCATTGTGGAGCGAAGAACCATTCTCGGCACGAAGCACAAAAAGCAAAGACGTTGAAAAATACAAGCTGCCTAAAGATTATTATGACGATGCCGACTTTGAGGATGTGAGTGCAATTGACAAAGCTGCACCCGCAGCACCCGCAAAATCAACTTACACACAACCTACTGACGAGGAGTTTGAAGCCATGAAACCCTTTAATCGCAAAAGTGTAACCACTGAACTGATGCAGGCCGAAGGCAGCGCAGGAGAAAAAGGGGGAAAATACACAGTGCAGGTTGGTGCCTACGGACGCAACGTTCCGCAGGAAGTTCAGAAAAAAATAGATGAAATTCCAGGAGTAACTCAATCAAAGATTAATGACTCCATTACCATTTTCACGGTTGGCTCTTACGAGAAGTTTGAAGATGCAGAGAAGTTACAGAACCAGTTAATTCAGCAAGGGCTTAACGATGCCTTCGGACTGAAAGAAAACAAAGTAAAAGAGGTAACAGCCAAATTAGATAAACTCATAAAATCAAATCCTGAGCTGAAAGCACAATACAAAAACACATTGGGTGCAGATGTGCTTACCTTTAAAGTGCAAACAGAAGAATACCGTGGCGAGTTCGACATAAAAAAATTCAAAGATGTTATTGCACAATATGGTATGCAGATGCAGACAACAGCAGGCGGACTTAACATTTACACCTTCGGTTCGTTCGACAACTACAACGATGCAAACAATCTGATGCAGGAACTAAGTAAAAAAGGCGTTCAAAAACTAAAGGTGAAATCTTATCTGAACGACAAACCAATTTCTGTTGAAGATGCACTTGAGTTTTTTGAAAAAGATTAACAGAATCACAAGGCATTAATCAGGCGTTAATTTTTTTTATAGGTTTGTAACAAATCATTCAAGCATGAAAAATCTCGTACTATTTGTAATTATTTCAGCTGCAGTTCTTGTTAACTCGGGCTGTGCATCAAAGTTAATGTCGTTTGAAAAACGCAGATACAACAAAGGCTATCATGTAGATTTTACAAAAAACAAAGAGCAAAAAAGCAATGCAGTTGCCAGTGTTTCTGATAATCCGGAAAACATTCCGCAACAAACCACATCTGAAATAATAACTGCTCCTGGTGAAAACACCTATACTACGCTGCCGGAATTGCATACCAGCAGCAAGTTTATTGAAGAAACAGTTGCCCTTGCTTCTTCCGAAAAAAAGGTAAAAGAGAAAAATAAGTTTTTTCAAAATCCGATACTAAAGCACTTTACCGGTTCTCATATTAAAGCAACCGCAAAACACAGCCTCGACAAATTAGTGATTAAGAAAAATACTGCGGGCACAAATCAAACCATGCAGTTTAATTTTTTCACCTTTTTGGGAGCATTAATCGGAGGAGGCTGTTTGGTTGCTCTGGCAGTAATGCTGTTTTCAAACTGGGCTTCTGTTACACTGCTTATTACATTTGTAAGCGGCTGCCTTTTCGGGTTGATATTATTGATTGTAGGCGCTAACACATAAGCCTTTTTCAAACACCTGTTTTCACTCTTTCTAATCCCAATCAGATGGGAATATTATTTTAATTACAAAAAACTGAACATGAAAAACATCAAACTTATTTCAGCATTTTGCCTGCTGCTCACAACATTTTCGTGCAGCAATAACCAGAAACCGGCAGAAGAAACGGCACCGGTCAAAACCAATCCCAACGCTGAAAGATTGAAAATTTACGCACCGGTAAAACTAACTTCGGACCTGAGCCACCTGACCGGAAATGAAAAAAAGATGATTGCGCTTTTTATTCAGGCAGCAAAAGAAATGGACGAAATTTTCAAGATGCAGTCCTATGGAAACTTAGATTCACTTCTTGCGACAATCAGTGATTCGGCAACGCTTGAATTGGTAAAAATAAACTACGGCCCCTGGGACAGATTGAATGGCGATAGCTCATTTGTTGCTGGCATAGGAGAAAAACCGCTTGGTGCAACATTTTACCCAACTAACATGACTAAGGAAGAATTTGATGCACTGAAAGCCGATGATAAAAAAAGTCTTTACACCGTTTTGCGCAGAAACGAAAAAGGAGAATTGATAACCGTTCCTTACCATGTTGCCTACAAACTGCATGTGGACAAAGCTGCTAATCTATTAAAACAGGCAGCAGAACTTAGTGAAGATGCCGAACTTAAACGCTATTTAAAGCTAAGAGCAGAAGCCTTGCTTACCGATAATTACACAGCAAGCGATATTGCCTGGCTCGACATGAAAAAGAACAACATTGACATTGTAATCGGGCCAATTGAAAACTATGAAGACAAATTGTTTGGCTACAAAGCCGCTAACGAAGCCTATGTTTTTATCAAAGACAAAGAGTGGAGTAAGAAATTAGAACGCTATGTTTCTTTTCTTCCCGAACTGCAGGCTTCGCTTCCTGTTGACGAAAAATACAAAAAAGAAAGTCCCGGAACCGATTCGGAATTGAATGCTTATAATGTTGTTTACTATGCTGGCGATTGCAATGCAGGAAGTAAAACCATTGCTGTTAATCTTCCCAACGATGAAGAAATACAGGTAAAAAAAGGAACAAGACGCTCACAACTGAAAAACGCCATGCGTGCCAAGTTTGATAAAATTCTTGTGCCTATTGCCAACACGCTGATTGCTGAAGACCAACGCAAGCACATCACTTTTGATGCGTTTTTTGGCAACACCATGTTTCACGAAGTGGCGCATGGTTTAGGTATCAAACAAACCATTAACGGAAAAGGCACAGTACGCGAGGCTTTGAAAGATAAATTCTCAGCACTGGAAGAAGGTAAAGCAGATATTCTGGGACTTTACATGGAAACCAAACTGTATGAAAAAGGCGAAATAAAAGAAGGCGAAGTAATGGATGCCTACGTTACTTTTCTTGCAGGTATTTTCCGTTCAGTGCGCTTTGGAGCAAGCAGTGCCCATGGCAAAGCAAACATGCTGCGCTTTAACTATTTTGCTGAGAAAGGCGCTTTCAGCCGCGATGCTGCAACAGGAACTTACCGTGTTGATTTCGAAAAAATGAAAGAAGCCATGAACGCCCTTTCTACATTAATCATTACGCTGCAAGGCAATGGAGATTATGATGGTGTTACCAAACTGATGGAAGAAAAAGGAAACATTGGTCCTGACTTGCAAAAAGAACTAGACAAACTTTCAGGACTTGGAATTCCTGTTGACATTGTGTTTGAGCAGGGAACAGAGGTGCTTGGCTTATAGCCTCAAAAGCAAAACTCTTATTCTTTAATAATACTCTAAAGTTTCAGTGCTTTTGCCTGACGTGATGACTTTTCAGGATTCCAACTGTCTTCATAAGAACGTCTGAAAATCAACTCCTGCAGATAGGCGTAGGTTCTTACTATTCGTAGAAAGTAACCAAAATACAGTGCCATCAGTGGCATGTAAAGCATGAAGTATTCTGCTCTAACATTTTTACGTTCTCTGAATAAAGAGAAGACAATAAACTTAAAATAGTTGTTCACTGTGTAAAGAATAAAATTCAAGGGAACAATAAAAATCAGTCGTGAAGTAAAGTTTAGCACCATGTCAATTAAATAGAAATACCATTTAAAATTAAGTACCAAACTGTAGGTAACATTCTCAACAAACGAAACAAAATTTGAAATCTTAAATGACTCATTCGGATAAAACACATCACGGTGTTTTCTTAAACGAAAACGAATGAGTGATTTGTCCCAACGCAGACGTTGCTTTATCAATGATTTAAATGTTACCGGAACATTGGTCTGGCAAATAGCAGTAGGTTCAAAATGTATCTGGTAGCCCAGCTTACGTATTTTAACTGTTATGTCACCATCAAGTCCGGGACCAATGTCCCATCCACCAACGCTTTGAAGTGCTTCTTTTTTGAAAGCACCAAATGCTCCTGAGATTATTCTGTAAATACCCAACTGACTTTGCGATATCCTACCTACAGAAATAGTGTCCGTATATTCAATAGCCTGCAACGTTGCACATAAACTTTCTCTGTAATTACGCACCTGAACATCGCCCCCTACCGCACCTAGTTTATCATCATAATAAAATGGCACAATAATATTTTCTACTGCATCCCGGTCATACGAACAATCGGCATCCATGTGAATGATGAATTTTCCAGTAGCATATCGCAAACCAAGATTGGCTGCCGATGCTTTACCTCCGCGCACATCATTGCTGAGAAAAATATCAATCAGCCCGTTCTTCTTTAAACTGTTGCAAATAGTGCGGGTGTCATCATCTGAACCGTCATCAATAACAATAAGCTCAAAATTCCTATACGTCTGCTCTTTAAGTGAGTTGGCAAGTTTATAAATATGCTTGCCTTCATTTTTCCCGGGAACAATAATAGAGACAAATGGTTTCTCGGCCCAAAAAAGATTACGCCCTTCTTTCACACGCTTTTTGCGGAAGACTGCTGTCATTTTCCACAATAAAACCGTTGTGAAGTCAACAAGAAAAAAACGGACGAATTCAAAAAAGAAAAAGAACCAGAAAACCCGAATTAATTTTGACGGACTTACTGATGAAAGGTAATTGAAGAATTCATCCAAATACTCCATTATGCAAAGAAGTCTTTCGAAAGTTCCTGTAACTGAACCTCAGCTTTTTTATCGGTATCCAGCATTTTTACCTTATAAAGTAGATTTGCTTTAAATCCGTTAAAATTTTTCTTCACTAAATTTTCTGTAAGCGCTGCAAGATTCTGTAGCTTCTGTTCGGCATTTTCTTTTGATGTATTTGTCAGCAACAGGTAGAGCGTTGATGAACTTTCAAAAGCAATTACATCAGAAGATTTAATATTTTCTCGGGCAACAGCAACCAGTTCTTCTAACAATTTACGCTCACCCTTTTTGCCAATCTTATTATACAACTCAAAAATATTTTCGAGGTGAACCAATGCTATAGATGTTTTCTGGGCAGGCGATTCTTTTACCCGCTCCAGTTCATAGTGTAACATTATTTTAAAGGTGTGCATGTTGATTGTTCCGAAAATATCATCCACTTCCTGACTTGAAGAAAGGAAACCACTGGTAGCCGCAGAACGTCCTTTTCTTGTAAGCTTATAGATATTTACATTTTTAGGAACAAGGTATTTAACATCAATATCATCTTCGCACGAAAGGCATTTTGATTTAATGAAAGCATCCTGGTAATTCTGGTCGCAATTGTTGCAATGGTGAATTACCGAAGGTTTATCATAATCAATACCAATGTGGCGCAAGGTTTTATTACACTTCGGGCAGTTGAGTGAATTATCAATATTGTTCTGAAAATCAGAAATTGGTCCGATGTAAGCACATGGAAAGTGGTGAACCAAATCTTCTGATTTAGAGTTGGCAGAATTGCAATGCGGGCAAACCTCACGATAGCTTAACGAGCCGCTGCTGCAGTTATTACAGAGATAAACCCGTTCGTAAAAATCAGGCCATATTAATCCCTCACGATCTGCCCATTCCAGAATTTCAAGAACTTGTGGCTCTTCAGTAGCGGTAAAGTTTACCGACAACTCAGGATAAGTATAACCGATGGCAGAGTTTAGGTCAACTATTGGTTTAAGTGTGCGGATATCGCGGGTATACATGTAGTTCAACACTTTTTTCACTGTTTGTCCTTCAAACGATGGAACAAGCTGATTATCCAATTGCGTTGTTTTAATAAAAATACGTTTTGCTACTTCAGCCATCTGTGCTACCTGATCATACGATGTCATCAACCCGTCATGCATGTTGTTAAGCAGAGGGTCTTTTGTTTCCTTGAAATTGAGCAGAAACACAGGCTTCAGGTAAAATTCAGGATTATAGTGCGAACGTATTTTTTTCAGCACAACATGAGCATACTCAGAATCAGATGCATCTAATATAAGCGCATCGTAACCCATTGTATGGTCAATATTAAGAATGCTGTTAGTAGTGTCTATTACGTAAAAGACAAGATTGCTGTAATTAATCTTATGATCAACTACCTGTATGTTTTCAGATGTTCTGTTCATTGCCATTTCCTTTTTATCAGTATTTATATTTTGTAATGGTAACGCTCATTTTGTAAAAGCCTCTCCAAAGAGCATAATCTTCAGGACTTACCGGGTAAATATCGGCCGCTACTGTGCGGGTTGTAGGCTCATAGCGTTTCTGAAATTCAGTTGGCAACTGAAAGGTTGAATAGTTGAAACACTTAACAAATCCTTTGCTTTTTCTTCCATCAGGAAATTTGATGTTCACAATATCACCTTCATTAAAATAAGCTATGTCTTCCTGTTCAAAAAAGGCTTTGATATACATAGGCCGGTCACTATGAATTGACATGATAACATCCTGCTTCAGGGCTACTTCAAACTGGTGAGTATACAGCCTTGTAACATTCCCGTTTATTGGTGAATAAAAAACCTGTGGTGCAGTGGTTTCTCCATCACCTCCGTTACCTGTAGAAGTAGCCGAGGCTCTTTTCATTACAGGTTTTTCAGCAAGTTCATTCAACTCAGCAATGTAATTACTGTTCTGCCTGTTTTCAGCTTCAAGTTTTGATATTTCTGTTTTAAGTCGCAGTATTTCGCTCTTTGCATATTCATATCTGTCTGTTGGCAATACGTCTAATATAATTGCGTTTTCAAGATGCTGTAATTCGTTTTCAAAATTTTTGAGTATTTCTTTTGCACGAACTTTATCAATATTATTCATTGCGATTTTCTTTTCAAGCGCAAACTTCTCTCTGTCAATCCATGTAAGCTGATTGCTAAAACCAGCATCATCAGATTGAGAAACTATAACATTATTACCAGCGTTCAGATTATCATCATCCAAAGAATAGATAAACAATGAATCGCCTACATTAACGCTATCATCCTCAGCAACCTGATACTCCAGCACTCTGATATCATCAGGGATACGGATATCAATATTTTCAAATGACACCTGTCCCTGTGCCTTGATGAAAAATATCTTGTTAAAGGCATAATATCCTAAGAAACCGAATAACAGGATAAGAAACACAATGTAAATAACACGATCCCAGTTGAAATTTTTTCGCCCGTTCTCGTCACTCAGTACCCTGATAACTGAGGTTTTCTGTTTAAAATCTATACTTTTCAAGATCTTGGTTTTTAAATTTATTTATCGTTTTCTCCTGAACTTAGTTCGTCAAGCTTTATAAAGGTTTCCAAATCGTGCATGGCAAATGATTTGGTGTTGGCTGCCAAACCCAGTTCGTTCAAAAATTTTTCGAAAGCGCTCCGTGTTGCAAAATCTTTAGCACGTAAGGCTATCACTGTTTTTTCAGCACTAATGGCGAATTCTTCTTTTACTTTTTTGAGTATAAAAAATGCATCGGTGTGTTCATAAGCCATAAGGTAAACTTTGTCGCATGCCGGATAAATTTCAGCCAACGTTGCTTCAGGATAAAACACAGGAATGGAAACATTAAGTTTTAAATTCTTTGCACTGCACCATACCTGAGCCTGTTTCACCAGATTTACATACAATGCCAGATGGCTGTCTTTATTTTTTTCCCAATCATCAAGAACGTGAGGCTCCACATCTAAATGCAGCGCACTTATGTCACCAAGATTAATTGATGCTGTGACCGAATCAAGATAAGCTGCAGGATTTTTGTTGAATAACAACTTATTGCTACCAATCATTAATTCTGTTTGTATGCCACTTGCTTTCAGCACACTGAACAGTGAATTTACTTTTGCCTTTTCAACCTGACCCGCGCTTATGATTGCCCTATTAATATTATTCAGATTCAGGTATTCTTCAATGTACGCTTCGCTGCGTTTACTTAACGATTCACTCCAGATATACATTGACTTATCTTTAGTTTCGTCAACCAAACTTGATGCCTCCTGCGATTTAACATTATCTTTTGCCTGTGCAGTAGCAAGCGGTTGGATGATGCTGATAGCTTCTGTACCAGGAGATTTAGTGATGATATCAAGCAAACTTAAATACATCTCCTGTTGCAGGTCAAGCATTTCTACCTCTATGGAAAGCATTTCGTCAAGAAGATTGAGAGCTGATATAGGGTTAAACTCAAAATATTGCAGCTTTTCTTTTACACGTTCAATCCTCAACAACTCTTCATACTTCTTATGTTTCTCCATAAAGTTGTTGTACTGCTTTAGTTTGTAACGAAACTCGTAAACGGTGTTAAGCATATCAACGCTTTGTTGTTCCGAAGAATTTTTCTGGTCGAAACGCATTAAATCTGCCTGCGCAGCTATTGCATTTTTGTCAGCTTTAGTTCCAAAAGGCAATGGCACCGAAAACAACAAACCTGCTGAGAGAAAAGAACGGTCGGACTGATTCAATCCGCTGTAGTTGTAATAATTGTATCGCAACTGTGTTTTCAGATTTATATCATTCCACACAGAATTTTCAATCTCCAGATTTTTAATTTTCAGTTTTACAATACTGTCGCTGACAGCCGCAGTTGACGAAATACCCGTAATTTTTTCGGGATCAAGATCAAAAACAGGAAGTATGTTAACAGGAATATTGTCAGCATTTATCTCTTCATTCAATTGCTCATTGTAGGCTTTGTATATTTGGAACATGCTTGTTACATCAACCTGCTGCTGTATAATCTGCATCAGTTCCAGTTTAGGAAGATGTTTGAGCAGATAAAGTTCATTAGCCGCATCAATTTTATCGTTGATAATTTGCTGGCGTTGTTCAAGCAGCTTTATCTTGTGCTGATTAAATGCGTAAATAATTTTATGTGATATAACAATATAGTCAGCAGCACTTATAATTTTTTCAGGTTTCAGCGAGTTAATAATCATTTCATTTTTCAGTATCTGCTGCTTATAGCGGCTTGAGAGATAGCCATTACCCAACACATCCCAATCCAATCCAGCACTTGCACGTCTGCGGTAGATAATCATTTCATCTGTACCTACCCCTGCTGATGAATTTTCCTGATAAGTGCCGGCAATACTTAATCCTATATCTCTTTTAGCCTGTTTTATTTTAGCTTCGTTTACATGGTTCAGATAATCAGAACGGTGAATGGTATCTGTAATTTTTACTTTATAAAGATCCGGAACAACTGAAACATTTTCGTACTGGGGTTTGCGGGTGCTCAGGTAGTTGTATTTCTTCCAGAAGTCTTCTAATATGTTGATGTTTACCGAAACCAAAGAGTCTTTGTTTTTTACCTGATTTATGTTGTGCAGTGTAATTGCCTGTTTAGCCTGGTCTCCTGCCACATTTCCCGCATCAAGAACAGGAGTTGATTTTTCCGCAGCACTTCCGGGTGTAAGCGTTATGGATGACCATGTTTCGCCTGCATCGGTTGTTTTTAAATAAGTACCAAACTGACCGGATATGTAGGCAGTAACACTGTCGAGAAAAAACACTTCATGAAGTGTTACCACTGAACCGCTCTGACGAACCTGCCAGGTTAAACCGGCATCAGCTGTTTTAAGAATAACCCCGTTTGCACCACACGCAATACCTGTAGCAGCATTTGAAAAGGAAACAGAAAACAGACTGGTAGTAATACCCGAATTAAGTGGTTGCCATGATATACCTGCGTCAACGGTTTTAAGTATGGTACCGTTGTAACCAACTGCATAGCCTGTATTGCTATCAGTGAACCAAATACCTTTTAATACGGCAGTTTGAATAACTTCTTTTGTTCCTTTTTGCGCAAACAACGAAAGGCTTTGAACCAAAAGAAAAAGAAATAAAGCGCATTTTATGAACCTTAGATTAGAAGTGCATACAAATAGCGTTTTTATGTTTTGAGAAAAGTTCTTTTTCATTCTTGTATAAATCCGACTATTAATTAGACGAATGCATTATTATTAATTACAAAAGCTACAATTCAGCAAACGTAAGTTATTTTTCAATAGGCCAATACCACAATATTTTAATACGACCAATAACTGACAAAAATCACAAGAAAATCAGGGCAGCAGAGCGGCTATTGAACTAAATCTTTAATCTATACTTAACACAGCAATAGTTATAACGCTGACTTAGCATACAAACGCTTTCTAACTACCTTTGCAGGTGGGAACGAAGAAACACAATGACAACATCGTATAAGGAACTTAAATGCAATTAAAACTAATGCATAAATCAGGTCTGCTTTTTCTATTAGTATCTGCTTTTACAAGTACGTACTCTCAATCTCTTGTTTCTACTGCCCGATGGGCAACGCAAAAAGTAAAAATTGACGGTATTGCGGATGAATGGGCAGACCCACTTAATTTCTACGATATAAAAACTCATCTCTTATTTGGTATTGCCAACGACAGCAGCACGCTTTACCTTGTTTTCCAAAATCCTGATGAAGGAGCACAATCTAAAATTTTCCGATGTGGAATGAACGTAACCATATCTGTAAAAAAAATGAAACGAAAAGTAACACTCACCTACCCTCTTCCTCAATCGGGAGAAGATGATGCAGGCCCTGACCATACACCTAACATGGAAATAATGAAAAGCAATTTTCGTATGCAAAGCATAATGATGGTTGCCGAAGGCTTTTCCATGCACAACGGAATGTTGCCCGTTACAGACAGTTCTGTGATTAAGCCCGCAATAAGTTGGAATGAAAATAACAACATGATTTATGAACTGGCAATTCCTTTTACTGAAATTTACGGCAGTAATTTTTCTACGTCAGATTTAGCAAATGAACTTATGCTGTATGTAGAAATAGCTGCTATGGAAAAACCGCATGTTAGCGGAAGTTCACAAGCTCCGATAGGCGCAGCAGGTGCTGTAGGCGCAAGAGCCATGAGCGGAATGAACTATCAAACCGTTGATGTAGGCAAAGGTCCTTGGTACGAGACACAGGAGTTTAAACAGAAGTTTGTGTTGGCAAAAAAACCGTAGGGACACACCATGGTGTGTCCCTACAATTTAAATCTTCCCTTTCAACGCCTGCCCCGTATAAGAACCTTTGCAGTTAACTAATTCTTCAGGCGTTCCTGCAAATACAAGGTTTCCGCCTTGTTTGCCACCTTCTGGTCCCAGGTCAATTACATAATCTGCACATTTAATTACATCAGGATTATGCTCAATGATAACAAGCGAATGTCCGTTTTGCAAGAGCATTTCAAAGGCTTTCAATAATTTTTTAATGTCGTGAAAATGAAGGCCTGTAGTTGGCTCATCAAAAATGAATAAGGTTTTATCAGCCTTTGCTCCTTTGCCAATAAACGATGCAAGTTTTATGCGTTGTGCTTCACCACCGCTCAGAGTGCTGCTGCTTTGTCCGAGTTTAACATAACCCAAACCAACATCTAATAACGGGCGCAATTGTGCAGCAATGCGCGCATCGTTCTTATCAAAGAATTCTACGGCTTCATCCACGGTCATGTCAAGAATATCCGCAATGTTTTTTTCCTTGAAAGTGATTTCAAGTATATCCTGTTTAAATCGTTTGCCGTGGCAATTGTCGCAAGGCAAATGAATATCAGCCATGAATTGCATTTCAATCAATACCTCACCTTCACCTTCGCATACATCACAGCGTCCGCCAGCAACATTGAACGAGAAAAAGCCCGGACCATAGCCTCTGAACTTTGCCAGTTGCTGATTGCTGAATAACGTGCGGATATCATCATAGGCTTTGATATACGTAACCGGATTGCTGCGCGAAGAACGACCGATCGGATTCTGGTCAATGAACTCAACAGCTTTTAAACGACTTACATCACCTTCCAGTTTATCAAACTGTCCGGCCTTGCCCGAAACACCTGCAAATGTTTTCTTTAATGCAGGATATAACACACTGCGCACCAACGAACTTTTTCCCGAACCGCTAACACCTGTAATAACACAAAGCGAATTTAAAGGGAAGGAAACATCTATATTCTTGAGGTTGTTTTCACGAACACCTTTTAAAGTAATTAATGATTTAGATGTTCTGCGCTTGGCAGGCAGTTCAATTTTTTCTTTTGCTGTAAGGTAACGTGCTGTGATGCTTTTTTCTTCTTTCAGAATATCTTTTTGGTCGCCAATAAACACAACGTTTCCGCCACCTGTTCCTGCCTCGGGACCAATGTCAATCAGTAAATCAGAAGCACGCATAATTTCTTCGTCATGCTCTACCACAATTACAGTGTTGCCGATATCCCGCAATGATTTCAAAATTTTTATCAGGCGTTCCGTATCCCGCGGATGCAAGCCAATACTTGGCTCATCCAGAATATAAAGCGAACCAACCAAGCTGCTTCCTAATGAGGATGCAAGATTGATACGTTGCGACTCACCCCCTGAAAGTGTGGACGAAAGTCTGTTCAACGTTAAATAACCCAAACCTACATCTTCCAGAAACTGCAAGCGGGAAATAATCTCTTTCATCAAACGCTTTGCAACGGTTGTATCGTGTTCGTTCAATTTCAATTCAGAGAAGAAAGGCAGCAATTCATTTACGGGTATCAGCATCAGTTCACTCACCGACTTCCCTCCTATCTTCACGTAGTTGGCATCTTTGCGCAGACGTGTTCCTTTGCAATCAGGGCAAAGCGTTCTGCCGCGATAGCGCGACAGCATAACACGGTATTGTATTTTATAACTCTTGGATTCTAAATAACGGAAGAAAGCGTAAATCCCTTCCAGATCTTTGTTTCCATTCCAGAGTAATTCTTTCTGTTCTTCACTTAATTCGAAGTACGGCTTATGAATCGGAAAATCAAATTTGTAGGCTTTTTTAATAAAATAATCTTTCCACTCACTCATGCTCTCGCCACGCCAGCAAACGATGGCTTCATCATAAACAGATTTGCTTTTATCAGGCACAACCAAATCCTCATCAATACCGATAATGCTTCCGAAACCTTCGCACTTTTTGCAAGCACCATAGGGATTATTGAAAGCAAAAAGATTTACCGAAGGCTCTTCAAACGAAATCCCATCGGCTTCAAAACGATTGGTAAAACTTTTAAGAGTTGATTTCTTGTCATCATTCAATTGTTCAATAACACATTCACCTCCGCCTTCAAAAAAAGCAGTCTCAACAGAGTCGGCAATGCGGCTTGAAAGTTCTTCATCATTTGCATTTACTGCAAAGCGGTCAATCAATAAATTAATAGTTGCTGGAATAGTTTTGGTGGCAGAATATTCTTCCAACCTTATAATCTCATCTCCTGATTTTACTCTGGTAAATCCCTGGCGAATGAGTGTTTCAATCTGTTCTTTAAATTTCTTTTTATCCTTTACTTTCACCGGTGCGAGCAACATCACTTTGGTTTCCGCAGGAAGCGAGAGCACATAATCCACCACATCCGTGGTCGTTTCACGCTTTACTATTTTTCCTGAAACGGGTGAATAGGTTTTGCCAATGCGTGAAAATAATAATTTTATATAGTCGTAGATCTCGGTGCTAGTACCAACTGTTGAGCGCGGGTTTACCGTATTTACTTTTTGCTCAATTGCAATTGCCGGAGCAATGCCTTTAATATAATCCACTTCGGGTTTATCAATCTTTCCAAGGAATTGGCGAGCATAAGCAGAAAGGCTTTCAACATATCTTCTTTGTCCTTCTGCATAAAGCGTATCAAAAGCTAAGGATGATTTTCCTGAACCTGAAAGCCCTGTAATTACCACTAACTTTTTGTGCGGAATAGCAAGACTTATGTTCTTAAGATTGTGAACACGGGCCCCTTTAATAATGATGTATTCTTTAGGGCTGAGACGCTCAATATCTTTAACAACAGGCATAGGACAAACAAAAAGGATTGCGAAGTTACGAGATTAAACTACTCCAACTCCAGACCTAACTGCTGCTGCTCCGAAGATTTGTCGCTTTTCTTTTTCTTGTCCGCAGGTTTTTCCTTTACCATAGAGGCTTGCAGCTTTTGAATGACTTCTCTGCTTACCGGCTCCACATCTTCTTCATCAACCGGTATCTCAAGTGCTAACGAGTCTCCTGTCAAATCAACTTCTGTGGTATCTTCCACAACCGGTTCTTCATAAGGTAAAGACTCTAAACGGTCAATAGCTTTAATCTTGTTTGCCGACAAACGATTACCGATTGCTTTCAAACCTTTTACTGCGATAAACTCAGCAAGATTTATTTTCTCCGGTGCAGGTTCATCGCCTTTTACTTTACTGAATTTCAATTCTACCTGGGGCAACCAATCACTCGAAACAAGCTCTAATACTGACTTCTCGTGCTCGGTTATAAACTTCACTTTATTTGGAGATGATTCAACCAGGAAACGTTTAACCGTGTATTGCTCTTTTTCCCCGTCCCAATAAATAGCCGTTAATGGCTTTTCCGGATTCCATTTTTCGATCAGGATCATGTCCTCATCAAAGTGGGTGGAAAGGTCAAATGAATGCAACTTGTATTCTCCGCTTTGCATCACAGTCAGTATTTTATCATCGCCTTTAAACTTGCCGATAAATTGGCCACGCTCTTCTGCATTAAGCCTTTGAACAGTATCATCAAACCATATTGAACGTGCATCCAGCGTAGAAACTCCTTGCTCTTTCTGAACAACTTTCCGAACCGGATTACGGGTTAAGATATTCCCTTGTGAACTTCTTCCTTTAATAGCAAGCTCAGCAAAATTAAAATCAAACTGAAGCTTTTTAAGATGCGGCACAGGGCGATGGAAAATGGTTACCACCTCTGCCTCACCATTAGGATTAGCAGTGAAGTAAAGCACTTCTGAATCTTTTGTTCCTTTAGTTAAGTCATACACTTTATCGCGGGTAACACCTGTTACCGCAAAGCGCTTGATCATAATATTTCCGCGCGGGCCATCACGATAAATCATGTTGTAAACCGTGCGCTCATCATTTTTCTTGAACACACTGATGTGCAACATATCTTTTCCTACAAATGCTTTATCCTGTACTTTGCTCACCGTCATTGTTCCGTCTTTACGGAATACAATAATGTCATCAATATCCGAGCAATCCGAAACAAACTCATCCTTCTTCATTCCGTAACCGGCAAAACCTTCAAGACGGTTCACGTATAGCTTTTCATTTGCAACAGCAACACGTGTTGCCACAATGTTCTCAAATGATTTTATTTCTGTTTTGCGGTCGCGCCCTTCTCCGTATTTCTTCTTTAAATTCTTGAAATACTCTACTGCATAATCCACCAGGTTTTCAAGATTGTTTTTCACCTCAGCAATTCCGTTTTCCAACTCTTTCATCTTCTCATCCGCTTTGAAACTATCAAAGCGTGTGATACGGATCATGGGTATCTGGGTCAGTCTTAATAAATCTTCATCGGTAATATCGCGCACCAACTTTTTACGGAACGGTTTGAAAGCCGCATGCAGGTATTTATAAAGATCTTCCTTGTTATCGTACTTCTTGAAATCAATGTACATTTCCTCTTTGATGAAAATCTTTTCCAGAGAAGAAAAATGCCATTGTTCCTGTAATTCCGAGAGTTTTATCTCCAGCTCTTTTTTCAGTAAATCCAACGTGCGGTGCGTTGATATTTTAAGAATATCGGTTACGCCAAGAAAGTTGGGTTTATCTGTATCAATGACGCAGGCATTGGGAGAAATGGAAATCTCGCAATCGGTGAAGGCATAAAGTGCATCAATGGTTTTATCGGGCGAAATACCTGCCGCAAGGTGAACAATGATCTCTACATTTTCAGCCGTGTTATCTTCAACTTTGCGGATTTTAATTTTTCCTTTTTCGTTGGCATTTACAATGGTATCAATCAGAGAAGTGGTAGTAGTTGAAAAAGGAATTTCACTGATGACCAATGTCTTTTTATCCAACTGTGCAATCTTGGCGCGAATGCGAATTCTTCCGCCACGGATACCATCGTTGTAATTAGAGAAGTCTGCCATTCCTCCGGTAAGGAAATCCGGCAATACAACCGGCCTTCTTCCGCGCAGGATAGCAATAGAACCATCAATCAACTCATTAAAATTATGCGGCAATACTTTAGTGGCAAGTCCAACGGCAATACCTTCAACACCCTGTGCCAGCAACAAAGGGAACTTCATCGGCAGCGTAACAGGTTCTTTGTTACGTCCGTCATAAGAGCTTTGCCAAACAGTAGTTTTAGGATTGAACGCTACTTCCAGCGCAAACTTGGAAGGCCGTGCTTCAATGTAACGTGGCGCAGCCGCAGAGTCGCCTGTTAATATATTTCCCCAGTTTCCCTGTTGGTCAATCAGTAATTCTTTTTGTCCTAATCCTACCAGTGCATCACCAATAGAGGCATCACCGTGCGGGTGGTATTTCATCGTATGCCCGATAATGTTCGCCACTTTATTGTAGCGACCATCATCCATTTCCCACATGGCGTGCAATATTCTTCTTTGCACGGGTTTCAATCCGTCTTCAATAGCAGGAACGGCACGTTCCAGGATTACATACGATGCGTAGTCAAGGAACCAATTCTCATACATCCCCGAAAGCGGGGTAACATGTTGTCCCGAGTTTTCAGTGCCGTCAAATTCAGGTTCTGTTCCTTCGGGTTTATCGTTTTCGTTGTTGCTCATTTTCTATTCTTATTCTTCATTGTTTCGAGATGCTGACCTCGCCTGAGGCGAGACAGCATGACGTTATGCAATCGCATCTTCTTCCACCAGGTCTTTTTCAATTTTCAGTTTGCGGATAATAAACTCCTGGCGTTCCTGTGTGTTCTTGCCCATGTAAAAGTCAAGCAGCTGGTGGTAAGGTGTTTCTTTATTCAGCAGCACAGGGTCAAGGCGGATGTCTTTCCCGATAAAGTGTTTAAACTCATCAGGCGAAATCTCTCCCAAACCTTTAAATCGTGTTATCTCCGGCTTTCCTCCAAGCTTTGCAATGGCATCTCTGCGCTCCTGTTCCGAGTAGCAGTAAAATGTTTCCTTTTTGTTGCGGACACGGAAGAGCGGTGTCTGCAAAATATACAGGTGTCCGTTCTTAATTAAATCAGGAAAGAATTGAAGGAAGAAGGTGATCAACAGCAAGCGAATGTGCATACCATCCACATCGGCATCGGTTGCGATAACGATGTTGTTATAGCGCAATGTTTCTATACCCTCTTCGATATCAAGAGCGCTTTGCAGCAGGTTGAATTCCTCGTTCTCGTAAACAATCTTCTTGGTCAGGCCGTAGCAGTTGAGTGGTTTACCTTTTAAGCTGAACACCGCTTGTGTATTCACATTCCTTGACTTGGTGATAGATCCGCTCGCAGAGTCTCCCTCGGTGATGAACAAGGTTGTTTCCAGACGTGCTTCCGCCTTTTCATCGGTGTAGTGACTGCGGCAGTCGCGCAGCTTTTTGTTATGCAGGCTTGCTTTCTTCGCACGTTCGCGGGCAAGCTTTTTAATGCCTGCCATGTCTTTGCGCTCGCGCTCGCTTTGCAAAATCTTGCGCAGCAATGCTTCAGCCGTCTCAGGGTTCTTGTGCAGGAAGTTATCTAATTCTTTTTTCAGGAAATCACCGATAAATGATTTCATGCTTTCGCCTCCGGGAGCTACTTCCTGTGAACCGAGTTTTGTTTTGGTCTGCGACTCAAACACCGGCTCAATCACTTTCACACTTACGGCAGCGATGAGTGACGAACGCACATCTACCGCCTCAAAATCTTTCTTGTAAAACTCACGGATGGTTTTTACCACCGCCTCACGGAAAGCCCCTTGGTGCGTTCCGCCTTGTGTAGTATGCGCACCATTCACGAATGAATAATATTCCTCGCCATACGAATTGCCGTGGGTCATTGCCACTTCAATATCGTTTCCTTTCAGGTGGATGATGGGATAAAGTATTTCTTCGCTGATGTTTTTCTCGAGCAAATCGCGCAAGCCATTTTCGGAATAATATTTTACTCCGTTGAAATAAATCGTCAATCCGGGATTAAGGAAAACATAGTTCCAGAGCAGGCGCTCAATGTATTCGTTCAGGAAATGGTAGTTACCGAAAATAGAAGCATCGGGCTCAAACTTTACCAGTGTTCCTTTGCGCAGGTCGCTGTCTTCTACTTTACTTTCTTTTACCAGTTCGCCTTTGGCAAACTCGGCATATTTTGTTTTGTCTTCGCGAACGCTTTGCACATAAAAGTAGCTGGAAAGCGCATTCACCGCCTTGGTTCCAACTCCATTCAATCCAACAGATTTCTTGAACGCCACCGAATCATACTTTGCACCGGTGTTGATTTTTGAAACGCAATCCAGTACTTTACCCAGTGGAATTCCGCGGCCATAGTCGCGCACCTTGAGTTGTTTATCTTTCAGGGTAATCTCTATCACTTTGCCGTTGCCCATTACGTACTCGTCAATGGCATTGTCAATTACCTCTTTTATGAGGATGTAAATTCCATCGTCCTGCGATGAGCCATCGCCCAACTTGCCGATATACATACCGGGGCGCAGGCGGATGTGTTCTTTCCAGTCGAGCGACCTTATACTGTCATCGTTATATGTGTCTGCCATGTTTTATTAAGTTCCAATTTATTAAATAACAAATAACAAAAATCAAATAACAAATAATATCCAATTCCAAAATTCAAATAAATCAAACCACACAAATCAGGGAGCAGTCTGGTTTTGAATTTGATGTTTTAATTTTTGAGATTTATTTGTGTTTTGTCATTTGTGTTTTGTTGTTTTATCTTATTCGGGTTGCAAATTTCTCATTTATTCCTTTACTGTTGCGCTTTTCAGAAAGGTGTGTAAAAATAGAACACTTAAGCCCCTTTTTGGTTTGGAAGTGCTAAGGTTTTCAACAGAGTTTTTAACAGGATTATGGGTTTAAGGAAGATTTGGTAAGTTTGGGGATGCGGAAAATTGTTTTCTTGATTTGTTTTATTGGGATTGGATTACTCGCCAAAGGACAAACATGGGGCTTGGATTCTACTTTTGGAAATGGAGGGATTGTTATTACAAATATGGGCACTATAAGAGATGCAGGGTTATCAGTCATGCTTCAAACAGATGGGAAAATAGTAGGTGTTGGATATTCAGATAATGGCAATTCTTGGAAATTTTCAATGGTCAGATATAATACTGATGGAAGTATTGATAGCACCTTTGGCACAAATGGAAAAGTATTAGCAAATAACGGTGGTGCAGAAGCCGCTACTTTACAACCTGACCAAAAAATACTTTTATCTGGCTCCACTGGCTCCTCTCCTTTGAGTAGCGATTCTTATGCACTTTTAAGATTTAACATTGATGGTTCACCAGACTCAAGTTTCGGAACATATGGAAGGGTTAATACAACTTTTGGTGATTATGATCATCGTGGATTTGGAGTTATTGTCCAACCTGATAATAAAATTGTTCAATGCGGAACTTTAAGAAATCAAGTTACTAAATTTACTTTAACACGCTTTGAAGTTGATGGATCACTTGATTCTACTTTTGGAACAAATGGAAGTGTTATTACAGATATGCAAGAATTTGGTGAGACTTACTTTCTGTCTCTGCAAAATGATGGCAAAATAATACAATCAGGTCGCCTTCGAAATGGCTCAAGTATGGACTTTGTATTGATACGATATCTGTCAAATGGCATAATTGATTCTACTTTCGGTATAAATGGCATGGTGCTGACTGATATAGAAGGTGATGATGAAAATTTTGGAGGAGTTGCAATTCAGCCTGATGGCAAAATATTGGGAACAGGAAGAGTTGATAACAATTCGAATCCAACCGACAGAAATTTTTGGTTAATACGGTTTAATGAAGACGGTAGTCTTGATAATACTTTTGGAACAGGTGGAAAAGTTTCAACTGATTTTGGCTATGATGATATAAGTATCGTTTTAATCCTACTTTCTGATGGGAAAATAATTGTATCAGGTTGGATTCACAAACCTAATGACGTAGCGGATTTGGGAATTGCTAAATATAATACAGATGGGTCTTTAGATACTACATTCGGAACAAATGGTAAAATAATAACTACAATTGGGAATTATGGTGATTACGTTTACTCGGGTGCTGAACAACCGAACGGAAAAATCATACTATTTGGCTTTACGGATAGAGGTTCTGGGACAGTTGGTGATTGGGATTTTTTTGCAGCTCGTTATGGTTTTAATGGGCATAGTATTGGAATAAATGATATTGACAATACAACTAATGTTCAAATCTACCCCAACCCCACCACTTCAACCCTAACCATCCAAAACGCATCGGGCCTCTACCACCTGAGCGACATAACCGGCAAAACCTTATTAAGCGGTCTCGCCTCAGGCGAGACCTTTACCTTAGATATAAGCGCCCTCAGCAGCGGTGTTTATTTCCTCACGCTTTCGGAGGGCGGGCAGCAGGTTGTAAGCAAGGTGGTGAAGCAATAGTTTTCCTTTAAATTTATGTATTGACCTGCTTCGGTAATTTACCGAGCGGTTGAAAATGGCTTTTTAGCCAATTTCGAAATATGTTGATTGTGACTTCAGAGCTCTGAAGTCACAATCGGAAAATGTTGGAACCGACTCCAGAGTTCTGAAATCGCATTCGGAAAATGTTAGAACCGACTCCAGAGTTCTGAAACCGCATTCGGAAAATGTTGGAACCGACTCCAGAGCTCTGAAACCACATTCGGAAAATATTGAAACCGACTCCAGAGTTCTGAAATCGCATTCGGAAAATGTTAGAACCGACTTCAGAGCTCTGAAACCGCATTCGGAAAATGTTGGAACCGATTCCAGAGCTCTGAAACCGCACTCGGAAAATGTTAAAGCCTATTCCAGAGCTCTGGAACTACCCTCAACATTTTCCTGTAAACAAAACAGCCCCCTTGCCAGAGGCAAGAGGGCTGTTAAACTATGGTCTATGGTCTACAGACTAAGTACTAAAACTTACTCAATATATATATCAAACGGCATACGAGCCTGGATACCTTCCATTTTGCGCATATCATCCAATGTTTTGTAAAAGCGGTAGTTCTCGCCCAATGATTTTTTCAGCATTACATCTTCGCCTTGTCCCGAAAGCTCTTCCATAAATGCTTTGAAAGGCTCTTTTTGTTCGGGATATTCAGCCACACGGTAGTTATCTAATTTTGCCATTTTAGCTGCAATTTCAATAGCATCTTCCATTCCGCCCAATACGTCAACCAAGCCTAAACCTTTGGCATCATATCCGCTCCACACGCGACCTTGTCCTATTGAATCCACATCGGCTACTTTCATTCCGCGCCCTTCGGCTACTTTGCCAATAAATGAACCATAGATTTCGTTCACGCTGTTTTGAATAATATCGCGTTCAGCCTGTGTTAAAGGACGGAAAGCAGAACCAAGGTCAGCATAGTGGTTGGTTTTAACCGTGTCCACTGTAATCCCCAATTTATTGTTCATCAAACTTTTCAGGTTCATCAGCAAACCAAATACCCCGATAGAACCTGTGATGGTGTTAGGCTGCGCCACAATAGTATCAGCAGCACATGAAATATAGTATCCGCCCGAAGCAGCTACATCGCCCATTGAAGCTACCACAGGTTTTACCGCTTTAGCCAACACTACTTCTCTCCAGATAACATCCGAAGCCAAGGCGCTTCCGCCTGGTGAGTTTACTCGTAATACAATAGCTTTTACATTCTCGTCCAAGCGCGCTTTGCGGATGGCTTTTGAAATACGGTCAGAACCAATGGTCTGATCATCACCTTCGCCACCTTCAATGCTTCCGCTTGCATAAATAACGGCAACCTTATCTTTTGCCAAGCCTTTGTCGTCCTTCTTTTTAGCTTTAGGAGCATCGGTATATTTTACCATACTTACTAATTTCAGTTTTTTGGCATCTTCCAAACCGCAACGGTCTTTCAAATCATCCAATACCTGATCTTTATAATATAGCTTGTCGGCAAGTTTTTGTTCTACTGCATCTTTAGCATTTTGAACCAAGGCTGAGTCAGCAATGAGGTTCAGTTGAGCAGGAGTAAGTCCGCGGCTTTCGGCAATACCTTTTACAATGTTGTTCCAGATAGAACCCATGTATTTCATCGTTTGCTCACGGTTAGCCTCGCTCATTTTGTCAAGAATAAAAGGCTCAATAGCACTTTTAAATTTTCCGTAACGAATAACCTGTGGCTCCACTTCCATTTTTTCCAACAGTCCTTTAAAGAACATTACCTGTGCACCCAAACCTTTGAATTCAATCAGCCCCTCAGGGTTCAGCCAAACTTCATCAGCCACCGAAGCAAGGTAATAAGCTCCTTGCGTGTAAACCTCACTGTAAGCAACAATAAACTTCTTTGATTCTTTGAATTCAATCAGCTTGTTTCGGATTTCTTCAATGGTAGCAATACCGGCAGGAACACTTTGCAGGTCAATGTAAATACCTTTGATATTATCATCGGTTTTAGCTTTCTCAATGTTTTCAAGAATATCATTCAAACCTATGCCTTGTTTACCTGACATAGAACCAAAATCAAAATTCTCAAAAGGGTTGTTTGAACTGCGGTCGTTGATCTGCGCCTCAAAGTTGATGTACAGCACTGAGTTTGGTTCAACTTTAGCTTCTTTCTTGCTGTCGGCAGAAGAAACCAGGGCGGCAATCATTCCAACCAGCACAATAATGCCAAGGAAGAAAGCCAAAAACACTCCCAACATGGAAGCGAACATAAATTTAAAAAACTGTTTCATTAATATTGGTTTTTAGGGTTTTAGAAAAGAGGGGCGAAAGTAGAAAAAAAACTGAACAGGAACGGAAAGAAGCCTGCTGTTAAGAATTTTTAACTTTGTTGCCCTCATAAATGGAAGAAGCAATACTCTTATTAGGTGGCAACCTTGGAAACCGCGAACTGGCTCTGGCACAAGCCATGGAAAAAATAGAAGCGCAGGTGGGTGAAATAACCGCACATTCCTTAATATATGAAAGCGAACCCTGGGGCTTTGAAGATAAAAATCAGTTTCTTAACCAAGCCATTAAGGTTAATACACAACTAAAACCTCAGCAACTGCTTGATAAGCTGCTTGAAATTGAACAATCATTGGGCAGAGTAAGAACAGGAAAACTTTCGGCACGTGTTATTGACCTCGACATTCTTTTTTACGGCAACGAGAAAATTGACAGCGAAACACTAACTATTCCTCATCCCCGCATCAGCGAAAGGTTATTCACCTTACTGCCCTTAGCCGAAGTTACAGACAATAAGCCTTTGCCTTTATTAAACACTACCGCACAAGAATTGATAAAACACTGCCCCGACAAATCAAAAATCTGCATCTGGAATTTTAAAAACAACTCACAAAAGCAGTTATAAACTTTTCAGATTATTGATGTTGAAAAAATAATAGTGAAAAAAAAGTTGTTTATTAGCAAAGTAGAACTATTTTTGCAGCCAACTGAAATTTAAACAGTATTAAAACCAAAAGATAAAGAACGAAAATCATGAGAAAACTTCTATTAATCCTTGTAGCTTTTACCTTATCAGCATCTGTAGCATCTGCACAGGAGGCAGGAAAGAAAAAATCTTACAACAAGTTATCACTTACAGTACACGGTGGACTTACCACTTTCTATGGTGATATTCAACAATACACCTGGTGGCCGGTAAAAGATTTCCGCAGCGAAAGAAAA
Organism: Bacteroidia bacterium; assembly: GCA_050186075.1. GTDB lineage: Bacteria > Bacteroidota > Bacteroidia > SXHM01 > SXHM01 > SXHM01. Next base: position 64,847 of record JBFWYU010000017.1, read on the forward strand.
GGTGCTTGGGGAATGGGCGGCAGCATAGGTTGGCAGTTCAACCCGGTTTGGGGTGTAAACGTTAACCTTATGGGTGCAAACCTCAGAGGAACAAAAAGAAACGGTGCAAACAGTGCTTCAACCAACAATTGGGTATATTTTGACGCCAGCACATTTGAGTACACTGTAAATGCTACACTGAATTTCATGAACCTAATTTACAGAGATAAAACCAAACAACGCAAATTCAAATATTATTTCTCATTTGGTATGGGTTTCACCAGTTTCCGCAGTGCTAAATACAAACTGGGAACAGATGTAGTTATCGGAACTGTTGGTTACGAAAACTTTGCTCTTGACAAAAAAGAGAGAACTACTGAAACTGTTTTCCCACTTGCATTTGGTGTTAAATACCGTATTTCTAAATCATTTGATATTGGTATTGAAACATCTGCACGTTACACAACTTCTGATAAATTAGATGCCACAAGAGGTAACACCGGAATTAATGATAAATATGGTTACCATAACCTGAACTTAACTTACAAAATCGGTAAGAAAGAAGAATCTCAAGAGTGGGTTAATCCATTTGAGGCGCTTAACAAGAACCTTGACGATATTCAAAGTAACATTGACGGTCTTGCAAAAGATGCTGACGGTGACGGAGTATCTGACCTGTTTGACAAAGAGCCTAACACACCTGCAGGTGTAGCTGTTGACGGAAGCGGACGTTCACTTGACGTAGATACTGACGGTGTTCCTGACCACATGGACAGCGATCCGTTCAGCGCAAAAGGTGCTAAAGTTGACGAAAGCGGTAAAGAACTTGACAGTGACAACGATGGTGTTGCTGACGGACAGGATATTGAGCCCAACACCAAGCCAGGTGCACTGGTTAACTTCCAGGGCAAAACCATTGAGTTAAAAGCTTCTGAAAACACTACTACTACAACTTCAACTGGTGGTATGTTGTTGCCGGCTGTTTACTTCAAGGTTAATAGCTCAGCTATCAACTACTGGAGCAGCTATGATGCACTTGCAACTGTTGCAAAAGCATTGAAAGCTAACCCAAGTCTGAAATTAAATGTAGTTGGCAACTGCGATAAAACTGCAACTGAGCAATTCAACAACGACCTTGCAAGAAAACGCGCTGAGGCTGTTATCAAACACTTAGTTGATACTTACAAAATTGAAGCGGGCAGATTAACTGCAATTTCAAAAGGTGAAAAAGAAACATTGGTTCCAACTGCTGACGGAGTTGAAAACAATGTTAACAGACGAGTTGATTTTGAAGTAGCAAAATAATCTGAAGAGATTTATAAAAGAAAAAGTCCCCTCACCTTAGGCGAGGGGACTTTTTCTTTTATTGCAGTTGTAAAATATTACAAAATTATTTTTCTACTTAAATCATACAAAACAATTCCGGCAGTAACAGAAATATTAAACGAATGTTTGGTACCGAACTGAGGAATTTCCAAACAGTAATCACAAGCATCAATTGCTGATTGCGAAACTCCGTTTACCTCGTTACCAAAAACAACAGCATACTTCATATTCTCTTCGGGTACAAAATCTGCTAACTCAATACTACCTTCTGCCTGTTCAATACAGAGAATTATATAGCCTTCATATTTCAGTGCCTCCATTGCATCCGATACTGTAACATAATATTTCCAGTAAACTGATTCGGTTGCACCCAATGCTGTCTTTGTAATTTCGCGATGCGGTGGTTGCGCTGTTATACCGCAAAGAAATATCTTCTCCACTAAAAAAGCATCGCTAGTGCGAAAGACCGAACCTATGTTGTGCATACTGCGCACATCATCCAACACAACCGTAACTGGCAACTTCTTGCCGCTGCGAAACTCCTCAATAGATTTTCTGCCTAATTCTTCGTTCTTTAGTTTTCTCATAAAGTAAATATTGCACAAAACTGTTAAAAACTTTAGAATAACTATGCGTACGCTCTTTGTATTTTTACTCCGATGAAGAACCGCTCCATGATTAAAAGTGCTACAGCCGATAAGGAAACCCCTTTGATGAAGCAATACAACACCATCAAGGCTAAATATCCTGATGCACTGTTGTTGTTTCGGGTGGGTGATTTTTACGAAACATTTGGTGAGGATGCTAAAAAGGCATCAGGAATTCTTGGCATTGTGCTAACTAGAAGAGCAAATGGTGCTGCTGCATATATAGAGTTGGCAGGATTTCCACACCATTCATTGGAAACTTATTTACCTAAACTTGTCCGTGCCGGACAACGCGTGGCTATCTGTGACCAATTAGAAGATCCGAAACTCACTAAAACAATCGTAAAGCGTGGCGTTACCGAACTGGTAACTCCGGGTGTGGTATTCAGCGAAAATATTCTGGAAAATAAAAGCAATAATTTTCTGTGCGCTATTCATTTCGGAGATAAAGTTTCGGGTATCGCCTTCTTAGATATTTCTACAGGTGAGTTTTTAGTAGCCGAAGGAAACCTTGCTCACCTCGATAAATTAGTTCAAAGCTTCCGCCCGAGCGAAATCATTTTTCAGAAGAATAAACACAAAACATTTATTGAAAATTTCGGAGATAAATTCTACACTTTTAAGTTTGATGATTGGGTTTTTACGCCTGAATTTACAGGCGAATTATTACTGCGCCACTTTGAAACCAAATCGCTGAAAGGTTTTGGAATTGAAAATATGGAATCTGCTAGTATTGCGGCAGGCGCAGCCTTGCATTATCTCTACGACACACAGCATGATAAAATAAAGCATCTCTCTCATATTTCGCGGATTGAGGATGATAAATATGTTTGGCTCGATCGCTTTACACTTCGCAACCTTGAAATATTAGCCCCTGCAAACGACAAAGGAATTTCGCTAATCAATGTTTTAGATAAAACAATTTCGCCCATGGGAGGGCGTTTGCTGAAACGTTGGTTGGCTATGCCTTTAAAAAATAAAGTTGCAATAGACGAGCGTCTTTCGGCAGTTGATTATTTTCTTGCACAGGAAGAACTAAGCAATGAACTGAGAAAGAACATCCGACTGATTGGCGACTTGGAGCGCATTATTTCAAGAGTAGCTGCAGGTCGTGTAAGTCCGCGAGATGTGGTACAATTAGGAAAAGCATTGCGTGCCATTGAGCCTGTTAAAGCAATTTGCGAAAACAGTTCTAATCCTGCTTTGAAAAAAATTGCCGAGCAACTCAATCCCTGCAAACTCATCACCGAGAAAATTGAAAAGGAACTGAACCCCGAAGCGCCTTTTATGATTCAAAAAGGCAATGTAATAAACGCAGGTGTTTCCGATGAGTTAGATGCGTTGCGTAAAATTGCTTTCTCCGGAAAAGACTATTTACTGGAGATACAAAAACGTGAGGTGGAACGCACCGGAATTACTTCATTAAAAGTAGCTTTCAATAATGTATTCGGGTATTATCTTGAAGTAACCAACGTACATAAAAACAAAGTACCTGCCGATTGGATGCGTAAGCAAACACTCACCAATGCTGAGCGCTACATCACTCCAGAACTGAAAGAATACGAAGAAAAAATTCTGGGTGCCGAAGAAAAAATTCATGCACACGAGGTGCGGTTATTTAATGAGTTAGTAATAGCCATATCAGATTACATTTCGCCTGTTCAGCTCAATGCTGCTCTTATCAGTCGCTTGGATTGTCTGCTTTGTTTTGCCAGTGTTTCGGAGCAAAATAATTATGTTAAGCCTGAAATAACGGATGACAATATTCTGAATATAAAAGATGGCAGACATCCGGTGATTGAACGCGCTATGCCAAGCGGTGAACAATACATTGCAAACGATATTTACCTCGATAGCGACACCCAACAAATCATAATCATCACAGGTCCGAATATGGCAGGTAAATCAGCATTGTTGCGCCAAACCGCATTAATTGTAATTATGGCGCAGGCTGGTTGTTTCGTTCCGGCAAAAGCAGCGGTGATTGGCCTGGCAGATAAAATTTTCACCCGCGTTGGTGCATCGGATAATATATCATCAGGAGAATCAACATTCATGGTAGAGATGAATGAAACTGCCAGCATCCTCAATAATGTTTCTGCAAAAAGTCTGATTATTCTGGATGAAATTGGACGCGGAACCAGCACGTATGATGGCATTTCCATCGCCCATGCTATTGTTGAGTTTTTACATGAAAATAAAACAAGCCGTGCTCGAACACTATTTGCAACACACTATCACGAGTTGAATGAAGTTTCAAAAACAATGAACCGTGTTAAGAATTTCAATGTCTCCGTAAAAGAAGCAGGAAACAAAGTAATTTTCATGCGCAAGTTGGTTGCTGGCGGTAGCGAACACAGCTTCGGAATTCATGTAGCTAAAATGGCGGGAATGCCCAGAAAAGTTGTAGACCGGGCAAATGAGATTATGCTATTACTCGAAAAGTCCCATGAAGGAGAAACGCTTCCCGGCAAAAACAAGAAATCCGAAAAAGAAGATTACCAACTTAGCTTTTTTCAGTTAGATGACCCTGTTCTCAGTCAAATCAAGGAAGACATTTTGAATACCGACATCAATACACTCACACCAGTTGAAGCCCTTATGAAACTTAATGAGATTAAAAAACTGATTGGGGGTTAATGACTTATATCTCAAATAAATTTTGTGTTAATTTTTTAATTTATTTTACCCATTATTAACTAAAACCAAAAAAAATGAGCGTAGTAAAAGAATTCAGAGACTTTGCAATGCGGGGCAACGTTGTTGACCTTGCAGTAGGTGTTGTAATCGGTGGAGCTTTCGGTAAAATCGTTTCTTCATTAGTATCGGATGTTATCATGCCGCCTATCGGATTGGCGCTTGGAGGCGTAAACTTTACCGACATTAAAGTAACCCTGAAAGATGCGATTGTTGATGCCGCAGGTGCTGTTACAGCTCCGGCAGTTACGCTCAACATTGGAACATTTATTCAAACGGTTTTTGATTTTACAATTATTGCTTTTGCCATTTTTATGATTGTAAAACTGATGAACGCAGCAAAGAAAAAAGAAGAAGCTGCACCTGCCGCACCTCCAGCTCCTACAAAGGAAGAAGTACTGCTGACCGAAATCAGGGATTTACTAAAAAAATAATTATCGGAATAACAGCGATAACGTGCAGCGGAAATTCCGCTGCACGTTATCTTATTTAATAAACCTAAGAACATGAAAAGAATTATTACTCTCGCACTACTTATTATTATAGCAGGAAACAGCAGGGCTCAAGACACCCTTAAAGCAGATACGCTATGGAGATTGGGATCTTATTTCGGTGTAAACTTTAATCAGGTTGGTCTTACCAATTGGGCTGGCGGAGGTGAAAACTCATTTTCGCTTGCTGGAATTTTCAGCGGTACGGCCAACTACAAAAAAGGAACAATTGCCTGGGACAACAGCCTTGACTTAGGTTATGGTTTATTAAAGTCTGGCGACAGCCCTTTCCGTAAAAACGAAGATAAAATTGACCTGAACTCAAAGTTCGGAGCACTCGCTAAAGGTAAATTCTATTACAGCGCACTGTTGAATGCAAAATCACAGTTTGCTAACGGTTTCAATTTCCCTAACGACAGCGTAATTGTTTCCCGCTTTGCAGCACCTGCATTTATAACCATTGCCTTGGGTATGGATTACAAACCGAATGATTTCTTTTCTTTATTCGTTTCGCCTGCAACAGGAAAGTTCACAATCGTAAACGACCAGCGACTTGCTGATTTAGGTTCATTTGGGGTAAAAGCAGCCGAATATAACCCTACTGACAGTTCACTGATTTCTAACGGCAGAAAAATTCGTGCTGAATTCGGAGCGTCATTAAGAGCTCAATATAAACAGGACATTACCAAATACCTGAATATTACTACCACATTGTCATTATTTAATAATTACACCGATCCTAAACCTGAAAATCGCGGTAACGTTGATATAAACTGGGAAACATTAATAACCATAAAAGCCGGAAAACTCATTACCACCAGCATTTATACTAACCTGATTTATGACCATGACATTAACATTCCTACCTACCAGAAAATAAACGGAGAAAAGGTTCAGGTGGGTCAAGGCCCTAAAACTCAGTTCAAAGAAGTAATCGGTGTAGGAATATCTTACAAAATAGCAGGTGTAAAAACAGCTAAGAAGTAAGTAAACAAAGAGTTTTAATAAAATTTTGCGGATTACATTTTTTATTTAATTTTGCAGTCCTCAAAAGCGGGAATAGCTCAGTTGGTAGAGCACGACCTTGCCAAGGTCGGGGTCGCGAGTTCGAGTCTCGTTTCCCGCTCAAAAAACCTCTCCAAAAGAGGTTTTTTTATGAAAAGAATACTGCCTGACCAAGGTGGTGAAAACATTAAAGTACTACCTGCCCAGGTGGTGGAATTGGTAGACACGCAGGACTTAAAATCCTGTGGCCATTGCGGCCGTAGCGGTTCGACCCCGCTCCCGGGTACTAAGCACTCCGATTTATCGGGGTGCTTTTTTATTACCTGTTATTTTAATGATTTTTTAGTGGCACGAATGCACCTCTCCCTTACTCATCTTAGGGCTTACATAAGGAATACCAAGATTTAGCCCGCGCAGGATAAACAATACTCCAATCAGCAAAATAACATAAGGCATTGCCTTACGGATATGGTTGCGGATGTTTACACTAATAAAATTACCCGCTACAATAACTGACAACATCACCGGCAAAGTTCCTGCACCAAACAGCGCCATATATGCTGCTCCTTCAGCCGGACCCGATGTTGCTGATGCACCTGCCACTGCCAGATATACCAATCCGCAGGGCAGCAAACCATTTAGCATTCCGATAAAAAAGAAGGATGGGAATGTACGTTGCTGAAAGAAATTTCTCATTCCGCTTTTGATGCGTGAAGTAAAACTATAAGCAAAACCTGTAATTTTATTTCCGTTGCTCAGCACACCGGGAACAAGGATAGAAAGTACAATCAATACACCTATTGTTATGGAAAATCCTTGCTGCCATCCTGCCAGTGCAAAGGTTTTTCCGATGATGCCAAACAAAACACCAAACAAAGAGTAGGTCAGGATTCTGCCTGAGTTATAAGTAAAAGCTGCTGCAACTCTTTCCCATAAACTGTTCCCGCCAACAGGTAATGCCAATGCTATCGGTCCGCACATTCCTATACAGTGAAAACTACCTAACAAACCCAATGTGAATGCTGTCCAAAGCATCTTAAAGAATAATTACATTTTCCTGAAAATAGGCTTTACCGTTTTCATTCCAGTCGATTTGCAGCAAGTATTTACCACCGATTGCTGCAGATAAATCTACCTGTTGATTACCTGAACTGTCAGGCATAACAGCAACTTTAAAATCCATTGCTGCATCCGAAGGGCGGAACAATTTAATTTCACCGCTTACCTTTTCTGTAGCAGGAAAAACAAGGTTCAGTGAATTGCCTTCGTGTTTCCATATAACCTGTTTACGGCTTGTATTCACCAGATTTTGCTTGTCAATCTGCTCCTGAAATTTCAACTCCTTATCGTAATAATCTTCGGTTACCAGATCATATTTCTGATTGAAACTGATTACTACGAGTCCAATAATAAAGACTGCAAAAGCTGTGTAAAAGATGGCTATTTTGTATCCCCAGTTCATGGTTTATTTACTTAAAGTTATAGGTCCTATAAAGGTAGTCTTCATTTTATATAACAACTCATCACCGGAATAAATTCCGATAGTGAATTTTGATTTCATTTTCTTTAAATCGCTTTTACTTGCATAGATAAACAAAGCGCCCTGTGCCATACCCTGTTCGTTCAACATTACATTATCATGACCTACCAGTTTCAGCTCAATATTGGGGTCAAGCGCTTTCAACGTAAGCGGAATAGCATGATTGGTTTTATTAATAATCTTGTAATTATAAAGATTGCTGATTTTACCGCCTTCCTGCTCCTGATAAAGCATTCCGGGTGTGCGCAGCAAAGTAGCCGAAATATCACTTCGGGTAATAAGCAGCGCAGTCATAGCAACAATCAACAATGTCAGCAATGCTGAATACGCTTTCATCCGTGTAGTAAATTTGAACGGTTTGCTTTCTGCAATCTCACTCTCTGAAGCATAACGGATAAGACCAGGTTTCAGGTTTACGCTTTTCATCATGTGATTACAAGCATCAATACACGCAGTACAGTTCACGCACTCTAGCTGTGTTCCGTTGCGGATATCAATGCCTGTTGGGCAAACATCAACGCAGTGATGACAATCAATGCAATCACCTTTTCCTACATCAGCGCGATTTTCGTTTTTATGAAATTTAGCTCGTGATTCACCACGCACTTTGTCATAAGCTACTACAATAGAATTTCGATCAAGCAATACACCCTGCAATCTTCCGTAGGGACAAACCACCAAACATACCTGTTCGCGAAATCTGGAAAATACTCCGTAAAACACAGCACTGAAAATCATGATGGAAGTAAGCCCGGCAATGTGCTTTTTAGGAGGGTCGGTAACAATGGCCATTAACTCATCGCTGCCGATTATGTAAGCAAGAAACGTATTAGCTATAAAAAAGGAGATGATGTAAAAGATAACATGCTTCAATGTTTTCTTCCATATCTTCTCGGTATTCCATGGCATTTTGTCCAATGCCTGCTGCTGTTTCCAGTCGCCTTCAATCCAGTATTCTATCTTCCTGAATACCATTTCCATAAAAATGGTTTGCGGACAAACCCACCCACAGAACACTCTACCGAAAATAACCGTGAATACAATGATAAATACCAGAAAGGTAATCATCGCCAACCCGAAAATGTAAAAATCCTGTGGCCAGAAAACCTGACCAAACATCACAAACTTGCGTTGGATAATATTCATCATCAGTAACGGTTCGCCACCGATGCGGATAAAAGGCCCTGAGAATAAAAATCCGAGCAGTATTACACTTACAATCGTGCGGGCATTGTAATATTTACCGGCCGGTTTTTTAGGAAATATCCACCTGCGGTCTCCATCTTTACTTATGGTACTGATGGAATCTCTGAAGGTTCCATCTGGGTCTTTTATATCAAAATTGATAGCCATACTTCTCTGAATTAATAAAAACTGATGGGTTCCTCCGCACTATTCTCCTGCTCTGATATGGCTGTTATAATTATGAATTACTGATTAACTACAACAGATGCCTTCACGCTGTCGGCAACTGTGCTGTCTGGTTGTACAGCAGGTGCTCCGCCTTCTGTCCACAAATCACCCTGCGCTTCTTTTGGATTAGCAGGATTGGTGCCTTTCAGTGTAAGGATGTAACTTGATACTTCCTGTATCTGTACAGGTGTAAGCTGCGCTTCCCAGGCTATCATACCTTTTGCAGGCACACCGTATTTTACAGTTTTGAAGATGTTTTTTATACCACCACCGTGTATCCAATACTCATCTGCAAAGTTAGGTCCAACTCCGCCCTCACCTGCCTGTCCGTGACAAGCTGCGCAGTATGTTTTAAACGTCTCTTTTCCTTTCTCTAATTGTGCTGTTTCGGTAAAAGCAACTACTGTATTTTCATCCACCTTCGCACCTGCTTTTGCAAGAAATGCTTCTTTCTGCAAACGCCCTTCTTCCATAGCTTTTTCATATTCTGCTATCTGCAAATCACCTTTGCCCGTAATGTGATAATAGGTAAGGTAAACACCGGCAAACGCAATAGTGAAATAGAAACCCCATATCCACCAAGGTGGCAGGTTGTTATCCAACTCACGGATGCCATCGTATTCATGGTCCATCATAATTTCGCCCTCGCGCTCAACTGGAACCGCATCATTTAATGCACCTGCCCAGATATCCTGTTTTACGGCTGAAACTTCAGCAACTTCTTCACCTTTTAAACTTTTTAGCAGATTTTTTATCAGCAAAAGAATAGCAAACAGAAATGACAGCAGCACGAAGTTTACCGTAACCAACACCCAGAAAATATCTTCTGTCATCACTACCAGCGGTGCAGCTTCAGGGCTTGCAGCCTGTGCAAATGCTGATGTTGCAGGAAGCGTCATCAATGCAATAAGAATAACCGATGCCGTTTTGTTGCCTGCTGCTTTTTTAAGCCACAGGTCTTTGTTGGAAACAATGCTTTTTAAAACACTTGCCAGCACTATAATAAGTATCAGCAGAAACAAAGCCAACCCGCTAAGAAACCAGAACGTTGATGTTTCGGTTGCAAACTTCAGGTTTCTCCAGGGCACCTGCGGTGATTCGGCTGCCATAAGGTTTCCTGACAAAAAAAGCATGAATGCAGACAAGGCTGCTTTCTGAAATATATTTTTGATGTGGTTCATAGTGTTGAACGTTTTAGGTTGTTAGATAATATCGTCTAAGGGCATGTTTTTCATTTCATTTATGTACTCCTTTCTTTCCATTAATACATAGGCAAGAAGTCCCACAAAAAAGACAAAGAATATTCCGAAGGAGATGAGGGGATAAATCTCAATTCCTGTGATATTGGTTAGGTGATGTTTTACAAATTTCAACATGGGTTTGCTGTTTTAGAGAGTTCGTTGTTATATTACTTCTGTGCCTGTATTTTATCTGCTTTTATATCAGTACCCAAACGTTGCAGGTAAGCGATAAGCGCAATAATTTCGGTGTTAGGCAATGCCTGTATTTTATCTTTGTCCAGATTTTTAACAATCTGTTGCTCCTGATAAACAAGATCGGCATTGGCAATCTTATCATATCCTTCAGGATACGGAACACCGATGGTGCGCATAGCGTTGATTTTTGCTGCGGTATTGGATGTATCCAACTCGCTGGTGTGCAACCAAGGGTAGGCAGGCATAATGGTTCCCGCGCTCATGCTCTCAGGATCCAGCATGTGGTTATAGTGCCATGAGTCAGGATATTTCAAACCTTCGCGGTGCAAATCCGGACCGGTACGTTTTGAACCCCACAGGAACGGATGGTCATACACAAACTCACCTGCTTTGCTGTACTCACCGTAACGCTCAGTTTCAAAACGGAACGGACGAATCATTTGTGAGTGACAGTTGTTGCAACCTTCGCGGATATAAATATCGCGGCCCTGCAACTCAAGCGGAGTGTATGGTTTTACGCTTGCAATGGTTGGAATATTTGATTTGATAAGGAAGGTAGGAACAATCTCAATCAATCCTCCGATAGAGATTAACACCAAAGAGAACAACAACATCTGAACAGGTCTGCGTTCAATCCAACGGTGCCATCCTTCACCTGCATGTGCGATGTAATCTTTTGACAGTGCAGGAGCTTCTGCTACTTCGTTGTCAACAAAACTTCCGGCTTTCACTGTTTTTATAACATTGTACAGCATTACAAATACACCTGCCAGATACAACAGACCACCGAATGAACGCAATGCATAAAGCGGTTTAAGTTGTGTTACTGTTTCCAGAAAATTGGGGTAAGCAAGGAACCCTTCAGGAGTAAATTGTCTCCACATTCCAAACTGAGTTAAACCTGCCCAATACATCGGCAGTGCATAAAAGATAATTCCCAGTGTAGCTAACCAGAAGTGTGTGTTGGCCAACTTTTCGGAATACAACTTGGTGTTAAACATTTTCGGGATAAGGAAATACAGAATACCGAAGGTTAACAAACCATTCCAACCTAATGCACCAATGTGAACGTGTGCAATGGTCCAATCGGTAAAGTGACTGATGGCATTTACTGATTTCAGAGAAAGCATCGGCCCTTCGAAGGTTGACATACCGTAGCAGGTAATGGCCACCACCATGAACTTCAACACCGGATTTTCACGTACACGATCCCAGGCACCTCGAAGGGTAAGCAATCCGTTAATCATACCGCCCCATGATGGTGCGATAAGCATGATAGAAAACACGGTACCTAATGATTGTGCCCAATCAGGCAATGCAGTATAAAGCAAGTGGTGAGGACCTGCCCAGATGTAAAGGAATATTAGCGCCCAAAAGTGAACAATGGAAAGGCGGTATGAGTAAACCGGACGATTTGCAATTTTAGGAATGAAGTAATACATCAGTCCTAAGTAGGGTGTGGTTAAGAAAAATGCTACTGCATTATGACCATACCACCACTGCACCAGAGCATCCTGAACACCTGCATAAAACGAATAGCTTTTGAAAAGACTAACAGGCATTTCAAAAGAGTTAACAATGTGCAGCACGGCAACGGTTACAAAGGTTGCGATGTAGAACCAGATGGCTACATACAGGTGGCGCTCTCTGCGTTTGATAATGGTCATAAACATGTTCAGACCAAACACTACCCATATCAGGGCTATCGCAATGTCAATAGGCCATTCCAGCTCTGCATATTCTTTACTGGTGGTGATACCAAGCGGAAGTGTTAATGCAGCCGCCACAATGATGAGCTGCCAGCCCCAGAAATTTATTTTACTAAGGGTATCGTTCCACATGCGGGCTTTAAGCAAACGCTGGAGCGAATAATAAACACCCATAAAAATTCCGTTTCCGACAAAGGCAAAAATTACTGCGTTGGTATGCAGCGGACGAATACGCCCGAACGTAGTGTATTGAAAATTGAAGTTAAGTACAGGAAATACCAATTGCAGGGCAATGAGTAATCCTACCGTCATGCCTACAATACCCCACAGTATGGTGGCATAGGCAAACATTTTCACAATCTTATTGTCGTAAGAGAATTTTTCGGTTTCCATAATTTATTCGGGTTTTGTTTGTTCGTTGTTATTTGGTGGTGTATCGTTAAAAAGCATGCGGACTGAGGGCGTGTAGTCATCTTCGTACTGGTTGGTTTTTACTGCCCACAAAAAGGCTACTAAAAAACCTACTGCTACTACTAAACTGATACCGATGAGGAGGAAGATGGCGCTCATTATTATTTTTTCGGGGACAAAAATGCTACAGTCATACTTTTGTATGAATGACAGTGGTCAGTGTGAAATATGATTTATGTCAGAAAACAAGCAAATGCTTACTATGCTTCCTTTTATATTTGCAGCTGCTATGCAAATCTTAAAACCTGTATTGACTGCCATTTTATGCTTTATCGGTCTGTTCACTGAAGCACAGAACAACAGTATTCTTTCAGGAACTATTGCTGATAAACAAACTGGCGAAGCATTACCCTTTGCCACGGTATCATTGAAAAAGAGTGCCACCGGAAGCCTTAGTAACGAGAAAGGCCAGTTTGATCTGCTCCTTCCTGCAGGCAGCGAAAAAGATTCGCTTATCATAAGTTTTCTGGGCTATGCCACGCAGCGCATGGCGCTTGCTGCTGTTAGTAATCCTGTAAATATTAAACTCGAAAAAAGTGGTGTTCCTCTTGCCGAGGCTGTTATCCGTTCACTTACACCAGAACAATATTTGCTGCTCGCTATCCGCAGTATTAAAGACAATTATGCCAATCAACCTTTTCAAACATTGGGCTACTACAGTGAACGCGCTCAGGAAAACAAAAATTACCTGAAAGACGAAGAAGCCATATTCAAAACCTATTATCCCAACTACGTAGATACAGCCCGCAACCAGCACCAACTCTTGCTGCACCGCAGAGGCGAAACCAAACCCCTGCAGATATACCGCGATAAACTTGAAAAGGCAATTAAAGAGGAAAACAAAGAAGCTGCAAAAAACGGTGAGCAAACAGAAGAGATGACGGCTGATGACCTTATCAGTAATTTCGGTGGGCCCGAGGCCATCCTTAATGCCGACTTCATCAGCTCACGCGAACTTTTTCTCGACAGTACCAAATTCAAACGTTTTAAATTTTCGTTTGGCGCACCCTCTGCATTTTTGGGTAAAGACCTTATCACTATCAATTTTGAATCGCGTAGGGTGGTTGAATACCAATGGCAAACCGGCAAGTTGTTTATGGACCCTTATACCTTTGCTATTGTGTCTGTTGATTTTACCGCATTTATAGATTTACCGGCACTGGCCGAGCCTGCCCTCTTTGCTTTAGGCGTAGGGCTGGAAGATATTTCTTACCAAAAAAAGTACAATTACTATGAGCTCAACGGCCGCTGGTATCCTCAGAATTTCCGTCTTCAGGGCAGCGCCCGCCTTATACGCAAACATATTTTTAAAGCCAATGAAGTTTCTGACTTTAAACTCGAACAGCTTTTTATGATCAGCGAAATAATTTCCGATAATCCGCAGCCGATTGAAAAAACCAAACGCTACACCGAAGACAAAAAATTTGAAGAACAGTTGCACAACGATACCAACCTGAAATGGGAGGATGTGAATAGTATTAAACGCTGAGACCGGTTATTAAAAGGCAACTAAAACAAATACTTTTACCCTCCTATGAAAATCCGCCCTGCACTCCTCCTCATCCTCCTGTTTTGCTGCATGGCATGTTCCACCTCCAAACAAAGCACCAAAACTTCTGCACCAACAACAGACTGCACCACCGAAGGCGCATTATCAACTAACCTAAGTCCAAAATTTACAGCAAGCTATTATGCAGAGCAAGGCACAAAATACTTTCAAACCATGCAGTCCGATATTCCTGCAAAAGTGCAGCCCGAGTATTCCTCCCATGTCATCCGTTGGGAGTGGCCACCCTGGATGCTACTCACCGGCTTCGGAAAAAAAACAATGATTACCACCGATGTTATGCTCAAACTAAATCCCACCAAATATAACCTGCTCGATTGCCGTGGTTTTGATACGCAACCCTTCTGCCGCTGCCATGTAATTTTTAATTACAGCGAAACACTCTGCCCCATTTACGAAGAGTTTACCTTTAACGATCAGGGGCAAATAACCTTTATCGAAGCCTGGAGCGATTATGAAAGCCTGCTGCCCATGACCTCGGGACACGACAGCCTCTGGGATGAACAGGAATACTGGGGCATGAAAGAAGTAAATCGCCTGTCAACCAAAGTACCCGGACTTGGAAATACAAAAGGCCTGATTGATATTTACTCCAACTGCATGGATGAAGCCGCAGAAAAAGATAAAGACATTGCCGAACTGCAAAAACGCGCCAAAGATGCCAACCGCTTCTGGATCCAGGAATTAATCAAACACAGTAAAGAAATAAGTCAGGGCTGTGAACCTCCGCAGGGTGATGTTTATCCGTATTACTAGACGTCACTGCGAGCGAAGCTAAGCAATCTCATTATAAACTCTGTGTCTTAACTCCTCTGCGGTAAAAACTACAACCTCATCCTAACCGCCATCACCTTTACGCTCAACGTAACAAAGGCAACCACCGTAATAGAACTAAGCGGCATCAGCACAGCCGCAAAAACAGGCGAGAGCAAACCCTGCACCGCAAAGCTAAGCCCCACCGCATTATACAGCAGCGATATCACCAGCGAGATACCGATAATGAGTGATGATTTTTTTGCAAAGGCAATCAGCAGCGGAAGTTTTTGAAAATTGCTGCCTTCCAGAATAGCATCGCAGGCAGGCGAAAAATTATTCAGGTTGTTAGAAACCGAAATGCCCGTGTCGCTTTGTTTCAGCGCACCGGCATCGTTCAGTCCATCACCCACCATCAGCACTTTGTTTTTGTTGCTTTGCAGGTCTTTTACAAAATCAAGTTTATCCTGCGGTGAGTAGTTAAAGCGCAACACCGAGCCCGCAGGAAAAACAGTACTCAGCGTTTTTTCTTCAGAAGCATTATCACCCGAAACAAGCGCCAATTTATATTCCCCCGAAAGCGTGTGCAACATTTCTTTCAATCCCTCACGATACTGAATATTAAGACTGAAAACACCTTTATATTTGCCATTGATGTTTACATATACACGCGAAGATTTTACGTTACCGTTGTCAACCGCACCTGCAAAAGCAGCAGCGCCTGCTTTAATTTCCATCTCCCCTGCCCTGCCCTTAATACCTTTTCCGCCAAGTTCAGAAAAACTGCTGATGCCCGCCTGTGTGCCTGCGCTGATGCTTTGCGCAACAGCAGTACTCAGAGGATGCGAACTCTGACTGAACAATGATTTAAGCGCCACCAATTCCTGTGCGTTCAGTTCTTCGCCTTCATACACTACCTGCGATCCACCTGCAACGGTAATGGTTCCTGTTTTGTCAAAAACAAGATGAGTAGTTTTGGCAATGCTCTCTACCACCGCAGCATTCTTCAGGTAAAAACCATTCTTACCAAAAACGCGAACAATATGCCCCAACGTGAAAGGCGATGACAAAGCCAGCGCACAGGGGCAGGCAATAATCAGCACCGCAGTAAAAGCATCTAATGCCTTGTGCAGGTCAGATGGCAGCCACCACAAAGCCGAGCCAAGAGCAATAAGAATAATAGCTACCGTAAAATATTTACTGATAACATTAATAAGCGGTTCGTGTTTGTCTTTGTCCTTTGCCGAAAAAATTTCGTTGTTCCACAGTTCGGTCAAATAACTCTGCGAAACATTCTTTATCACTTCTACTTTAATGGCGCTGCCGCATTGCTTGCCACCTGCAAACACTGTAGCTCCTTTTGTAATTTTAACGGGCTGCGATTCTCCTGTAACAAAGCTGTAGTCAATATTAGCTTCGCCCGAAAGCAATACTGCATCGGCAGGAATAATTTCATTGTTGCGCACCAGAATACGGTTGCCCACTTTCAATTTCGAAAGCGGAATGCTTTGCTCCTCCTCATTCTTAATCAAGGTAACCGCTACCGGAAAATATGATTTATAATCGCGCTCAAACGACAGCGTGTGATACGTTTGATTCTGAAACCAGCGCCCCACCAACATGAGGAAAACCAAGGCCGCCATGGAATCCATATAGCCCGGTCCGACTTGCAAAACAATTTCGGTAACGCTGCGGATAAACATGACTACAATGCCCAACGCAATGGGCACATCTATGTTTATGAACTTCTGACGCAAGCTATAAAATGCCGATTTAAAAAACTCGGCCGCACTGTAGAAGAAAACCGGAAGCGATAATGCAATATTCAGATAACCGAACAGCAACTTGAATGATGGCTCCAGCACCGATTTACCGGTAAGGTATTCGGGAAAACTGAGCAGCATAATATTACCGAAACAGAAACCTGCTACCCCTATTTTATACCAGCGCGAATAATCTTTCTTTTGCTTTTTTGTCTGTTCATCCGCAAGATTTATCTCAGGCGGATAGCCGATGTTGGCAAGCAACTCAGCCACTTCTGCCAACTGAATTTCTCTCTCCATAAAGAGAATGCTTACTTCCTTTTTCAGAAAGTTAACCCGCGAAGAAATAATGCCTTTGTTCAGCTTCGACATATTCTCAAGCAGCCAGATGCAGGAACTGCAATGCACCTGCGGGACACGAAAATTCACTGTGGTTTTTTGCCCGTCCGAAAAACTGATCAGCTTTTCGCGCAATGCAGCATCGCGCAAATATCCATACCTGTTCTTAGGTTGGTACTTTTGCGAAATTCCGGGACGATTATTCAGACTGTAATAGGTACAGAGATTATTCTCGTCCAGTATCTCATAAACCAGTTTACAGCCTTCGCAGCAAAAACTTTTCCCACTGGCAAGAACGGTTTCCTCCGCACAGTCTTCACCGCAGTGTGTGCATTTAAGCGATTGTCTTACGTTGGTATATTCCGCCATTTAAAAAGTTCAATTCTATTTCTTGCCCCAAAAGAACATTGTTCCTAAAAAGCCCAAAATCGAAAACAAGAAGAAGAACACACCTTTCACAGGATGTGCAAGGTCAATGTCAAAATAGGCAACAGGCATAAATACCATGTAAGTGAGTGCAGCCAATACAATAGCTATGATTTTGTTTTTGTTCATGTAAAAAGTGTTTTAAGTTTTTAACAGAACAAAAATGCAAGAGGCGCAATTTTTATACGATGACAGATGTCAATCCATAAACTGATTTATATCAGTTACCAGATTTTTTTCAGCTTATCCACATTGAGCAGGGTTACGTTGCGCCCCTCGATATTGATAAGCTTCTCCTCTTTAAAATCACTTAGCGTGCGTATAACCGACTCGGTGGAAGTACCCACAATTCCTGCAAGGTCTTCGCGCGAAACGGGTAAGGCTTTCCCTGTTGTTTCACCGTTGTAGCGTTTTTGCAACATCAGCAGTGCATCGGCTGTGCGTTTGCGAACAGAGTTATAGGCAAGATTAAGCATACGCTCTTCGCGCTCTTTCAAATCACCCGAAAGCATTTTTATAAACTTGGCAGCCACATCGCGGTTACTGTATATCAGTGAAAGAAAATCCTGGCGCACAATGGTCTGTATTTCTGAATCTTCAAGGGTTTCAGCTGTTTCGGTAAAATCAGTATTTTCCAGAATATCCATATAGCCGATGAAGTCGCCCTCCTTTGCAATGCCGGTGATGTACTCTTTCCCGTCACGGTTCATCTTAAATGTTTTCACTTTCCCTTTTGAAATAAAATAAAGATTGTAAGGAAAATCTCCTTCATGAAAAACAATGTCTTTCTTCTTATAGGTGCGGTTTTTGCGTGATTCAGAAAGTTTTTGAAGTTCTTCCAATCCGCGCGCATCGTTTATAAATTCAGTTAAACCATCTTCGTTTTTATGGAATGACTTTTTAAAGATTTCATTCTTTTTCAAACGTATCTCAATGGCGTTGAGCAAAGCCATTTCATCAAAAGGTTTGGTCAGGTAATCATCAGCACCCAATTCCATCCCTCTGCGGATATCGCTTTTTTCGGCTTTTGCAGTAAGAAAAATAAAAGGTATGCCCGATGTTTCTGGGTCTTTACCCAACATGAATAGTACACCGTAACCATCCATTTCGGGCATCATGATATCGCAGATAATTAAATCAGGTTTTGATTTTTTGGCTGCTTCAACACCTACTTTTCCGTTCTCGGCAGTAAGCACTTTGTAATTGGAAAGTTCCAAAATTTCGGCAGTATTCTCCCGAACTTCGGCATTGTCTTCAATGAGCAGAATTGTTTTTTTCATGAATATTATTTTCAGTTGTTCTTGTTTGCGCTAATCGGAATTTCAATGGTAAAGACAGAGCCTTCACCTGCTTTGCTGTCAAACGTAATTTCACCGTTCAGCAGTTCGGCATATTTTTTAACAATGTTCAATCCAAGACCTGTTCCGCCAATATTGGTTGCATTCTTTGCGCGGAAAAATCGTTCAAACATGTGTTGCTTCTCTTCTTCCGGAATACCGATACCGTGGTCGCGAACTTCTATCTTCAGTTTTGTTTTGTCTATAAAAGTATTGAAATTTATTTCCGAACCTTCATCCGAATATTTACTTGCATTGGAGAGCAGGTTGTGAAGTATGTTTTTAAGAATATGTTTATCAGCAACAACCTTAGTGCTTTTGCCTTTGTGTTTATAGATAACGTTTTGTCCTTTTTTAGCAACAGCCTGCATCTCTTCGGTCATCTCTTCCGAGAATTTAGTGATATCAAATTCAACAGGATTATTTTCCACTTTGCCGGTTTCCAGTTTATCGAGTGATAGGAAATCGTTGAGGATGCCTGTAAGGTTGTTTACCGCAGATTTAATTCGGGTGATGTGCTTTTCTCGCTTCTCTTCGTTTTCTGGGGCATCGTATTTCTGCACCAGCGAAACCGATGATAGAATAGTGCTGAGTGGTGTTCGAAACTCGTGCGATGCCATGGACACAAATCGCGATTTCAACTCATTCAGTTCTTTCTCTTTTTCCAATGATTTACGGATTTCGTTTTCGGCTTTTTTCTGTTTAGTAACATTCTGTTCCACCACCAGTATCTGACGTGTATTTCCTTTTGCATCAGGCATGGGAACAGCATTCAGCACATAATGATTGTCGCGGTATTCAAACTCAAACGAAGTGCTTACACCTTTAAAAACATTGCGCAGATGTTGTTCTATATTTTTAGCTATATCTTTCGGAAGACGGTCTAAATAACTTGTTCCTATAAGGTCTTTACTGGTAACGCCTATTTTGTAAAGCTCCTTACCTTCAACAAACACATAACGCAACTGTTCATCAAACACGCTGATGGTTCCGTTAGGGTAATTGCGAGCAATGGTGCTGTACAGCTTTTCACTTTCGCGCAATGCCTCGGTACGCTCTTCAACACGTTGCTCCAATTCATTATTCAGTTGAAAAACTTTTTCGTTCATCACTTTGCGCTCGGTAATGTCTGCGCGTATTGCTACATATTGATAAGGTTTTCCCTCTTCATTAAGAAAAGGAATAATGGTAGTATCTACCCAATAAGTAGTCCCGTCTTTTGCTTTGTTTTTTAACTCACCTTTCCATATTTTTCCGTTGGCAATGGTTACCCAAAGGTTACGGATAAACTCTTTGGAATGATAGCCCGAATTAACAATGCGGTGATCCTGTCCTATCAATTCTTCACGAGTATATTTTGAGATTTTGCAAAAATTATCATTGGCATGCGTGATAATTCCTTTCTGGTCTGTGATAGCAACAATGGCTGCCTCGTCAAGGGCAAATTTATAATCCCTGAATTCGCGCAGCGTTTGCGCAAGCTCCTGTTCTGACTTTTTACGTTCGCTGATGTCGGTAAGTAAAGCCATTACCAACATATCGTCATCATTCTTAAAATAGTTAAGACTTATTTCTACAGGAAAAGTAGTTCCATCCTTACGCTGGCCCTGCAGATCAACACCTTTGCCCATTGAACGCTTTTTAGGGTGTTTATGATAACTTTCGCGGTGTGTAGTATGCTTATTTCTTAATTGATCAGGAACCAGTATATCTATTCCTTTACCTGCCAATTCCTCTTTGGTATAGCCAAACATTTCGCAAACACGGGGATTAGACATAAGGATAGTTCCCTCCTTGTTTGCCACAAGCAGTCCTTCTCCGGCCGATTCGAAAAGTATCTGGTAGATAAGTTGCTGATCTTTTTGGTTAAAATCTTTCATGCCGGGGTCTTATACCGGCAAAAATATCATTTATTGAATAGGGTGTACTATATCCCTAACTGTTTTTTTGCAACCTGCAGAAAACCATAAAGTTCGCGTGATGCAATGGAATAGAAAATGAATTTCCCCCTGCGCGATCCTTTAACATACCCTGCCTTGGCAAGCAGACTAAGGTGATGAGAAGTGAGCGATTGTTCGATTTTTAGCTTCTCGCAAATATCATTCACAGAAACTTCACCTTCTTTGTTCAGCAGTTCAAGTATCTGCACGCGAACAGTATGACCTGCAGCACGCAAAACCGATGCAACCTGATTGTATTCGTTATTTTTCATTTGACAATGTATTTAAAATTTGATACAAATGTGTTTCGTTTCGTTTTTTATCTCTCTGATTTGTCTCATGCAAAAACATGATATTAATCATGCTGACTACTGACGAACCTCATTAATCATTGAATAAAGCAGACGGATATTTGCGTCTATCTAAAATAAACCAGAGATACATGAAAAACATATTGCTGCCAACTGATTTTTCCTACAACGCACAAAATGCATTAAAATATGCGCTGCACTTTTTCGGCACAGGCAATCATTACATACTTCTTAATACATGGCAGGCACCTTACACACCACCGGAAGTTCTTATTTCCGTGGAAGATATATTGATGAAAACATCAAAGGAAGGACTTGAAAAAGAGTTGGATACAGTGAAAAAAATCAGCGGTGCAGGGGGGAACACATTTGAAACAATTTCGCAGTTCGGTAATTTAGTTGATGTTGTAAATGCAGTAGCACGTGAGAAAAAAGTTGATGTTGTTGTAATGGGTACCCAAGGTGCTTCAGGCCTCAGAGAAACATTGCTTGGAAGCAATTCTGCTTCAGCAGCAAAAAGCATCAGTTGTCCTTTGCTGATGGTTCCTGCAAAAACCGAATATAAGAAGTTGCAACAGATTGTATTTGCAGCCGATTATAAGCACATTGAAAAGCAGGAAACCTTACAAATGCTCGTAAGTATTGCCCAAACTAACGATGCTGAAGTAACCGTTCTTAATGTACTTGACAAAGGCAAAATAACAGATGTAAATCAGGGATATGAAGGACTTAAAATAGATCACCTGTTCAGTGGAGTTAAACATGCATACAGTTTTATAGAAAACGATGATAAGGCAATGGGAATTGATGAATACCTGCACACCAACAATCCCGACCTGCTAGTGATGTTGGAGCGCAAAACAGGTTTTTTCAAAAGCATTTTTCACCGCAGCATAACCAAGCAAATGGCGTTTCATACGCATGTGCCGATGTTAGTGCTGCACGAGTGAAGAAACTTCATTAATAATGCAAAGCGTACAGGTATATCTGGACGCTTTTTTTATGTCATTATCTAAAAGGCCAATCAATTGAAATAATTTACATAATAATAATCTACCGATATTGTAGATTATTATTTGTTCACTATATTTGTCGCCATTAAAATTATCAATTCACAAAAACAATTAACACTAAAAATCATATGGCACTAAGACTTGGGGACGATGCTCCCGACTTTACAGCACAAACTACAGAAGGCGAACTTAATTTCTACAACTACCTTGGCAACAGCTGGGGAGTTTTATTCTCCCACCCTGCTGATTACACACCAGTTTGCACAACAGAACTGGGTGCAGTTGCAAAACTGAAAGGCGAATTTGACAAGCGTAATACCAAAGTAATAGCATTAAGTGTTGACCCTTTGGACTCGCATGCAGGCTGGGTAAACGACATCAACGAAACACAAAATACAATCGTAAACTTTCCCATCATTGCAGACGCAGATAAGAAAGTGGCAAATCTGTATGATATGATCCATCCTAACGCTAATAATAACTCAACCGTGCGTTCAGTGTTTGTAGTTGGAGCCGACAAAAAGATAAAACTCATCATCACCTACCCTGCTTCAACGGGAAGAAATTTTGATGAAATTCTGCGTGTTATTGACTCATTACAACTTACTGCCAATTACAGCGTGGCAACACCTGTAAACTGGAAACACGGTGAAGATTGCGTAGTAGTTCCCTCCATTGCAACTGCCGATATACCGGCAAAATTTCCGAAAGGATATAAATTGGTGAAGCCCTATCTTCGCTATACTCCTCAGCCAAACCTTAACTAATCATTGTTTTCAAAAAAAACCGCTTATATTTGCCGCACAAATAATGAAAACAATGTACACTCATCACCATAGCCACCCTGCACACAACGTGTAATCGGATAGCTATTGTGTAACATACAGAGAGGGCTTTCCATCATGGTTAGCCCTCTTTTATTTTAATAAAACAAAATGAACAAACTAAGAATCGCTATTCAAAAATCAGGCAGACTGCATGAAGACAGTATTCGTATTCTTCGCGAGGCCGGAATAGAATTTAATAACGGCATCAATAAGCTGAAATCAGAGGCATTTAATTTTCCACTGGAAGTATTATTTCTCCGTGATGACGATATTCCGCAATACGTGGAAGACGGAGTAGCCGATATCGGGATAATAGGTCAAAATGTGTTGATTGAAAAGAATAAAAACGTTCAGACTATTAATGCGCTTGGTTTCGGTAAATGCCGACTGAGCATTGCGGTTCCAAAGGCAAAAGAATTTACTTCTCCCTCCGATTTGAACGGACTAAAGATTGCCACTTCCTATCCTCATATTCTCGGAAATTATTTAAAAGAAAACAATATCACTGCGGAGATACACGAAATAAGCGGTTCGGTTGAAATAGCTCCCGGAATTGGACTTGCCGATGCCATCTGCGACCTTGTAAGTTCAGGCAGCACACTTTTTATGAATGGTTTGCGCGAAGCACAGGTTATTTTTAAATCCGAAGCTGTACTTGTTTCCGGAAATAATCTGTCGCTGGAAAAACAGGAAATCATTAACCGTTTAGTTTTTCGTCTGAATGCTGTCAAGAAAGCAAAAAACAACAAATACATTCTGCTGAATGCGCCCAACAATAAATTAGATGAAATTATAAAAATATTACCTGGCATGAAAAGTCCTACGGTGCTGCCGCTTGCGGAAGAAGGCTGGAGTTCTGTTCATTCGGTAGTGAATGAAAATGATTTCTGGGAAATAATTGAAAACCTGAAAGCAAACGGTGCACAAGGTATTTTGGTCGTTCCGATTGAAAAAATGATTCTGTAAATGAAGCTGGTTATCAATCCCGACAAAGAACAACAGCAGGCATTAATTGTCCGCCCTTATTTTGATTCATCTACGCTTCATGCAAGCGTTTCAGATATCCTTGATAACGTAAAATCAAATGGAGACAAGGCTTTACGTGAATACGCAATACGTTTTGACAAAACCCGAATTGATGAATTACAGGTAAGTGAAAAAGAGTTATCAGTGGCCGAACAACAAATTACTGATGAATTAAAAGATTCGATACAAATAGCAAAGCAGAATATTTCAAAATTTCACGCATCACAAAAAGAAGAAGAGAAAATTACAGAAACATCTCCGGGTGTATTCTGCTGGCGCAAATCAGTGGGAATAGAAAAAGTGGGGTTATATATTCCGGGCGGTTCTGCTCCTTTGTTCTCAACTGTTTTGATGCTGGCTGTTCCTGCAGCTATTGCCGGATGCAAAGAAATTATTTTGTGTTCACCTCCTGGAAAAGACGGCAAAATCCATCCTGCAATTCTATATGCTGCAAAATTATCAGGAGTAAAAAAAGTTTTCAAAGTTGGAGGCGCACAAGCAATTGCAGCTATGGCTTTCGGAACAGAAAGTGTTCCTTCTGTTTACAAAATATTCGGTCCGGGAAACCAATATGTAACGGCTGCCAAACAACTAATCATTTCAAAAGGCATTGCAATAGACATGCCGGCCGGCCCTTCTGAAGTACTTGTCTTTGCAGATGATTCATGCGTTCCTGCTTTTGTGGCTGCGGATTTACTTTCACAAGCAGAACATGGTGCCGACAGTCAGGTAATACTTGTTTCAGATTCGCAAAAAGTAGTTAACGATGTGACAACAGAATTGCAACAACAACTTGCTTTATTACCCCGTAAAGAATTAGCAGAAACAGCATTAAAAAACAGTGTGGCAATAATTTTTGATAAAGCTAATAACGAGGACGCCATTATATTCATCAATAATTATGCTCCCGAACATTTGATACTTGCAGTGAAAAATGCAGACGAAGTTGCATTACAAATCACTAACGCAGGTTCAATTTTCATCGGAAATTATACACCTGAAGCTGCGGGTGATTACGCATCAGGAACCAACCACACGCTACCAACCGGAGGTTTTTCAAAAGCATACAGCGGTGTTTCGTTAGATAGTTTTGTGAAGAAAATTACATTTCAGAAAATATCGAAAGAAGGAATTAACGCGCTTGGGAAAACAATAGTAACAATGGCAGAAGCAGAACAGCTACAGGCACATGCTAATGCAGTATCAATACGAATGAATAAGAACTAATGAACCCTACATTCAACCTTGATTCCATAACAAGAGACAATGTAAAAAAACTTGTCCCTTACTCTTCCGCGCGCGATGAGTTCAGCAGAACTAATGGTGTTTTTCTGGATGCGAATGAAAACCCTTTTAACACCGGCTACAACCGCTATCCCGATCCGCACCAAAAAAAACTGAAAGCTAAAATTGCAGAACTCAAAGGCTTAGAAACGAAAAACATATTTCTCGGCAACGGCAGTGATGAGGCAATTGACCTGTTGTTCAGGGCGTTTTGCGAACCCGGAAAGAGCAATGTAATTATTCTCCCACCTACCTATGGAATGTATGAAGTAGCTGCAAACATCAATGATGTAGCAGTGAAAAAAGTGTTGCTTCGGAGTGACTTCCAACCAGACATAGACGGAATCCTGAATGCCATTGACAACAACACGCGATTGATATTTTTCTGTTCGCCCAACAACCCGACTGCAAACTCTTTTCAACCCGAAGTGGTTAAAGAGGTGCTTGAAAAATTTAACGGAATTGTGGCGGTTGATGAAGCCTATATTGATTTTTCTGCGCAACGGAGTTTTGTTGCATTGATAAATAAATATCCCAACCTTGTAGTTTTGCAAACCTTCTCAAAAGCATGGGGCATGGCTTCGTTGAGACTTGGAATGGCATTCGCAGACGATAAAATCATCAACATACTTTCAAAGATAAAACCACCTTACAACATCAATGGACTTACTCAGGAATTAGCATTGGAAGCCATAGAAAAATCAGAAAAAATAAAAAACTACATCTCCGAAATTATTGCCGAAAGAGCATGCTTGGTTTCTGAACTTTCAACGATTAAACTTATAAAGTATATTTATCCATCAGATGCAAACTTTATTCTTGTAAAAGTTGATGATGCAAAATCGGTTTACAACTTTTTAGTGAATGAAAACATTGTGGTGCGTGATCGTTCAAAAGTGGAATTATGCGAAGGCTGCATCCGCATTACCGTTGGAACAAAAGAAGAAAATGACATGCT
>JBFWYU010000018.1:0-88075 GCA_050186075.1 Bacteroidia bacterium
TGCGGACAAATGTATCTGCATTTACTGTGAATTGTTCTGCCATCAGCAGTTTACCTTCAATTGTCATAACGTTCACCTGAATGTCTCCGATAATTCCTGTGCTGGTGTAGCTCAGTGTGAACACACCATGGTTAGGGTTTGGATAAACATTCAATACACTTGCATCAGCATTTGGATCGTTGATTCCGATATTATTGGTATCAATTGTCCAAGTGATTGTGTCAGTACCGCAGGCATTGGTTACAACCAATGTAACTGTGTAAGTTCCGCCCGCTGCATAAGTGTGTACAGGGTTCTGCTCAGTTGACGTTGATCCGTCACCGAAATCCCATGCATAACTTGTTCCATTAGTTGACTGGTTAGTGAACTGTACCACTGAACCTGAAGCAAACCAATTAAATGCTGCCACAGGAAGCGGATTAGTATAACCAACTTCTACCTCAACACTTACAGAACAACCCGATTCGTCTGTAACTGTAACTACATGTGTTCCTGAAGTTACGCCAGAGAATACTCCGGTGCTGTTGCTGTTTCCGTCTAAAGTATAAGTATAAGGCTCTGTTCCACCTTCAGCTGTTACTGTAAATGAACCATCGTCATCACCTTCGCATGAAGCAGGTGAAGAAGCTGTCATACCAAGAGTAAGAGCATCAGGCTGTGTTACCACCACAATTGCAGCAACTTCACATCCGTTATCATCTCTTACCAAAACTGTATAGGTTCCTGGAGCAAGGTCACCGAATGTACCGGATGACTGATAAGTGATACCACCGTTAAATGAATACTCATAAGGAGCATTACCACCGGTTGCAGTCAACTCAATTTCTCCATCACCTTCACCATAGCAAGATACAGGGGTGGTTTGTGCATCGAGAGTCAGTAATTCAGCAGGTTCTTCAACAGTAGCATCAACAGTAGTTAAGCAACCGTTTGCATCAGTAACTGTGATTGTGTAATCACCTGCTGCAAGATCCGCAAACACATTGCTGCTTTGTGTGGTTGTTCCACCATCGCTTGAGTAAGTGTAAGCACCTGTTCCGCCTGTTGCGTTAACAACAACTGAACCTGATGCATCACCTGTGCAAGAAACGTTTTGAACATCTGCTGAAGCAGTAAGTGCTGCTGAAGGCTCTGTTATAACAACACCTTCAGAAACTGAGCAGCCGTTTTCATCTTCAACAACTACAACATAAGTTCCTGCTTCTAAACCGCTGAATGAACCGGTAGACTGGAAGGTGTTACCACCATCAACAGAGTATTGCAAAGCACCTGTTCCACCGGTTGCTGTAACCTCAATAGAACCTGTTGCATCACCGTTACATAATACCGGTTGTGAAGAAGCATCAACAACAATTGCGTCAGGTTCTCCAACAGTTACTGTAGCAGTTTCGGTGCAACCGTTATACATTGTGATCACGTAAGTTCCTGCTTCAAGTCCGCTGAACACATTTCCTGATTGCTCAGGTCCTCCGTCAAGAGAGAATGTTATAGGAGAATTTCCACCTGTAACGTTAATTGTAATACTTCCATTATCATCACCATTACATGTTGGCTCTGTTACATCAACTGTATAAACAGGAGGAGCAGAAACAGTAACAGTGTAAGTAATCGAGTGTACACATCCCCAGTTAGTCGTAACTGTAAGTGTTACATCGTAATCACCGGGAGTATTGTAAACGTGAGTTGGGTTAACATCGGTGTTAACTCCGCTGCCATCATTAAACTCCCACTCATGACTAACAATTGAAGTTCCGCCACTTGGATCAACTGTTGCAGTTGAAGTAAAGTAGATAATCTCACTTACACAAGAAGGAGCATAAGTGTAGTCAGCAACAGGAACAGGTGTAACATTTACATCAAAACTGCATGTAGCTGTGTTACCTGAAGCATCTGTTACTTCAAAAGTGTTGGTAGTTATACCCAACGGGAATACTGAACCA
This sequence comes from Bacteroidia bacterium, assembly GCA_050186075.1. Classification (GTDB taxonomy): domain Bacteria; phylum Bacteroidota; class Bacteroidia; order SXHM01; family SXHM01; genus SXHM01. The sequence goes on from JBFWYU010000018.1 coordinate 1,941, forward strand.
CTTGGTAAACCTGCTGTTTGAACAACTGTTTCACCAGGGCAGTTATCAGTTGCTGTTACAGTATATGTAACTACGTCTCCATCGCAGGCAATAATATCTGCTGCACATGTAATAACCGGTGCTTCTGTATCATTAACAACTACGTTGAAACTGCATACTGAAATGTTACCATACTGGTCCTCAGCAGTATATTCCTGTAAAGTAGTTCCAATCGGGAATACATCTCCGTCTGTATAACCTGTTCCGTCTGTTTGTGTAACCGTAACAGGACCTACACAATTGTCAGGTGTATTTCCGCCATCATTGAGCGAGAATACAAAGTCGATTCCTTCTGAGTCATCCCAAGGACCGGAAGTTGCAGGAGCCAGAACTCCTTCACTACCATAATCTCCTAAAGTGCTAACTTCCCAGAAGTAATCAAATCCACCTGTTCCGTTTGCAACCACACTCATCCAGTATGGAGTTCCACCTGTGCTTCCGCAAAGTGTTACAGCTGAAGGGAAATTGAAATTGTATTCATAAATATCAAAACCAAAGTTTGAACCCTGATAAGAAGTTGTCCACTGAGAAGAAGTTAAATTAACTGTATTTAACACGTTTCCTGGTTCACCTCCGTTATCATCATAGAAGATAACATCAAAGCTTGAAACTGCTGTTGGTGAAGTAACAAAGAAATTAGCTGTTACATTGCTGATATCATAGCAATCTCCGTCAGCAACTTCAAAATTATCAGCTCCTATGTTAGGGAATACAGAGTTTGATACAAAACCGTTTTCAAAACTGTTTCCTAATTGCTCTAATATAGGTTGGAAGCCTGTTGGAGCATCATAATCAACAACAGCACCGCATACACCGGCATCATTATCTACCTCAATATCACCAGGGCAGGCAATCGCAGGTGCTTCCACATCAGATACTACTACATCAAAACTGCATGTAGATGTGTTACCGGCAGCATCTGTTACCTCAAAGGTATTGGTTGTTGTTCCTACAGGGAATTCAGAACCACTTGGTAAACCTGCTGTTTGAATTGGTGCAGGTGTTCCTCCTAAATCAAGGAATGTTAATGTCCAGTTGTCAACCACACCTACATCTAATCCAACATAATCATAAGCATATAATGTCCATGTTCCATTAGGGTCAGTTCCTGTTGAAAGAGCAGCTAAATCTCCGCCTTCCGCAGTAAAGTCTCCGCTATAAGCCGGTGCATTTGCGCAAGTACCGCCAGAAAGCGGGCTTCCTGTTCCCGGAACAAAGCAAACATCTAAATCGTCACCTGAACAAGGGGGTTGTGTCATCAGCGTTATCAAATCTCCGTTTGGTGATTCAAGAACAAACTCAAGATCATTCACCCATGTATGAGACACATTCAGGCAAACACTTTGTAAGAATACATCTGTACCAAGGCTTGTTCCTGTAACAGCAACTGTCTGTTGTGCAGATGTTCCCAATGGGTCTCCGTCAGGTATTGAAAGTCCGCTGTTATCAGCGAATTGAGCAATAGCCGGCAGAGGACAGTTGTCAGTTGCCGTTGGGTCAGCAAATGTTACAATTGCACCGCATTGACCCGGATCATTATCAGCAAAGATTGGTGCAGGGCAAGTTATAACAGGGAATTCATCATCTGTAACAATTACAGTTACAGAACATGAAGCTGTATTTCCACTTGGGTCTTCTACCGTCCATTCAACAACTGTTGTTCCTACCGGATAGAAATCAGTCGCATCACTTGTATTGTTGTAATCATTTACTAAAGTAACAGGACAGTTGTCTGAAGTTAAAGGAGCATTGATTGTTACAACAGCACCACAATCACCTGGATCATTTGATTGTGCATAAACTGTTGTACCTCCTGTTCCTGTGCAAATTTCTAGGCTCCATGCATCTAATTGTCCAACATCACCTGCAGCACCATCTGTAAATGTAAGCGTCCAAGTTCCGTTAGGGTTTTCACCGTCAAATGCTGAAAGTGGGTTTACAGGAAATTCAGTATTTCCTAAGTTAATAGGACAAGCTATTCCTGTTCCCGCTTCATCATCAAGGTTAATATTAAAGTCATCTGCACTTCCGCACAGGGCTGACCATAATTCAACTGTTGTTCCTCCCGGGCTGGTCAGTTCAACTGTTAAATCTGAAACCCAAGTATGGGTTCCTTGTAATCCAAGTACATTCAAATCATTGATTGTAGGCCCTGCACCACTAACAGTAAGTGTAGAAGTAGAAGTCGCCACATCAGCCAAAGCTACAGGTACGTTTGTGCTTGAATATACATCACAAACAATCGGGTCAGCACCGCAATCAATTGTTGGTACTTCAACATCGTTTACAACAACATCAAATGAGCAGGTTGCAACGTTACCATAAACGTCAGTTGACTGGTAGCTTTCGGTTGTAGTTCCCACAGGGAAGTCTGAGCCTGAACCTAAACCGGCAGTTTGCTCGGTAAGAGTTCCTGCATTAATATTTAATACCCAATGCATACCTGGGAAACCAATATCAGCAACATTAGTTGGTTCAGGAACTCCGCAATCTGCAGCAGCAAGATACGTGTCTCCTGTCTGACCAAGGTTGTTGGTACCAACAAACAAACTGTGTCCTGCAACCTGACCATCAGGAGTGAAAAACTCAACAACTAATGTAGTTCCGGCAGGAACAGTTAATTGGTTAGCTAATGGTATATTTAATACTGATAAACTCTGATCAGCAACGGTTACTGCCTCGGTAGCTAACAAAGTAAGATTTGCAAACAGAAGCGGTCCTGTTAATGAATAAAGATTTAAGGTTGCAGGTTGTGAACCTCCTGCTCCTGTTGCATCTTCAATACCTACATCAACAGAATTAATATAAAAATCATTTGTGTAACCTAAAGCAGGTAAGTCAAACACACGCATGTAACTGTTATTGGCATGTAAACCACCTGCATTACATGAAACTGAGTTAGCAAATACAATGGATTGATCTAATGATTCTGTTAAAACCGGCTCGCAGTTATCAACTCCTACAGGAGCAGTATAAGTAACATTTGCAGTACACAATCCTGCATCGTTCGGAACCGAAACGTTTGCAGGGCAAACCAATGAAGGCTCTTCTGTATCTGAAACGGTTACGTTAAATGTGCAGGTTGCTGTGTTGCCTGCTGCATCAGTTGCAGTAGCTGTAACTTCAGTAGTTCCTACAGGGAAGAAACTTCCGCTTGCAGGTGAGAAACTGATAGTTTCACCGGGGCAGTTGTCAGTTGAGGTAGCAGCAAATGTTACTACGGCACCGCAATCACCGGGATTGTTGTCTATAGCAATATCACCGGGGCATGTTACTGTTGGTGCTTCGGTATCTTCTACTACAACATTCATCGTGCAGGTGTTTGTATTTCCTGCAGCATCTGTAGCTGTCCATGTTACAGCTGTTGTTCCTACCGGATAAGTATCTGAGGCATCAGCTGTATTATTAAAGTCGTTTTCAATAGTTGCACTGGTACAGTTGTCTCCAAATGTCGGAGCGGGAACGGTAACAGCAGCTTCACAAACTCCGGCATCGTTAGATACAGTTAAGGTATTGCTTCCTGAAGAAGCAACCTGCAAACTCCATGCAGTTAAAGTTCCTGCATCTAAAGCCACTTGATCATAGACTGTTAATGTCCAAATACCACTTGGGTCTTCGCCATTAAATGCCGACAATGCTGCAAAGGGCTGATATGTTCCGGCTGCACCCATTGGCGTACCGCAAGAAATAGTTCCGTAAGCAGCACCCGCATCATCAAAATTCAAATCAAAATTATCATTGCTTCCGCAAGAGTTATTTAAAAGTGTAACCGTAGTTCCCTGAGGGCTTGTTATTGCAATTTCAAGGTCACTAACCCAAGTGTGGGTCCCCTGAAGGTTTAATACATTTACATCTGTAATTGCACCACCAATCGGGACTGTAAGTGTTGAAGTCATTGATCCGTTATCAACAATTGAAAGCGGAACATTTGTGCTTGCAACGGTAACGTTACCTCCACCAACAACAGCGCAATCAATAGAAGGTGCTTCGGTATCTTCAACAGTAACGTCAAATGAACAAGTAGATGAATTATTATCATCATCCGTGATTGTCCATGTTACAGTTGTTGTTCCTACAGGATAGTTATCAGATGCATCGCTGGTATTGTTCCAATCATTTGTAACGGTATAACCTGAACACTCATTCAAAACTAATGGCGATTCAATGGTTACAAAAGCTTCGCAAACTCCTAAATCGTTTTCAACTGTTTCTGAACCTACAATAAGGAATGGGAAATCTTGTCCGCCAACATCTGTTACCGCAGCGAAAGCACCACCTGCTACCGATTGCAAACCGTTTCCGGTTGTGCTTTGTCCTGCAATAGTTACTGCAGGAGCCCATGGTCCTGAACCTAAGGTTCCGTCTGTCTGCCAGTCTAACCAATAGGTTCCTGCCGGTAAAGTAAGGCCACCAAGGTCAATTGTATTTTTCATGATTGGACGGCTGGTCGCTCCAGATGTAGTTTCGGTAACTCTGTAAATACCACTCCATTCAGAATGAACTAACAAATTAGTAGACCCATCACCAAAAATTACAGTTCCTCCGCCATCCGGAACTCCATCCCAAATACGCAGATTAACTGCAGTCATAGTAGATGTTGTAGAAGAACCGGTTTGATATGCATAAAAAGAAATCTGATCAATGGTCCATCCGTTAGGGTTTGTGATTGTAAAATCATCAGCCACTCTGTTATTTGCTGTAACCTGATGACCAAAGCCTATTGTTCCCATTCCAAGTGATGTTGTTTGCAACATACTTTCATCCGCACCTCCAGAACCTGTTCCAACACTGTTTACCAAAGGACCATTATCATACAACAATTGCGCTGCACATGTAAATTCAGGTGCATCAATGTCTGTAACTATTACGTCAAATGTGCAAGAAGAAGTATTTCCTGCATCATCTGTAGCAGTTGCTGTAACGGTAGTTGTTCCAACTGGGAATGTTGAACCGCTTACAGGTGAGTAAGTAATAACCGGAGTTGAACAAGCATCGGTTGCAGTTGCTGTTCCTGTAAGTGTAACAGCTGCTGAAGAACAGGTACCTGTAATATTATTAACGTTAATATCGGCACCACAAGAAATTGAAGGCGGAACTACATCGCCAACTGTTGCAAAATCCAAGCCCCATGAGTTCAATGTTCCTACATCACCTGTTAGATCATCAGAAATTGTAATCGTCCATGTACCGTTAGGATCTTCACCTATAAATGCTGAAAGCGCATCTTCCGGAACAAGCGGAGTTGCAACTGTTAAGTTAACATAAGCCTGATCACTTACCAAACCATTATTAGTAGTATAAGGAACCAAACCATCCGGGTCGGCATCGTCATTCCAGGTTGTTCCAGCAAAAATGTCATCATTTCCTGAACCGTTATCAGAAGTAAGTGTTACAACTGTTCCTGCGGGTGACGTAATAGTAACATCTAAATCAGCAGCAAAAGTGTGCGTGATATTTGTAACAACATTAAGGTCTAATATATAAGGATCTATTCCGCTTACTGTTATAGTAGAAGATACAACCCCAACATCAGCAATTGCTAAAGCAGGTGAGTCAGAGAATACATCAAAGAATGTTGAAGGATTCGCAGCTAAACCTGTAACCTCCATTGACCAAGAGTCTAAAGAACCACCATCACCTGCTAAGTCATCAGAAATTGTTATAGTCCATGTACCGTTAGGATCTTCACCTATAAAAGCACCTAAAGCTTCTTCCGGAACCAACGGAGAAGCCAGAGTTAAGTTAGTATAAGCTTGATCAGTTACCAGACCATTATTAGATGTATAAGGAACTGTTCCATCCGGGTCAGCGTCATCATCCCAGATTGTTCCGTTGAATACGTTATCATTACCGGCACCATTATCCGAAGTTAAAGTAACTACGGTGCCCGATGGCGATGTTAATGTAATATCAAGGTCAGCTGCAAATGTGTGTGTAATAAATGTTGTAACATTTAAGTCAAACAGGTAAGTGCTTGCACCGCTAACAACCAAAGTGCTTGTAACCACAGCAGGTCCTGTAGGAATTGCTGTTGGGGTAGATTGCGTAAACGTAGCTGTTGCAGCTGTGCTGTTACAGTGAACCGCAGGTATAACCTGAGCGATTGATTGCAGCGAAACAAAACATAAAAGCGCTGCACTTAAGCAGACTGCCGTTATCTTTTTCCATGTCGCATTTGCCGGAGGGGTAGATGTTGTATTCATATTAGTTGGGATTGGTTCGGTTTAAAAATCTTTATACTATAATATATGTATTACTCTTTTTCAGAAAAGTATTTTGTGTACTCAGCAGGATTGCTTTGCTGCAGATTTGTTTTAGCAACTTCAAATGCTTTTGCATCAACATCAGCATTACCCGTTGCAACAAATCCAGGAATTACCGGATACGTTACATTGTGATTTACCTCGTTTACAACTGTTGACTTATCATAGGGCTTTACTTCATTGCGGACAGCAACTGAAGATGACCTTGTTGTTCTTTGTTCAGCCAACGTTTTTGCTTGCTTTGCTTCAACTGAATTTGAATTATCAACTGCAGGAGTTTTAACATTAACTGCATTATCAACAGTTTCTGCTGATTGAGGTGTAACAACCTGCTTGGCAGAAGTTACGGGTGTAACATTTTTAACAGCTGCTTGTTTCTCTGTTGCAACCACTGCTGCTTTTGTTTGAACCGGTGCCGGTTTAACAACTGCAGGCGCATTGGTTTTATTCAACTCATCACGGTGCTCTTCAACCCATTTTTGTTTTGCAGCTTCCTGCTCAATGGCTGTTTTACCTTCTGAATTTGAAATCCCCTGAGCAAATACTACCGCATTTGTAAAAACAAAAACGGCTGTTATGCAAATAACAGCCGCCATCATTTTAAGATTTTTGGTAGTGCAGGTTGTGTTGTTCTGGTTGAGTAATTGTGTATTCATAACTTTGTTTTTAAGTGTTAATACTCTTTTTAAAAATGCTGATGAACTGTGATACATTTTCGATTAATTCAGATAACAATCTGACTAATCTCGGGGCGAAGATATAAAAATATAAATTCGACAAACAACTGTTTTGTTAAAAAAATTTAAGCCTAAGCTACCCATGAAAAACGATAGTTTTATGTTAAAAAGCTAAAAAACTACAAATTAGCTATTTAGACCAATTGAACTATTAAAAGGGCGAATGGATTGTTAATAACTTTTTTCAGTTTCCTAAGCCTTATGGGTAGCTAAAAAAGTCGGGATTACAATATTTTTAAAGCCATTTTCCTGCAATCTAACCTTATAATTGAGCATTACATCTTTATTGCCATGTACAAGAAAAAGTGTTTTCACTTTTTTTGTATCCTGACAGGACAGATACTGCAGCATTTCATTGTAATCGCCATGCGCGCTGAAGAAATCAATCACATGCACCTTTGCCTTTACATCGTATTTTTTTCCGAATATACTGATGCTTTTATCTCCGTTTGCCAGTTTACCTCCGTTGCTTGATGGTTCGCAATAACCTATAATTAAAACTGCGTTGCGCGGGTTTTCTATGTTATTGGCAAGATGGTGTTTTACTCTTCCCGCTTCAGCCATTCCCGATGCAGATATAATAATGCAGGGCTCGTTCAGCGAATTGATTGCTTTTGAATCTTCCACCTTGCGCACATATTCCAGTCCGTTAAAACCAAAAGGTGATGGGTCTTTTTTGATGTATTGATTTACTTCATCACTGAAACTTTCAGGATGGTTGCGCATAATATCGGTAGCATTAATGGCAAGCGGACTATCTACAAATACTTTTATCGGAGGAAGCTTACCCGCAAACTCTAATTGATTGAGCACATAAATAAGCTCCTGCGTTTTTCCGATACTGAAGGCAGGAATAATAAGTTTACCCTTATTGACCACACAGGTTTCGTGTACTACCTGCATTAACCTTTCTTTGGTATCATCAGCCGATTCGTGCAACCTGTCACCATAAGTTGATTCACATATAATAGTATCGGCCTGCGGAAAGGGTGCCGGTTGTTTTAAAAGACGGTTTACATAACGGCCTATATCACCTGTAAAACAAAGACGGTGTTTCTTACCGTCTTCGGTTAGGGTAAGGTTCACCGCTGCGCTTCCTAATATATGTCCTGCATCGGTAAACAACAACTCCACTTCGTCTGATATTTTAAAGGGTGTATTGTAGCGCACCGTGCGGAAATGCGAAAAACTTTTTTCAGCATCTTCAATGGTATATAAGGGTTTAATAGGCTTCTGGCCTTCTTTTAAACGATACTTATTAAAGTTTGCAGCTTCATTTTCCTGGATGAATGCGCTGTCGAACAACATTATTTCTGCCAGATCGCGGGTAGCGGGTGTGCAATATATTTTTCCTTTAAAACCGTGCTTTACCAATCGTGGAATACTGCCCGAATGGTCAATGTGTGCATGTGAAAGAATCATGCAGTCAATTTCATTCGGGTCAAAATGAAAGGTCTGGTTCATTTCAAAACTCTCTTTACCCCTGCCCTGAAACATTCCGCAATCGAGCAGAATTTTGGTTCCGCTGCTTAACGTTATTAAATGTTTGCTTCCTGTTACCGTTTCAGCCGCACCGCAAAATTTTATTTCCATCGTATCCTGTTTTTTAGAGGAGCAATGTTAAGCAATGTTCACAGAGTTTGTTGCAAAAAGAAACGCCAGCATTGTAAAAATGCTGGCGTTTCAAAAATCTGTTGCAAAAATTAATCTCTGCGGCCCATATACTGCATCACAAAATAAAGCAGTGTGGCCACCGAAGCAAGTGCTGCAACTACATACGTTCCTGCAGCCCATTTCAAAGCGGTGGTAGCTTGTGTTTGCTCCTCACCTTTGGTAAGGCGCGAAGTATTTAACCAAACCAGTGCGCGCTGACTTGCATCAATCTCAACCGGAAGCGTAACCAGACTGAACAGTGTTATAGCAGCCTGCAAAATAATGATGATTAATAAAATCTGGTTATACATAGCCGTAACCGCACCGAAAATAATCATCGCAAAAAAGATATAATTCATTGCACGGTTACTGAAGTTAACAGCCGGAACCAATGCCGAACGTAAGCCCAACCATGCATAAGCAGTAGCATGCTGCACTGCGTGTCCGCACTCGTGCGCTGCAACAGCAGCAGCAGAAATGCTTCTGCCATAATATACATCGTGGCTAAGGTTTACTGTTTTGTCAACAGGATTATAGTGGTCGGTCAGTTGTCCTTCAACCGAAATAACTTTCACATCATAAATATTGCTGTCGCGCAACATTTTTTCTGCAACTTCTTTTCCGCTTAAACCGGATGAAAGTGCCACCTGCGAATATTCAGTAAAAACACTTTTCAGCCTTCTGCTTACCAACCATCCAATCAGCATGAAGAAACCAATCATTATTAAATAAGTTAAATCAAATCCGTACATTTTTCTTTTGTTTTTTAGGTTTATATAAAATTACTCAAGGCTGTCATCAATTTATATGCCTTACAATTTTTGTCAGCCAAAAGCACGACAAAATTGCAATCTTTCTGTCAAAAAAGGTAAAGCCTTAACATCTTTTAATACATTTGTTATTCACTTACTCCTAAAATTACTGATGAAATCTGCCCTTACGCTTGCCCTTAAGGGCTTTTTATTTTCGCTTTTATTCATCAGCTTTTCAGCAACCGCCCAACGCATTTACTTCAGCAAAAGCGTTTCTGAAGATGGCGACCCTGTGGGGTTAAATCAGTTCTTCTATATTCCGCAGGAAGGCATTACCGTTTCCATGCTCGTTAAACTTCCTTATTCTGTTGAAGCAACGCAAATAGAATTCAGGTTTTTCAAAATAGATTCACTGAACAACGAAACCTATTTATCTACTGTTCCCTTTGATGTGGAAAAAACATGGACCTGGTTCTGGAAAGGTATTGATTTTCGTGAACCCGGCCGCTACAAGGTTTATGCGTATGCCGACAAAGAACGTTTTCTGTGTTCCGAAATTGTAGATGCTTATATCAGGCAATAAATTATTAATCTGCTTTTTTTATCTTTCACACAAAATTCATCCCGTGAAACAAAAAAACATTTTCCTTCTTTTATTTTTCTGTCTATTTCTGCACAGTGTTACATTTTCGCAAACCATTACCTTTTGCAACAAGTTGAATGCAGAAGAACAATGTGATAAAAGCATAAAAAAATACTACTTCAGCTCCGATAAAGGTGCACCCATCTTTGCGGTAGTGCGCCTGCCCTCTGAAATAGGGACCACGCAGGTTTTATACAAGCTCTACCGCTTTGGCGAAGACGATGAAGAGATATACATGACCACGCTTACACAAAACGTTATTCCCGAATGGAAAACCTTTTACAAGCAAATTGTTTTTACCCGCGAAAGCGGCTATAAAGTTTATCTATACACAGACAAAGGACAACTGATTACTTCTGCCGAAATTTCTATTCTTGAAGATTTTGGTGCCGAATAATTTGCTTTACATTTTTTGCCATGAATAAATTTCTGACGCTGATTTTATTTTTATTTTCAGTTACATTGTTACAGGCACAAACAATGACCTTCTGCACCAAAATAAACAAAGAAGATCAGTGTGCCGAAAAGCCAAAACATTTTTACATTGAATACGGAAAAGGTGCATACGTTTACGCTGTTATAAATTTGCTGGAAGAAGTAAAATGCGTAAAGGTGTATTACAAAATTTACTACCTCGATAAATACAGCGAAGAAGTATATATGACCACGCTTTCGCAGGATGTACTTCCCAAATGGAAAAGTTTCTGGAAGCAGTTTGTGTTCACTCAGGAGACGAACTACAAAATATACCTCTACGATGAAAACGACAAGCTGCTTACCTCCAACGCCATTTTTGTAGAAGCCGATTACGAGTATTAACCGTCATTGCGAGCGTAGCGAAGCAATCTCACAATAAAAGCAGTTATTTAATGAAGAGATTGCTTCGGCTGAAATAGTCTCGCAATGAGGAACATCACCTGACAAATTGCCACTTGCCAAATTATTTTCTCCGTCACTATATGTGATGATTTTCACCCTGTCATTTTTTCATTTTGCTTAGCATCAAAAAAGACATTTAGTCATTCTTTTTCATCCTTTTTTCGGTTGGCACAGCAATTGAAAAACCCCAAAGCGTTAACAAAAACATTAACCTTAAAAAAACTAAAAACATGACACTCGTAAAATTTAAAAGACCTGCAGGAGTAAACTATGTACAATCACCATTTTTCCCTGCCAACGTGAACGAATTATTTGATAATTTTTTCACCAACAAATGGAACACCGAAGAAAGAGCCAACTTTGTTCCGGCCACCAACATTGTGGAGAACGAAAAAGATTTCCGCATTGAACTTTCGGCTCCCGGTTTTAACAAAGCCGATATTAAAGTGGAAGTGGAGAACGACACACTGGTGATTAAAGGCGAACACAAAGAAGAAAAAAACGAAACAAAAGAAAACTACACACGCAAAGAGTTTAACTACGGTTCGTTTACCCGCAGCTTTACTTTGCCCGAAAACATCAACACCGAAACACTGGAAGCTAAATACGAAAACGGAATTCTGAATATCGTACTTCCTAAAAAAGTGGAAGAAAAAGTGAAAGCGGTGAAAGAAGTGAAGATTGCCTAATTATTAAATTCTTACAAAACAAAACGCCTCGAAGTTTCGGGGCGTTTTGTTTTTAATAGTTTTGCAACCAATGAAATCTAAAAAACCAACCATTCTTGTTACCAATGACGATGGCATAACCGCCCCTGGCATACAGGCACTGATAGAAGCCATGAAACCACTCGGCAATGTAGTAGTGGTAGCTCCCGATAGTCCCCAATCAGGCATGGGACATGCTATAACAATAAACAAACCTTTGCGTTTGGATAAAACTACCTATCACGGTGAAGTAATCGGTTATCAGTGTTCAGGCACCCCCGTTGACTGCGTAAAACTGGCCATCGATAAAATCCTGCACGGCAAACCCGATCTCTGTGTTTCGGGTATCAATCATGGAAGCAATTCTTCCATCAATGTAATTTATTCGGGAACCATGTCGGCAGCAATGGAAGGCGGCATTGAAGGCATTCCTTCCATCGGTTTTTCGCTGTTGAACTACGACCTGAATGCAGATTTTGCTCCTGCAAAAAAGTATGCACAACTGATTGCAGCAAATGTGTTGAAACACGGCTTACCCGAAGGAACATTGCTGAACGTAAATATTCCCGATAAAAAACTGAAGCAGATAAAAGGCGTAAAGGTTTGTCGCCAGGCCAATGCAAAATGGCAGGAAGAATTTGACGAAAGACAAGACCCCTACAAACGCAAGTATTACTGGCTTACCGGCAAGTTCCAGAACTATGATAAAGGCACCGATACCGATGAATGGGCGCTTGCCAATAACTATGTTTCGGTAGTTCCCGTGCAGTTTGATTTTACGGCACATCATGCTATTCCTGTTTTAAACAAGTGGAAATTTAATGGCAAATAAGAACAGAGTTATAACGGGACTAATATGCGGAATAATTGTTCCTTCCATCGTATTCTTTTTGCTGCACAGTTTTACCTTTAATCGTGTAACCCCCGAATATCTTTTCAGTTCACCGGGCATACTGGCAAAGCTGCTTAGCCTTAGCCTGCTTGGAAACCTTGCCGCATTTTTTCTGTTTCTTAAATACGATTATGAATTATCGGCACGCGGAGTATTGTTTGCAACCTTTATTTTCGGAGCAGGAATAGCCGTGTTAAAAATACTGGAATGGCAGGGAATGTAAGTATTGCCGTCACCCTGATGCCGATAGCTATCGGTATGTTTCAGGGTCTCTATTGCAAGATGCTGAAACGAGTTCAGCATGACCAAATTCAGCACCAATGAAATACTACCTCATAGCCGGTGAAGCCTCAGGTGATTTGCACGCCAGCAACCTGATGAAGGAGTTGAAGAAACTCGACAGTACTGCTGAGTTCCGTTGCTGGGGCGGTGATAAAATGCAGGCAGCAGGCGGAACAATTGTAAAACATTACCGCGAACTTGCCTTCATGGGTTTTACCGAAGTGCTGATGAATATCCGCACCATTTTTGCAAACATTGACCTCTGCAAAAAAGACATTGTTGAATGGAAACCCGACACCGTAATTTTTGTGGATTATCCCGGTTTCAATCTGCGCATTGCACCGTTTGTAAAAGAGTTGGGAATTAAAACCGTGTGGTATATTTCTCCGCAGGTATGGGCATGGAAAGCATCACGCGTAAAAAAGATAAAAGCCTGCGTTGACAAAATGATGGTGATACTTCCCTTTGAAAAAGAGTTTTATAAAAAGTGGAATTATGAGGTGGAGTATGTTGGGCATCCCCTACTCGACCTCACCCCCAACCCCTCTCCTCAGGGAGAGGGGAGCAGAGTAATTGCGCTCTTGCCCGGCAGCCGTAAACAAGAGATCTCCGTTATGCTTCCCGAAATGCTGAAGGTAGTTACAAAGTTTCCTGATTACAAATTTGCAATTGCCGGAGCGCCTTCCGTAGATGAAAGTTTTTACAAACAATTTACAACCGGAAAAAACATTGAACTGGTTTTCAATCAAACCTACCAGCTATTGGAAAAAGCAAGTGCAGCATTGGTTACCTCCGGCACTGCAACATTAGAAACTGCATTATACGCAGTTCCTGAAGTAGTTTGTTATAAAGGCAGTGGAATATCGTATCAGATTGCAAAATGGCTGATAAAAGTGAAATACATTTCGTTGGTTAATCTAATCATGGAGAAAGAAGTGGTAAAAGAATTAATTCAGGAAGAAATGAATGCTGCCAACATTGAAAAAGAGTTGAAAGATCTGTTGGAAAACAAACAACGCATTGCTGAAATGAAAAAAGAATATGCCGAGTTGAGAAAAAAACTGGGTGATGGCGGAGCTTCATTGAGAGCAGCTAAATCAATTTATACAATGTTGTCATGCTGAGCGTAGTCGAAGCATCAATTATTTAGCCCTTCGACTACGCTCAGGGTGACAACAACTTTTACTATAATTGCAAAAAACTATCCTATGAAAAACACTCTTCTATTCACCACCATCCTTTCCCTCATCATCTTCGCATCAAGCTGCAACCAGTGTTATGACTGCACCAAAAAATGCGGCACCTGTCAAAACGGAGGAGTTATTGTAGCCGGTTGCGATGGCGATTCCATTCTCAACGGCTATTCCATCGAATCATGGAAAGCATTGCTTGAAAGTCAGGGCTACACCTGCGCTTACAACAACGATGTAATGAATGATATCTGTGGCTCTGAAAACAAAAAAGCAATGGAAGACAATTACTACGATTGTTTGAAAAAGTAATACCACGTCATTGCGAGCGTAGCAATCTGCTGGTCTTGAGAGATTGCTTCGGGTGAAAAACCCTCGCAATGACGAAAATAAATTATCTGATGAAAATAGTTTCTTACAATGTAAACGGCATACGCTCTGCCTTAAGCAAAGGCCTTGCCGATTGGATAATAGCTGCCGATCCTGATGTCGTTTGTTTTCAGGAAATAAAAGCCGATCCTACTCAATTTGATGCGGGCATATTTGAACATTTAGGATACAAGCACTATTGGCATCCCGCTGAAAAAAAAGGATACAGCGGTGTTGCTATTCTTACCAGACGCGAGCCTGATAAAGTTCATTTCGGTTGCGCAATGGATATTTATGATCGCGAGGGACGCGTTATCCGTGCTGATTACGGTGATGTTTCGGTCATGAGTGTTTATCATCCTTCGGGTTCCAGCGGTGATGAACGGCAGACATTTAAAATGCAATGGCTGGGTGATTTCCAAAACTACATTGACGACTTAAAAACAAAGCGACCTAACCTTATTATTTCAGGTGATTACAATATCTGTCACAAACCGATTGACATTCATAATCCGGTAAGTAATGCCAATTCTTCGGGCTTTCTTCCCGAAGAACGTGAATGGATAGGAAAATTTATCGACAGCGGTTTTGTTGACTCGTTTCGTCATTTCAACAGCGAGCCGCACAATTATACCTGGTGGAGTTTCCGCGCTAATTCAAGAGCCAAGAACCTTGGCTGGCGCATTGATTACCACATGGTAAGTAAACCACTTGAAAGCAGTTTAAAACGTGCCGCTATTTTTCCGCTGGCAAAACATTCAGACCATTGCCCGTTGCTGGTAGAAGTTGATTTCTAACATCATTGCTTCGTCCGCCTGAGGCGGACGAAGCAATGACGAATTAATTTTTCACCTTTACACAACAAAAACATAATTTGTTGGTTAATATAAATATGAAGCTGCTAAAACATATCTATTTCCGTGTGCTCATTTTTGGAGTACTGTCAATGGTATTGGCCGGTTGTTTCACATACACCGCGCAGAAAAAATTCAACAAAGCACTGTATCAGACACCTTATGATGCCATCATTGTTCCCGGTGTTCCGCTTGAAAACGGAATGTGGAGTCCGACAATGAAAGCGCGTGTTTACTGGTCGGTTTATCTTTACAAAAAAGGCATTGCTAAAAATATTATTTTTTCCGGTTCTTCCGTTTATACCCCTTACATTGAAGCTAAAGTAATGGCTCTTTATGCCGAACAATTAGGTGTTCCGAAAGAAAACATTTACACTGAAAGCAAAGCGGAACACAGCACCGAAAATTTATTTTACTCCTATAAACTTTCACAAAATTTAGGGTTCAATAATGTGGCACTCACCAGCGACCCTTTTCAATCTAAAGTGCTTGAAAAATTTGCCTATAAATATGAATTACCTGTAGATTTTCTGCCAATCGTCTTCCCCATACTTGACTCAATTCCAAAGATTGATCCGGACATAGACGAATCAATTGCATTTGTTGAAAATTTTGTTTCCATAGAAGAGCGTGAAAGCTTCTTTAAACGTTTTGCCGGAACACGCGGAAAAAATATCCGCCACGATATTTACAACGAAGGCACTACTTCAACTAAGCAATAGTTGAAACATAGGCCGCCAAAGCTCTTTTGGCAATCGGCAACAACGTAGCATTAACCGGTATATTCATTTCCGATTCAACTGCAAATGTTGCGGGATTAGGAAGTTTTTTATTGCTGCGGATTAAATCACGTTTTATATTTTCGTTGGTATTGATGATGCTGCGCTTATACGATGTTATATAACTGGTGTGTATAGCTCTGAACTTCTCCGTTGCCTGTTCAAAAACGGTCATCTGATATTCATAAACCAATGTCTGCAAATCTTTACCATTACTCAGCAGCATATAACCTTCACCTGAATAAAGCGGAAGCAACCCAACTTGTGTGATATGCAGTTTCTTTTCCACAAAATCGTAAATCTTTTTTCCCTCATTCAGGTAGCGTTCAAACTGCGGAATGGAATAATTGATAATCTCATTCAACTCCTGAATCAAATCATCATTTTCATATAGTTTCTCAAAAATTAATCTGTTTTTCTGTATGTCAACAGACTTGATTTTCTGGGGAAAAGAGGAAGAAAGTTTTTCCGTGTCTTGCTGAAAATTTTTCAAATTCATGTAATGCTGAATTAAATCGGCAAGGAAAGGATACAGCATATTGCGATCGAAATTATTACTCACCTCCTGCAGATAGGCCAGCAAAACATAACGCTTGTATTCCACATCAATGTGTTTTTCAATCAGCCAGTCTTTACTTAATGTTTTCATAGCATTGAATTTAGTTGCATTCAAATTTCATAATTATAAACGTCAAAACGCAGAAAATGTTATCCGAATATTAACATACGAATGTGGATTAACAGCACAGCACAAACAATTTACGCCTTTCCCATGCATCTATCTTTGATGCAAAATCAATAATCATGCTCAAGCACCGTATTAAACAAATTGTTCTTTCCTTAACTGCTGCAACTGTTTTTTTCTCCTGCGTTCCTTCGCGCCAGTTTGAAGAACTGAAAAGCAAGCAGGCAAAATGTGAAGAAGACAAAGCCAACCTGATGGATGAGAATACATCGCTGAAATCAAAAGTTACGGAGCAGGAAGAACAAATCGCAGATATTTCAAAACGCATAAAAGCGTTGGAGAACGATACTACCATCATGGGTAACTCTTTACGCAAACTAACGGTTAACTACGATAAGCTTGACGAAACCTATGAACGCCTGTTGAATCAACTGGCAAAAATTGAGCAGGGCAACAAAGAAGATAATGTAAAACTGATGACCGAGCTCCAGGCAACCAAAGAAAGCCTTCAGAAAAAAGAAGATGAACTCAGAAAATTAGAGTTGGCTCTTAACAGCAAAGAAACCAATCTCAATAACCTGAATGCAGATCTTTCAAAAGCACAAAAAGAACTGGAAGAACGCGAAAAACGTTTGAAAGAACTGGAAGGTATTTTAAGCCGCAAAGATTCAACCGTAAAAGCATTGAAAGATAAAATTACAGAAGCCCTGCTTGGCTTTAAAGAAAGCGGCTTAACCGTTGAGATGAAAAACGGAAAGGTTTATGTATCGGTGGAAGAGCGCCTGCTGTTTGCTTCCGGTAGCTGGGCTGTTGATGTAAAAGGGCAAGAGGCACTCAAAAAATTAGCGAAGGTTCTGGAAACCCAAACCGATGTAAATATTATGATTGAAGGACATACCGATGATGTTCCCTTTAATGGCAGCGGAAACGTAAAAGACAACTGGGATTTAAGTGTAATGCGTGCAACAGCAATTGTAAAAATAATTACGGGCAACAGCAAAATAAATCCTAAACAACTTACAGCAGCCGGCCGCAGTGAATATGTGCCACTCGACACAGAAAAAACAGCAGAGGCAAGAAAGAAAAACCGCAGAACTGAAATTATCATCACACCTAAATTAGACGAACTGTTTCAGATACTGGAAAGTAACTGATAAAAACAACCATTCGTCTGCTGTTTAGTTCTTTTACAATTTTTTAATTTGGTTTATATTGACTTTGTTTTAAATTCGCCTGATTAAATTTTCAATAAAGTGAAATATAACTCATTTCTCTGTTTTGTTTTTGTATTTTTTCTTTGCGGAACAGTCACAAAAACTTCGGCTCAGGCTCCCGGTTGTCCTGATATAGATGCAGGACCAAATCAAAACTTAACCTGCCAGAACAATTGCACCAATCTTACTGCAACTGTTCTGCAAACCGGACAAACAACAGCCTATACCGTTTCTGCCATTCCTTATGCACCACCGGCAGCTTTCAATACAGGCACTCAACTTCTTATCGGAACCGATGATATTTGGGGTAACGTGATTAATCTAGGTTTCAACTTTTGTTTCTATGGGCAGATGTACAACCAAGCCGTTGTTGGTGCAAACGGATTAATTACATTCGACCTGACAGAAGCAACTCAATATTGCGAGTGGTCTTACACAGCTTCGTGTCCTACTCCCGGCCCACCACCTGCAGGGCTTTACAACAATTCAATTATGGGCGCTTATCATGATATTGATCCAAGTGTTGGAGGCGAAATCCGATACGCACTCATAGGAAATGCTCCATGCAGAACCTTGGTTGTTAACTTTAATGATATCCCCCATTTTGACTGCGATTGCGGATTTTTCAGTACCTGTAGTAAAACAACTCAGCAGATTGTAATTTACGAAACCACCAATGTTATTGAAGTTTACATACTTGAAAAGGAGCAATGCAGCAGCTGGAACGATGGAAATGCAACCATAGGAATTCAGGATGGAACAGGAACGAACGGTGTAACCCCTCCCGGAAGAAATACAGGCGATTGGGCAGCCAATAATGAAGCGTGGCGCTTTACACCAAGCGGGCCACCCAACTGGACTGTAACCTGGTATGATCAGACAAATGCAGTTGTTGGAACTGGTCTGACAGTAAATGTTTGTCCCACAGGAACAACAACTTATACCGGAGAAGCCGTTTATCAACATTGTGATGGTTCTGTAGTAACTGTGACCGATGATGTTACTATAAACGTAGCGGGCGGATTTACAACCAATCAAAACGTAACACCCGAAACATGTTCAGGTACTTGCGATGGTGCAGTTACTGTAACAGCAAACGGAGGAACGGCTCCCTACAACTACAACATCAATAGTGGAGCAAACCAGAATAACGGCACATTCAATAATCTTTGTTCAGGAAATTATACGGTGAATGTTTCAGATGCAGGTGGTTGCACAGGAACCGTAAACGTTGTTATCAACGCAGGCGGAACGATAACCGTAAACGAAGCTTTCACTGACGAAACATGTCTGGGTGCTGATGACGGAACAATAACACTGACCGGAGGCGGCGGAACAGCACCTTACGGATACGACATTGGTTTCGGAGCACCTAATGCAACGGGTATTTTTACCAATCTTCCTGCGGGAACTTACAACTACACCGTTGCAGATGCATCACAATGCCCCACAACAGGAACAATAACCATTGCAGCAGGACCAAACTGCTGCATTATGACCAACACGGTAGCATCAACCAATCCCTTGTGTAATAATGCCTGTGACGGAACAATTACATTAACTCAGAATAACGGTGCTGCTCCTGTTCAATTCAGTATTGATAACGGAGCCACTTTTCAGAACAATGGAAATTTTGCAGGCGTTTGCGCAGGCACTTATGATATTCTGATTGAAGATGCAAACGGCTGTCAATACACCGATCAGGTTACTTTAACTGATCCTGCTGCAGTTACTTTTAACGCAACAACAGTAGATGCTAATTGCGGAAATGCTGATGGAGAAATTACACTTACCGGAGGTGGCGGAGATGGTGGTCCTTACCAATACAGTGTTGACAACGGAGCAAACTTTCAGGCAAACGGAAATTTCACAGGATTACTTCCTCTTACATACGATGTAGTTATTGAAGACAACAGCGGCTGTCAAATCATTGATCAGGTAACAGTTCCTAATAATGCCGGATTTACAGTAAGTGTAACAGCATCAACCAATGCAAACTGTAACGGTGTATGTGACGGAACAGCCGACATGACTGCAACTCCGGGTTTTGTAGGAACATTAGATTATGACTGGATTGATTTGGCAACCAACGTTTCGACAGGACAATTAACAGCCAATGCTACAGGACTTTGTGCAGGCAATTACCTTGCAACTGCAACTGACGATGTTGGCTGCACTACAACCGATAACGTTACCATCACAGAACCAACAGCTGTTTCAGTTTTAACTTCAGCAGACGCTACTATCTGCATTGGCTCAACCACTGATCTTTTGGCTACACCACAAGGCGGAACACCCGGCTATAATTATACATGGACTGCAGCACCTGCCGACCCAACCCTTCTTAATCCCAATATTGCAAACCCAACAGTTGCTCCGGTTGTTACCACTGTTTACACCATTAACGTTGAAGATAATAACAACTGCGCAGCACCTGCCGAAACGGTTACGATAACAGTAAATCCTCCGCTTGCACTGAATATGCTGCCACCTGGGCCTATTGATATTTGCCCCGGTGAAACTGCTGTTATGAACATGAATGCAACGGGCGGTGATGGTAATTATACATTTACCTGGGATGGCGGAAGCAATCCCGTAAATCCTCCTGTATCTGTTACTCCTGCTGTTAACACAACGTATAATTTTACTGTAAATGATGGCTGCGGAACACCACCTGCCAGCCAATCTGTTGATGTTAATATTTTCCTGCTTCCTGCAATTGATTTCACAGCAAATATCTATGAAGGATGCGAACCCCTGAGAGTAACTTTCACTGATAATACACAACCGCAACCTGCAAATTTGCTTTGGAACTTTGGCGACCCGAATTCGGGAACCAACAACACGTCAACGGGAACTACTCCTACTCACGCTTACAACGACCCCGGAATTTTTGATGTAACACTGGTAGTTACTACACCTGACGGATGTAAAGATTCCCTTACTATGCAGGATATGATTACCGTTTATCCCTTGCCGGTGGCAGACTTCTCCGCTTATCCTCCTTCAACGGATATTTTCAACCCCGAAATTCAATTTAATGATAATTCAACAGGAGCTGCAGAGTGGTCATGGAATTTTGGAGATGGCACTACCTCAATACTCACCAGTCCTCTACACTGGTATAACGATACCGGAACTTATACGGTGTGGCTTTTTGTGGAAAGTTCGGAAGGCTGTTTAGACAGTACCTTTAACCTGGTTGAAATTACGCCTGTATTCACCTTCTATGTTCCAAGCGCATTTACACCAAACTCAGACGGAACCAATGATACGTTCTTCCCTAAAGGCGAAACAATTGATCCTAACAATTACATTTTCAGAATTTTTAACCGTTGGGGACAGGAAATATATGCCAGCCATACTCCCGGTGAAAAATGGGATGGAACCCTTGTAACCGGTAATAAAGCGCAGGAAGATGTATATGTTTGGGTGGCTGAAATGCTTGACCTGAATGGTGAAAAACACAAATTTTACGGTCGCGTGACGCTTTACAGGTAAAAAATATTTTGGCGATATTATATTTTGCCTATTTTAGCAGCCCCAAAATCAAAATTTATTAAAAACAAAATATGAAAAAATTACTACTGTTTGCATCTGTGATGTTTGCCACTCTTGGTGCATTTGCACAGGGAAACAATGTTGGTATAGGAACTACCACACCCGACAACAGCTCTATTCTTGAACTTGCATCACCCGACAGAGGTCTTCTTGTTCCAAGAATGGCAACTACCGCTATGTTGGGAATACCTTCACCTTCAAACGGATTATTAATTTACAACACAGACTCACTTTGCTTCTGCTATTGGAATTCATCTGCATGGGTTTCCCTTTGCAACGGCACAGGTGGAAGCGGCTCACAAGGTCCAACAGGCCCTACCGGTGCAGCCGGGGCTATAGGGCCTTCAGGTGCTGATGGAGCAACAGGGCCTCAGGGTCCACAAGGTGCTAACGGATTACCGGGCGCAACAGGGCCTTCAGGTGCTGATGGCGCAACAGGGCCTTCGGGCGCTGACGGTGCTACTGGACCTTCCGGTGCTGATGGTGCAACAGGACCTTCGGGTGCTGACGGGGCTACTGGACCTGCCGGACCAACAGGTGCAGCCGGAGCTACCGGACCTGCCGGACCAACAGGACCTTCTGCGGCTAACAATACAGTTACCGTAAACCTTTCTTCACAAACACAATTAACGCAAGCAGGATCAGGTTCCATTACTTATCTGCAATTACCTGACCTGACCTATACATTTACAGTTCCTGCAGGTGAAACATGGCATGTTTATTCAAGTGCCTTCGGTACCGCTTTAAACTTAGGTTCTTTCAATGACTGCACAGCACAATTTGAAATTTTCGAGAATGGAACGGCAACCGGTAAATTACAAAGAGCTTACATCGCAGATTTCAGCACTGAATTGACGTTTGCTTACGGAACATGGGCTATCAGCTATGCCAACTCTTTCGGACCAGGTACTTATACATTAGATGTACGAGGAGCACATTCAGGGCCTTCAGGTGGTACCAATATTCAATTAGCAGGTGCCCCGGGTGGTTTTCAATCGCACTTTGAATTGATAATTGTAAAACCATAATCACTAAAAAAGCACGTTATCATGAAAAAAATATTATTGCCTGCCTTGTTAGTGTTATCGGTTAGTGTTCTTGCCCAAAACAACGAAAAACCTGCTGATGCCTCTGCAACAAAACTAAACACTGTTCGCACAAAAGAAGTAACTACAGGTGAGGTAAGAACAAAAAATGTTACAATTGCACCTGCAACAAATGCGGTAGACCAGTCTGTTTCGGGAAGACAAAATCAAAATCAGACTTCACAAACAAGAGTAAAGCCTGCTATTGCTCCTTCCACTTCTAAAGTTGAGGGCGAGAAATAAGTAGTTACATTCATTATCAAATAAAAAGCCCCGCGATAATTATCGCGGGGCTTTTTATTTGATAATGGTTGAAAATTAATGCTTACACATCAATTCTTGCATACTTAGCGTGCTTCTCAATAAAGTCTCTGCGTGGTGGAACATCATCGCCCATAAGCATAGAGAATATTCTATCAGCTTCTGCTGCGCTGTCTATTGATACCTGGCGCAGGGTTCTGGTAGCAGGGTTCATGGTGGTTGACCATAACTGTTCTGCGTTCATTTCTCCAAGACCTTTATAGCGTTGGATGTTTACACTGTCGTTTTTGCCTTTTCCTAATTCCAATACTGCTTCTTCGCGTTGCTGCTCGTTCCAGCAGTATTTTTCTTCTTTTCCTTTTCTTACCAAATACAATGGAGGTGTAGCAATGAAAATACGTCCTTCTTCAATCAGGGCTTTCATATAGCGGAAAAAGAAGGTAAGAATTAGCGTGGTAATGTGGCTTCCGTCAACGTCAGCATCGCACATGATAATTACTTTGTGGTAACGAAGCTTTTCAATGTTCAGGGCTTTGTCGTCTTCCAAAGTTCCGATGTGGACACCTAAGGCGGTGAACATATTCTTTATCTCCTCGTTGTCGTATATTTTCCACTCCATTGCTTTTTCTACGTTCAGGATTTTACCTCTGAGCGGAAGGATGGCTTGAAAATTACGGTCGCGGCCTTGTTTGGCAGTTCCGCCTGCCGAGTCTCCCTCTACCAAGTAAATCTCACATTTTCCGGGGTCGTTATCTGAGCAGTCAGAAAGTTTTCCGGGAAGTCCGCTTCCTGTCAACACATTTTTGCGTTGAACCTGTTCACGTGCTTTTTTAGCAGCATGGCGGGCTTCGGCAGCGAGTAATACTTTCTCAACTAAACGTCTTGCATCTTTCGGATTTTCTTCCAAATAGTTGTTCAGTGTTTCGCCAACGGCTACATCCACTGCACCAATTACTTCGTTGTTTCCAAGTTTGGTTTTTGTTTGTCCTTCAAATTGAGGTTCCTGAACTTTTACGGAAATAACTGCTGTTAATCCTTCACGGAAGTCTTCTCCGCTTATTTCAAATTTCTTCTTTTCCAACATACCTGATTTCTCGGCATACGTTTTCAAGGTTCTTGTTAACGCTCTGCGGAAACCGGCAAGGTGGGTTCCTCCTTCGTGGGTATTGATGTTGTTTACATAGGAGTGAACATTCTCGCCAAAAGAAGTGTTGTATTGCATTGCCACTTCAATCGGCATTCCGGTTTTGTCGGTATCCAGATAGATTGGTTTTTCAATCAATTTTTCGCGGGTGGCATCCAAGTATTCTACGAATTCAACCAAGCCACGATCTGAATAAAAACTTTCTGTGCGGTGATTTCCGTTTTCGTCTTTTGTGCGAAGGTCGGTGATGTTGAGTGTTATCTTTTTATTTAAGTAAGACAATTCACGCAAGCGGGCTGCCAGTGTTTCGTAGTTATACTCGGTAGAGATAAATATTGAAGCATCGGGCTGAAAAGTAACGATGGTTCCTGTTTTATCGCTTTCGCCAACTACTTTAACAGGGTAAAGGGGTTTTCCTTCACTGTATTCCTGCTGAAAAATTTTTCCTTCGCGGTGAACTTCTGCTTTTAGTAATGTAGAAAGTGCATTTACGCACGACACACCCACACCATGGAGACCACCTGATACTTTGTAGCTGTCTTTATCGAATTTACCACCGGCATGCAGCACAGTCATTACTACTTCCAATGCCGAACGCTTTTCTTTAGCGTGCATGGCGGTTGGAATTCCGCGGCCATCGTCTTTTACGGTTATTGAATTACCTTCATTGATGAATACATCAATGTTTTTGCAATGTCCGGCAAGGGCTTCGTCAATAGAGTTATCCACTACCTCGTAAACCAGGTGGTGCAAACCACGGATGCCCACATCACCAATATACATGGCAGGGCGTTTACGAACTGCCTCTAATCCCTCAAGAACCTGAATACTGTCTGCCCCGTAACCTGATGCATTTTTAATTTCTTTTAGTTCACCTTCTGCCATATTTTTTATTGTTTGCACTTATTTTTCTTAGAATTTTTGTATTGTTTTTAAATGTCGTGCGAAGATAGTAAATTATGTAGCTGAAATAACATGAAATTCGTCCGAAAACAGGCGAGAGTTTTGAACATGTAATTAACATTCTTGTAGTTAATGAACCATCAGTATTACAGGGCATTTTAACAGATCTTCAAGGTTTTAAAAAAATCGAAAATTCAGCACTAAAAAATTCACATGTATATTTACAAACTTAAAACTCATTTCTACATGAAAAATAGTTTACTTTTTGCTTCTGTTTTTATCATTTCATTTACTGCTTCGGCTCAGCAAAATTTGTATTGCGGAGCAGATGAACTTCGTATTTCTACCCTAAAGAATAATCACGAACTGGCTAAAGCTGTTTTTGAGCGTGAGAATGAATTAGAAACTTTTACCCGTGAATTTATTGCAGCAAAAGCAGAAAAGGATTTAACTGCAGATACTGCACTATATATTATTCCGGTTGTGTTTCATATTATCCACGATTACGGTAACGAGAACATTGCAAATGAGCAGATATACAGTGCTGTTGATATGCTGAACAAAACCTTCCGCAAGCAAAGAGACGACACAGCAAGTATTGTGGAGATTTTTAAACCGCTGCATGCTGATACTCGGATTGAATTTCGTTTGGCAAAGCGCGACCCTGACGGAAATTGCCACAGCGGGATTAACCGAATTGCTTCTTCTTTATCTGAAACGGGCGATCATGCGGTAAAAAATCTTGTACACTGGAATCCGGCAAACTACCTGAATGTATATGTGGTGAAAAATGCGGCAGGGTTGGCGGGACATGCTATTTTTCCTTCGGATGCTGATACGGTTCCGGAATGGGATGGGATTGTGCTTTCGCATAATTATGTGGGGACTATCGGCACTTCTAATCTGACGCAATCGGTGGCATTTGCGCATGAGTGCGGACACTATTTGAATTTGCAGCATATCTGGGGCGGTAATAATGTTCCGGGCTATTATTTTTTGCCTTGTGCCGACCCCAATCACGATTGTAACATTGATGACGGAGTAGATGATACTCCCCGCACAATAGGTTGGCAAAGTTGCAACCTGAGCGGTGCTTCGTGCGGAAGCAATTTGGATAATGTGCAAAATGTGATGGATTACTCGTATTGCAACATTATGTTTACAAATGGTCAGCGCGACCGAATGCAGGCTGCATTGAATTCACCAATCGGAAACAGAAATAATTTATGGCAACCTGCAAACCTTATTGCAACAGGGGTTTACGATGCACCAGTTTTGTGCGGTGTTGATTTCAGCAGCACTAAAAAAGTAGTTTGTCCTGGTGGAACGATTACATTTAATAATGAGAGTTATCATGCGCCATTTGATTCTGTGTTGTGGACATTTGAAGGTGGAACACCTGCAAATTCAACAGCAGAAGAACTGGAGGTTGATTATAATTCAGAAGGAGTTTATGATGTGAGTTTAACAGTGTATGCAAACGGCAGTTATGTTAGTGAAGCGAAAAGCAATTTTATTTCTGTTTTACCGGAAACAGGGGGAACTATATTTCCTTTTTCGGAATCGTTTGAAACAGACGAAACAGAACTTGAAAGTATAGGTTGGTTTAAAAACAGTTTTGATTCGGAAAATAATTGGTCGTTAGACGGGCAAGCTCCTTATAGCGGAACCGTTTCGGTGATGCTTGACAATTTAAATAACACAATGGATACAAAAGATGAGTTGTATAGTCCGTTGATTGATTTGTCGCAGGTAACAGAAACAAATATCAGTTTCAAATATGCATTTGCCGGAAAAACAGATTCGATTGCAGATGAGCTGCAATTGCAGATTAACAAAGGCTGCAGTAATTTCTGGTTGAATAAGCTTACTATAAACGGTGCTGAATTAGAAACTGCAGCACCGCAGGTTAATGCATTCATTCCTTCGTCTCAGCAACAATGGAAGCAAGCCGTTACCAATATACCTTCCTCCTATTTTGTGGATGATTTCCGTTTTCGTTTTGTAATGAATGGACGTGGAGGAAACAATATTTTTATTGATGATATTAATATTGATGTTGCAGCAGGAGTGAAAGAAAATTCTTTTGAGGATAATTCACTGAAGCTATTCCCAAATCCGACAACTGGAAAAATCAATTTGGTTTTGCCTAAAGATGGAGGGAAGATAAAAGAAGTAAAATTACTTGATTCAAAGGGCTCATTGCTGGCTGTGTTCAACAATACAGCAACTATTGACATTTCAACACTCAGCAGCGGGTTGTATTTTGTTATTGCTGAAACAGAAAATGGCTTTTACCGCCAACGCGTTGTTAAAGATTAACAGGAATAAATTTATTTTTGCAGAAACAAATCCGTTTTTACATGAAGAAAATCTACTCTGCACTTCTCTTCTTCCTACTTGCTGCAAATCACAATTCGTTTGCGCAGTATGTTTTTAATTTCAGTTTTGGTCCGGGTGTCAGTTTTAACAGATTAGACCCAACTCAGTTGGATACGTTTTCGGTTTCGTGGAACGACTATTATAAAGTTGGCCTGAAACAAGGTTTCTCGCTTTGGGATAAATCGTACACTGCACCTGGCTTTGAAATAGCGTTTGATATGTATAACCCTTCGCGGATTTCAGCGCATATTTCGTTTTCGGTTGGAGCTTACTGGACCAAGCATGTGAACAAAAGTATTTTGTGGAATAACTATGTGCATGAGCTTGATTTCCGATACAACGATGTTCCGGTTTTTATCGGTTTAGGTCCTCAGTTTAAAGGGCTGGTATTTGTTGATTATTTGTTTGGCGGAAACTTCCGCGACATTACATTGCGTTCAACAGTTACCTATCCCGATGGCTCGCGCAGCATGGGTTATGAGATGGATATACTTGGTTATTACGAAGCGGGATCGACCAAACTACACCACGGTGTTGGCATCTCGGCACGCCTGTGGCGCTTTATGATTTCGGCACGCTGGACTTTTCCTATTCAATGGAAAAACGAAACGGGAAGCGAAACTCAGCTGATGGATTTTGATGTGAACCGTTGGCGACAAAGTGAATTTCCGGTTGACTTCCGTAAATTCTCAGATTTAAGTCAGGGACTTGTTTATGACGAAGAAAATATGGTTGACGAAGTACCGCTTCATAAATCAGTGATTAATGTTTCGGTGAAATTTTTAATAGGAAAAATTAAAAACTAAGCATCATGAACTACTCTCACGAATACCGCAACCAAAAAATTGCAAGAATGAGTAAAAAACTATTTACACTTTTATCGCTTACGCTGGTTCTTGGTTTTTCGGGCTGCAAACAAGCTGATGAAAAACTGGAAGACCGCTTAGATGGCTTGTGGAATATTACGCATTATGAAAATGTAAAAATTTTCAATGACGGTACCATTGAAGTAGTTGCAGAGGCAGACAATGCCGGGTACTTCAGTTTTTACCGCGACAATCTTGATTTAAGTATTTTCGACTTTGAATACACTGCAAACGGCAGCACTAATTCTGGCACGGGTTTGTATTATATGATTGACGACCATGCCAAACGCTTCATAATAATTGGTGGAGAATGCATTGGTTGCGACATTGCCTACACCATTGAAGAAAACAAAAAGAACCGACAAGTGTGGAGCACTTACGACCTGGAGCAGCAAGGGCTTGCAACCGACTTTGTATACAGACAAACGTTTGTGCTGGAGCGGTAATACAAGTGATTAAACGCTGAATTTTTCTTTTGTAAAGTTTTCCAGCTCCGGAAAAAACAGACGGAAATCTTTTTCGTAGTGATGATAATCTGTAATTAAATCGGCACTGGCTTTTTCCATATTGGATTGAAAACGGGCTCTGCGCGCCATTCCCGATAACACACGTTCAATGCCTTCGGTTTTTGAATAATTCAAAAGCAAATCATACTCTGTCATGTACTGAAAAAACCGTTTCGATTTTTCGGGCATAAGGTCTATGTTTTTCTCCAGCATTAAATATGTTTCTGCAGAAAATGTCTGAAGCGGTTGATGATGAAATTCATTCCAGTTGGCTGCCAGAAAATGGTCGTAAAAAATATCTACGATCACCCATGCATATTTATCGTACTTCTCGTACAGGCGCATACAACTTTGTTTGAAAACCGGATGCGTATCCGTGAAATCATCAATAACGCGGTGCATGCGAATTCCCTCTATCACTTTTTCGGGAAAGCGGTCGTCTAATTTTCCGCGCACACCATCGGCAATGTAATTACCAAACATCAGCTCATCCGATGTGTGAGACAAATAAAGGTGGGCAAGAAAGTTCAATTATTTTGTAATTTTGTGTTTGGTCACATAAATATACAAATACATAACACATGAAGTTCCGTTCTGTTTTAGCAATACTCATTTCTCTCGCATTTTATTCTGCTTCTGCACAGGAAACCATCAATTGGGTAACGTTTGAAAAAGCTGTTGAATTATCACAAAAAGAAAAACGCCCTATTATTATGGATGTTTATACTGACTGGTGCGGTTGGTGCAAAAAAATGGATGCAACAACTTTTGCCAATCCGAAAATTGCTGCATATGTGAATCAATATTTCTATGCCGTAAAATTTAATGCTGAACAAAAAGAATCAATCCTGTTCAGAGAACGCGAGTTTAAATTTATCCCAAACGGACAACGCGGCTACCATGAATTGGCGGCTGAACTGATGCAGGGAAAACTCTCCTACCCTACTATTGTTTATTTAGATAAAGACCTGAATCTTATTCAGCCTATCCCGGGTTTTCAAACACCGCAGGCGTTGGAACCAATTATTACTTTTTTTGGTTCTGATAGCTACCGCACTGTAAAATGGGAAGAGTTTTCGGCACAGTTTAAATCAAATCTGTAAACCGCTGCAGTGCTTTACCTCATAGCCATTGCTCTTGCGCCTGCCCTTGCAATAGCTATTTTCATTTATTGGAAAGACAAACACGAGAAAGAACCTTTAGGTCTTTTACTGAAATGCTTTTTTCTTGGCGGAGTAAGTATTGTACCTGCTGTTATCCTTGAAGTTTACGGTGGACCCAAACTTGCGCTCAACGAATACTGGTCGCACAATTTTGTTCACGCTTTTATAGTAGTAGGCTTCAGCGAAGAATTTTCGAAATACATTTTCTTCAAACGCTTTGCCTACAACCGTGCTGAGTTTAACGAACCGTTTGATGGAATTATTTACAGCGTAATGGTTTCACTCGGTTTTGCCGCCCTTGAAAATGTGATGTATGTAATGGATGGCGGAATTGGTGTTGGCATGCTGCGCATGTTTACCGCAGTTCCTGCCCATGCCGCCAACGCTGTGATGATGGGCTATTTTGCTGGGCTTGCAAAATTTAATCCTAAAAACGAAAAGGTTTTATTGATTACAGGAGTACTTGCCGCCACTTTTTTTCATGGTGCTTATGACTTTTGTTTGTTTGTAAACGAAGTACCGGTAATTGCTTTTGGTGCGCTCATTACCTTGATTGTGGTAATTATTCTTTCGCGCAAGGCGATTAAGATGCACAGTGATAATTCTCCATTCAGACCGGAGAATATTTTTGGAAGAAAATCATGAGACTGATTTTAGTTTTCCTCTTATTCTGTTTTGAATTTGCTGCTGCACAAACCCGAACCATTCATGTGGTGGTTGCGCTTTGCGACAATGTTAACCAGGGAATAGTTCCTGTTCCCAAATCGCTGGGCAACGGACAGGATGCGAAAAACAATTTGTATTGGGGCGCAGGTTTCGGAGTGAAAACATTTTTTAAAAACAGCAAAGAATGGACAATGGTAAAAACTATTGTCAACCCGAAAGAGAATATTTTAGAGCGCATTTTATTCAAGCACAAAGCATCAAACACGTATTTATTGGCTGATGCCTATGACGGAGCAAAAATCAAAAACACAACTGTTGATCTTCTAGATTTTTCGGCAGGCAACAAACCTGAAAAAATAAATCTTGATTCTATCAGTCTTGAATTTGGCGGCAAATCAAATCTGTTGGTTTACATCGGGCATGACGGCCTGATGGATTTCCGTTTGGAAACAACACCTAAAAAAGCAAACGACAAAAAACGCGAAACCATTATTCTTGCCTGCGCCAGCAAAAATTATTTTGCTGAACACCTGCGCATAACCGGTGCCTCTCCCCTATTATGGACAACCAATTTAATGTGTCCCGAAGCCTATACGTTGAAAGCCGCTATAGAAGGTTGGATAAAAAACGAAACCAATGAACAGATTCGCGAACGTGCTGCTGCCGCTTATCATGAATACCAAAAGTGCGGACTAAAAGGAGCAAGAAATTTATTGGTTACGGGTTGGTAAAAACCAAACAGCCCCGCTGATCTTTATCAACAGGGCTGTCGGCAATCATGAACACAAAACAGAACCTTATCTCGCAACACAGATTGTTATATCACTCCAGTCGCCTCTACCTTTTGAGTTAACACCTGCCAC
Organism: Bacteroidia bacterium; assembly: GCA_050186075.1. GTDB lineage: Bacteria > Bacteroidota > Bacteroidia > SXHM01 > SXHM01 > SXHM01. Next base: position 33,279 of record JBFWYU010000018.1, read on the forward strand.
CCGAAAGCTGTATTTAGTTCCGCTCTTCAAGTTTTTAACCGTATGCCTTGATTTTGTAACAGGCTCATCTAATGTTACCCAGATGCCAGTTGCAGCCGCTGTACCGGAAGGCGAACCGGGTCCGGGGTTGCCGGGCTGTGTTCCTCCTTGCGCAACCTCTTCTTTCATCTGTACTATTTTTGTTTTTGCTCCTTTCAGCGGTTTAAATTTAAGGTCAATTTCGCCCTCGTTTTTACCGGGTTCTGATTTTAACCCCTGAATAGCTCCCAGACGAGTAGCCGCTTCCCTTACTTTTTCAAGCTCAAAACCGGCACTGGTTATTTTTTCACCATCGCCCTTGCTTTCATCTTCTGCATAAATAGCAAGCTCGCGAAAGATATTATCAAAATTATCTTCGGCCGTTTGCTGTTGAAGCTTTTTTGATTTTCCACCGTCAGAAGCAGCTTCGTACTTTGTTTCCAGTGTGTTGATGATTCCCGTAACTGTTAGCAGGTCGGGATTTGGAGTTGGGTAAGTAACGTTACCCGTCATCTGACTTACAATGTACCTTCCCTTTTGTATTTTTTGAGGGATGGGATCTTTCAGAAAAGCCAGACTTACTTTTCTTTTGTTCATTTTAATCGGTATTTGTTTTGGCTCATACGGAGACCGCGTTATCACAACGTGTGATACTATGATAACTGAGGCACTAATCCTTTTATTGTGGGCCGAATTGAAAAGCCAGTGTAATTTATTGAAAATGAGTAATAAAAAAATTTTATACCGATAAAATATGCCCGAATTCCGGCAGAATAAAGTTTATTCTGACAGAATTAAAGTTATTCTGTCAGCGCAGAGTTTATTCTGACAGAACAGAAACGATTCTGGTTAGAATTAAACTTATTCTGCCAGGATTAAAGTTATTCTGCCAACGCAGAAGTTATTCTGGCAGGATTAAAACGATTCTGGTTGGAATCAAAGTTGTTCTGGCAGGATTAATATTTATTTTTCAATTACTCCAAAGAATTTAATACTCTTATTTTGGCTCATCAAGATTTGAATCTTAGAGAATATTAGAAAGAATAGGGTATTTTTGAGAGTGGAATTTTCCGTAATAATTGTTACCTATAACTCTGAAGAGGATATTATTAATTGTATTAAGTCTATAACTTTATTTAGATTAAAATATAGCATTGAAATTATTATTGTGGATAATCATTCAACTGACAATACTCTTAAACTGATTCAGAACAATTTTAAAGATATTATTCTATTAAAATTAAAAAACAATTTAGGATATGCTAAAGCTGCAAATATTGGAAGTACTCATAGTTCAGGGCAATATTTAATATTTTGCAATCCCGATGTTATTATCACCGATGATATATTTTTAATGTCACAAAAGCATTTAATAGACACTAATATTGGTTGTATCTCTCCCGCAATTAAAACAATTAGCGGAATTGAAGAATTTTATGCATTCAAGTTTCCCCAAAGAAAAAACATACTAATAATATTATTAAAAAAACTATTTAATTATTCCACAAAAGCAGAACTTCAAATTAATACCAATGAAACAAATAATATAATCAAATGTGATTGGGTATTGGGAGCTTGTCTGATTATATCATCAAATATTTTTAATGGTGTCGGAAAATTTGATGAAAGTTATTTCCTAAACTACGAAGAAATAGATTTATGTAGAAAGTTAAAAAACAAATTCATAGTTATTGCAGATAGAAATTATTCTGTGGTTCATATAGGACACCAAAGCAAAAAGAAAATCAACAAAGCAAAACTACTTTGGATACGCGTAAAAAGTGAATATTATTTTCACAATAAAAAACTTTTTTAACGATGACAAACAAAGAAACAGGCGATTTATATGAAAAGTGGGTTTTAAAAATTATAGGAAAAATAATTCAAGATATTAAGGAGGATTTCGTTACTAAACGTAATGTAAAACTATCAGGGTATCAAATTGATATTTATAGCGAAAGTCCGGAATCAATTATTTTCACTGAATGCAAAAACTACAAGGATAAAATCCAACATGGAAAAATTGACCAATTTATCGCCAAGATAAGTAGGATTAAAGCACAAGAAGGACTTACGAAAAAAATATATGGGATATTTATTAGTAGCTCCTTTTTTTATGATAATGTAATTGGTAAGATATATGATAGGAAGGTAATCCCACTTGTATTTAATATTAATTCTTTAAACCCAATTGATTCAATAAGTCTTTACAGAATTAAACCAATTAATTTTGGAAACCACATTGTTTTATATGATTATTCTAAAGAAGGTGTAAAAATTAGCTCTCTAAGAACTAATAATCCAAAAATACATTTAAGTATAGACTATCATTATGATACTATTAATTCTATTCATAGCAATCTAAATGAAAGGGTCAACTCTTGCCTCGAAATTCTACTTCTAAATAAAGGGAAAAACGACATTAATGTTTATGAAAATCTAAACAATGCGTTGTATCATCTTAATTACTATGAAGATGCTTACACTATTGCAAAGTTTGTTGAAAATAACATCAATAAAACCAAACTGTCAAATAGTGATAAGAAAATTTACGGATTAAGATCTCTAATGGTTCAATCATTATCACAACAAAAGATGTCAATAGGTAATAAATACCCTGCAAAAAAGCTATTCTATAGATTAAGAAATGAAGTTTTAAATAGTTCTATTAGTGAAATGAGTCTTTCATCCCCACTAATTTTTATGGGTGAATGGCTTTGTAGGTATAGTAACAATTATGATTTAGGTATCAAGTATTTAAATAAAGGTAAGGATTTAGCTTTAAAAAATAATAATGTATACATGACTTTCACATCTATTAGAAAACGTAGTCAAGTAAGTAAAGACGAAATTGAAAAAGACAATTATATTGCGCAAGCAAAAGAATTAATAAAAGAACTAAAAGGGAATTATAAAATCTTAGCTAATGATTATTTAAAGAATGAAAATGAAAAGTTTAGAAAATAATTTTCTCACTATTTAGTGCTCAATGTAGCACAGAATTAGTTTTTATATTGCATATAAACAAACAGCCCCGCCAAACTCACGTTTGACGGGGCTGCTTTATTCAACCTCTGGAAGAGGAAGGGCTTACATCATTCCACCCATTCCGCCCATTCCGCCTGGCATGCCACCCGGCATTCCGCCTCCGGCATTTTCTTCTTTCTCGTCAGCAAGTACGCACTCAGTGGTGAGCAACATTCCTGCGATAGAAGCAGCGTTTTCTAAAGCTACACGTGCAACTTTAGTTGGGTCAATAACTCCGGCTTTCAACAAATGCTCATACACATCGGTACGGGCATTGTATCCGAAATCACCTTTTCCTTCTTTTACTTTTTGAACTACAATTGAACCTTCACCGCCTGCGTTAGCAACAATCTGGCGCAATGGCTCCTCAATTGCTCTGCGAACAATTGCGATACCTGTAGTTTCATCATCATTATCTCCAACCATTTTGTCTAAGGCTTCAACCGCACGGATGTAAGCAACGCCTCCACCGGGGATAATACCTTCTGCAATAGCAGCACGGGTTGCGTGCAATGCATCGTCAACACGGTCTTTCTTTTCTTTCATTTCTACTTCTGTAGCAGCACCAACATAAAGAACCGCAACACCTCCGGCTAATTTCGCCAAACGCTCCTGCAATTTTTCTTTATCGTAGTCTGAAGTTGTAGATTCAATCTGCGCTTTAATTTGGTTTACACGCGCTTTGATATCGTCCTTTGCACCTGCTCCGTTTACGATGGTAGTGTTGTCTTTATCAATAGTGATTTTCTCAGCAGTTCCAAGGTCAGAAAGGTCAGCGTTCTCTAATTTGAAACCTCTTTCTTCGCTGATAACAGTTCCGCCAGTCAGGATAGCGATGTCTTCCAACATTGCTTTTCTGCGATCACCAAAACCGGGAGCTTTTACAGCAGCGATTTTCAGTGATCCACGGATTTTGTTTACAACCAATGTAGCCAATGCTTCACCATCAATTTCTTCTGCGATGATCAACAACGGACGACCGGTTTGAACTTGTTTTTCCAGCAAAGGAAGTAACTCCTTCATGCTTGAAATCTTTTTGTCGTAAATCAAGATTTGTACGTTCTCCAGAACAGCTTCCATTTTCTCTGCGTTAGTTACAAAGTAAGGAGAAACATATCCGCGGTCGAATTGCATACCTTCTACTACTTCAACAGTAGTCTCCGTTCCTTTAGCTTCTTCAACAGTGATAACACCTTCTTTTTTCACTTTTTTCATTGCTTCAGCAATCAGTTTACCGATGGTGCTGTCGCTGTTAGCAGAAATAGTAGCAACCTGCTCAATTTTGTCGTGGTCGTCACCAACTGATTTAGATTGTTTTTGCAGATTTTTAACTACTGCAATAACCGCTTTGTCAATACCGCGTTTCAGATCCATTGGATTTGCACCGGCAGCAACGTTTTTCAAACCTGCTGTTACGATAGCTTGTGCAAGTACTGTAGCAGTTGTAGTTCCATCACCTGCGATGTCAGCAGTTTTTGAAGCTACTTCTTTCAGCATTTGTGCGCCCATGTTTTCTACTGCATTAGAAAGTTCAATTTCTTTCGCAACAGAAACACCATCTTTAGTGATAGTTGGTGCACCGAATTTTTTGTCAATAATTACATTACGTCCTTTAGGACCAAGTGTAACTTTTACAGCGTTCGCCAAAGCGTCAACGCCTTTTTTAATCTGATCTCTCGCATCAAGATTAAATATGATTTGTTTAGCCATTTTGTTTTAGATTTTTGAATTAGTGATTTAGTGAATTAGTGATTGATTTTACGTTGGTGCTTTAATTCGCTAAATCACCAAATCGCAAAATCACAAATGATTTAGATTACTGCGAAAATGTCGCTTTCACGCATGATAAGGTATTCTTTGCCTTCAACTGTGATTTCAGTCCCGGCATATTTTCCGTAAAGAACTTCGTCACCAACTTTTACGGCAGGTTTGTTTCCTTTATCGTCAACATCGCTTACAGAAACAATTTTACCGCGTTGCGGTTTTTCTTTTGCAGTGTCAGGGATAATAATTCCTGATTTTGTTTTTTCTTCGGCAGCAGCGGGTTCAACAACCACGCGGTTCTGTGTGCCGGCAATAGGTTTAATTTTTACTGACATGTTTAATTTGAATTTATTGGTTTAACTAATTTGAAAATTTATTTTCGGTGTGCGCCCCTTGTCACATTCCGTGCCAAGCGGTTTTAATAGACAATTTTGCAGTTTTCAGCTAAAAAAAATGTCAGGCTGTGACAACCTGACATTTTTAAATGAAAGATATTTATTAACTCTTAGTTTCCTGTTGGCGGTGTAGCCGGTTGTTCTTGTCCTCCTGTTGGAAGCGGTGCCTCCTGTTGAGCCGGCTCCTGTGCATTATCAATCTGTTCTTTAATAGCAGATTCAGTTTGCACACCTGCATCTTCACGGTTAATAAAAGCTGATGAAGCAAGGCTTAATACCAATAATGCAATGGCTAAACCCCAGGTTGATTTTTCTAGAAAATCACCTGTTTTTTTAACACCCATAATTTGGTTAGAAGCGCCAAAGCTGGAAGATAAACCTCCGCCTTTAGAATTTTGAACCAACACTACTAAAACCAGCAGTGCACATACGATAATGATTAAAATTGAAAGGAATAAATACATGTTATTGTTCGTTTAATTGTTGTCTCAGATTTTCAATTCGGGCTGCAAAGGAAACCTTTTTTTCGGGATATTTCAAACTTAATTTCTCGTAAGCCTTGATTGCCTTGGTTAAAAGTCTGCGTTTGTCTTTAGGTTCAGCAGCAGAAAGCGCTTGTTTTTCATAAATCCCCGCAAGGGTTTCGGTTACCAGATCATCATTTTCTACAATACTTTGCTTGGCCATATTTACCGGTGAGAAAAACTCAGCCTTCTGTGGTTTGCTGATTTTAGGCTCTTCTCTCAGGAATTTATCAATCAATGCCTCTTTTTGCGAAGGCTTTTTCTTCTCGCGTGCAATCTCTACTGCTTTTACCGAATGAAGCGAAGCAAGCCTTAACCATTCGGTAAATGTATGTGTTTCGTCCGGTTTAGGCTGTTGCTTTTTAACAACAGGTTCAACCTTCTTCTCAACTACCGGCTCAACTTTTAGTTCTTCTTTCTTCTTAACTACAGGTTCTTCTGTTTTTACTCTTTCAATCGGTTTTAAAAGAGGTCTTTCCTGCGGAATTTCTTTTTTCACTTCTTTAGGCAATTCCGCAGTACTGCGGAACTCTTCCTTAACCACCACCGGCTGAATTACTTTATCTTCAATTTTTGCAATTCCGTTAATGAGTTCATAAAGTTTTGTCCTATCGGCACTGTAAGCGGCAGCAATTTTCAGTTGTGCATTGTAGCGGATATTCTTTTCATTGTGCAGGTTTTTAGCCAGCAAAATCTGAGCAGTCTGGAAATAAGGATACTCTTTTACCAACTCAGTAAGCAACGGAAGGCTTTGCCCGTTAAGCGCTGCTGGTGAATTCAGAAAACCGTTAAACTGTTCTAAATTCATCCTACCAGTTGATTACCGATTTATTAAAAATATCCTGAACCAACTGGTCATTAATTTCAGTTATGAGTTGGTCCTGCACTGCAGCAAGGCTTTGTGAACTGTTGAAATCTGCAAAACGGGTAAAACTCTGCTCAAAATTTTGTTTCTCGTCTTTAGCATTTGTAAATGTAACTGTAACTGTAATTGTCAACCTGTTCAAAGCAGCCGTTTCGTTACCTTGTATAGCAACGGGGGCAGTTGCATAGCCCGTTACAAAGCCCTCAAAATTTAAATCTCCTTTATTAGGTACAAGCGTTAAACTTGTCTGCGAAGTAAATTTATCGCGCAATGTTTCAGTAAATTTCTGGCTGAACGTTGGCGGAGCCAGCGGAGCATTATTTTTAAAGTAAATGATGGAAACAGTTTTTGACTCACCTGTTGAAGCCCCTGTGAAAGAGTAAACACCGCAACCTGCCTGAGTAAGCAGTAAGCAGCAGGCAGTAAGCAGAGCCCAAATCCTCATTTATCGATATTGTATTCGTTGATCTTGCGATACAATGTGCGTTCAGAAATTCCTAATTCGGCAGCGGCATCTTTGCGTTTTCCTTTGTGTTTTTCCAAGGCGCGCTTTATTAAACCAATCTCTGTTTCTTCTAATGAAAGCGATTGTTCACCCACTTCTTCGGGAACAACAAAATGCTCCTCTTCCTTATTTTTACGTTGTATCTGAACACCATGATCAATATCAGAAACAGGTTCTACTTCACGATACAGTTTATTAATCAATCCCGCATTTTTTTCACGGAATTGCTGGTTGCCTTCTTCGTTTGAAATCAATTCAACGACTAATTTTTTCATGTCGTTGATATCCTTTTTCATATCAAACAACACTTTATATAACAACTCACGCTCTGAAAATTCAGGATTGTCTTTTGGCTTCTCGTAAACCGCTGGCAGATTGGGCTTGCCATTATCAGTGGGCAGATAATGTTGAAATATTGCCCCTGAAATATTGCGTTCTTTCTCAATAATGGAAACCTGCTCAACAATGTTTTTCAGTTGACGCACGTTACCAGGAAACGTATAGTTTTCCAACATGCGCACAGCATCGTCTTCCAACTTGATGGCCGGCATGCGGTATTTCTCAGCAAAATCGCTGGCAAACTTGCGGAACAGCAAGTGAATGTCCTCTCTCCTGTTGCGCAATGACGGAACGTAAATAGGAACGGTGTTCAGCCTGTAATAAAGGTCCTCACGAAATTTTCCGCGCTCAATTGCCTGCGGAATATTTACGTTGGTAGCAGCCACCACACGCACATTTGTTTTCTGCGCTTTTGATGAACCTACTTTTATAAACTCACCTGTCTCCAGAACACGCAGCAAGCGAGCCTGTGTTGCTAGAGGCATCTCCGCAACCTCATCCAGAAAGATAGTTCCGCCATCTGCTACTTCAAAATAACCTTTTCGAGTTTCATGCGCTCCGGTGAATGAACCTTTCTCATGTCCGAACAATTCCGAATCAATGGTACCTTCCGGAATTGCACCGCAGTTCACGGCAATATAAGTTCCGTGCTTGCGGGAACTCAACTGGTGAATAATTTTCGGGAATGTTTCTTTTCCCGAACCGCTTTCACCCGTTACTAAAACGGTGATATCGGTTGGCGCAACCTGCATGGCCACTTCAATCGCACGATTCAATAACGGTGAATTGCCAATGATTCCAAAACGGTTTTTTATCTCTTGAGTCGTCATGATAATTTCTTTTAAACTGCTTCACCTATCAGGGTTCCGCCTGTACATTTGGTAGCCAGTACATTCACAAAATCTCCTTTCCTAAAATTGCCTTTCGGGAAAACCACCACCGTATTTTGTGAATTGCGCCCAGAAAGCATTTCCTGTGATTTTTTAGAAAATTGTTCCACTAATACTTTGTGAACTTTTCCTACACCTGCTTTTACTTTTTCTGCTGAATGTTGTAACTGAAGATCAATCACCTCCTGCAATCTTTTCAACTTAATGTTTTCAGGAACATCATCCTTCATATTCTTTTCAGCAAAGGTTTTTGGGCGTTCGCTATAGGCAAACATGTAAGCAAAATCATTGCGCACTTCGCGCATTAATGAAAGTGTTTCCTGATGCTCTTCCTCTGTTTCACCGCAAAAGCCGCTGATAATATCTGTCGATATTCCGCAATCAGGAATAATTCTTTTGATTGCTGCAATCCGATCTAAATATTTTTCACGTGTATAGCCGCGGTTCATGCGTGTCAACATGGAAGTGCTTCCTGCCTGAACAGGTAAGTGAATGTAATTGCAAATATTTTCGTGTTTAGCAATGGCGTATAGCACATCATCTGTCATATCCTGCGGATTAGAAGTGCTGAAACGCACACGTAAATCAGGAGAAACAAGTGCCACCATTTCCAAAAGATTGGCAAAAGTTGTAGCTGTTTTTTTCTGCTCTTCGGTAATCTCTTTCTTCAAACCACCACCTGCATATAAATAGGAGTCTACGTTTTGTCCCAGAAGAGTAACTTCGCGGTAACCACGCGAAAAAAGGTCTTTTGCTTCTTCAACAATACTTTGCGGGTCACGGCTGCGCTCGCGGCCACGAGTAAATGGCACCACACAAAAGGCACACATATTATCACATCCGCGCATAATGCTGATGAAAGCCGTAACGCCATTACTTCCCAAACGAACAGGGCTAATGTCTGCGTATGTTTCTTCACGCGACAACAACACGTTCACTGCCTTTTGTCCGCCTTCAACGGTTTCAATCAGTTTGGGTAAATCGCGGTAAGCATCTGGACCAACAACTATGTCAACTATTTTTTCTTCTTCCAGGAATTTGGCTTTCAGGCGTTCTGCCATGCAACCCATTACTCCTACAATTATGGATGGGTTTTCTTTCTTTCTCTTTTTAAATTCAGTCAGGCGCTGACGAACACGCTGCTCGGCATTTTCGCGGATTGCACAGGTGTTGATTAGAACTAAATCAGCTTCGGTTTCATCAGTTGTAGTGGAATAACCCTGCCCGACTAAGATGGAAGCTACAATTTCGCTGTCAGAAAAATTCATGGCGCAGCCATAGCTTTCAAGGAAAAGCTTTTTCTGTCCCAAAGTGTTGGGAAGGACAATAGCTTCGCCCTGCCTTGTTTCGTCAATCGTTTTTTCTTCGTTAAATTCCATTCGTATTTCCTTGGTAAAAAAGGGCAGCAAAGATATTCAAAATCATGAAAGGTGACAATATGTCACGAAGAAAGAACAAACCTTTAATCGAAAAGTTCGTTCGACTAACACACAAGTTTGCCCGTTTAAAGAAAAATATTTTATTTTTGTGGGCTTACTCAAAGAAAACCAATTGTTTAAATCCGATTTACAAACGTTTTTTAAAGGTTTTTGCACAACAGTTTTTCTGTTGTGCTTTTCATTTTTTTCATACGCTCAATTATCTGTAAACAACACTCAAACGCCAACACAATTGGTGCAGGATGTTTTGCTCGGAAATGGTATTACAGTAAGTAATATTACTTATACAGGAGCTTCGGCAGCAAGAGGTTTTTTCAACGGGGCAACCTCTAACATAGGTCTGGCAAGCGGTGTTATCCTTACAACAGGAGAGGTAATAAATGCACCCGGACCCAACTCCAGCGGCAGTGAAGGAACCGACAATTCCGGGTTAGGTGATCCTGATCTTGACCAGGTTTCGGGAGTATTTACGTTTGATGCCTGTGTATTGGAATTTGATTTTATTCCGCTGGCAGATTCTGTAACATTCAGATATGTTTTCGGATCAGAAGAATACCCCGAGTTTGTAGATGGCAGCGTGAATGATGCTTTCGGTTTTTTCATAAGCGGGCCAGGAATAGCAGGTCCTTATACAAACGGTGCAGAAAACATTGCCATTATTCCGGGAACAACAACACCTGTAACTATTAATGATGTAAACAACGGAACAAACGACTGCGCTTTTGGAGGGCCAACAGGACCCTGTTCCAACTGTGCTTATTATGTAAATAATTGTACAGGAAGCACCGTTCAGTACGATGGTTTCACCACTGTTCTTGAAGCAAAAGCAACGGTTATTCCTTGTCAGACTTATCACATTAAACTGGCCGTTGCCGATGGGGGTGATGGTGTTTGGGACTCGGGCGTTTTTCTGGAAGCCAACAGTTTCAGCAGCGGAACGGTGAACATAAGTGCAGAAGCTACCTACTCCAGCACATTGAATGATACCGCTTTAATTGAAGGTTGCGGTGATGCACTTGTTCATTTTGAACGCACCGGCTCAACCACCAGTGCGCAAACTGTACATTTTACCATTACCGGAACAGCGGCCAACGGAACCGATTATGTGCAAATACCCGACAGCATTGTAATTCCTGCGGGACAGACAACTGCAGACTTAACCCTTTCCAGTATTTCAGATGGAATTCCCGAAGGTTCGGAAACCGTGATTATTACCCTGCAATTGGGCAGTGTTTGCAATGGCGCACCTCAACCTTCTATTGCTCTTACCATAAGCGATGCACCTCCGCTGAATTTAGTTTCGGTAAGTAATGATACCGTTCTTGTTTGTCCCGGTGCGGTTAACCTGAGCATTACCGTTAATGGTGGAATTCCGGGCTATAATTACGCATGGGACAGCGGACAAACAACACAAACCATTACCGTTAGTCCGGGAGTTACAACAACATATACCGTTACTGTTTCGGACACCTGCGGAAACGAAAGTATTACTGAATCAATTACTGTAAGTCTGCCTAACTATGTTCCGATGGTAATTACCGCTTCGGATGCTGCTATCTGCGGAGGCGACAGCGCTTTGATTACCGCAACGGTTACAGGCGGAATTCCAAACTATACCTATACCTGGGATAACGGACTGGGCGATGGACAAACCTTTTATGTAAACCCTGCGCAAAACACCAATTACACCGTTACGGTTACAGACAGTTGCAGTATTTCTACTACGCAAACTATACTGGTAAGTGTAGATACAGCACATGCTGATTTCACATATGAATATCAAGGCGCAAGAACGCTGCGTTTCTTTAACACGAGTATTGATGTGGTGGACAGCCAGTGGTTTTTTCAGGATGGAACTGCCTCTACAGATTTCAGTCCTACGCATACGTTTACTGATACCGGAACATATTATGTACTGTTAGTGATTACCAATTCTGCCGGCTGCATTGACAGCGTTATTTACCCGGTAATTGCTTATCCTGATTTTCATGTGTGGATTCCCAGTGGATTTACTCCGGGCAACGATAGACTGAACGAATATTTTGCACCCGTAGGACAAGGATGGCGCTTTGCTGAGATGCGTATTTACAACCGTTGGGGCGAGCAGATTTACACCACCTTTGATACCCGTTTATACTGGGACGGGAAACGCGATGACGGCACTTTTTACACTAACGATGTTTACGTTTACACCATGATTTTTAAAACACCTATTGGTGAGGTGCATAAGAAAATGGGCACGGTTACGTTGGTGAGGTGATTTTTTTACCACTAAGAACACTGAGAACACCGAGTTACACAGAAAAATAAAAAGTTAATCGCATCGGCAAGAGCTTTACCTGACTAAATTTTTCAACCATGTGCTGCAGGAAAGCAATCTTACTTCTGTTTTTTATTTCCGCATTCTTCCGTGAGGCAAAGGCAACACACATTGTTGGAGGTGAAATTTTTTACGAGTGCATCGGCAACAACAATTACCTCATCACTTTAAAGGTTTACCGCGACTGCCTGAACGGTGAAGCACCTTATGACGACCCTGCCACCATTTCGGTTTACAACTCATCAGGGGCATGGTTGATGGACTTGCAGGTTTCGCTACCGGGTTCTACGCCTGTACCTCCCATTATTAATAATCCGTGTTTGCAGTATCCGCCTAATATATGTGTGGAAGAGGCGGTGTATGTTGCCGAAGCCAACCTGCCTCCTATTCCGGGTGGTTACCATTTGGCTTATCAGCGGTGTTGCCGCAACGGTACTATCCTGAATTTGAACGACCCCGGAAATGCAGGTGCTACTTATTACTGCTATATCCCCGACCAGAGTGTGGTAACGTGTAACAGCAGTCCTTCTTTTAATAATTTTCCGCCCATCGTTTTGTGTGCGGGCGACCCGCTGAACTTTGACCACAGCGCTACCGACCCCGATGGCGATGTATTGGTGTATGAGCTGTGCGAACCCTACACCGGGGCAAGCGCCTTAGACCCTATGCCGGTGCCGGCTGCCGCTCCGCCCTACCAGTTTGTGGGATGGAATAATCCCTATTCGGGAACGTACCCCTTGGCTTCATCACCTGCATTGGCCATTGATGCCAACACGGGTTTGCTTACGGGAACGCCCAACACGATTGGACAATTTGTGGTGGCCGTTTGCGTGAGCGAATACCGCAACGGAGTTTTGCTGAGTACCAACAAGCGCGATTTTCAATTCAATGTTATGAACTGCACTTCCAATGTTTTTGCGGCCATACCTTCGCAGACAAATTTCTGTGACGGGCTTACCGTGGAGTTTTCGGATGCCAGCACCAACGGCACCTATTACCACTGGGACTTTGGAGTTATTCCTGTTTTTAATGATACTTCGGATGTGCAAAACCCGAGCTTTGTTTATCCCGATACGGGAACCTACACCGTTACGCTGGTTGTAAATCCGGGCTATACCTGTGCCGATACCACTACTTCTGTTTATGAGATTTACCCGAATTTGCAGGCTGCCATTGCGCCCGTTGCCGACCAGTGTTTTCTGAATAACAGTTTTAATTTTCAGGCGGCAGGGCAGTTTGGCGGCAATGCTGTTTTTGCCTGGGTTTTCGGAGGCAATGCTTCGCCTCAAACTTCTAACGCGCAAAATCCGCAGAATATTTCGTTCAATGTTATGGGTTTGCAGCAGATTGAACTTACCATTTCGGAGAACAATTGCAGCAGCACCGCCACTACTTCGTTTACTACCTATCCGCAGCCCGTGGCGGCCTTTGACCCCGAGCCCTTGATTGGCTGTGCGCCTTACACGGTGCAATTTACCGACAGCTCGGTGGCGGGCACTACCTTGCAGTATCTATGGACTTTTGGCGATGGCGCTACCGCTACCGATGCCAACCCTGTGCACATCTATGAGCAACCGGGAGTGTATGATGTCAGCCTTACCGTAATTACCTCCAACGGCTGCATTGATACCAATACGTTTTTTGTTCCGGGCCTGATAACGGTGAACCCGCAACCGGTTGCCGCCATGAGTGTGGATACACCGGAGGTTTCCATCTTTGACCCCGAAATAACCTTCTTTGATAACTCGCAGGGCGGCATTGATTGCTGGCTGTTTGCGGGTGATGGCACGGATTCCATTCCGCACTGCAACTATGAATATACCTACTTAGACACGGGCAACTACACCGCTTACCAGATAGTGGTGAACGAGCTGGGCTGCACCGACACGGCTTACATTACGGTGCGCGTAAATCCCGAATTCCGGTTTTTTGTGCCCAACGCTTTTACGCCCGATGGCGATGGACTGAACGATGTGTTTGTAAGCAATAACATGGGCATAAAAGAATTTGACATGACCATTTATAACCGCTGGGGACAATGTGTTTTCCGCACGCCATCGCCCGATGAGGGCTGGGACGGACGCACCTTAGATGCCAACACCATTGCACAAAATGATGTGTATGTGTATTACATCAAGTTCCGCTCGGTGTTTAATAAGGAGAAGACGTATGTGGGGGCGGTGACGTTGGTGAGGTAGGGGTGAGAAAACAAAAAGCCTTAAATTTGTTGCAAAAGAAACCCGATGGGAAAGCTTCTGATTTTTGCCAAATATATTTTCCTGATTTATGGCAGTGATATTTCTGAACTGAGAAAACATGTGCATGTAACTTATGCTCATCGCGGATATAAAAAGAGTTGTAAGTTTTGGCTGGAACCCGAAGTGGAATTAGATGAGAGCAAAACAGGAGAGTTTACAACAAAGGAATTGAATGAAATAGAAAAATTAATAAAAGAAAACAAGACTGTTTTAATGCAACAATTAGAACTGTTTTACAATCATCAACCCGTTAAAGCAATAAGAAAATGAGCACCGTTACCACCCTTCCTAAAATTAAGTCTGTTGAATTTCTAAACAGTTCTATTATGTTTATTCATCTGGCAAATGACCGCACTTTTCTTGTTCCGCTTGACCAGTTTCCGGCTATTAAAAATTTAAGCCCTGAAGAAAAAAAGGATTTTGAAATAATTGACGAATCACATCTTTCTTTTCTCGCCATCGATGAAGTATATTCGGTAGCTGAGCTATTGGGAATGGTGTAGGCTTTAACGTATGTGGGGTCGGTTACGTTGGTGAGGTAAACCTATACTTTCAAAAACTTTTTCCTGAAGAATTTATAATCGGTGTAGCCGGGTGCTATGGGTTTGTCGATCATAAATTCGAAGGTATAAACTCCGGCCGACATTCCGTTAAGCGGTATTTCAAAAAACTGTATTCCCTTTGTGGCATTGAAATTAAGCGTTTTTACCAGTTTGCCGTTTATATCAAAAACGCTGAGCGGAAAATTGAAGGTGTTTTCAAACACCATCGAAAACCGCAGCGCATCGTGTGAGGGTTGGTTGTAAAGTATCAGGTTGTCTTCGGAAGGATATAACGGTTCATCGTAAATAAGATTTACCAATTGTTTGTCATTCTCACTTAGGCCCGAGAGGTCAACTTCTCCGCCTTTCATAAAAATATTGAGCTTGATGGTGCCGTCTATGCTGTACATATTTACTACCCGCGAGCCGGGAGCAAAGGTGAGTTTGGCGCCATCGTTTAAGGTCATGTAAATCTGTTGCGGTGCGGGGTCGTTGGCATATTCATACATAATAAGGGTGTTGTGAATGACCAGTTCTGCATTTTTCTGAATGTTGATGGTGCCTCCCGTTTTCAGCAGCAGCATGCCCATGCCGGGGCTGCCATAATGAAACGTTGCGCCCTGCGAAACATTGAGGCTGGCGCCTTTACCAAAGCCAAGGCAGGTGCGGTGTTCGCCAAAATCCACATTGCCGCTGTTGTAAATAAAGCGGTTGTTATCTTCCATCATTACATCAATAAAGCCAAGGCACATATCTGCCCCGTCATTATACAAATTGATGTTGTGGCGAAGAACCGAATCACCCAAAACCAAACCACCGCGAAAAGAAACAAAAGGCTGAAGATGTACCGTAGTTTCATATTCAAAATACACATTAAGAGTATGCGGTATATTTTCATTGGGTTGGGGATAAAAATCATAATAGGTGATATTATTTGCTGCCGGATAAGTAGTGTCGTGCAAAAACAAATAGGCAAACTCCCAACCCTGTGCATAGAAATAATAATCATCAATACCATTGTGATAATTATCAAGGTCGGCATTGGAGCCAATTACCTGAACATAGCCTCCTGAGTTATTGTCTATTTTATGCAATTCGGCATTATATAAAAACAGCTTCCCGTTTTCGGTATTGCCCGATGCCTTCAATGCTATTACATAATTATTAAGCCTGTTGCCATTAGAAAAATATTCGGTAGGAAAACAATAATCCCGTTTATAATAATCAAAGTCTGTTTCATAAACCCGCTGATTAAAACCGGTACCTGCCGAGTCGGGTATTTCAATATTGGTAATGATGTAGGAACAAAGGCTGCTGTCGCAATTGGAAGAAAAATCAACCTCCACACCAATTGAAGGACCTATATTAATGTATCCTTTATACACTGCATTGCTGTCTAAAAAAAGGCCGGCAGTAGCGGCACTGTCAAGTTTTATAAAAATTCTGCGGCTGGTGTCGGCCTGGTTTAAATTTATGGTGGCGTAAGTATTTCCGGCATCATACAAATCCAGACAAATGGTGCTGTCCACAGGTCCGTTCCAGTTATTGTCAAGCGTCTGGTAAGCTACCCAATCGGGGTAGGTTTGTATTTGCACCAAGCTGTCGAACGGGCAGTTAACGCTGATATGATTTGAAAAACCGGGCAACAGGTTTTGCTGTGCCTGTAAAAGATTTAGCGAAAATGCAACAAGCAAAAATGTGAGTACAGGTTTTTTCATGTGATGCTGTTTTAGTTGCCGAAAGATAAACAAATTAGAAAGGCTGTTGAAGGTTTTGTTTAGCAAAGCTGCCTCGTCCTGAAATAGGTTTACGCAAAAAACGGGGTATTCCTCTCCATCATCCGGCATTTACAACAGTGCAAAAGACTACAAACAGATATACCACTGTCCACTCTCACATGTGAGAGTGGTATAAACGAATATACATTTGTCTACTCGCACATGTGAGAGCGGTATAATCAGATATACAAACGTCTACTCACACATGTCAAACTAATACAATCAAATATACGAATGTCTACTATCACATGTCAAACTCATACAATCAGATATACACTCGTCCACTTTTACATATCAAAGTCATACAAACAGATATACCGTTGTTAACTGACACATAATTTTTGAATGTTTTTAATCCTCTTTCAGCACCTGCTGAAAAGCGGGATCGGTTTTGTAAACAAAGAAGCGGTTAGCCATATAAACCGCCCTGAGCCTGCCAAATAAAATGGCTTTATAGAAACGTGAAGTGGTGATACCTTTGTGGCGACATAGCTTAACGATATTAACCAACTCGCCCAATGCAATGCCTTTGCTGTCAACACGAGGTGAAGAAGGTTTAAAACCTCTGGGCAATTGTTTGGCCGGAGGTGAGGCAACAATATCAATCAATTTCAGTCCGTCAACAACTGCATATACCACCCGCTTTTCGCGTACGCGCCTTTCCGCTCCCCGGCTGTCAATCTTACAAAGCTTTGCATAGGTTGCTATGTCAACCAAATGATCTAATGAAATAAAACTTGCGTGATGTTCCATTGTGCTAATATAGGAATGTTATTAAAGTAAAACGTTTTTATTCCTGTAATCAGAGGCAAAAAAATTTGCGCCTCTGCTATTTTATTTTCTATCTTCGTCATCAAATTAGAGCCAACAAATTCAAAAAAACTATAAACCTTAACACAACCTATCATGAAAAAATTTATCACCGTTCTTGGAATTTCAGTAGCAGCAATAGCTTTTGCAAACACTGCAAGTGCACAATCAGCAACTACCATCTCTAACTCAAAAGGCACAGCAACTGCTACCGATTTGAAATCAACACAAACCAACAAACAGGTTAGCACATCAACCAACACCGCAACCAAAGCAACCGTTTCTGCCGAAGAGAAAAAACAAGCAGAACTTAATTCAATTAAAGAATACGAACGCAAAATTGAAGCTAACCGCAACAATCCAAAGTTTGATTTAAAAGCAGCCGAAGAAGAACTGGCCCGCTTAAAACAAAATGCAGGCGTGAAATAAATAACCATCCATGGTGTTTATTGCCGGAGAAGGCGTACCGCAGTACTGCGGTACGCCTTTTTCTTTTGCCCGAATTTGCATAGAAAATATTTTTTCATAACATTGTCAGAGCAAACCTAAACCCCGACAAGATGAAAAATATTTTTACTCTTTCGCTTCTACTGTTTTGTTTCACTGCCTTTGCACAACGCACCATTACCGGAGTGGTAACCGATGAAAACGGAGAAACCATGGTAGGTGTTATCATCACCGAAAAAGGAACTACCAACGCAACCATCTCCGACATTGACGGAAAATACAGCATCAACGTAACGTCTGATAACGCTAAACTGGTTTTCAAATTTGTGGGCTATCAGGAAACAGAAATGGAAACCGGCACGAACGCAACGGTTAACTTAAAACTAAAACCCTCCACCGTTGATCTGAACCCTGTTGTTATCAGCGCCTCGCGCAAAGAAGAAAAAGTGATGAGCGCACCGGCAGCCGTAGCGGTTATTACCTCCAAGGAAATAAACAGCAAAGTGTATACTACGCCATCTGAATATGTGGTGGGCACACCGGGAGTGGATGTTATCCGCACGGGCATTGCTACCAACAACGTAGTTACAAGGGGATTTAACAACATCTTTTCGGCCGCCATGATGACACTGATGGATTACCGCATCGCTTCCATTCCCTCGCTGCGCGTAAATGTGGGCGTGCTGGTTCCGGTAAACAATTTTGATATTGAGCGTGTGGAAGTTTTAAAGGGCCCTGCCTCGGCCATGTATGGCGCCAACAGTGCCAACGGGGTGGTGCATTACATAACCCGCTCACCTAACGATATTGAAAAAGATGTGGAAACCAACATCAACCTTACCGTGGGCGAGCGCGACATCATGAGCGGACATTTGCGCACAGCTATGAAGTTGAAAAAGGCCACCGAGAAATCACCGCTTGAAATAGGATTTAAAATCACAGGCAATTACGTACAGGGCCACGACTGGAACTACAAAGACCCCAGCGAACCCGACAGTGCCATATTCGGCAAAACCACAGGCAACGGAAGAATACCTTATTATGCCAACGGAGAAGAAGTGCCTGCCGATTCAATAGCAGCAGGTGTTAAGGGCGACCTTGTTCCCAACGGACGCAATAATTTTTTGCGCAACTACAGCAGTGATGCACGTCTTGATTTCCGGTTCAATTCCAAAACAGAACTTATCTTCTCAGGTGGCTTCAGCTCAGCAACAGGAATTGAATTAACAGGCTTAAGCGCAGCCCAGGTAAAAGACTGGACCTACGTTTATGCACAGGCACGTTTCCGCCACAAGAACTTGTTTGTTCAGGCATACATGAACAGCAGCGATGCTGGCGGAACCTACCTCTTACGCTCGGCAGATTACATTGTTGACAAGAGCAAATTTTATGTAGCGCAGGTACAACACAGCTACCAGTTTGGCGAAAAGCTGCGCTTTATTTACGGTGCCGATATGCTGCTTACCCAACCCGAAACCGACAACACCATTAACGGCCGGTATGAAGACAGCGACAATTTCAGCGAGCTGGGTGCCTACCTGCAGGGCGAGTGGGACATTTCAAAAATGTTCAAACTCGTTGCCTCCGGCCGTGTTGATAAAAACAGTTTTGTAGACAATGCATTTGTTTCGCCACGTGCAGCGCTGGTTTTTAAACCCAATGCTGCCAACAACATCCGCCTTTCCTACAACCGCGCCTTCTCTTCGCCTTCCGCGCTTAACGTTTCGCTGGATGTGCTTTCAGAAAAAGATCCGTTTGGCTTTACTGCAGTGCCGGGCATTAACTACGGTATTGACGGAAGAGGTATCGGCAACCGCTACGGATTTATTTTCGGACACGATGAGTTTGGCACTCTGCAATTCCGCTCACCGTTTACCTCTTTTGCAAATCCTAATGGCGGCCTTGCAGATTACTGGAGCCTGAACAATTCTGAATTTAATAACGCAGTGCTCGACCCCGTGGGCGATATTGTTGCAGCCAATATGATAGCACAAGGTGTGCCTGCCGGACTGGCAAATGCCATAGCCTATGAAATTATTGCTCCCAATCCAAACAACCCTACTATTGGCAATAATCTCATCATGCTCGATCTTGATAAAGGCGCCTTTCTGCCCGAAAATGCTGTGAACCCCGAAGATGTAAAAGACATTCCGAAAATAAAAAACCAAACCACCGTTACCTACGAGATTGGTTACAGCGGCATAATTGCCAAGCGCCTTGCGCTTACCATTGATGCCTACCGCAGCGATATAAAAGATTTTGTAAGTGCCCTTAAACTCCAGACACCCAACGTATTTTTAGATTACGATGATTTGCTGGTGGTTATTCAGCAAAACATTGACAGCGCCCAAACTCCCGGCATCGAAACCTTTACCACCTTTGTTTTTGACGATCCTAACAATGGCGGCAATGGCAACGGAACAGCAGCCGATGAACTGGCGGCAATTGTTGCGGGTGTACCTATTGGCACCGTATCACCCGAATTTGCTAACGACCCCAGTTTATTATTAACCTACGGCAATTTCGGAAACATAACAGTGTATGGTTTTGATATTGGTGCCAAATATTATTTCTCTGAAGACCTGAGGCTGAGTGCAAATTATTCATTTGTAAACAAAGATGAATTTGAAACCGAAGGCGTTATTATTCCGCTGAATGCCCCACGCCACAAAGTAGGTGTTTCGCTGCAATACGACTGGAAAAAAATCGGACTTGATATTGGCACCCGCTGGCGCTGGCAGGATGCTTTTCCCGGCAACTCAGGAGTATTTGTAGGCAATGTAAATGCCATTAACCAGATTGACGGAACACTAACCTATACCTTGCCTTTTCTTAAAGCGATGAAAGTAAATGTTACCGTGAGTAATATTTTGAACAACAAGATACAGGAGTTTCCCGGTGCACCCTATTTAGGAAGAATGACGATGGGAAGAGTGAGTTATACGTTTTAGGATTTACTCCTCAAACTTATAACCCACGCCTTTAATGGTGCGGATAACATTGTTGCCCACTTTTTCGCGCAGCCTGCGGATGTGAACATCAATGGTGCGGTCGCCCACCACTACCTCATTACCCCACACACGATTCAGAATTTCATCACGCGTAAAAACCTTGCCCGGCTTGGATGCAAGAAAGGCAAGCAACTCAAATTCCTTTTTAGGAAGAGTGAGTTCTTTTCCGGCCTTGGTAAGTGTGTAGGTGTTGCGGTCTATAGTAAGCCCTGAAATTTCGGTAACCGGGTCCGAAATACTTTGCCCGCTGCGTTTAAGTAAAGCCTTGATGCGGCTGATTAATACACGGGGTTTAATGGGTTTGGCAATGTAGTCATCAGCACCTGACTCAAAGCCTGCTATCTGGGAATAATCTTCATTACGCGCTGTTAAAAAAGCAATGATGGTATCACGCAAACGTGCATCGTTGCGCAACTCGCGGCAGGTTTCTATACCATCCATTCCGGGCATCATCACATCCAGTATAATTAAATCGGGCAGCTCGCGTTTTGCAACTTCAAGCGCCTGTTTGCCCGATGATGCCATAAAAACTTCAAACCCTTCTTTTTCCAGATTATATTGCATGAACTCCAGAATATCCGGCTCGTCATCAACAATTAATATTTTATGCTTTTCCATTACTGAACTATTTTCAGATTTACCTGCTCAATTGCCGAATCGCCTGCAATAGTTATTGTAAAAAGGTAATTATCTATTTTTATTTCTTCTCCTTTTTCAGGAATGCTTTCGTGATGTGAGAGTATTAGTCCGTTAATTGTTTCATAGTCCTCTCCGATGGGCAGGTGAAGACCGTATTCGTGGTTCAGATAATCAATCTCTAACCGTGCCGAAAACAAAAATTCGGTGTTGTTGATTTTAGCTTCTATCAGTTCATCTACATCGTGCTCGTCCTCAATCTCTCCGAAAATTTCCTCTACTACATCTTCCATGGTAACCATTCCGGCAGTGCCGCCAAACTCGTCCACCACAATGGCTATGCTACGGTGCTGCTGCATAAAAACGCGCAGCAATTCCTTTGCCGGCATAGTTTCGGGCACATTTGAAATCGGGAAAATTACGGAGCGGATAGTATCAGGCTTCTTGAATAATTCAAACGTATGAACATAGCCGATGATGTTATCAATGTTTCCGCTGTAAATCAGAATTTTTGAAAGCCCTGTTTCAATAAATTTAGTTCTCAGCACTTCTACCGTTTCTTCCACATCAATGGCTACAATTTCGGTGCGTGGAATCATGCTCTCGCGGACTTTTATATCGGAGAAAGAAAGTGCATTCTGAAAAATTTTTATTTCCGTATCAATGTCTTCCGGTTCTTTTCCGGTGGTTGATGTTGCCTCGTTCAGATAATTATGCAGGTCAAGCCGGCCAAACGATTGCTCTTCGTGTTTCAGTTGCACACGTAAAGAAACACGTATCAGCCATTCGGAAATTGCGGCAGTAACAAACACCAACGGATAAAGCATACGGTAAAAAATATAAGCAGGAACCGCAAAAACATTAAGCATGGTATTGGAATGATTTCTGAAAAGTGTTTTGGGCAAAAACTCACCGGTAACAAGAATAAGCAATGTTGAAACCAACGTTTGAATCATCAGTACCGAAAACTCATTGGAGATATAAACGCGCAGGGGTGGCTCTAAAAGTTTAGCCATAATGGTACCGTAAAGTACCAGCACAATGTTGCTGCCCACCAACATGGCGCTTATAAATTTTGAAGGCGCTTTATTAAAACCTGAAAGAATTTTTCCGGGCAAATAACCTTGCTTGTTATCAATTTCAATTTTGAATTTATTGGAAGAAATAAATGCAATTTCCATTCCCGAAAAAAAGGCAGAAAGCACAATGGTAAGCAGTATCAGAAGGATGTATCCTGTCATTTATTTTTCTCCGGGTTTTATTTCTGCGATTTTATTCGCTGTATTCTGCGAAACATATACATGGCACCCGACACCAACGGTAAAAATAGTAATTTATAATTTCCGTTGTCAAAGCCTTCGGTAGCCAGAAAATAGCCTACAATTAATACGGTGAGAATTGCTATAACCAACCAGATGTTTTCAGAAATTTTAAGATAATTGTTCATGATTTATTCTTTCAGATTAATGGTTCCTTTTATGTCTTTGATTTTATACTTTGTAAAACTCTGGTTTGATTCCAGTCCGTTACCGTAAATAATTTCATCGGCAGTAGTTATTTTCACAAACTCCTTGGTGTGTATCAGCGACTGATTTTTATCCCAGATTAAATGTTCAGTATTCAGTTGTTCGCCCTTTTCGTTCACTACCACTACGTTATTTTTTGCTTCCATAACCTCATCCTTCTCACGGCTGATGGCATAATTTGCTGAAAGGTGGGAATTCACATTCATCGAATCATCATAAAACAAAACCTTTACACCCTGAGGCATTTCCATGTAAGGATTTTCGCCTGCAAAACGCATCATCACAGGTGCATTGAGTTTTACTTTTATATGCCCCGAATCGCTGTAAATCACCTCCATGTCTTTACCCGATTCAATCGGATAACTGGTTCGTGCCGTAATAGTATTTACTTGTTCAATATCATTTTCGCACGAAACAAAAAGAAACGCGAAAGAGGAAAACAAAAGACCTGTAAAACAAATTGTTTTCAAAATACGGTTAATCGTATTTACGTTTTAAAAACCATTTATCGTTGAATGTAAAGCCTAATCTCAGGTTTACATATTGTTCCTTTATAAGATCGTTTGCAGTTGTTCCGCGTTCGCCCACTTCAAATGCAATGTTTATCATGCTTGACCTGCGCGCAATTGGAAATCCAACACCCAACGTTATTCCGTAATCATTCAACTGTGTGTTTTTTAACTGCAGAAAGGTTTGAGTAAAATAACCACCTAAACGCAGCATTGTTTTTCCGCGGCCCAGTGCTTTGTCTTTCCCTACCCCAAGTTCAGCACCGCCTGCTATTCTGCGACTGTCAGAGAGTGCATCGGTTTCGCCAAACGCCTGGTATTTGCTCCAGCTTTGCTGGAGATAATCCACACCAACCTGCCATTTTCCGGCTTTCTTAAATACTATACCTCCGCCAAACGACATGGGTAATGTAACCGAACCCTGACTTGATTTTTCGTATTTTATCGTGTCTTTAATATTATCGTAACCACCATCATCGGTATCAATTCGCTGGTATCGCTCAGCTAAGATAGTTTGCGAACCTTTTATGTTAGTACTGGGTGTAAACACAGCAGCCAAAACCAGACTTGTATTGTTTTTAAAAGTAAATGAATACTGAGCTCCTAAATTAAAATAAAACCCGCCTAAATCGCTTGAGTTAGTTTGCTTAAAATCAAAATAGGACGAACTGTTGTATTCCAGTTTTCTTTGTCTGTCAAGTGTTCCAAACAAAAACGAAGAATTTACACCAAATGATAAACCGCTTGCAGCGCGTAATCTTCTTTCAATTTTTTCAATCTGTCCTGAATCTTTTTCGGCAATAAGTGTTTTATATTTTTCTGAACTGCGAAATCTGAGAACCGAATTTTTAAAGGGCTGAACCGAACTTCCGATAAAGAACTGATTCAATCCTCCTTTGCCGCTAAAACTGTTTGTTACCGGAATTTCTGTATTTGAAATGGTGTCTGAAATACTTGAACTGTCGCTCATTCCATAGCCGATGCTGCTGTAGGGTTTTAATCCGAAGCAACCGCCCCACCATTTTGTAACCGGGAATCCGAATGCAAAATACTGAACAGAGGCATTGGTTACGGTTTCGTTATTTCTTGAGTTTTTCAGATTGCCATAGCTACCCGTGATTCCGGCATCAAACGATGTGAATTTTATGGCCGTATACGATGCCGGATTGTTGAAATTGACAAAGTCAGGAACTACCGAATCTTCGCGCACGGCAAAACTCAGTCCGCCCATACCTGCATTCCGGGCATGAGAAAAGGATTGTAAATCACCAATTCCATAGCGCGAATAAGGTGAAGAAGTGCCTGTCTGCGCCTGAGCTACAGATGAAAGAGCAATAAATAGGAGAAAGAGAAACTTATTTACTCTTCTTATCTGCATTATAGTTGAGGATAACATTTAAGCCGCGGAGGGTTAAAAACGGGTCGGCAAAGATGTGATTTTTTAGCTCGCTGACAAAAAAAGGCAGGTCTCCGCCTGTTAAAACTACTTTCATATCATCATAACGCGCTTTAAACCGAATTATTATTCCTTTCACTTCTTCCAACGCACCAAGCTGAACGCCAAGTCTTATAGCCTGTTCGGTACTGCCTCCGCAAAGTTCATTGTCTTCTGCTTTTAAAACCATAGGAAGTTGAGCAGTAAAAGCATTTAATGCTTTGAAACGCATATCTATTCCCGGTGAAATATTACCCCCTAAGTATTGATTTTCAGCATTTACAAAGTCGTATTTAATGCAAGTCCCGGCATCAATAGCCAATACATTTTGTGAGGGAAACAGATTATTTGCACCCACTGCAGCTGCTATTCTGTCGTTGCCCAGCGTTTCGGGAGTTTTGTACAATTTTTCTATCGGCAAAAAAGTTTTACTGTCTAATTTTATCAGAAAAAAATTGGTTGAAAGAAATGTTTCCAATTCCTCATTCTTCTTAATCACAGAGGAGAGAATAACATTTTCGGGTGTTCCGTTTTCATTCAAAAAGCCATGCAACTCACTCATTCTGAACTCGGGCAAAACCAAATGCGCCTTCAATTCGCCTGAGCTGAAAAGCCCAAGTTTTACCGAAGTATTGCCCATGTCAATCACCAAATTCATCCGGTCATTTTTGAAATTCACACAAAAGTAGGAATATGCAGCAAACAGAATTATCTTATTTTTTTGCAAAAGAGAAATCTTTTATAGCTTTGCGCCCTCTTTTTGAGATTGGTGCCTTAGCTCAGTCGGTAGAGCAAAGGACTGAAAATCCTTGTGTCGCTGGTTCGATTCCAGCAGGCACCACTAAAAAAGCCTCGCATCTGCGGGGCTTTTTTGGTTTAATGATTTTCTTTTTCCTGAAAAGGAGTATAGAACTTTTCTCGTTTCAACAACCTGTTTATTGACTTTGCCAATCTGTCAATTTTAGTTTCTTCTCTCTTTGCCGAATAAATCCAGTTGATGTAATAGTTCTGCTCGCTTTCGGTGAGTGAATTGAAAAACTTTAACGCCTCAGGTTCATCATTCAGACAAAGCAACATTTCTTCCGGGACTTCTAAGGATTCGTTATCTGGAAATAAAACAATGTGCACATAATCACCTTCGTGCTTCATTATTGCTTTTCGTATTTCAGCTTTTACTGGAAGAAACAGATTGCCATCACCCATAGGCATCAGATGATATTTGCGGATTTCAAATCCGTCAATAGTTCCTTTTACTTTGCGCCAGCCGAACGGAGCTTTCTTATCGGGTCGTATATCGGGCAGCCGCGCATAAGTCCAGCCACCTTTGCCGGGATATTTCTCAAGAAGGAATTTCCTGTTCACTAACGGCTTTTCCATAAAAGCTTAGCCGTGTATCGTTTCTTTCTTTCCGTATTTCGCAATCACAGTTGCCTCATATTCCAGAAACTCTTTCCAGCGTTTGTCCACATCTTCGCCTTTGGCATATTTCTTTGCCAGCTTAATAAATGTAGTGTAGTGATTGGCTTCGCTCACCATCAAATCGCGGTAAAAAGCAGACAACTCTTTGTCCTGAATATTTTCTGAAAGCACACGAAACCGCTCGCAGCTACGGGCTTCAATCATTGCCGAAAAAAGCAGCCTGTCAACCAAAACTATTTCACGCTTGTGTCCTTTTCTTACAAACAAATACAGTTCATTCACATATTCATCTCTGCGTTCTCTTCCTAAAACATTTCCGCGCTTTTTTATCAGTTCATGCACTTGGTTGAAATGGTCTAACTCTTCCTGAGCTAGCGCAATCATCTGCTCTACCAGATCAGGATATTCGGGAGCAAATACAATTAATGAAATTGCATTGGTGGCAGCCTTCTGTTCGCAAAAGGCATGGTCAGTCAGTATCTCGTCAATGTTTGTTTCAACAATGTTTACCCAGCGCGGGTCAGTAGGAAGTTTTAGGCCAAGCATCTGTATTATTTTCTGCGAAAGTAACGAACTAAAACTTCCCTCTCAAGGCAACAATAAAATTCCTTCCCGGTGCGCTGATACCTGAGGCATAAGGACGATAAAGCTGGTCAGTAATATTTTCTATTCCTGCATTCAACGAGAGGTATTTATTAACATAAAATGCTGCTTTAAAATTGAGTGTATACCATGCCGGCACAAAAGGATTTCCGTTTGCATCTTTCGCATAAGGCGCATTATCATTACGCTCTGTAAGCGGCAGGTCTTCAAATGCCATTGCAGCATTGTAGTCTGCATAAAAATCAAATTTGAACTTTTTGCGTTCGTAGGTCAGGTGTGTGCTTCCGAACAATGGCGGCACATGCGATTTAGGATAATACAATAAGCTGTCTTCGCTTTCTTCTTCGCCATACTGGTAACTGATGGTGCTGCGCAACCCTATACCTAAACCAAAACTCACATCAATTCCTGCCTGTACACCGTAAACATAAGCGTTGGCAATGTTCTGAATTGCTTGCACCTGACTTAAATCTCCGTCATACATAATGCTGTCTTCTCCGTTGTATTGAAAATTTCTGCGGGCAAGCGCATTGTCAAGATACGTGAAGTAAACAGCGGCATCTGCTTTCAGAAAATTACCAACTGTTTTTGCCGTTCCCACTTCTGCATTCCAGGCATATTCAGGTTTTAAATCAGTATTGGGAACAACCACTGAGCCGGGTTCTGATTCAAAAACTTTACCGATGTCGTCAATATTGGGTGCACGAAAACCGGTTGAACCATTTACATAAACCTGCCATGTTTTATGGGGAGTGAAAACAAAACCTAAGCTTCCGTTCAAAGCTCCTTTACTATTTTCGGCATGAGTAAAAGGAAACGGAAATTGAGTGGTATCAAAATCTGCCTTAATAATGTAGTGGCTGTAACGCGCACCAACATTCATCACTATTGCAGGCTTTATTTTATACTTTAAATTCAGGTAAGCGCCATACGCCTGCCAGGTTGAACCATCAGGGTATCGTGTGTTGGTAGTTTCTTTCTCACCGGTTTCAATATTCACGCGATTTGCCTCAGAGCCTACCAAATTGTAAATCGCTTCAACACCATAAAACAAGGTGATTTTTTCACTCAGACTTTTATCTAAGTCTATGTTCAGTGAATAAGCATCTACAGTCTCGGTCTGATTACGAAGGCGTTTATTATTAAATCTGCGGTCGTGGCGGCTTTCTTCGTAGTTCTGCATGGCAGCAACAATCCGCAAACGATTGTATAGTTTGGTTACACCCGAGTTAGTAATACCAATTCTGTTCATCATCCACTTTTGCGGACCATAATACCATTGCGCGAAATCAAGCAAGCTGTCGCTGTTGGCATCAAGATACAACCTGTCGTAGCGCGGAGCATCGGAAGTTTCAGAATAATGGAATGCATACTCAACATCCCATTTTTTATTGGGATTGAAACGAATTTTCTGCATTACATTCATCTGGCTGAAACCCGAATGAACCAACTTTTGAGGATTATTATTTACCAGTTGTGTATCAACTCCGTTAATCGTTTCCTGATAAGTGGATCGCAGGAAATAAGAATTTCCATTCCTGCCCGTTGTCAGGTCATCGTAATCAGAATAAGAGAACGATGTTAGAAATGCAAACTTCTTCAACCCGATATTAAAATCAAGGTGTCCTGTTTTTTCGGTATTAGCTGAGGAATAACGGCCAAAGGCATTTCCGGAAAACAAAACCTTCTGTGCACTATCAGCTAGTTTAGGTGTAAGCGTGTGAAAATCCATAACACCACCAATAGCATCACTGCCATACATCACCGCGCCCGGACCAAAAAGTATTTCGGTGCTTTCTAATGAAGATGCATCAATGGATATAACGTTTTGAAGATTGCCCGCCCTGAAAATAGCATTGTTCATCCTCACACCATCAACAACTATCATTACCCGGTTGGTTGCAAAACCGCGTAGCATGGGCGAACCACCTGCCAGCTGACTTTTCTGGATGTAGGCATATCCGCTTGTTCCCAACAGGTCGGCAGAGGTTTGCACATTTTGGAACCGCGCTTCGCGTATGGTGATTTTCGCAATTTTGTTGGGCACTTCTGATTGTTCTTCCTCCCAGCGATTGGCAGAAATAATCAGCTCTGAAAGTGTGATGTTGTTTTTGCCCAGTTCTATGGATTTCATGGCTTCAAGCTCCTTGTAGATGAACCAAATTTCTTTGTAAACAATATGCCTGAAAAACACACTGTCGGCTTCTTTAAAAACCGAAATATCAGCTTGTCCTTTTGCATTAGTCGCAACCGAAGTCTTTGGGTTATTGGAATAAATCACAACGCCCGGAACGCTTTCGCGGGTGGTTTTATCAACCACCGTAATGGTTTGTGCATAGCCTGCAAGTGCATAGAGCATTGCGGCCACAGCAAGTATGTATTTTTTCATTTAAGATGAGTTATTGATTAGATATAAAGTGTCACCCTGAGCGTAGTCGAAGGGCAATAATTATGCTTCGACTACGTTCAGCATGACAACGTAGTATAGTAAAATAAAACCTACTAAGCCAGGTCGGGCGGAGGCGTAAGCACATCCGCAGAAATAGTATTTACTGAAAGAAATAAGAATGGAAATGAAATTTCCGAATTAGCAGGAGAAGGGTGAACACCTGCTGTCTCACAGAAATAGTCATCAACTATTTTCTTAACAATATTCTTACTGCTCTTTTCACTTTTGCCCATATTGCTGATGTGATCTTGAACGTGTTCATCCAAATCGGCAAACAGCTCTTCTTCCTGTGTATCATTGATACAATAGAAATGAATAACACCTTGTGCATCCGTTTCCTGATGCGAAATATCATACATCCTTCCTTTATACCGGAACTCATGCGGCTCTTTCCATTCTACTTTTTTGTATTCATCTGATTGGGGATGAAAAGAAAGAATGGTAAGCTCACTCTCCGGCACGCTGCGAATCAATTTCAGCTTCATTTCATGTCGTACGGAATGCTGACATACTTTAAAAAAAACAAAGTATCCAACTGTGTTGAACAGGAAAACAAAAACAAAAAAGAGAGCTACTGTTTTGCGTTGCATCTTCGCAAATGTAAAATTATGTATTCAACTCCCGTGCTTCTTATTACTCAGCACATTCTCTAACTTCCATTCTATCTTTCTCTCAACAGCAAACTGCCTCACCTTACAATCATCCTTCTGGCAGATTTTACACGAGGTTGGAATACAAGGATCAGTATGAATAAAGAACTCAATATCGCCTTGTTTCTGGGTATTAATAAGCTTGTCTAATTGCTCAGCTTCATCGTGTGATTCGCGCAGGTTCAGAAACCAGGGCAATGTAATATGGCAATCCACATGCAGCTTTGAACCGTATTTAATCACGCGCAGGTTGTGAATATCCACCCAGTTGCTGCTCCTGTTTTCGTTCATGATGGCTATCAGTTCTTCTATCAGGTGTACATCTGCTTCATCCATAATTCCTGCCAGCGAAGTGCGGATAAGTTTATAACCAATGTAAAAAATATAGATACCCAGAAGTATGGCTACAACGTTATCCAGCCAGATAATTTTTGTAAGAAAAATAAGAAACAAGCCTGCAAGCAATCCCGCGCTCGACCAGGCATCGCTTTGCAGGTGTTTTCCTTCGGCCATCATGGCATGCGAATTTGATTTTTCACCTTTCTTGTTCAAATAAAAACCGAGAATATAATTTACAATTCCTGTAAAGGCAGTAAGTCCGATACCAATATCAAGACTATGAACTTCTATAGGATAGAAAAAATTATACACGGCTTTTCCCGCCATATACACTCCGGCAAGAGCTATAAATGCACCCTCCAGTCCCGATGAAAGAAACTCCACTTTGCCATGCCCGTAAGGATGATCGGTATCTTTGGGTCGCGAAGCAATCACCAGACTCCACAAGGCAAACGCACCTGCAACTACGTTGATAATCGACTCCAGAGCATCAGTAAGGATTGCATTGGAATGCGTGATATACCAAGAAAAAAACTTGAGCCCAAGCAATATCGTTCCGATAATAAGAACGGTGCGCTGAAAACGGATGTTGGCTTTGGATACTGTATCGGACACGCGGCAAAAGTAAAATAAAAAGCCCCGCCAATGGCAGGGCTTTTTGCATATTCACAATCCTGAACTACTCCGCAAACAACGGAAACTTACTCATCATCTTGTTCACTTCCTTCTTCACCGCCTTCAATACGTTCTCATTTTCCGTATTCATCAGCACTATATCAATCAGGTCAACAATAGCAGGAATATGTTTCTCTTTCAGTCCGCGTGTTGTAATCGCTGCCGTTCCAACCCGGAACCCCGAAGTTATAAATGGTGATTTATCATCAAAAGGAACCATGTTCTTGTTCACCGTTATGTCAGCTTTTACCAACGTATTCTCCGCCACTTTTCCGTTCAGGTTTTTGCTGCGCAGATCTATCAGCATACTGTGATTATCCGTGCCGCCCGAAACCACATCATAGCCTTTCGCCATAAATTCTTTGGCCATCAGTTGCGAGTTTTTCACCACCTGCACACAGTATTTTAAGTACGAATCCGAAAGTGCCTCGCCAAACGAAACCGCTTTGGCAGCAATCACATGTTCCAGCGGTCCGCCCTGTATTCCCGGAAACACAGCCCCGTTCAATACTGCCGACATCATTTTAATTTCGCCTTTCGGTGTTTTATGTCCCATCGGGTTTTCAAAATCTTTGCCCATCATAATAATTCCTCCTCTGGGTCCGCGCAAAGTCTTGTGCGTGGTAGATGTAACAATATGGCAATGTGGCATCGGGTCGTTCAAAATGCCACGAGCAATCAGTCCTGCAGGGTGAGCAATATCAGCCAGCAACAAAGCGCCAACCTTATCGGCAATCTTGCGCATGCGTTTAAAATCCCAATCGCGCGAGTGTGCCGAAGCACCTGCAATAATCAGTTTTGGTTTTTCTTTTATGGCAGTTTTTTCCATCGCATCGTAATCCACTCTGCCGTTAGATTTCTTCACCCCATAAAAAACCGGGTTATACAACATACCTGAATAGTTCACCGATGAACCATGCGATAAATGTCCGCCCATGGATAAATCCAAGCCAAGGATGGTATCACCGGGCTTCAATACAGCCAGCATCACCGCTGCATTGGCCTGTGCGCCCGAGTGGGGTTGCACGTTCGCATATTCTGCGTTAAACAAGGTTTTCAAACGGTCAATAGCCAGTTGCTCTACAACATCCACTACCTCGCAACCTCCATAGTAGCGCTTTCCGGGATACCCCTCTGCATATTTATTGGTCAGCACCGATCCCATCGCTTTCATCACATCATCGCTCACATAATTTTCCGAAGCAATTAATTCAATTCCCACAGTCTGGCGGTGGCGTTCTTTTCTGATAAGGTCAAAAATGGCTGTATCTTTTTTCATTTGATAATTGTTTGTTTTGGTACTTTCGTGCGGCAGCAAAAGTATTACAACACCT
Source organism: Bacteroidia bacterium (assembly GCA_050186075.1). GTDB lineage: Bacteria > Bacteroidota > Bacteroidia > SXHM01 > SXHM01 > SXHM01. The sequence continues at coordinate 65,786 of JBFWYU010000018.1, forward strand.
AATGATATGAAGAACAGGATAACAGAACTTTTCAACATAAAATACCCCATAATTCAGGCAGGAATGATTTGGTGCAGCGGATGGCGCTTGGCCTCGGCTGTAAGCAACAGTGGCGGGCTTGGTTTGCTCGGTGCCGGCTCCATGTATCCCGATGTTCTCCGCCACCACATTCAGAAATGCAAAGCCGCAACCGATAAACCGTTTGGCGTAAATGTGCCCCTGCTTTATCCCGACATTAAACAATTGATGGATATCATTGTTGAGGAAAAAGTCCCCGTTGTTTTTACCTCTGCAGGAAGCCCTAAAACATGGACCGGCTTTCTAAAGCAGCATGGAATTAAAGTAGTGCACGTTGTTTCCTCTGCAAAGTTTGCCCTCAAAAGTCAGGAAGCAGGCGTAGATGCAGTAGTGGCAGAAGGCTTTGAAGCAGGCGGACACAACGGACGCGAAGAAACAACCACACTTTGCCTGATACCAATGGTAAAAGAAGCAATTACAATTCCATTGATGGCAGCCGGAGGCATTGCTTCAGGCAGAGCCATGCTGGCAGCAATGGCGCTGGGTGCTGACGGTGTGCAGGTGGGAAGTCGTTTTGCGGCAACCATAGAATCATCTGCACACGAAAATTTTAAAAACAAAATTGTCCAGACCGAAGAGGGCGGAACTTTATTAACCATGAAAAAATTAGTTCCGGTGCGCCTGATTAAGAACAAATTCTTCGAGCAGGTGCAGGAAGCCGAAAACCGTTCTGCATCATTGGATGAAATGGTTCAGCTCTTAGGCAGGGCTCGCGCTAAGAAAGGAATGTTTGAAGGTGACTTAGATGAAGGCGAACTGGAAATAGGACAAATTGCAGGCTACATTCACGATATAAAACCTGCCGCACAGGTAATAGAAGAAATGATAAACGAATACAACTTAGCAAAAGCAGAGTTGAACAAAACAGATTTCTGAAAAGATGATACAATTTGAAAAGCATACACTCAGCAACGGGTTAAAAGTGATTGTTCACGAAGACCGCTCTACTCCCATTGCTGCCATGAACATCCTCTACGATGTGGGCGCACGCGATGAAGACCCCGACAAAACAGGTTTCGCCCATTTATTTGAGCACCTGATGTTTGGTGGTTCCATCAATATTCCCAACTACGATGAGCCCTTACAGAATGTGGGTGGCGAAAACAATGCCTTTACCAGCAACGACATTACCAATTATTATTTAACACTACCCGCACAAAATCTCGAAACAGGCTTTTGGCTCGAAAGTGACAGAATGTTAAGCCTTGCTTTCTCAGAGAAAAGTCTGGAAGTGCAGCGTAATGTGGTAATTGAAGAGTTTCGTCAACGCTATTTAAACCAGCCTTACGGTGATGTATGGCTGAAACTGAAACCACTTGCCTACAAAGTGCATCCTTATCTATGGAACACCATCGGCAAAGAAATTTCTCACATCGAGAATGCTACGATGGATGATGTAAAAGCATTTTTCAAAAAACATTACCTGCCTCACAACGCTATTCTTTCCGTTGCCGGAAATGTGAAAACAGATGAAGTATTAAAGCTGGCCGAAAAATGGTTCGGCCCGATTGCTAAAGGCGAAAAGAAGGAACGTAAACTTCCCGTAGAGCCACCCCAAACCGAAGAACGCAAACAGGAAACCACAGCTGATGTGCCGTATGATGCTATCTATAAAGCATGGCACATGTGTGATCGCAAAAATCCCGACTACTATACCTTTGATGTTATCTCCGAATTATTCTCGCGCGGAAAATCTTCGCGCCTCTATGTTGAACTGGTAAAAAATAAAAAACTGTTCAGCGAAATCAACGCATATATTTCCGGTGACAGCGACCCGGGATTATTGGTAATTGCAGGAAAAGTTTCGGAAGGTGTTGACATGAAAGCAGCAGAAGCAGGAATTGCCGGAGAAGTAAATAAACTGCGCTCGGTTGTTGTGGAAGAAAACGAACTTCAGAAAATAAAAAACAACATGGAAGCATCGCTTGTATTTTCTGAAATGGGTGTGGAAAACAAAGCCCTGAACCTTGCCATCTTTGAACTGATGGGAGATGCAGAAGGTGTAAATCACGAAACGGAAAAATACCAGGCTGTAACAAGAGAACGCGTAAAAGAACTTGCCGAAAAAACACTGGTAGATACCAATTGCTCAACACTTTATTACCACGCAAAGAAATCTTAACCGCAAAAACGCTAAGGCTCAAAGAAGATAAAACTTCGCGTCCTTTGCGCCTTAGCGGTAAAACAAAAAATATGCAAACCTTAGACAGAACCAAAGAACCCGCAGTAAAACCCTTCCCTGATATTCATCTTCAGGAAGCAGAACACATTACGCTTGCAAACGAATTACCGCTGCATATCCTGAATTCAGGAACACAGGATGTGTTGCAGGTAGAATTTCTTTTTTCGGCAGGCGCGTTGAAACAACCTGCCCGCCTTGTTGCCGCTATGACCATTGAAGCAATAGGAGAAGGAACAGATACGCTCACTTCAAAAGAGATATCGGAGAAGCTGGATTTTTATGGGGCTTACATGAAAACCGATTCTTCACGCGATACTCCGGCACTGGTGCTTTACACATTGAGCAAACATCTGGATAAAACCCTGCCGGTGATAAAAGATGTATTGCTGAATGCTTCGTATCCCGAAAACGAGCTGAAAACCTACCGTGAAAACAGCAAACAAAAACTGATCTCTGGCGAAAAGAAAGTATCAACGCTGGCTTCAAAACTTATCTACGGAATGCTTTACGGAGAAAATCATCCGTTCGGATACCGCGTTATTCCTGAAGATTTTGATACCGTAACACGCGAACAATTAGTAGACTTTCACCGTGCTCATTATCGTACCTTAGATTGCGATGTTATTATTTCGGGTCGGGTAACACGGGAAGTTATAGCTACTTTCAAAAAAGAATTTGAAAGCCTTCCTGCTAAGATTTCACCATTTAATAACAACACACCCGCTCCCCTTCCCTCTCCTGTTAAAAAGCAGGTACATGAAGTGCCTAATGTGGTGCAAAGTGCTATTAAACTTGCGCGTCCTCTGTTCAGCAAAACGCATCCTGATTATATTCCGCTGCAGGTTTTAAATACTGTTTTTGGCGGTTATTTCGGTTCACGTTTAATGACAAACATCCGCGAAGACAAAGGCTATACCTATGGAATAGGTTCAGGACTTGTTCCGTTAGGAACAACAGGAATTTGGTCCATTGGAAGCGAAGTTGGTGTTGAAGTTACCAAAGCAACACTGAAAGAGATTTACCATGAAATGAAAGTGCTTCGTGAAGAACCTGTGCCGCAGGAAGAATTAGACACCGTAAAAAATTATTTATTGGGCGTTTTCCTTAAAGATGTTGACGGGCCGTTTGCCCTGGCAGAAAAATACATCAGCCTGCTGAAATACGATTTAGATTATTCATACTACCAACGCTGGATAAAAACAGTAAAAACCATTACTCCTGCTGAAATTCAGGCTTTAGCTAATAAGTACTTGCGTGAAGAAGATTTTTATGAGTTGGTGGTAGGAAAGCTTGAATAGATTAACAAGCGCTTAAAAACTCACTCACATTTTCTGAAAGCAAATCAGTTTCTGAAAATCCGGAAAATCCATTGAACGCTGATACTTGTTCTATGACTTTTGCAACATTCAACTCATTTTGTTTAACACAGAGGTGAAGTTTTTTCTGATGATATAAATTACCGAGATACTCTTGCTCCGTTTGCCCGGGTGTAGGAACAAAGATTGCTTTCTTCTTCATTACCGCTAAATCCATAATGGTTGAATAGCCCGGACGAGTCAAGACTAATTCACTTGCTGAAATTGCATTGAATAATTGTTCTGCGTTCAAATGTGAGACAATTTCTGCATTTTCTATTTTCTCCGACATTGCAGCACTTTCAGGCTTCCCCAAAACAACTAATGTTCGTTGCGGTAGTTTGGAAACCTGCTGCACAATCATTTTTTCAAAAACTGTGCGTTGCGGTTCCGGACCTGAAATGATTACCAGTAAATCGTATTTCTTTTCTGTCACTTCCTTTTTCTCAAAAGAAGAAAACCGTGAAAGTGCTCCAACAAAACGTGCATTAGCAGGCAAAGGATATTGATGGGCAAGATCACCCGATAAATTATTTTCACCCGGGAAATCAGGAACCCAGCAGAAAGAAAATTGCTTTACATAATTGAGTGTGATTTTGTGTAAAATGCTTTCACCAAAAGGAGATTTTATCATCAACTGGTGCAACATCAAAACTGTGGGCACATCAGTGATTCCAAGTCCGTAGCGGTTATCTGAAATTACACCGTTTATATTTTCTTTGCGCACAACTTCCTTTAAAAATCTCTTTTCCTCACTTATTTTTCTCAGAATTTTAGGGATAGAAAAAGCCATCTTCAATACCATGCTTCCGTTTTCGGGATAAGCAATTTCGTAACCGGGAAAAACAATAAACTGTAATTGCGGAAACTCCTGTTTCAGTAATTCAAGCGGACGCTTATCTGCGGCAATCACTATCTCTGCGCCTTGCTTCTGCAATTCGCGAATAACCGGAATGCATCGCGTAGCATGACCAAGACCCCAATCGAGCGGGCAAACAAGAATGCGTTTTTTTGTTTTCACTTGGCGAAAATAGACTTTTGGAAAAGACCTTGAAGGTTTTAAAAACCTTCAAGGTCTGAAAATGAATTTTATACTTTTACCACATGGCATACAAATTCAAAAACTGGGCAGGAAATGTAACCGGAGTTGCTGAGAGTTATTTTCAGCCTGCGAACGAAAATGAAATTATAGAAATCGTAAAAAACGCTGTTACTAAAAACAAAAAGATAAAACTGGTTGGTGCTGCACATTCATGGTCGGCATTGGCTTTGCCGACACATTACCTGATTAACCTTGATAACTACAGCAAGGTTTTAAACATTGACAAAGAAAGGAGACAGGTTACCGTTCAGGCAGGAATTCGCCTGAAAAACCTGAATGTAATTCTACGTGAAAACAGACTTTCGCTTGCCAATCTTGGTTCTGTTTCTGAGCAAAGTATTGCAGGTGCTACTGCAACCGGCACCCACGGAACAGGAATAAAGTTCGGCAACATTTCCACACAAATTATTGGGATGAAACTTATTTTAGCCGATGGCTCAATTTTGACTATCAATGAAAACGAAAATGCAGAACTGCTTCCAGCAGTGCGGATAAATCTTGGCGTTCTGGGCATTGTTTCTGAACTAACCATTCAATGCGTTGATGTTTTTAACCTGCGCGATGAATCGTATGCGCTGCCTTTTGAAGATACACTTGATAAAATTCCTGAACTACTTAAAACTACAGACCATTTAAAACTATGGTGGTTTCCACACGCACCGTTAGTTGGCATTTACAGGTATTTCAGAACACAGGAAGAATTGAAGCCGCGCTCTTCTTTTCAAAAATTTATGGACGATTCCTTTCTGGTGAATGTATTCTTTGTTTTTATGCTCAGATTGGGTGATTGGTTTCCAAAACTCGTTCCGCCAATCAATAAGCTGATTAATAAAATCCATTTCAAAAAGGTTTCGCGCATTGAAAAAACATGGGAGGTATTTAATGTTCCCATGCCACCCGTTCATTTTGAAACGGAATATGCCATTCCCGTTGAACATGCTTCGGAGGCGCTCAAAAAATTGAAAGAGTTGATTGAGAACAGAAAGTTTCACATCAATTTTGTAGTGGAAGTACGTTTTGTAAAAGCCGATGATACCTGGCTTAGTCCGGCTTATAAACAAGACGCCTGCTACATTGGTGCATACCAATATGGCAACCGCTATTGGAAAGACTACATGACTGGTTTTGAAGAATTGATGTATTCTTATGGCGGAAGACCGCACTGGCCCAAAGAATTTACGCCAGATGCTGAGAAAATCTGCAAGTCATTTCCCGAATTTGAGAAGTTCAAACAACTGAAAAACAAACTGGATCCGAAAGGTGTTTTTAATAACGCTTTAACACAGCTTTTATTTGGCTGATAAGCCAGTTAGTCTAAATCATCGGAATGCTTGTTAATCATAACATTGTTTCGTATTTTTACGAACTATTAAATTCAATTCTTGAAGAAGTTTTTTATAGGACTTTTAGTATTGCTGCTTTCTATTGAAAGCACAAAAGCCACGCATCTTATGGGTGGTGAAATAACATGGGTTTGTCTTCCGAATGGTCAATTTCAGTTTACAATGAAAGGCTACCGCGATTGCAACAGCGGAATTATAACAATTGATGTAAGCAATGGTCTGGAAGTATTTAACTATCCAACGGTTGGCTCTCCTACTTTCTCAATTCCATTAGTGTTGATTTCTCAAACCGATATATCACCCCAATGCAACGGTACAGGACCAACCATAACCTGCGCCACTCCTAACGGAGCAGCGGGTGCGGTTGAAGAATTTATATTCCAGACAGCCCCTGTAACACTAACAGGAACTCCTCCGCCCGAAGGGTGGATTTTTTCGTATGACGGATGCTGCCGTAATTCAGCTATTACCAATATTCTTAATGCGGGAAATGAAGGCTTCGTTCTTCGAGCAAAAATGTTTGCCTACAACGGACAAAACACAAACCCCTGCTTCGACTCATCTCCACAGTTTATTGAAAAACCTGCCACCATTATTTGCGCAGGCTACCCATTCACCTATAATCACAATGCGGTTGACAATGAGTTAGACTCGCTTTCTTACCAGTGGAGTAACGCATTAGATGATTTTTTCGGTGCCTGGACATCTACCAATCCAGCTGAATTAACTTACATTAATCCTTATAGTCCCAATAATCCGCTTCCTGATCAATCATTTAATCCATCCAATGTACCTGCCCAGCTAAATATAAATACAGGAGAAGTTTCATTTACCTCATTTACTCCCGGAAATTTTGTAACTATAGTAAAAGTGGAAGCTTGGAAATGTGGTGTTTTAGTTGCAGAGATTTATCGTGAAATCCAGGTAACCATTCTTGCCGGTTGCGCTCAGAATACCAAACCAATTGTTGCACCTCCGGGAGGAATTTTTACTGGCTTCAATGCTACCGTTACAGCAGGCGACTTAGTAACTTTTAATCTATCAGGTGTTGACCCTGAATTTTTACCCAACGGAAATCCGCAAACGGTTACCATCAATTCCACAGGCAGTCAATACGGAACAGGTTTTACAAATACAGGTGCCGGTTGTTTAAATCCGCCCTGTGCTACGTTAAATCCACCGCCTATTATTTCAGGACCACAAGGCGCATCCACAACATTTACATGGCAAACCGACTGTAACCATATTGCCTACAATGATATTTGTGCTACTACATCCAATACCTACACGTTTGTATTTCGGGTTGCAGATGATTTTTGTCCTGCTCCAGCAGTAAGCATCATTACTGTTTCTATAACTGTTGAAGCCTGGGCCACTGTTCCTCCGCCCTCATTCCGCTGTGTTTCTGTGCTGCCTAACGGAGATGTGCAACTGACCTGGGTTCCGCCTGCCGACCCTGATAACAGATTCGACAGTTATCACATTTATGAATCAACAAGCGAAACAGGACCATACACTGTGATTGACAGTATTTTTAACATTAATACAACAACCTACACCCACACCGGTGCCGGGGCAAACGCAACCAGTCATTACTATTACATAAGAACCCGCTCGGGCTGCAATGGCGAGGTATTTACCGAACCAACCGACACGCTGCAAAGTATTTTATTAGATGTTACAAATCCGGGAACAGGTTCTGCATCTCTGACATGGAATGCACTGTCAACTCCACTTCCAACTACAACATACAGCGGTTATTATCGCATCTATCGTGAATTCCCAACCGGCACTTGGGTACTAATTGATTCAACACAAGGATTAACTTACGATGATGAAATTACATTATGCGATGCCTTCATCAACTACCGTGTGGAAATTGAAGACGATGAAGGCTGCATATCTGTTTCGTCTGTTGATGGCGATTTGTTTGAAGACTTAACACCGCCTGCCTCGCCTTCAATTGACTCGGTAAGTGTGGATGTTACGGCAGGATTAAATCAGGCCGGGATTGGTTGGAATGTAAATCCATCGGGTGATACAGAAGGTTATATCATTTATCAGAACATCAATAATTCGTGGACACCGATTGACACCGTTTGGGGATTGAATAACACGTATTACCTGAACGGCAACTCAGCAGCAGGTACTACTTCAGAAACCTATCGCATAGCAGCAATTGACAGTTGCGATAATACCAGTCCGCTGGGCGATATACACAGTTCTATTTTCCTCGGAGCTAATGTTGACATTTGTTTGCGTCAGGCAAATCTTTCATGGAACGCCTACACAGGATGGAGCAACGGAGTATCGCAATACGAAGTTTATTACTCGCAAGATGGAGGAACCAGAACGCTTGCGGGAAGCGTTGGCGGAACAACCACAACCTTCATTCACCAAAATCTGACAGCCAATTCAATCTACTGTTATTATGTGCGTGCGTGGGATGCTGGACAAACAAAATCAGCAGCTTCTAACGATACCTGTATTCTTGCTGAAATTCCTGTTGCTCCGTTGTTCGGTTATATTCGTACAGTTACTGTTCCGCAAACAGGAGGTGTTGATCTTTATGCACACGTTGATACAGCGGCAGATGTGATTGAATACAGAATCTCACGTTCCGAAGACAATGTGCTTTTCAATACTGTAGGAACTACACCATTTACAAACCTGCCCACTATTTATTATTTCGACAACACTGCATTAAGCAGCGAGCGCAGCTACTACTACAACGTAATTGCAGTTGACAGTTGCGGAGCAGATGTTGATACATCTGAATATGCACGCACCATTTACCTTGTTGCTGAAGGAAAAGCAGACCGCAAAAACTACCTGAACTGGAATCACTATGAAGGTTGGTTAGGCAATGTAGCAGCATACACCATTTACCGCAGTATTGATGGTGTTTTTGATATAGTTCCGCTTGCAACCGTTGCGCCTTCCGATACTTTTTATGTTGACAATGTTGCTGACATCGTTGAAGGTGACGGAACATTCTGTTATTATATTTATGCACTGGAAGATGTAGGAAATCCATTTGGATTTGTTGAAACCAGCACATCAAATGTTGCCTGCGCTTATCAATTGCCCAACTTTTTTGTGCCTAATGCTTTTGCACCGGATGGCTTGAATCAGATTTTTATTCCGGTTACACTATTTGTTGCTGACGAAAACTACATGATGGAAATTTACACTCGCTGGGGCGAACGCATTTTTATGACTCAGGATAAATACGAAGGCTGGAATGGTATTTTAGACGGAAAACTTGTTCCGCAAGGTGTTTATGTTTATTCGTTCCATTTTCAGTCGGCTGCAGGTTTTGAGTATACGCGAACCGGAACTGTTACTTTGTTAAGATAATACCGTGAAATCATTTTTAGAAAAAAGTTCGGTTAGTCCTGAACTGAAAAAAATAGCAGAAAAAGTTTTTAACTCGCAACGCATATCTTTTGATGAAGGTGTGTTGCTGTATGAAAAAGGCGAACTTGGTTTTCTTGGAACATTGGCAAATTACATTCGTGAAAAACGGCATGGTGATTATGTTTATTTCAACCGCAATTTTCATGTGGAGCCAACTAATATCTGCGTATTTGATTGCAAGTTCTGCTCCTACTCTCGACTGCTTAAAGAGAAAGAAGAAGGTTGGGAATTAAGCGAAGAACAAATTCTGAACAAGCTGAGAAGCTATGACGGAAAACCAATAACAGAAGTTCATATCGTTGGTGGTGTGCACCCGAAAATGGGACTAATGTATTTTGCCAATCTCATAAAAAAAATAAAAGAAATCCGTCCTGAGATACACGTAAAAGCCTTTACAGCTGTTGAGTTGGAGTATATGTGCAAGAAGGCTAAAGTGAGTTTCAGGGAAGGGTTGCAAATTCTGAAAGAGCACGGACAGAATTCTCTGCCCGGTGGTGGTGCAGAAATTTTTCATCCAGAAATACGTAAACAGATTTGTGAAGATAAATGTACTGCTGATGAGTGGTTGGAAATTCATGAAACAGCTCATTCATTAGGTATGCCTAGCAATGCAACCATGCTTTACGGCCACATTGAAAAGTTTGAACATCGTGTTGACCACATGGACCGTCTTCGTAACTTACAAGATAAAACCAATGGCTTCAATACGTTCATTCCATTGAAATTTCGCAATAAAGACAACCAGATGTCACATATTGTGGAAGTAAGCACGATTGAAGATTTGCGCAATTACGCTATCTCTCGCATTTACATGGATAATTTTCCGCACATCAAAGCATATTGGCCAATGATAGGAAGAAACACCGCACAATTATCTTTACAATTTGGTGTGGATGATATTGACGGCACGATTGACGACTCCACAAAAATCTATTCAATGGCAGGCTCAGAAGAACAGACACCTGCGCTTACCACACATGAACTGGTAGAGCTTATAAAACAGGTAAATCGCCATCCTGTTGAGCGCGATACGCTTTACAACATTATTACCGATTACAAGAATTACGATTTCTCAAAAGAGGAAACAACAGTTACAGCCTGATAAATCAGACGTTCAACTTTTTTAGTTCATTCAGCAACTCAGATGCAATTTCCAATTGCGGTTTTTCAGAAGAAACTGTTGCAGCAAATCTTTTAAGTTTTTCTGAAGCCAGTAAATAATTCTGCTTTTTAAGAACGTAAAAATCAAAATTGGTATCGCTTGATTTTTCATGAAACTGAAAACCCAATGTGAGATTGTAGCGAATCGCAACTTTATTTTCGCGACCAACTTTTGCAGAATATTTCTCTAATCCGAAATTCTCGAAGAAGCACTCCAACATGGCAAGCGAAGCAAGCACAGGAATGTGTGTTCCCAAATAATTTTTGTCCCAAACAAACAGACCTGCATCAGCAGTTTTATCTTTCCAGTTTATGTGCGAGGTATGAATTAAACCAACTTTCACACCATTGTAATTAATCAGAAAATAAAAATCAGAAAGCGGGTTTAATGAATTAAACCATTTCTTCTGCTCTTCTTCTGTTATGAATTTCTGATATTCCATAACACTGCTGATCTCTTTGGAATTGCGCCAGTAGCGCACCAATTCAATATCTTCGAGTGTAAGTTGTGAAAGTGTAATTCCGAAATTGCGGATAATCATCAGAGAACGGTTTTCACGGTAAAAGATGGCTTTCCTGTTTCACCGATATATAACCTGCGCACATATTCACCAATAATACCAAGGCTGAAAAGAATTAAACCGGTTGAAAAGAAAATGGAAACAATAAGAGTAGTAAAACCCAACGCTGCTCCGTAGGTGTATTTCATATAGATGAAATAGACTACAAACCCGAGGCAAATCAGTGCTGACAATAAGCCAAACCATGAAATTATCTTCAGTGGAAATGCCGTATACCCTACCACCAACTTCAGTGTGATTTTAAATAACTTAAACAGCGTGTAGCCCGACTTTCCTTCCTTTCTTGGCAAATGATTTACCACAACATGCGTAATGTTATCGGTGTGCCAGGCAAGAATTTCATCTAAAAAAAACATGCGGTAATTCCGTGAAATAACTTTTTCTATCACCGAAGCATTGATTAGTTTAAATGAAGAGCCTTTGCCTGATGTATTGGCAAAGTTTTTAAATGTTTTTTCAACAAACCAACTTCCCAGATTGCGAATGAAGGAATGTTCTTTCTTTTCATAATAGCCATAAACAAGGTCTGCTCCGGCATTTTCTTGCGTGGATAAAAGTTTTTCGATTTCCTCCGGAGGCGTTTGTAAATCATCATCAATGGTTATTACCCAATCACCTTTTACAAAAGTCAATCCGCAAAAAAGAGCATTGTGCTGACCATAATTCTGTGTGAGTTTTACGGCTGTGATAGTTTGAGGGCTTTGTTTTTTTAACGTTGAAAGCACTTGCCAGCTATTGTCTGCACTGCCATCATCAACAAAAATAACCTCGAATGATCTTTGTTTTTTAGTGAAGAATTTATCCATGCGCACATAAAGCTCTTCCAACGTTTTTGCGCTGTTATAAACCGGTACAACTATTGAAAAATCCCTTTGCTCCATTTTACAATTCAATTAGCGGAAGACATGTAATTTTATCTGTTTCCAAAATACCTGTACCCCACGAAAGGCCAACACCAAAACCTGAAAGCAACAAAGATAATTTTTCGTTTGTAAGTTGTTCGCGCAATTGGGTTACCAGCGTAGTAGGAATCGAGGCAGAACTTGTATTTCCGAAATCTTTCAAGGAATACGGAACTTTTTCAGGTTCTAAACCAAGTTTTTTTCGGATGCTTTCATTCATCAGTAAATTAGCCTGATGAAAAACAAAATAATCAACATCCTTAGTTTTTTTTCCGCAATATTCCAGCAATTTATTTGCATCGGGAGCAACTTCTCGTAACGAAAAATTAAATACATCCACCCCATTCATAATCAAGTGTGTTTTATTACGCTCAATTCCTTCTGAGATTTTTTGAAATTCAAGTGAGACAGGAGAAAACCTGTTTTTCATTCCACCATCAGGAATAATGATAGCATCATAACCTTCACCATCGTTGTGGAGACTAAAATGGATTTTATTCTCATCACCACAAACCTCCAATATTGTTGCGCTGCCTGCATCAGAAAAAATAGGCGAAGTGCTTTTGTCTTTTTCAGACACTACGGAAGAAGAAACATCACCTACTAATAATAATCCTTTTTTTGCGCCTGTTGTTTTTAGCAAGGAGGAGATTACTGAAAGTCCGTAAACATAGCCTGAGCAGCCCAAATTTATATCAAGTGCAATACAGTTTTTAGACAATCTGAGCCGGTGTTGTAACCTGATAGCTGTAGGAGGAATAATCCAATCAGGTGTCTGGGAAATAAAAATCAAAACACCTATTTCAGATTTATCACATTGCATTTCATGCATCAGTTTATCTGCTGCTTCAAAACAAAGATCAGATGCAGTTAAACCTTCAGGTGCTATTCTGCGATTTTCTATTCCTGTTGTTTTAACAAATAGATCTTTCTCCTTGATTGTGGCAAAAGGATAATCATGATTAGAAACCTTTTGTTTCGGCACGCTTACCGCAAGTCCGCTTAGTTTTATGCCTGAAACAGTAAACACAAATAGGGGTTAGGAGTTAAATGCTGCTTTTTTGCTCTGAACAACAGAAAATAAATCAGCAACTGTTATACAATTATTCAGATTTTCAGCGGTGAGTGTTACCCCATACTCAGAATCAACCATTGCGATTAAAATCAACGCCTGCATTGAATTCCATGTATCCAGTTGTTTAAAAACAGTTTCGGGCTTTATTGTGCCGGGTAATATGTCAGCCAGTTCGGCTTCAAACATTTTTATAAAATCTTCGATTAGCATTTGTAGTAAAAAAGCAAAGATAAATTTAAAACGTAAATAGCATAGCCTGATTGATATTGTGTTTATTGTTGCTTATTAAACTACCTTTCTGCCGCCTCCTCACTAATTTATAAAACTACACTATGTTAAACAAATCAATCTGCCTGCTTTCAGCGGCAATGCTGCTCTGCTTCTCTTCCTGCGATTTAAATGACACGGACGAAAGCGGAGACTTCGGATTATATTTCAGAGCAAACATAGATGGAGTTGTGTGGGCGGCATCAACAACTTCTGTAGGTGCATCACTAAATACTAACGGAGTAACACCGCTGATAAGCATACATGGCAATGGCGCAGTTGTCGGCTCCAACGATTATTTTATTCTTGAGTTTCCGCCATTGAGCGCAAGTGTAACCGACACAGCCATAACTTCAACGGGAATGGCAGGCATTATGGAGTTTCATAGCAATTCGCAAACATGGACATCTGTAGCAGGGAACCTTACGGTGCATCAGGCAGGAACACCAACCCATCGTGAGTACAGCGGCATTTTTTCAGGGAGTTTTTTCAACCCATCAGACAGTACCACCATTGTTATTACCAACGGTGAATACCTGGCACAAGGGGTATTTTAATTAAAAAAGCCGCTCCGGCATACCGGAAACGGCTTTTCAAAGAAAGGTTCTGCCACAATCAGAACCCCCACATTGTTTATTCTTTCACCACTTTAATTGTTTTGCCTGAATTAACTTCGGTCAGGAAATAAATTCCGGCTGCAAAAGCATTCATATCAATTACTGCTTTGTTTTGTATTTGCTGTGCATACAATGCTTCGCCAACAATGTTGCTCAGCACAAAGTGCCCTGCTTCCTGAGTTTCAACAGTTAAGTTATTTGCTGTTGGATTTGGAAATACAGAAAAACGTGAAACCTGTATTTCTTCGGCTCCCACATATACATAAAAGTAGGAAGCAGTAGTATAGTTACAACCCATATAAGTAAAGGTTGCTGTGTATGCACCATTAACAAGAGGCAAATAGCTGTAGCTGTTTGCACCATTTACCAAATTGCCTTCGTGATACCATTGAATATTTGTAAGCGTATCACCAATTTCAATGTATCCGGCATTAAATGTTACCGGGTATCCATCCAAATCAGGGATAACCGTAATAGTTTGTTGGGCTGAAGCAACACAACCTGTGGTAGTAGCCGTTGCCGTTACCGTATAGGTAGTTGTTGTAGTAGGATTAACTGTAATGTTAGCCGAAGTCTGTCCGGTAGGTTGCCATTCTAATGTAGAGGTTTGCCCTACCTGACTAACCAACAATATCTGATCCCCGAAACAAATAGTTCCGTTGCCGCTGCCAAGTACAATACCTGCTGTATTTGCATTTGCTGCCACAACCTGTGTAGTTGCTGATGTAACAGGGGTTCCGCAAGTTGAAGTAACTACCACATGATAATAATTTGCTGCTGTTGCAGTATAGGTTGCGCTTTCTGCTCCATTAATATCTGTCCATGTTGAACCATCAGGCGATGATTGCCATTGATACGTAAGATTATCGCCCGTTGCAGTAACACTCAAATCAACTGAACCAACTTCGGGGCAGAAATAGTTAACACTATTAAGGTCCTGCGAAATAACTGCAGGGTTGCAACCAAATGCTTCCTGATTGTAAAGCGTTGATACTTCCTGTGCAGTTAAAGCTTCTGCATAAACACCAATATCATCAATACTTCCGTTAAAATAGCGGGTTGGCGTACCATTTGTCCACTGCGCACCAATCACTACACTCTGAGGGACTGTAATGGTTGCAATTCCACCTGCAATGGTATTGGTGTAAGTCTGCACACCATCAACATACATTTTATGCACACCTGTTGCTTTATCAAATGTAAACACCACCTGATGCCATACATTATCATTAATATTTGTGGTAGCTGCTACACCATTAACCGAAGGAGTATTGATTGCCATTGTTTGTCTTCCGGTAGTGTTGGCCAGAAAAAAAGCATACTCGTCAGAACTTGAAGTGCCACCCCAACGGGTTAAAATACCAGCCAGAGAAGCACCAAAAGTTGCATTGGTTTTTACCCATGCCGACATGGTAATACCGGGAGAGAGCAATAAATTCCATGTAGAATTATTCCCGCAATTGATATAATCGTTACCATCAAAAGCATAAGCCTGATTTGGATTCCCGAAACGATCCGTTGTTAAGGCTGCTCCTGTTACTGTTCCGTCATTGCTTCCCTCATCATCGGTAGCATCGCCTGCATTAAAGCTATAACGCGAAACCAAACCGCCCTGCAGAACATTTTCATAATAAAGGTCATTCGCATCTTGCGCAGTTAACACGCGATTATAAACACGAAAATCATCAAAAGCCCCTTCAAGGTATTGTGTTGCAGAACAAATAGCACCGGCAGTACCCAAAAATGCTCCTATTCCCATGTGTGCTGTTCCATTGCCCATTCCTGATCCTAAACCACCGCCAACAAGTGTAGCTTGAGACATGGTTTGAAGTGTGTTATTAACGTAAACCTTTAATCCGCCTGCTATATTTCCACCTGACAGAAGTGCCATATCTACACCCATTACAACATGATACCATTGCCCTGAACTGAGTGTTGAAGCTGTTTGGTAAGTAACATAATTACCTGCAGTAATAGAGCCATAACCTGTTAACTCCAGTTTATTGGCATCGTTAAGCCTTATTGTAAACTGGCGACCGGCTGTGGTGCACAATGTTTCAAATGATGCTTTATTGATAATGCTGTGGTAAGCTGAGTTAACGTTACTGAATTTTACCCAAAATGAAAACGAAAAAGTGGCATTGCT
Source organism: Bacteroidia bacterium (assembly GCA_050186075.1). Classification (GTDB taxonomy): domain Bacteria; phylum Bacteroidota; class Bacteroidia; order SXHM01; family SXHM01; genus SXHM01. The sequence continues at coordinate 82,015 of JBFWYU010000018.1, forward strand.
TCCCGTGGTGATGTTATCAAAATTATCGCCCAAACCTATAAATTGCCCTGATGCAAGATTGTAGGCCGAACTTGCGTTTCCGAAACGATCAGCTACTAACGTTCCGCCCGTAACACTTCCGTTTACTGAGCCAACTCCGTCATTGGCATTTCCTGTAAATGTATATTCCGAAACAAGTCCGGTAGTCGGCACAGGCACCTGTGCCATAGCACTTGTAAGTGCTAAAAGTGATAAAAACGTTGTGTAAATTTTCTTCATGTTGTTTTTAGTTTTTGTGGTTTCACGCAAAGATGAAAACACAATCATGAAGAAGAAAGCCGGATTTCACGAACCGTTGTTTTCAGTTCATGAACGGCAGTGTCAGCCTACCGTAATTTTATTGTCTTTCAGCAATTGCTCAAACTCGGCTTTACGCTCGCGGGCTACATAAATGGTTTTGCCGTTCTCCAGCAGCAGCGAACCTTCGCCTTTGCCGTATTTTTTTAAAAAATTAATGTTCACAATATGCGAGCGGTGGCAACGGAAATAATTAGGGCGCGAGGAAAGAACTTCTTCAAAGAATTTTAATTTTTTGCTAACTAAAACAGAAGAACTGTTTTTCAAAAACACGTGCGTGTAGGCTTCATCGGCTTCCAGCAATTCTATTTCTGCAACATCAACAAACAACAAACCATCGGCAACGGGCAAAGCAATTTTACTGAACTGCTCGTTGCGAAAATTTTCTTTCAGCAAATCCAGGCGCGGCTGCATATCAAAGAATTTCAGTTTCTGCTGAACTTTTGCAACGGACAATTTCAGCTTATCAATATCAACCGGCTTTAATAAATAATCAATGGCCGAAACTTCAAAAGCCTTTAAAGCATAATCGTTGTAGGCTGTTACAAATATGATTTCAAAGTCCACTTCGCGAAAAAAACTGAGCAGTTCAAAACCGTTGTAATCGGGCATTTCAATATCCAGAAAAACCAATTGCGGGCGGTGTTGATTGATGGCCAACACGCCATCGGGAACATTGACTGCTTCTGCAAGCACTTCTACCTCGGGACAAAAATCGGCAAGCAGCTTTTTCAGTGTGTTGCGTGCACGCTCTTCGTCATCAATCAGTATGGCTTTAATTTTGGGCTCCATTGCGGACAAATTTACTAATGCAATACTTTAAATTTTGATTTGTTTCATTAAATGTAGATTTCAGTTCATAAGCAAATGATGTCATGCTGAGCGTAGTCGAAGCATCAGTTATTAAAGCCTTCGACTATGCTCAGGCTGACACCAATGGAATTTCCAGCACCACCTTTGTCCCCAATGCTTTCTCCCCCTCCATCAAATCAATCACTTGCAGTTTTATTTTCTTCTGGCGCGATGAATTAATCAACTCCAATCTTTTCTCGGTTGCTTTAGTTGCAAAGGATTGATGCGCTAATGCAGAACGCTGTTTGATTTCTGCTGAACGTGTCCGCCCCACACCGTTGTCTGTTACGGAACAAACCAATATGTTGTTGTGTACTAAAAACTCGACCGATAATTTTTTGTCTCCTTTTTTGTGCAGCAAGCCGTGCTTAATTGCATTTTCAACAAACAACTGCAAAATCAATGAAGGGAGTTTTGTTTCGTCTCTGCTAATTCCTTTTTGAACCGTAATCGTGTAGGTAAAATCATTTCCGAAGCGCAGCTTCTCAAGTTCCAGGTAGAGTTCCAGCATTTCCACTTCATCATTCAATGTAATTTCATTGCTGCCCGAAGCATCCAGTACTTTGCGCATAAGCGAGCTGAAACGACTGAGATAATAGTTGGTGTTTTTTATGTCGCTCTGCAAAATCAAATCCTGAATGGAGTTGAGTGCATTGTACATAAAGTGCGGATTCATCTGGGCTTTTAATGCGGTCAGTTGCGAGGCCGTTAGTTTGTTTTGCAAGTCGGCTTTACGTGTCAGGTAACGTATGCGGAATTGATAAATTAACACCACCAGGCCAACGGACAAAACAGAAATCAATACATAAAACCACCATTGCTGCCAAACAGGACTGCTTACCGAAACACCTATGCTTGCAACTGTTTTGCTCTGCACTCCGCTTTCATTTACTGCACGCACTTCAAACAAAAAATCACCGGGCGGAACAGATGAAAACACAGCGTAATTAACGGATGCCGGTGTTGTAACCCATGTTGTATCCAGTCCTTTTAAACGATACTGATAGGTAAACTTTCCGCGACTGCGGAAAGCCGCAGAAGAAAAATATATCCTGAAATTGCTGTTGTTGTAAGGAAGCTGAACAGAAGAAGAAAAATTAAGAATACTATCGGCATGCGTTACCAATGAAACAGAGATACCCGGCTCAACAGGATTGAAATCAGAAAGTGCTAACGGAAAATAAACCAGGCCTTTGTTGGTTGCCAGAACAATAAGCGAGTCGGTAATTTCAATCGCGTTGATGTCTTTGGGATTGATGCCGGAGGTGATGTTAAATTTTGAGAGCTTAGTAGTCTTCAGGTCAACGCGGTAAAGAAAATCTGTTGAACAAAATACAAGAGTTGCATTATGCGCTTTTATGTAACGCATGGTGTTTTCACTTAAGCCATTTTTATTTGTGAAATGAGTGACAATTTTATTTCCCTGTATTCCATAAATACCATTGGATACGGAAGCAATCCATAACATGCCTTCTGAAAAGGAGAGTGAGTTGGCATAAATCTTTTCACTGCCGTCTTTCAGTTCGTTCAGTTTTCCGTTGGTGTAACTGAATGTTCCTTCGTTTAGGGCAAAATAAACAGCATGGTTCGGTACATCCATTTCTAAAGCCCTGCCACCTGCTTTACCTAAGGGTATGTAGCCAGTCTTTTTGTTTTCCAATAAATCATTGATGTGAATTTTTCCTGCTGATTCGGGCATTACAAAAAACAAGGTATCGCCCAGTAAATCCAAATCACGAAAATTTGAAAAGCGGGGATAAACTGCTTTTCCGGTTTGCTTATGGGTTATGCAAATTCTGCCGCGCGAAACCAGCAGGTAGTCTTTAGTTTCGCGTATTCTTTTTACGGTAATAAACTTTTGTTGCCGGTCTTTAAAAACAGGTTTAGTGCTTTTATCAGACAGGTTTAATTCATACAGTTCACCGGTATATGAACCTGCAAGCAGGTTTCCGTTTTCAAGTGATGCGATTGCTGAAAAATTATCTTCGTTCAAACCGGAATTTGTGCTGTTCATTTTTTGCACTTCCATGCAGGGAATAACAAACAAGCCATGCTCTAAGGTGGTAAACCAGTAATTGTTTTCGCGGTCGTGGAGCATGTTGCTTACTCTTTGTGCGGGCAAAAGAAACTGATGGTTTGAATACTCATTTAAACGACTGACACCATTGGAAGAGCAGAGCCATTTCTCATTTTTCCTGTCGCTGTAAGCCATGTAATTTCTGCTGCCTTCTTTCTCTATTGAAAATGACTGAATGAACTCAATTTTATTTTCCGTGATTTTTACAAAATATGTGTTGGGGTTTCCGGGAGTTTCGGCAAGCAGAAATAAATCATTGTTCATTTTCACAAACAGATTCCGGTTATACAGCTCATCGCAAAGCGTGTCGCAGGCGAGTTGTTTTATACTTTCTGTTTTTATATCCAGCATATAGAAACCCATCATCCTGCGGCAGAAGAATACTTTGCCGTTGAAACAGATCAACTCTGTTATGTCCTGAATTTTATTTTCTCTTTCGGGCAGTGTATAGGTTTTAAGGCTGTCTCCATTTTCGCTGAAAACCTCAATGGTATTGATGTTGTTGACATACACATTGCAATCATCGTCCAGCGAAAACTGGGGCACCGCACTTGTTCTGCCCGAAAAATCGGCTGCGACAAAAAGCGAGTCGCCCTGAACACGGTAAACCTGACCGCTGAAGTTTTTGCACCACACCCTGCCCTTTTTATCCACCTGCAAAAACGAAATGCTGCGTCCGTTTTGTTTGCTGCTGGTATAGGATTTAAAATTAAAACCATCGTAACGGAAAAGACCTGCATCGCAGCCTATCCAGATGTAGCCGAAATTATCCTGAACAATGGAATATACTTCGTTGGAAGGCAAACCGTCTTCATCCGTGATGTTGTAATAAAAGGGATGCTGCGCAAAGGTTTCGCAGATGGCAATGACTGAAAAGAGCAGAAGAATAAAACGTTGCAGCATTTTCAGCTCTGTAGAAACATTCTTAAACTTTCTTTGAAGTTGATTGGTGTAAAGCCAATTCTTTTTAAGTCATCTGAAAACTCAAACGTTTTCAGTGCCTTTAATCCCAGGAGGTTTTCTTTGCCCACTCCGGTTTTTATTCCTAAGAATTTGGTGAGCGAAAGCAGGCTTTCTATCAGCGTATAAGAGATGGCAAGCATCCATACTTTTTTGTTGAGTACGCTCGCTAACTCTTTGTAAAAGTCTTTGTAAGCAACGGCAGATGGCTCTGCCACTGTGAAAACTCCGTTCAGGTTTTTAGTGATGATAGTTTCAGTTGCGTTCAAAACATCTGAACTATGAACAGTGTAAAGCGGTTGATTGCCTCCGTCAATAAGCGGAACAATGCCTTTTGTTTGTATGTGCTTTACCATTTCCAGAAATAATCCACCTTTGCCAATTACTAATCCGGGTCGGATGATGGCATCATTTATTCCGTAAAATTCTTTTTCCAATTGAAATTTCTGCTGACCGTAGGCAGAAAGTGCATCGGCATGGGCCGACATGCTGCTGAAGAATATATTTTTCTTCACGCCTGCATTGCGTGAGGCCTGCAACACTCTTTTTGTTCCTTCAATGTTGGTGGCTTTTGCTTCCTCACCTTTTAAATAAGCGCAATGAATAAACACCGTTGCATCTTTAAAAAGCGTTGCATCGGGATTATATTCAAGATTGAAGATTCGGTATTCCACATTATTGATTGCATTGACAGGAGTGCTTCTGCAAAAGCCGATTACGCGATAACCCTGCTGAACAAAATGAGCACACAACTGCGAACCGATGAAACCGGTTGCACCTGAAATTGCTATGGTGGGGTTCGTGTTCATTTAGTTTTGTTTCAACACATTTTGTGCAACGCTGTGCGCGTTTGCCATTAAACTCAATGTTAAACCTTTTGCAGGAAGAAAGCGAAAGCCGGAACCATCAGCCACAAAAACATTTTGTGTTCCGTGCAATCTTCCATCGGGTGAAAGCGAAAAGGGTTTGTGTTCGTTTTCAAAAGGAAGAACTCCTGCATAGTGAATGCTGGAGCCCATTCCGGGGTCGATCATTTTAACGGGAAGGGCACCGAGTTTGCGCATGGCTTTTTTGAACAAGCTGTTGCGGGATGTGATTTTGTGTAGCTCGCTTTCGCTCAGACGGTATTCTGCCTGTAAACTATCACCGGTGATTTTTGAGTTGTCTTTTCTGAGGTTGAGTGTTTTGTTATCGCCTCTTTTTTCGGGATGATGTAAGCCCATGATGACAAAGGCAGGCATGAGGAAATTCATGAGTGAAATTCCATCGCGGAAGTTGACGGGAGCTTCTTTGATGATGCGAAAGAGCATCAGTGATTTGTAGCTGTAGAGCGAAGCCATGGCAATGTCATCGCCCTGCATATTGTTGTCATGAAAAAGCGAGAGCTGTGCAAAGCCGGTGGTGTTGCGCTGAAACGTTTTTCCAAGTTGCGAACTATTGATGCAGGGGAAATAAGCATACGGATTGCAGAGCAGAGGCAGCGTTTGATTTTCTTTATTGAAGGAGCGCAGCACGATGCGGGCCGTGCCGAGCACGCCTGGCGCAAGCACCAATTTCTGCGTGCGAAAAATTTCTTCTTCATTTTTTTGTTTGTTCCAGGTTATGATTTCCACAACACCGTTTTCGAGTTCTTTAAACTGCTTTACAATGATGCCGCCTTTGTAAGTGAAGTTGTTTATCTTTTTCAGTTCGTTTACGGTAATCCAGGGGCGGTAGGCGCTTTCGCCTTTGTCGGAATAATAGTCAAGGTCCTGGGGCTGATAGGCTTTGCGGGTGTTGGAGTCTTTTGTAATGTGGGCGAGGGCGGTGCGGCCGAGGGAGATATTATTGGCTTTA